>NZ_JARGYC010000140.1 GCF_029168335.1 Psychromarinibacter sediminicola
GCACCAAAAGCCGGGAAACCTTGCGAAAACGGATACTGCAAATGCAGCCAAAACCACACGTTCTCAATCGCTTGCCCATTCTTCACGTGTGACGAGATGCTCTCGCTGCCGTCCAGCGTCTCTTCGACAATCTGTAGCTTTTCGGCCGAACTCCAGCGGCGCCGACAGCCACCATCCGTAATGATTTCAACTTCAGACATGAGCACGTGCTTAGGGATATCCCTAAGCCTCCTGGTTCAGGCCCAGGTGTCCGGTCGAAAATGGGGCCAGCTCAATGACGAAACGCGACCCGTTCAAGTACTTCCAGAGCAGCCCTGAAATCATCCGCCTGGCGGTGATGCTTTACGTCCGTTTCCCGCTGTCTCTACGCAATGTGGAGGACCTGCTGCACGAGCGGGGCATCGACATCAGCCACGAGACAGTGCGGTTCTGGTGGAACCGTTTCGGGCCGATGTTCGCCGCGGAAATCCGCAAACGCCGGATCGAGGGGATGCGGTCCAGCCATTGGCGTTGGCATTTGGATGAGATGTTCGTCCGGACACCCAGTGCCGTCCAGGGGCAGGTTTACATTCCCGTTAAGACAATATTATAATTTCTTGATCTTGGAGATGACCGTGGATGTTAGAATATTGGTTTGGCTGAACGACTTTGTGACCGAACATGAATCTGTGTCGTGGATATTATGGCTTTTCCAACGCGAACCCGTGAAAGCCCTGCTCTCGGTAATGGTATTCTGGTCACTCTGGTTCGTCCTGTCGGATCGACAGGCGCAAACGGCACGCCGCGAAAAGCTCCTTGGGGTCTTAATAGCGACGATCGCGTCCGTGGGCATCGCGCGCGTCCTGGCCTCAATGCTTCCGCATAGGGACCGCCCGATATTCGATGCGACCTTGGAGATAGCCCCGTTGGGCATTGTCACGTTAAGTCGCGGTGGCGGGCGGAGCTTTTCGATCCAACGTCAGGCAGCCACGATCTCGCGCCAATCCGCCGTTGCCGTGGAGCGGAACACCTTCAGCGTTCTGCGGGAGATCAAATGGCGCTGGACGTTGAAGAGATTGGAGATTGCGGAGTGGGCGGCGAGGAAGCGCTGCGCGGAGCCGGGTGACTTGAAGCGAATTTGCTGCCGCTCTCGGCGTCGGGTTGGCTGATGTGAAACCTCTGCTCGGTTGTTCGAGCGTCCGCCAGTCACGTGCCGGTCGTGCAAACCCAACTCACGCAGTGCGGCGCGATAGGACCGAAGACGGTCGGTGACGATGGCATTCGGGACATAGCCCTGTCGTTTCAGGAGTTTTAGCCGCAATTTCAATGCGGCTTTCCGGTCCCGCTTTGACTGAACCAGGATGTCGAGCACTTCGCCTTCGTCGTCCACGGTGCGCCAGAGGTAGACGATCTGGCCGCCGATCTTTAGGAAGACCTCATCGAGGTGCCATCGATCTGAAGGTCTTGGTCGGCGCTGACGGACCCGCTCAGCGTAGAGGCCGCCGAACTTGTGGACCCAGCGCCGGACGGTTTCGTAGGACACGTCGATGCCGCGTTCGGCGAGCATGTCCTCAACGTCGCGATAGCTCAGCGCCGACCGGAAATAGAGCCAGACGGCGCGCTGGATTATCGCTGGTGGAAACCGGTGGCGAGCGTAGGTGAGGGGACGCATAACGATGTTTACCGTCAGGCCACCGCGATCACCACCCGGTTAACGTGACAGTGCCCACGGACCTAAAGGCCACGATCCGACGCGAGCGTAAGAGATGGTACGCGGACAAGGTCCTGATTGAAGGCTCGGCCATGGGGCACGCGCTGCTGCAAGAGTTCAAACGGGAGACAGCGGCCGTATACCAGGGCGTCAAGGTGCTCAGCAGCAAGCTAGACCGGTTCATCCCGCACACCGACTGGATCAAGTCCGGTCAATTGGTGATCCCGACCGACAAGCCGTGGTTCGACACGTTTCGTCGTGAATTACTGGCATTTCCCGACTCGGCGAAGGACGACCAGGTCGATGCGCTGACGCAGTTCGCCGAGTATGTACGCCGATGGCAGGACGCCTACCTCGACACGGATCCGACGACCGGACGGCGCCACGGGCGTATCCGGCGCGAGCCGCCTCGGAGGGAGGACCGGATGCGATTTGATTGAGGGTCCAGTTTTTGGATCGGCCTTTTGTGACCCGAAACCGTACTGGCCGTTCGAATCCCGTTCGTTCCATTAGCTCACTTGCCTTCCCCCGCAACGTACGACAGGGTCGCTGACCACCGACGGTCGCTTTCCGCGAACTCGCATATTATCCCTTCGCCACGCCACAAGACCTGTAAAGAAGACTAACGGAACGACCCGACGTGCTGAAACTGTTCAATATTTTCACCCTTCTCCTTCTGGTGCTCCCATTCCACGCGCTCGGTCAAGAGGCGACTGCGACGCGCGACGAGCCGCGCAGCGACATTGAGCTCCTGATCGACGTGATCGAGGACGATGCGGCACGGGTCGACCTAATCGAGCGCCTGCGCGCCACGGACGCCGAGCCCAATCCCGCGATGCCCGACGATCTGGTGGAGACGCTCGCGGCCGGAGATGTGCCACCCGGGGATCTCTCCTTCGGCAGGCGCGTCGCGCTTATCACCCAGGAGGTGGCGGAGGGGATCGCGGACAGCATCTCGAGCATCTGGCGGCAGATAACCCGCGCGCCCGCGGTGTTCGACGGCCTCAGCGGCGGAGAGGTGGCGGTGCTGCTCGACGCGCTTGGTGATCTCGCGCTGGTGATCGCAGGCACGGTGATCGTGTTCTTCGTGCTCCGGCGTGGCGGCAAGACGCTCTACGCCCGCATGGGCGCCTCGGCCCGGGACGGCGGGGGGCTCCGCACGGTAACTCTCTTCGTCATCTCGGCGGTGATCGACGCGCTGATCGTCGTTGCGGCTTGGGCGGCGGGCTATGCGCTGGCGATCCTGCTGCTCGGGGAGTTCGGCCAGATCGGCATCCGCCAGACACTCTATCTCAACGCATTCCTGCTGGTCGAGATGGCCAAGGTTCTCGTCCGCCTCGTCCTGTCGCCGGCGGCCACGCATCTGCGCCCGCTCCCGATCGGCGACCGGGCGGCGGCCTACCTCGCCTCGCGCCTCAACCTGATAGTGGGGGTGGTGGGCTATGGCCAGCTTCTCGTCGTTCCGGTCATCAACACCAACGTCTCCTTCGCCGCGGGGCGCGCGGTGTCGGCGCTGATCGCCTTCGCCGTGCTGGCCTTCGCGATCTGGCTGGTCCTGCGGAACCGCCGCCCGGTGGCCGACTGGATGCTGGGCGCACGCCCAGACGCCGCGCCTGCGTCCCACGACCTTCCGGGGGCCGGCCCCGGGACCGGCGACGTGACGGCAGAGGAGACGCACGGCGCCCCCATCCTCTCGGACCCGGAACTGGCCGCGCCGCGACGCCGCAGTCGCCGCCGCGGCGCGCTGCATTTCCTAGCGACGAACTGGCACTGGCCCGCGCTCGCCTACCTTCTCGCGATGTTCGCCATCGTGCTGGTCAGCCCGGGCGACGCAGTGTTCCAGACCTTCGTGGCGTCCGGCCAGGTCCTCGTCGTGGGCCTTCTCGGCGTCGCGATCTCCGGGATCCTGGGTCGGACGATGGTGCGCGGAGTAGTGCTGCCCGAGGGCGTGACCGCGCGCATGCCGCTGCTCGAGCGGCGGCTGAACACCTTCATACCCCGCGCGCTCTTCGTCCTGCGGCTGGTGATCTTCGCCCTCGTCTTCTTCTTCGCGCTCGACGCGATCAGCCTGATCGAGCTCAGGGCCTGGATGGCCAGCCAGATCGGCCTGCGCCTGACCGGCACCGTTTTCTCGGTGGCGCTGGTCCTGTTGGTCGCCTTCGGGGTCTGGATCGCGCTGACCTCGTGGATTGACTACCGGCTGAACCCGGAATTCGGCAACGTCGCCAAGGCGCGCGAGCAAACGCTGCTGAGCCTCCTGCGCAACGCGGGGACGATCGCGCTCATCATCATTACCCTGATGTTCGTGCTGGCCGAGGTCGGGCTCGACATTGCGCCGCTTCTGGCCTCGGCCGGTGTGCTCGGCCTCGCCATAGGTTTCGGCGCGCAGAAGATGGTGCAAGACATCATCACCGGCATCTTCATCCAGTTCGAGAACGCGATGAACGTGGGCGACGTGGTGACTGTGGGTGGCACGACAGGAACGGTGGAACGGCTGACGATCCGCTCGGTCAGCCTGCGCGACCTGACGGGCGCCTTCCACATCATCCCCTTCTCCTCCGTCGACATGGTAACAAACTACGTCAAGGATTTTGGCTACTACCTCTGCGACATGGGCGTCGCCTACCGCGAGAACGTGGAAGAGGTGAAGCAGGCAATGCTCGACGCCTTCGATATGTTGCGCGCCGACCCCGACCAGTCGGCGGCCATCATGGACGAGTTGGAGTGGTTCGGGCTCAACAGCTTCGGAGACAGCGCCGTGGTCCTGCGGGCGCGGATCAAGTGCATCCCCGGCAAGCAGTGGGGCGTCGGCCGCGCCTACAACGCGATCATCAAGCAGGTCTTCGACGAGCGCGGAATCGAGATCCCGTTCCCCCACCAGACGATCTACCTGGGCGAATCGAAGGACGGCAGGACGCAGAGCGTGAAGGTCGACCTTGACCGCCCGGCCGGGGCGATCAGTTGAACAGGTGGTGTCAGAAGGAACCTCGTTGAGCCGGGCAGGGCGGTTTCGTAACCTCGGGCCATGATGAAACGCGACCCGTTCAAGTACTTCCAGAGCAGCCCTGAGATCATTCGCCTGGCGGTGAGGAGGTGTCAAAGGAACTCGGCTTGAGGCGGGGCAGGAGCGTCGGTAGCGTCCGCCCCATGGCCCGACCTTGTCCATTCAAGTACTTCAAGACGTCGCGCGAGATCATCCGTCTCGCGGTGATGATGTATGTCCGGTTCCCGCTTTCGCTGCGGAATGTCGAAGACCTGCTGCACGAACGCGGGATCGACGTCAGCCATGAAGCGGT
>NZ_JARGYC010000141.1 GCF_029168335.1 Psychromarinibacter sediminicola
TCGGCGACATCTGCGATCTCTTCGAACCCGACGAATGCTGGAACTACTTCAAGGCCGCAGGATATGCCCACGATTAAACGCACGAAGCTCTAGAAGAAGAAGCGAAATCCCTCGATGCGGAAGACCGTCGGCATAAGTCGTTGCATATCGCGAACGAAGCCGTGAGCCAACGCGCCTCGGTCCTCGCGCGGCTCCGCCGTTCCAACCTTTGAAGCCGCGCGTAGGATGGGTGCTCGCACCCATCGCGCCCCGCACACCGCTCCCCGCGCCACACCCCCGCCCGCAAACGTGCATCCGCGCACAGAACCTTCGGTCTTCCGCACGGAACTTCCCATGGAAGAACAGAATTGAAAGCGTAACTACTCGGCAGGATCCAAGGAGTACGCACAATGACCGCACCGAAAATCGCCATCGTTTTCTACACGACCTACGGCACCAACCATCAGATCGCCCTCGAAGCGCAGAAGGCCGCGAAACAGGCCGGCGCCGAGATCCGCCTGCGCCGCGTGGCCGAGACCGCGCCGAAAGAAGTCGTCGAGGGCCAGGACGCCTGGAAAGCCCAGCTCGACAAGATGCAGGACATCCCCGAGGTCTCCCATGACGACATGATCTGGGCCGACGGCTATTTCTTCATCTCGCCCACCCGCTACGGCAACGTCGCCAGCCAGATGCGCGCCTTCATCGACACGCTGGGCCCGATCTGGCAGGAGGGCAAGCTGGCCAACAAGACCTTCACCGCCTCGACCAGCGCCTCGACGCTGCACGGCGGCCACGAGACCACGCTGCAGGGCCTCTACGCCACGGCGATGCACTGGGGCAGCGTCATCGTCGCGCCGGGCTATACCGACCCGATCCAGTTCGAGACCGGCAACCCCTATGGCTTTTCGATGGTCGCGGGCGAGATCGACGACAAGAGCCGCAAGGCCATCGCGCACCAGTCGCGCCGCCTGGTGGAGATGACCGCGAAGCTCGCGGCCTCCGAGCGGGTGGCCGAACCCGCCTGACGGCCCGGCGCTCCCCGTAGGATGGGTGGTTCCGCGCCGCACCCGCGGCGCGGGTTCACCCATCGCCCACGGTCACCCTGTGCCGCCCGGTGTCCGACCCGTCCTGTTACCGCTATCGCAAGCGATTCCAGGAACTTGCCACCCCGTCCAACCTCGGACGCCCTCAGATTTCCTCCAGCACCGTCTTCTCCAGCAGCCCCTCCGCGACGCCCAGGTCGCACAGCTGGGTTCCCGCCGTCGTACAGGCCGCCGCCGCCGCCGCGACCCCGAATTTCAGGCAATCCGGCAGCCCCTCTCCCCGCGCCGCCGACAGGGCGAAGCCGCCGACGAAGCTGTCGCCGGCCCCGACCTTGCTGACCACCTCGACCCGGGGCGCGACCGCGTGCCAAGCCCCCTCCCTGTTGGCCATCACCGACCCGTCGGCCCCCCGCGCCACGATCACGTTCGAGGCCGCGCCCTTCTCCACCAGGCCCCGGGCGAAGGCCGCCGTGTCGGCCCGGTCGGGCAGGGGCTTGCCGGCCAGCTCCTCCGCCTCGGCATCGTCCATCCGAAGCACATAGACCGCCTCGTGGGTCTGCCGGACCAGGTCGAACAGGGCCGGCCCCGAGGTGTCCACGATCAGCCGCGCCTGCCGGCCGGTCACGTGATGGGCCAGGATCGAGGGGAACTCCTTGGCCACCCCCGGCGGCTGGCTGCCCGAGAGGACCACCATCGTGCCGTCCCCCGTCGACTGGTCGATCGAGGTCAGCCCCCGCTCGACGTCCTTCTCGGTCCAGATCGGGCCCGGCATGACGAAGCGATACTGCTCGTTCGCCTTCAGATCGGTCACGGAAAAGGACAGCCGGGTCTCGCCCGGCCCCTGGAAGGCCACCGTCGGCACCCCCTCCAGCGCCAGGAGCTGCAGCATCTGCGCCCCCGAGCCGCCGCCGATGGCGATCAGGGCCGTCGCCTGCCCGCCCAGCTGCCGCACCGCCCTTGCCACGTTGATGCCGCCGCCGCCGGGGTCGATATGGGGCTCCGAGCAGCGGAGCTTGTGGTCGGGATAGACCTCGTCGGCCGAGGTCGCATAGTCGACGGTCGGGTTCAGGGTGATCGTCAGGATATCGGTGCGCATGGGGCCTCTCGGGGTGATCGGTCGCTCCGGTCATAACCCGGGCCGGGGCGAGGTTCTACCGGCTCACTCCCACCAGCGGTCGATGGCGGCGATATCGGCGTCGGACCAGCCGAAATGATGGGCGATCTCGTGGACGAGGACATGGGCCACGAGGGCGCCGAGGGGCTGGTCGGTCCGGTCGGCCCATTCGTCGAGGATCGGCCGCCGGAAGAGCCAGACCGTGTCGGGCTGCATCGGCTGATCGTAGGTGGATTTCTCGGTCAGGGGGATGCCCTCGTAAAGCCCGGTCAGGCCGAAGGGGTCGTCGATGTCGAGCTCGTCGAGAAGGGCGTCGGAGGGGAACTCCTCGACCCTGAGGGCGACCTCGCGGGCCTTGTCGGCGAAGGGGGCCGGCAGGGCGTCGAGCGCGGCGCGGGCGAGGCGCTCGATACAGGCGAGGTCGGGAGCGGTCCAGTCGGCGGGGTCGGTCATGGGCCGGTTATGGAACGGGCCGGGCGAAAGGGAAAGAGGGAAGTGTCCGAGGTTGGACGGGGGTGTAAGCGGTTGGTTTCGTGGGTGATAGCGGTAACTGTCCGGGTCGGGCGCGGGTGTCCGGACGGGGTGGACTCCGGTGCTTGACCGGCATCGGCGCCGCGGGGAGACTTGGCCGCGGGAGGATCGGCGGATGGCGGAGAACAAGACGCAGGCGACCGGGGCTGACGTGGGGGCGTTTCTCGACCGGGTCGAGCCGCCGCGCAAGCGGGAGGAGGCGCGACGCCTGGACGCGATCTTTCGCGAGGTGACGGGATGGGCGCCGGCGATGTGGGGGCCGTCGATGGTCGGCTACGGGCGGTATCGCTACGTCTATGACAGCGGGCGGTCGGGGGAGTTCCTGGCGACCGGGTTCTCGCCGCGCAAGGCGGCGCATTCGATCTACATCCTGCCGGGATACGCCGATTTCGGGGAGATCCTGGGGCGGCTGGGCAAGCACAAGCTGGGGAAGTCTTGTGTGTACGTGACCAAGCTGGCGGATGTGGACGAGGCGGTGTTGCGGGAGTTGATCCGGGCGGGGCTCAGGGATTTGGGGGAGAGGTGGGAGATTAGGCGCTAATCTTTTACCCCCGTTACTATCTTGCTGGTGAGGCGGAGCGCGCGGCGAAGTCCATAATGGACCGCATATTTCTGGTATAGCCCAACTTTGGGGTCTAGTTGCGTGGCGGACCTTTCTCGAAATGCCCAGTAATCGTCAACAGATCCAAACTCATTCTCAGCTCTCCAGCAAATTATATTAGAAGAATAAAGAATTTGAAGGAACTCATCCGGGTCTTCGACCTTGGGGTCGAGCGACGAATTTGACGGCCCGCTCTTTATTTTATCTATAAATCTCGTATGCGCATCCATGTAGTTTTCGTAGGTTATAATGTCCAGGCGTTGAATCTCGCTAAAAAATCTCTCAATAAGGTCAAACGTGTCGTCTGAAAAGTAGAATCTGGAGAAATCTTTGACTTCTCCATAGAGATAGTCGGAGAACCATTTGAACGATCTTTCGAACCCCTCTCTAGTGACGTATTCCTCGCAGGAGTCCTGAGATTGGCATATATGGAGGGATCTAATTATATCGCGAGGTCGAAACCAAGAAACACGTAGGAACTCTATAAATGAGCGATTCACTTCGTCGCCTGCCTCACGAACTGAAGCGTGTAATACGTCCTTTGAAACATAATGATCCCAAGCGGCGCCTTCCTTGAAATCGCACCCCGATTGTCTTCCTAAGAACCTGTCAGCGAGCTTAAAGAGATCTGATTGCCGGTGATGCTTGTAGGTTGTGTCCCAATTAAGAACAACGGAATTGTCGCTTGCTCTTGCGCTTTGGTTCTGAAGATTCAGCTTGTCAAATATATCGGGGCGAGTCAATAGAACAAATTTTATTCTTTTCTTCCCCTTCATTTTTGGGAATACTCTTTCGTTCAAGTGCAGCGCAGCCCTCGCAAAAGATCTTAGAACCTGCAGAAATTTATCGAACCTAATGTCGTCGGGCTTAGAGCGTTTTCCGATCAATCTGCATCGTATCCGCAGGCGGCGAAGTAGTTCGCGCATTCCTGCGGAGTAAAGCAATCGATGAGCTCGCCGATGACATCCCAGAGCCCTGTCACGGTCCGCACCGCGGCCTTTCTGAGCAGTGCCTTGAGCTTGGCGAAGGCCATTTCTATGGGGTTGAAGTCGGGGCTGTAGGGCGGCAGGAACATCAGCCGCGCGCCTGCCGCCTCGATCATGTCCTGCACCGATGCCCGCTTGTGGCTGGAGAGGTTGTCCATGATCACCACGTCGCCGGGGCGCAGCGCCGGAACCAGGACATGGCGAACGTAAGCCTCGAACCAGTTGCCGTTGATCGGCCCGTCGAGTGTCATCGGCGCGACCATGCCGGATTTGCGCAACCCGGCAACCAGGGTCGTGGTTTTGCGGTGCCCGTGCGGGAAACCCATCCGCAGCCGCTCCCCCCGCTGGCAGCGCCCATGGCTGCGGACCATATTGGTCGCCGTCCACGTTTCGTCGATGAAGACAAGCCGATCCGGATCCAGGTCGAGCTGCCCGTCGAACCAGTCGAGGCGCTGCTTCAGGACGTCCGGACGATCCTGCTCGACGGCGTGACCGGTCTTTTTTTCCTCGTAATCCCGTGCCGTTGGAAGAACCGCCAGAGTGACGAGGTCGAGG
>NZ_JARGYC010000142.1 GCF_029168335.1 Psychromarinibacter sediminicola
GCCGAGCGAGCGGTTGTTGAGGTTGGAGGACCCTACACGCATCAGGCGGTTGTCCATGATGACGATCTTGGCATGAACGTAGATCGGGCCTCCGCCCTCGGTCACGGGGGTGTAGAGCCTGAAACGGCCGTGCACATCTGACTTTCGGACGAACTCCAGAAGCTGCGCGCGGGCTGATCCCATCGCTTTCTCTTCCAGCCACCCTTGTGCCGTCTCGGGGTTCACGACGACGATTTCGGGGCCGTCCGGTTCACCCAGCCGCGCAGCGATCGCTTCGGCCAGAAGACGCGAGGCGAAATACTGGCTTTCGATGTAAAGGGTGCGCCGCGCGGCGGCGATGATCGCGAGGTAGAGCGACTCGATCTCGTGGACCTCGTCTCGCCCCGCATGGGCCGGCATCGTGCGCGAGATCGCGACCTCGGCGTCCCGGAGCATCGGCTCCAGGCATTCCGGCCAGATCGGCGCGACGGCGGGCGGCGGCGTCATGGCCTCGTCGGTGGCGTGTTCCCACCGCGTCCGCGCCAGGTCGCCCAACGCTCGGGCTGCGTCGCCGCCAACCGCCACGGTCGCGTCGTGCCACGGGTCGTAGGGCCGTTTCGTCGTGGGCCTGATCCGGTAGGGGCTGTCGTCCACGTGCTCCTTCGTGTCCCAGCGGTCCGCGGTCGCGTCGATGCCGCCGCAGAAGGCGAGAACGTCGTCCATCACGATGATCTTCTGGTGATGCGCAGCGCCAGAAGGATGTGCATGATCGAGCTTGAGGCGGATCTGGCCCCCGAGCAGCCAGTCCGCGAGGCGGAGAGGTGTGGAGCCCCGGCCGAGCGTGCTCAGAAGCCCGACGTCCCATTGCAGCAGCCGGATGTCGAGATCGGGACGCTGGCGGACGAGCCAGGTCAGGAACTTGCCCAGGCGGTCAGGAACGCCGCCTGGGTCTTCGCGCGAATCGAGCGAGATCCGCGTGTCGAACTCCCAGCCGATCATGATGACACTGTGCTGCGCCTTCTGCATCACCTCGCGCAGAAGCGCGAAATAGTCGGCCGCGTCGACGATCACCGCCAGCCTGTCTGCCGTTTCGATCCTCCAGCAGGTATCGCCGGGCCGCAGAACGGGTTGGGTCTCTTGCATTGCTTGCCACTCTCGCCGAAGTGTAGGATGCTCCGCCACGGTTCTCGGGCCGCGGGGCCTGACCATGGTTGTCTTATGAAACCCGTTGCGCGACCGCCCCGTCGCTATGCCCGCGCAAGGAAGAAACGCACCATTTCGGCCGAGGCGTCGGGTCCTTGCGGATCGGCGTAGCTGCCGCCGGCATGGCCCCCGGACCACGCGTGGCCCGCGCCGTCGATCCTCCAGACCTCGACCGGGTGGCCGGCCGCGTTCCGCGCGCGCAGCACGTCGTAGCGGCGCCCGGCTTCCTCTCCGGACACGGGAACAGCGTCTTCCAGCGGCCCGGCCAACCGGCCCGCGTTCACCGGCGCGACCGTGTTGTCGGCCGAGCCCTGGAAGATGATCGCCGGCACGGCAAGCGGTTCCGCGTCCGACGCGGGCTGGCCACGCATCGCGCCCAAGGCCGACATGACGTCGCTCGCCGATCCCGGCGCAAGGCCGGAATGCACGCCCGCGGCGGCGAAGACCTCCGGGTGGGTCTGGGCGAGGATGGCCGCCATCGCACCGCCCGCCGAAAGGCCTGCGACGAAGACACGGCCCGCCGGCACGTCGTGCTCCTCCGCCACGGCAGCAGCCAGGTCGGCCAGCAGCGCCGCCTCGCCCCCCGCCCGCGACCGGTCTCCGGGCCGGAACCAGTTCCAGCACGCCTGGGCGTTGTGCGCGCGCGTCTGCTCAGGATAAGCCACGACCAGCCCGTGCCGCTCGGCCTGGGTGTTCATCCGCGTCCCGGCAGCGAAATCTTCGGACGATTGCGTGCAGCCATGCAGCATGAGGATCACGCCGCGGACCGGTGCCTCTTGGTCGGAGGGGCGGTAAAGGTAATAGTCCCGCGCGCCGTGCGGGCCGGCATGGGCCCGGCGCTCGAACAACGCGCCGTCCGGCACGTCGACCACGGGTTGCGCCCGGCTCGACGGGGCCTCGAAGCCCTTGGCCCGTTTCGAAAGCTCCGAGACGACCTGCGAAAGCCGCGAACGCGGCCCGGTCGGCTTCGCGCGGCGGAACGCCATTGCCTTCGGCATCACGTCGGCCGGGGACGGCGTTTCGGCCGAGCCTGCAAGCGCCGCCTGGATCGTGCGCGTTGCGGCGAATGGGTGTCCGGCACGCGTCTGGTCGAGCGAGCGGCGCATGGCCGTCGCGAAATCGTCGTTCATCTGTTTGCCTTTCGGGATCGGCCGCAGCCGTCAGGTTGTGCGATGCGCCAGCGCGGCGCGCAGTTCGGGCGGCGCCTGAAGCGCGCCGAGGACGTTGATCGAACCGATGGTCGCCAGGGCGAGATCGGGCGTGATGTCGTGGGCCAGCCGCGCGAGCCCGACGACCTTGATGTGCAGAACCTCGCCCGCATCGCGGGCGGCTTCGAGATCGGCGCGGGTGAAATCGCGCAGTCCGACATCGAGCGTGCGCCGCTCGATCAGGCGGCCTACCTCGGCGCCGTGAGCGCCAAGCTGCGCGCGGATCGCGGTTCGGATGAAGTCGGTCCTGTTGGAATAAAAGCCTTCCTCGACCAGCAGATCGATGCGGCCGAGGTCGACGTAGCCGAGGTTGATCGTGACTTTCTCCGTGTCACTGGGCTTGATCTGGCGAGGCAACTTAATCTCCATCCACTTGGATGGTAAGTAGGGATAGACGTGCGCCGGTGCAAGGACCAATCCACCGGCCCTCGGAGTCAGACCACCTCAGGACGCCCGCGCTGCCGCGAATGTCACGAGCCGGCGGTTTTCCTCGTCCCACAGGTGCTTGCGCACGCATGAGAGACTTTCACCCAGCGTCAGCCGCTGCGCCTCGGCCAACTCGGGATGGTCACGCAGGATTTCGGGCAGACGGTAGAACGGCACGCGCGATTGTAGATGGTGCAGGTGATGCATCCCGATATTGGCCGTCAGCCAACGCAGCGGCCCGGGCAGGACGTAGTACGAGCTTCCATGCAGCGCCGCGTCGTGAAGCTGCCAATCGGGCTCGTGGTCCCAGCTCGTTTCCTCGAACTGGTGCTGCACGTAGAACAGCCACACCCCGATCGAGGCCGCGACCAGCATCGTGGGCAGGAAGATGAAGACAAGGACGTCGATGCCGCCCATGTATCCGATGCCCACCAACAGAGCAGCGATCGCTGCATTGGTCCCCATCGCGCTGACCCAGTATTTTCGGCCGGCGCGCATCAGGCCAAGCGGCAGCCGATTGCAAAGGAAGAAAACGTAGAACGGCCCCAGACCTAACAGGGTGAGCGGGTGGCGGTAGAGCCGGTACTTGAGGCGCCCGAAGAACGGCAGGCCGCGGTATTCCGCCACGGTCAGTGTCAGGACGTCGCCGATGCCCCGCCGCTCGAGGTTGCCGGTCCCCGCATGATGGGCCGCGTGCAGACGGCGCCAGGTGTCGTAGGGCGTCAGCGTCAGCACGCCGATGGCGCGTCCGACCCAGTCGCTGACGCTGCGATTGTCGAAGAAAGCGGCATGGCCGCAATCGTGCTGGATCATGAACAGCCGCACCAAGAACATGGCGTTCAGGACGGCAAGGACCGCGGCGAGCGTGTAGCTGAAGTCGACGCTCCAACAGGCCAGCGCCCACAGACCAGCGAAGGGACCCGCCGTGATGGCGATCTCCCACGTGCTTCGTGAGAGGGACGGCTCCCGGTATTGCGCGAGAACGGCGACCCATTCGCGCGCGGCGATGCGTTGTTCGGAGCCGGACCGTCGCGTATCAAATTCTACGTTTCCCGTCATCAAGCGGATTTCCTCGGGGTCGTACGCTTCTTCAGCTTTGCGGGCGCAACCGGTTTTGGTCGGGACCGCTCCCGTTCCAGTCTCGCCTTGCGCAACCGCTGCGTCTTCACGTCCCGTGCCGCAATCTCGGCGTCAATGATCAGCATTGCAGCGGAATGGGTGCCCGCCGCCTTGGATTCCCGAGCCTTCGGGCGGAATACGGTGTCTTTCGTCAGCAAGGGTAATCTCCTTCTTAGGGGTAATCTGCTGCGTTCGGGTAGTCAGGCGCAGGCACGAGGCGGGGACCCGTTCTGACAGAACTTGTCGCGCCGATTTCTCCGGACGCCGGCGTCAAGCTTTGTGCGGATCGTATGCCGAAGATTGGTGCCATCCGGTTTTGCGCGCCCTGCGACCACGGCAATGATTGATCATGCTCCCTGCCAAGGCGCACAACAGGGAGCACGGCCGTGCCGGACGCGACTTGAATTTGCGATGCACTGGCGACCAGCTTACGCCGCCCGAGCGTGACCCGACTCTTTATCGTCGCGGGAGAGCAGCCGCATACCTTCGCGGCGTCATCGAACGAAAACGCCTGGGCAACCACGAGGATAAGCGCCTCGCGCTGTTCGTCGGGAAGCGCGTCGAAAATCCGGCGGAAACCGGAATCTTCCGGCGCGGTGACCTTGACGATGACGCTTTTGGCGACGCCCTCCTCGGGCTGGCATCGCTTTGCATAGTAGGTTTCCCGAAGCATCCGGAACAGCTATGGCTGAAATTGGGTGATGGCGCCTGAGAAGGCGGCGTATCGTGGCGGGTGCTGAAGCCTGCCAGAACCTCCCGAAGGAGCGATACGC
>NZ_JARGYC010000143.1 GCF_029168335.1 Psychromarinibacter sediminicola
GTGCTGACATGAAACATCCTCCTGAACAGGATGAATCACAAACAGTCCCACAAGGGAATCCCCCGCGACTCAGGGTTGCCCCGAAATGCTCTAGAAATCTTCGGATACACAAAGGCGATAAGGGCCGTTGAGAAGGAAGAAGAGCTTCTGTTTGATGATGATTGCGCTCATGTAGTTTATGTTCGCGCGTCGACGCCCGCAGCAATTCGAAATTCCTACAGAAACTACCTTACAAATCCGGCCGATTTCGTGAAGCTAATGCGTGAGGGGCTAGAAGCGTTATAGTCTAAACATCCAACTCTTCCACAAACCGCGCGTTCTCCTGAATGAACTGGAACCGCAGCTCCGGCTTCTTGCCCATCAGCCGTTCCACCAGGTCGCCGGTCTCGCCCGGTTCGTCCTCGTCGATGGTCACCCGGATCAGCTTGCGCGTGGCGGGGTTCATCGTGGTTTCCTTCAGGTCCTTGGCGTCCATCTCGCCCAGGCCCTTGAAGCGCGACACCTCGATCTTGCCCTTGCCGCCAAGGCCCTTTTCCAGCCACATGTCCCGCTCGGCCTCGTCGATGCAGTATTGCCGGTGCGAGCCTTGCGTCAGCCGGAACAGGGGCGGGCAGGCCAGATACAGATGCCCCGCGTCGATCATCGGGCGCATCTGCGAGAAGAAGAAGGTCATCAGCAGCGAGGCGATATGGGCGCCGTCGACATCCGCGTCGGTCATGATGATGACCTTTTCATAGCGCAGGTCGTCGACGCGGAACTTCGTCCCCATGCCGACGCCGAGCGCCTGGCAGAGGTCGTTGATCTCGGCGTTCTGGCCGAGTTTCGAGGACGCCGCACCGAGGACGTTGAGGATCTTGCCGCGCAGCGGTAGGAGCGCCTGGGTGGCGCGGTCCCGGGCCATCTTGGCGGAGCCGCCCGCCGAGTCGCCCTCGACAAGGAAGATCTCGGTGCCGTTACGGGCCGAGGTGGTGCAGTCCACCAGCTTGCCGGGCAGGCGCAGCTTCTTGGTGGCGGATTTGCGGGCGGTCTCCTTCTCCTGCCGGCGGCGCAGGCGTTCCTCGGCGCGCAGGACGAGGAAGTCGAGGATCGCGCCGGCGGACTTGGTGTCCGACGCCAGCCAGTTGTCGAAGTGGTCGCGGACGGCGGCCTCGACCAGCTTGGCGGCCTCGGCGGTGGCGAGGCGGTCCTTGGTCTGGCCGACGAATTCGGGCTCGCGGATGAAGCAGGAGACCAGCGCGCAGCCGCCCGAGATCAGGTCCTCGCGGGTGATGTCCTTGGCCTTGCGGTTGTTGGCCAGCTCGCCATAGGCGCGGATGCCCTTGAGGATGGCCTGCCAGAAGCCGGCCTCGTGGGTGCCGCCCTCGGGCGTCGGCACGGTGTTGCAGTAGGATTGCAGGAAGCCGTCGCGCGAGGGGGTCCAGTTGATCGCCCATTCGACGGAGCCGGGGGTGTTGAAGCGCGACTGGAAGTCGACCTTGCCGGCGAAGGGGCGCTCGGCATAGGTGGTGGAGCCGTCGAGCTGTTCGTTCAGGTAGTCGGCGAGGCCGCCGGGGAAGTGGAACGTGGCCTCCATCGGGGTGTCGCCGTCCTCGATGGCCGATTTCCACCGGATCTCGACGCCCGAGAAGAGATAGGCCTTGGACTTGACCATCTTGAACAGGCGCGCGGGCTTGAACCGGTGGTGGCCGAAGATCTCCTCGTCGGCGTGGAAGGTGGTGGTGGTGCCGCGCCGGTTGGGGGCGGCGCCGATCTCCTCGACGGGCCCGAGCGGGATGCCGCGGGAGAAGCGCTGTTCCACCAGCCGCTTGTCGCGGGCGACCTGGACGACCATGGAATCGGACAGCGCGTTGACCACCGAGGCGCCGACGCCGTGCAGGCCGCCGGAGGTCTGGTAGGACTTGCCCGAGAACTTGCCGCCGGCATGCAGCGTGCAGAGGATCACCTCCAGCGCCGACTTGCCGGGGAACTTGGGGTGCGGGTCGAAGGGCATGCCGCGGCCGTTGTCGCGGATGGTGACGGCGTAGTCGTCGTGCAGCTCGACCTCGATGCGGTTGGCGTGGCCGGCGACGGCCTCGTCCATCGAGTTGTCGAGCACCTCGGCCACCAGGTGGTGCAGGGCGCGGTCGTCGGTGCCGCCGATATACATGCCGGGGCGCTTGCGGACGGGTTCCAGCCCCTCCAGCACCTCGATCGAATTGGCGTCGTAGGATTGCTCGGCTTCGGCGCCGGCCAACAGGTCTGCGGGCATGGTCTGCTCTGGTCCCCTTTTGCCGGCGATTAGACCATATCTTGGGGGCGAGGGGAAGCGGGCGCGCCTATTCTGCGCCTATTCTGCGGGCGCCGGGGCGGGCCGGCAGGTCGGCCGGAGGCGGTGGCGGAGCGGGATCGGTCCCGGTGCGCGGCGCCGGGGAGACGGCGTCGTCATGGCCGGGCCGCCCGCTGACGGGACGGAGACACCCGCCGGGGCGGCCCGGCTTGCAGGCGGCGCGCCGAGGGGACGCGCCGCTTGATCGGTCCGGTCAGGTTCCGAAAAGCGGGATCACGTCCGGCCCGGGGGGGTCGTCCTCCGGGGCGGCCCGCGCGCGGCGGGGGTCGACGAGGCGCAGGAAGGGGGCCAGCGTCTCGACCTCGCCATGTTGGGCGCGGGCCTGCTCGGTCTCCACGAAGGGCGGCACGAGCACCTTGTCGCCCGGCTCCCAGTCGGCGGGCACGCCGATCTGTTCGCGGTCGGAAAGCTGCAGGGCGTCGATCATCCGCAGCGTCTCGTCCACGCTGCGGCCGACATTGATGGGATATTCGTACTGCATCCGCACCCTGAGGGCGGGGTCGATGATGAAGCTCTTGCGGATCGGCAGGGGCCTCTCGTGGCGCGGGTGGGTCATGCCGAAGGCGCCGCTCAGATGGCCTTCGGGGTCATCGAGGATCGGGAAGTCGACATGCACGCCGAACACGCGGCCGACGTCCGAGACCCAGCGGGCATGGGCGGCGGCGGACACGTTGCTGACGCCGAGGATCTCGACATTGCGCCGGCGGAAGTATTCCACGGAGCTGGCGAAGCCGGCGATTTCCGTGGCCGAGACGCCGGAGCGGAGCGAGGGGTGGCTGAAGAAATAGACCCAACGGCCTTCGGCCCAGTCGTGGAAGTCGATCCGGCCATGCGTGCTGTCGGCGCGGAAATTGGGAAAGATGTCGCCGATCCGCGGAACCCAGGCCGAGGATTCGCGGTAGCCGGTCGGGAACTCGACGGATTTCGTCGGCTCGGACGGGCCGAAGCTGGCGGTCTTGCTCTTGCGTGCGAAGATGTTCTCGAACCCCATGCTGCTGCCTCCGGTTGTCCATAGCGCGTCTTCTGCGCGCCTATGGTGGCTTAGATGCCGTTCGCATGTATCAATCGGTAGTTAGCGATTAAGGCGAAATTGGGGCGGGGTGTCGTTTTCCGATACAATCTTAGGGTGACCCGGGGTGAAGAGGCGACTGCCCCTAGCCTATTGATAATGATAAATTTCGTTGGATCGCGGCGGGCCTTTTCGGGGATGCGAGGCCGGTGCGCGGCGGCCGGCCCGCGGGAGGGGGGCGCAATCCGGGGTTGTAGGCGCGCGGTGCCGTGTCATGAATTTGACACGCATCAAGGTGCGTCTCCGGCGGCATCTGCCATGGATGCAGGACGTTCATGAAAAGGTCGTACCGATGTCTGCAGCCGAGCCCGCCGCCTCCACCTTGTCCGCCGCTTCGGCCGGGTCCGCCGACAGCGCCGCGCCGGAGGCGGCCGACGGGGCCGGCTTTCCGCGGGTCACGCCGGACCAGGTGCGCGAGGCGTTCGAAAGCGGCGAATATCCTTATGCGAAGAAGATGTCGCGGCCGGACTACGAGCGTGCGAAGGCCGAGTTGCAGGCGGAGCTTCTGAAGCTGTAGCTCTGGGCGCAGGAGACCGAGCAGAAGTTCGTGCTGCTGTTCGAGGGGCGCGATGCGGCCGGCAAGGGCGGCACGATCAAGCGGTTCATGGAGCATCTGAACCCCCGGCACGCCCGCGTCGTGGCGCTGAACAAGCCGACCTGGGAGGAGAAGGGCCAGTGGTTCTTTCAGCGCTACCTGTCGGAGCTGCCGACGGTGGGCGAAATGGTGTTCTACGACCGCTCCTGGTACAACCGTGCGGGCGTCGAGCGGGTGATGGGCTTCTGCACGCCGAACGACTACCTGGAATTCATGCGCCAGACGCCGGAGCTGGAGCGGATGCTGGTGCGGTCGGGGATCCGGCTTTACAAGTACTGGTTCTCGGTCACGCGCGAGGAACAGCGGCGCCGGTTCAAGGCGCGCGAAACCGACCCGCTGAAGGTGTGGAAGCTGTCGCCGATCGACAAGGCGTCGCTCGACAAGTGGGACGACTACACCGAGGCGAAGGAGGCGATGTTCTTCTACACCGACACCGCCGACGCGCCGTGGATCATCGTGAAGTCGAACGACAAGAAGCGGGCGCGGATCGACTGCATGAAGCATTTCCTGTCGACGGTGGACTACCCGGGCAAGGACGAGCGTATCGTCGGCTCACCCGACCCGCTGATCGTGGGGCGGGCGGAGCATGTGGTGCACCGGTCGGAGCATATCCTGGCGACGTCGCTGCATCCCGACCAGCGGCACGGCGGGTAGCGCGGCGCAAGGGCCTTCGAAGGCCCTTGGACAAGCGGTTTCGAAACCGCTTGCGGACGCGA
>NZ_JARGYC010000144.1 GCF_029168335.1 Psychromarinibacter sediminicola
TCGGACTGGGACGAGGATACACGGGACGAGAAGGTCAAAGCCGCCCTGGTCGAACGCGGGCTGACGGGCTGGGCCGTGTCCTATTTCCCGATCCACAGCCAGGAAACCGTTGAGTTCATGAGGGACCGCGACCTGGGCGAATTGCTTGACCGAATTGCCAAGAACCCCGGCCCGCGCATCGGTACGGAGTAGTATCCATCTCTGCCGTGGGCAGGCGTAACGAACTGAGCTGGCCCCATTTTCGACCGGACACCTGGGCCTGAACCAGGAGGCTTACAGCTCCTCCGGCATGACGCTGAACGACCCCTTGCACTGCTCGAAGAACGCGCCCGGATCGTTGTGGGGCAGCTGTGTCTCCGCCCCGCTGCGGTAGTCAAATCAGTTCTCGCCAGAACACCGGTGTCAGCAGAATGTAGACGGTGATCATTTCGAGCCGTCCCAGAAACATCCCGACGGTTAGGACGAGCTTGGCGGGATCACTCAGCGTTGCGAAGTTCCCCGCCGGGCCGATGACGTCTCCGATCCCGGGGCCGACATTCGCGAGCGCAGTGAGAGCGCCGCTCGTTGCCGTCGCAAAGTCGAGACCAAGAAAGGCCAGAACGGCTGCCAGAACGCCAAAGGTCACCGCGAAGAACAGGAAGAACGCGATGACACCGTTGATCACCTGCTCGTCCACCGGACGGCCTTCGTAGCGGACTATCGCGACCGCATGCGGAAGGTGGATCTTCCGAAGATGCGAGGAAATGGCGCGACCGACCAGGACCCATCGCATTGCCTTCACGCCGCCCGAAGTCGACCCAGTGCATCCACCCGCCGCCGTGAGGATAAAAATGGCCACGATGGCGGTGGATCCCCACTGCGTATAGTCGGTCGTAGCGTTGCCTGTCGTAATCACAACCGACACGACGTTGAACGCCACAAGCCTGAGCGCGTCCATTGGCTGCATGCCGTCTGAAACCGAAAGCCATATGGAAAGACAGACGATGACGAGCGACAGACTCCGCGATTGCCGAGGCCGGGACCGAGCGCCGGGAGCCGAACCGCGACTTGGCGGCGACCGACGGTTTGCCTATCGGGACGACACCAACCAAATGATTCCGCGTGCCGCCGACCGGATTCCGCGCTTCATTGTAAGCCAACGCGCTCAGTTCGGAACGCTAGCCCCCATGATGTAGTAGCCAATGGCAAGGATGATGAGCACGGCAACGACCGTTTTGATGGTGTTCTGCTGGGTCATGGAGCCTCCTCGCCGTCGGCTGGTTGCCATTATCCAATATGATGTATCGAAGATGCGTGTTCCTCACCTGATGACGTAAGGCGTGTTCGAACATCGTTCTCACAATCTGAGGTAGAAATACGTTGATAAGCGGTGCCAGCCCATCACGACGCCGCCGCGTCGGACTGTCGCCCGACTCCTGACGCGCCTTCCTAGGCTGGTTGGGCAGGTGGCGGGCATAAGCCGGGCAAGGCCCGGAAAGGGCGTTGTTCCGGCCGCGCCATGAAGCTTGCCCCGGGGCCGCAAGTTGCAGATACGATGGAAGCTGCAACGCAAGGCAAGGATCGCCATGACTATAACTCCAGTCCTTCTCTGCGGCGGATCGGGCACGCGCCTGTGGCCGCTATCGCGCAAGTCCTACCCTAAGCAGTTCGTGAAGCTCCTGGGCGATGAAAGCCTGTTCCAAGCCTCCGCGAAACGTTTGACCGGCGAGGGGTTTGCGCCACCGCTGATCGTCACCGGGTCCGATTTCCGGTTCATCGTGACCGAGCAGCTGGCCGCCGCCGGGATTGACCCCGGCGCGATCCTGATCGAGCCGGAGGGGCGCAACACCGCTCCCGCCGTGCTGGCCGCCGCGCTCTGGCTGGAGCAATCCGACCCGGAGGCGCTGATGCTGGTCGCGCCGTCCGATCACGTGATCCCCGACGACGACGCCTTCCGCGTGGTTGTCGAGACCGGCGCAGCGGCGGCCGAGGCGGGGCGGCTGGTTACCTTCGGCATTACGCCTGACCGTGCGGAAACGGGCTATGGTTGGCTGGAGCTGAAAGCCGCGCCCGAAGGGCCGGCTGAGGCGATGGAGCTACTGCGCTTCGTCGAAAAACCCGACGCTGCGGCGGCCCAGGACATGCTCGAACAGGGACGCTTCCTTTGGAACGCGGGGATATTTCTGTTCAAGGTCTCGACAATCCTCGCGGCCTTCCGCGCCCACGCTCCGTCGCTACTGGAACCGGTGGGTGCGGCCGTGGCACAGGGCAAGGCGGATCTCGGCTTCTTGAGGCTGGACCCGGAGGTCTGGAGTGAGGCCGAGAATATCTCGATCGACTACGCGGTGATGGAGAAGGCGGACAATATCTCGGCCGTGCCCTTCGGCGCCGGTTGGTCCGACCTTGGCGACTGGCACGCCGTCTGGCGCGAGATGGAGAGCGACGCCGACGGTATCGCCACCTCCGGTCCGGCCACGGCAATTGAATGCACCGACACGCTGCTGCGCTCGGAAAGCGGCGACATGGAGGTCGTGGGGATCGGATTAAAGGACACGGTAGTGATCGCTCTGCCGGACGCGGTGCTGGTAGCCGATGCGACTCGAACCCAAGACGTCAAGCAGGCTGTCGCCTTGCTGAAGGAGAAGGGTGCCAAGCAGGCCACTGCTTTCCCGCGCGATCACCGGCCCTGGGGCTGGTTCGAGACGTTGGCCCTGTCCGACCGCTTTCAGGTCAAGCGGATCGTGGTGCATCCCGGCGCATCGCTGAGCCTGCAGTCGCACCACCACCGCTCCGAACACTGGGTCGTCGTGCAGGGCACAGCCAAGGTGACAGTGGACGAGGTAGAGAAGCTGCTGACGGAGAACCAGTCGGTGTATATCCCGCTGGGCGCGGTGCACCGAATGGAGAACCCCGGTAAAGTGCCGATGGTACTGATCGAGGTGCAAACCGGCGCCTACTTGGGCGAGGATGACATCGTGCGCTACGAGGATATCTACGCACGGGAGTGAAGGTTTCGGGTGCAGCCAATACCGCCACCCGGGGCCCGCCGGCTTGAGAGCTACGACACTACGCGCTAGGCCGGCGAAAGCTATTGAGCCGGCCAGAACGACGCTTTGACTGCAAGACATCTCTTAGGGACCTAATCGCCATGCAGCCGCCGGGGCTAGACTGGACCGGCCGGTCTAGTCTCGCCCAAAAGCCGCGGTCTATAAGTGGGCCGTCGTCGCGCGAAAGTCTCAGCCCATGCGTATCCTGCTGGTTCACCGCAA
Organism: Psychromarinibacter sediminicola; assembly: GCF_029168335.1. Classification (GTDB taxonomy): domain Bacteria; phylum Pseudomonadota; class Alphaproteobacteria; order Rhodobacterales; family Rhodobacteraceae; genus Psychromarinibacter; species Psychromarinibacter sediminicola. Next base: position 3,249 of record NZ_JARGYC010000144.1, read on the forward strand.
TTTCCCCGGCCAGTTCCGCTATCTCGCGCCGGCGCTGGTAAAGGCCGGCCACCAGGTCGGCGTGCTGACCTGGGAGGGCAACACCAACCCCCAACCGCTGCCCACTGCGCGCTATCGTCACCGGATGGTCGCGGCCGAGGGCCTGGGCGGCACCTATGCGCAATATGCCGACCTGGGCGCCACGGTGGCCCGCGCCGCCGACCAGCTGCGCCGGCGCGGCAACGAACCCGATGTCATCTTTGGCACGATCAGCTGGGGCGAGACGCTGTTCCTGCGCGAGGTCTGGCCAGACGCGCGGCATCTGGGCTATGCCGAGTTCCTCTACGGCACTCGCGGCCGCGACACCGGCTTCGACCCGGAGTTCTCGCGGCACGACCTCCCCACCCGGCTGCGCACCTTGGCCCGCCGGGCGCATCTGATGATGGCAGCGCTGGATGCCGACGGGCTGTTATGCCCCACGCGCTGGCAGGCCTCGACGTTCCCGGACGACCTGCAGTCGAAGATTTCGGTGATCCATGACGGTGTCGACACCGCCCGCATCGCGCCGGATCCGGGGGCCAGCTACCAGGTGCCGAACGGCCCGCTGCTGCGGGCGGGCGACGAGGTGCTGACCTTCGTGAACCGCAATCTCGAACCCTATCGCGGCTATCACATCCTGATGCGGGCCCTGCCGAAGGTGCTGGCCGCCCGGCCCGAGGCGCAGGTGGTGATCGTGGGCGCGCACGGGGTGGGCTATGGCCCGGGCCCGGGGGAGGGCAAAAGCTGGCACCGGGTGTTCCTGGACGAGGTGAAGGACCGGCTGGACCTGTCGCGTGTGCATTTCGTGGGCCGCGTGCCCTATGCCGATTTCCTGAACATTCTGCAGGTCAGCCGCGCGCATGTCTATCTCAGCTATCCGTTCGTGCTGTCCTGGTCGATGCTGGAGGCGATGTCCGTCGGCGCTTGCGTAGTCGGCTCGGACACGCCGCCGGTCGCCGAGGTGATCGAAGACGGGGTCACGGGGCACCTGGTGGATTTCTTCGACGTGGACGGCTGGGCGGAAAAGCTTACCTCGGTCCTTGCCGACCCCGCGGCGCAGCGCCCGATCCGCGCCGCCGCCCGGCAGCATATCGTCGACAACTACGACCTGGCCTCGGTCTGCCTGCCGCAGCTGATGGAGTTCGTGACCGGCTAGCCCAAATGTTTCGCGCGCGAAACATTTCGAAGGGTCGGCGAGCAGCGCAAAGTCCCGCACAAGCCACTCCTTCTTTATCAGGCTGCTGAAGAAGTCGGGTTGGAAGGACGTTATTCCTGTCGCCGGGGCTGGAAGGCGGGTCGCTCGCAGATGCGAACGTCGGGTCC
>NZ_JARGYC010000145.1 GCF_029168335.1 Psychromarinibacter sediminicola
CTCGGCAGGATATGCGACCTGTTCTCTCCGGTTGAATGCAGAAACTATTTCCAGGCTGCGGGATATGCGCCTGGTTAATCCCGAAAGACTCTGGTGAAGACGGAGTCGGTGCAGAAGCTGCGCCACATGGGCGAGACACCGATCCTGCCCGGCTGCTACCTGCGGGTGACCGCGAAGGTGAAGGCGGTCAGCGGCAACCTGCCGTCGGTGCGGATCGCGGCCTGGGCGGGGGATGCCTCGAACGCTCATGTCGGCGGAATCGACGAGACCGGGCCTTCGGTTGCGCTGACCGCCTATGGCGAGATCGTGGAGGTCACCGCGATCATCGGCAGCGGCAATCGGTCGGGCGTGGATCTCGTGTGGGGAACGGCGCCGGCCTATGCCCATGTCGGGCTGGACCTGACCGGGTCGAATGGCGGCGTGGTGCGGGTGGACGATTTGGTGGTGGAGGATGTCACCAACGTCTTCCTGCGGGATCTGTTCGGCTTTGTCGACGTGCGGGACTATGGCGCCATCGGCGACGGCGCGGCCGACGACAGCGCCGCCTTCGAGGCGGCGGATGCGGCGGCGAACGGGCGGACCGTTCTGGTGTCGGAGGGCACCTACAAGCTGGGCGCGGACGTGACCTTCGACAACCGGGTGCGGTTCGAGGGGACCGTCACGGCGGCCACGGATGTGATGCTGATCCTGCGGCAGAACTACGACTACAACACCTACCTGGACGCCTTCGGCGACGAGGTGCTGGCGTTCCGGAAGGCGTGGCAGGCGCTGTTGAACGCGCCCGAGCACGAGTCGCTGGATCTCTGCGGGCGGCGGATCGAGCTGAGCGCGCCGGTCGACATGGCGGCGGCGGTGCCGAACAAGTCGGGCTACGAGATCCGGCGCGTGGTGCGGAACGGTCAGTTCAACTGCGTCTCCGGCACCGGCTGGGACACCGAGGTGGTGACGTCGCAGGCGAGCTACAGCCCGAACAGCCCCAAGAAGCTGACCAGCGTGGGCAACGTGGCGAACGTGCCGGTGGGCGCGCTGGTCGAGGGGACGGGCGTTGGCCGCGAGGTCTATGTGACCGAGAAGAACGTGGGCGCGGAGGAGGTCACGCTGAGCCAGCCGCTCTGGGGGCCGGACGGCAACCAGACCTACACGTTCCGCCGGTTCAAGTACGCGCTGGATTTCTCGGGGTTCCAGAAGATCTCGAAGGTGACGCTGGACAGCATAGAGTTCCAGTGCGCCGGGCGCGGCAGCGCGATCATGCTGGCGCCGATCGGCGAGACGTTCCACGTCAAGGACTGCTTCATCACCAAGCCGAAGGATCGCGGCATCACCTCGATCGGCTCGGGCTGTCAGGACCTGCAGATCGACCGCTGCCACTTCACCTCGGACGAGCAGTCGCTGCCGGTGACGGAGCGCAAGTCGATCTGCTTCAACGTGAACGCCAACGACTCCAAGATCCGCGACAACCGGTTTCAGCGGTTCCGGCACACCGCGATCATGGCGGGCAACGGGCACCTGATCGTCGGCAACCACTGGTTCAACGGCGACGGGGTGACCAACGGGCCGCGGCTGGGCGGGCTGATCCTGACGGAGCCGAACGCGAAGACGATCATCACCGGCAATTACATCGACAACAACGCGGTGGAACTGACCAACGAGCACGATCAGCATCCCGATTTCGCGAACGAATACTCGTTCGGCGGGCTGACGATGACCGGCAACATCTTCACCTGCAACGATGTCGCGTCCTGGTTCTCGTGGATCGTGATCAAGCCCTACGGGACGGGCCACTTCATCCAGGGGCTGAGCGTGACCGGCAACACCTTCAAGTCGCTGAACGGCAGCGTCGCGCGGGTGGAGACGGTGGACGACACCTTTGCCGAGCTCGACCATTTCCGCACCCGGAACGTGATCTTCGAGGGCAACACCTTCAACGGCGTCGATCAGCCGGCGATCAACCCGGTGACGCTGGACTTCGACCAGCCGAGCGATGCCGCGACCTGGACGCTGAACGTGGGCGACTACCTGCCCTTCGGCGGCAATGCGCGCACGGTCAGCTCGGTGGTGATGCGCGATGCGATCCGGAACGGGGCGGGCGACAAGCTGTACGTGATGCCGACGGTGAACATCAATGCCGGGGCGGATAACAGCTATGTCCAGCTTGTCTGGCCCGAGCCCTGCCGCGGCAAGGTGTTCGTGACCGCGCGCGGCGACAAGCCGGCCTGAGGCCGGTCACGCGAGGCCGAGGTCTTCGGGCGCGAGGCGGGACGCGCGCCCGAAGCCGCCGTTCAGGAACCCGGCCGTCATGCGCAGCCGAACCAGGGCGAAATCCCCGAAGTCGATGTAGAGCTTTGCCTTCGGCTGTTGCCGGAGGTACAGCGCGCGCAGCCGGTCGTGGTCGGCGCCGGGCCGGGGCACGAAATCGGCGCGGCACTGCAGGGTCAGGCGCGGGTGGGTGAGCGGGTCGCCCTTGTCGCCCGGCTCGCCCACCATGAGCGAGCAGGCCGGCTGCGCCCTCAGCGCCGTGGTGTGCTGCGACAGCGCGGAGACGAGGGTGAGCGGGCCGCCCGCCTCGTCCCGCGCCACCGCGATGCGCGTGACCATCGGCGCCCCGTCCGCCAGCACCCCCAGTGCGCCGGATGTCGCGCCGTCGAGCAGCGCACGGGCCAGGGCGCGGGCCTCGTCGTCGGTGGGTCGGATCGGATCGGTCTCGGCCATGGCGCGGAGCAAATCGCAAGGCCGGCGCCTGCGCAAGCCGCATGACATATGTCAATGACTGGAACCGCCCGGCTGCCTATGCGAAGCTGAGCAAGGGCACCGGAGGAACCATGTACAAGCACATACTCATACCCGTCGCGCTGGATCACGAGCACACGCCGCAGGAGGCGCTGTCCGTCGCGCAGAAGCTGTTGTCCGAGGGCGGCAAGCTGACCGCGCTGCACGTGATGGAGCCGCTGCCGGGCTTCGCCGCGCAATACCTGCCGGAGCAGCACACCGAGACCCGCGCCGCCAATCTGATGGAGCGGATGAAGGCCGAGCTGGGCGATGGCACCAAGGTGGCGACCGAGGTGATCGACGGCCATGCCGGTCGCGCCATCGTCGAGTATGCCGACGACAAGGACGTGGACCTGATCATCGTCGCCTCGCACCGGCCGGGGATGCAGGACTATTTCCTGGGCTCGACCGCCGCGCGGGTCGTGCGCCATGCCCAATGCTGCGTTCACGTCCTGAGATGACGACAAGGGCGGCCCCGGCGCCGCCCGCCACCACAGAGCGAGGGAGCCGCCAGCCATGGTCAAGATTGCGAAGGGCGAGCCGGTCCAGACGGTGATCACGACGTTCGATGTCAACCCTGGCACTTGCCAGGACCTGCTGGAGGCGCTGACCGCCGCCTTCGACGAGTTCATCTCGAAGCAGCCGGGGTTCGTCGCCGCCGGGCTGCACGTCAACGACGCCCAGACCCGGATCGCCAATTACAGCCAGTGGGTGCGGCGCGAGGATTTCCAGGCGATGCTGCGCAGCGACGAGATGCGCGAGCGCAACCGCCATATCGGCACCCTGGCCAAGAGCTTCGAGCCGGTGATGTACGAGGTGACGGCGGTCTTCGACTGAGCCGCGGTCAGAATTCCAGCCAGGCGCCGATCTTAAGCCCCACGGCGTTGTCGCCGACCAGGCCGACGGGCACGCCGACCTCGACATGCCGGCCGGGCGAAAACTCCCACGCCAGCGAGGGGACGGCGCGCAGGTACGGCGCGTTGCCCGGATACCGGCCGGCCTGGAATTGCACGAAGACCTGCAGGCCGTCGCGCGGCTTGAGGCCCAGCGTCGCGTCGGTCTTCGCCACGATGTCGCCGGTGCCGAAACGGTAGTGCAGCGTGCTGTCGACCGCGGCCCAGCCGTCGCCGAGGCCGGTGGTGAAGCCGCGGCCCCAGGACAGGCCCGCCAGCGCGGCGGCCTCGTCCACGCCGCCTGCCCGGATGCGGCCCAGCCCGGCCCGGACCGCGAAGCGGTGGGTCGCGTCGGCGGGCCCCACGCTCCGCGCCACGTAGAGGAACGCCTTGTGGTCGCCCGCGTCGGCCCGTCCCGCCTCCAGCCCGAAGGTCAGGCGGGCGGTCCAGCCGTGCTCCACCATGAGCGAAAGGTAGCCGGCCGGATCGAAGGCCGGGGTTCCGATCGCCTGCGCTTCCTCGCTCAAAGAACAGCTCAACGAAGCGAACGTATTGCCCTCGCCGCGCGGCCACGCGCCGGCCGCCGCCTGCCCGGCCGAAAAAAGAAACAGCAATGCCAGCCGAAGGATAGCCATGGAACCTCCTTGGCCGAGCCTACGGGAATCAGGGTTAACGAAGCCTGAACGACCCTTGGCGGCCGCGCCGTCCGGGGCTAGGTGAGGGGCGAGGTTTCAAGGGGAACGCGAATGGCCGACTGGGATCTGGAGCGGCGCGACGGCCTGCCCGAGGCGCTGCGCGTGCTGCGCGACGCCTATCCGCGCGCGGACTGGGAGGGCCACGAGAACTTCGGCGAGATGGTCCGGTTCTGGATGGAACGGCACGCGATGTTCCGCGAGCTGAT
>NZ_JARGYC010000146.1 GCF_029168335.1 Psychromarinibacter sediminicola
GACCCGACGTTCGCATCTGCGAGCGACCCGCCTTCCAGCCCCGGCGACAGGAATAACGTCCTTCCAACCCGACTTCTTCAGCAGCCTGTTAGGGGTTGGAGGACGCGCCCCGCGCCGCTAGGCTCTCCCGACAAGCCGGGACCATACCCGGCGCAACGGGAGGAAATCACATGACCCATATGATGGGCCGCGTCGCGCTCGCGGCGCTTGCCACCGCCTTCGCCACCGAGACCCTGGCGGTGGAATGGAACGTGTCGGTCTGGGGCCAGCGCCGCGCCTTCACCGAACATGTCGAGAAGCTGGCCGAGCTGGTCGAGGAGAAGTCGGGCGGCGACTTCACCATGAACGTCTCCTATGGCGGGCTGTCGAAGAACACCGAGAACCTCGACGGCATCTCCATCGGCGCCTTCGAGATGGCCCAGTTCTGCGCCGGCTATCACCGCGACAAGAACCGCGCGATCACGGTGCTGGAGCTGCCCTTCATGGGCGTGTCGAACCTCGACGAGGAAGTCGCCGTCTCCAACGCCGTCTACGACCATCCCGCGGTGCAGGACGAGATGGCGCAGTGGAACGCGAAGCTGCTGATGACCTCGCCGATGCCGCAATACAACCTCGTCGGCACCGGCGCGCCGAAGGACGAGCTGGAGGAATTCGAGGGCATGCGGGTGCGCGCCACCGGCGGCATCGGCGAGGCCTTCGAGGCGGTCGGCGCCGTGCCCACCTCGATGACCGCGACCGAGGTCTACAACGCCATGGAATCCGGCGTGGTCGACACCGTGGCCTTCGCCCAGCACGCGCATCTGGCCTTCGGCACCATCGACATCGCCGACTGGTGGACCGAGAACCTGAACCCCGGCACGGTCAACTGCCCGGTGGTGGCCAATATCGACGCCTACGAGGCGCTGTCCGACGAGCACCGCCGGATCCTCGATGAATCGGTGCCCGAGGCCATCGACCACTACCTCGCCAATTACGGCGAGCTGCTGGCCCGCTGGGAGGAGGTACTGGCCGAGAAGGGCGTCGAGACGGTGACGATCCCCGACGCGGAACTCGCCGCCTTCCGCGCGGAAGCCGGGCCGATCCACGACGCCTGGATCGAGGACATGTCGGCGCAGGGCCTGCCGGCGCAGGAGCTCTACGATCTCGTGCAGGACACGCTCGAGAAACAGCGCATGTCCAACTGATCCGACACAGCCCGCCCCGGCCCCGCCGGGGCGGCGCCTCCGGACCGGTCCCCGCATGTCCACCTCTTCCGTCCTTGCCGACGACAGCGCCCTGTCGCGCGCCGACCGGATCTGGCTCCGGCTGGAGGCCGGGCTGAATCTGACCGGCGGCATCGTGATCTTCATGCTGGTGCTGCTGGCCGTCTGGAACGTGCTGGGGCGCAAGCTGTTCGGCGCGCCGGTGCCGGGCTATGTCGACTGGACCCAGCAATTCATGGGCGCCTTCGCCTTTCTCGGCCTTGCCTATTGCCAGCGCGAGGGCGGGCATATCCGGATGGACATCGTCGTGGGCAAGCTGCGCGGGCGGCTGTTGTGGCTGGCCGAGTTTCTCTCGGTCGTCTTCATGATCCTGCTGACCACGGCGCTGATCTACGGCACCTGGTTCCACTTCCAGCGCTCCTTCGACTGGTCGGCGCCGCTCTGGTCGCGCGACTCCTCGATCGACATCGCGCTGCCGCTCTGGCCGGCGAAGCTCTTGGTGCCCTTCGCGCTGACGGTGCTGTGGGTGCGGCTGGCGCTGCAGATCTGGGGCTACTGGCGGGCGCTGCGCCGCGGGGCGACCAACCCGGTCGCCGTGCCGCTGGTCGAGGATCCGGCCGCCCAGGCTGCGCATGAAGCGGAGACCGTGGAGTGAGCGGCAGGGTCCGGAATTTGCGTATTTGCAACGAGAAGAAGGGCCGGGCGTGGACTCGCTGATCGACATGCGCGCGCTGCTGGAGGGCGTGGACGTCTTCGAGCTGTCGCTGTGGCTGACGGGCTTTCTGGTGATCCTGGTGGTCATCGGGGTGCGGGTGGCCTTCGCGACGGCCTTCATCGGGTTTCTGGGGCTGTGCCTGTTCTTCATGTCGCGGCAGGGGTTCGACCGGGGGCTGGTCACGGCGATGAAGCTGGCGGGGCAGATCCCGCATTCGAAATCGACGACTTACGCGCTGTCGCTGATCCCGACCTTCATCCTGATCGGCTATCTCGCCTATTACGCCGGGCTCACCCGCTACCTGTTCGAGGCGGCGCGGCGCTGGGTCGGCTGGCTGCCGGGGGGGCTGGGCGTGGCAACGGTCTTCGCGACGGCCGGCTTCGCGGCGGTGTCGGGGGCGTCGGTGGCGACCTCGGCCGTTTTCGCGCGCATCGCGATCCCGGAGATGCTGAAGCTCGGCTACGACAAGCGCTTCGCCGCCGGCGTGGTGGCGGCGGGCGGCACGCTGGCCTCGCTGATTCCGCCCTCGGCGATCCTGGTGATCTACGCGATCATCGTGGAGCAGTCGGTGGGCAAGCTGCTGCTCGCCGGGTTCCTGCCCGGCGCGGTCTCGGCGCTGATCTATGGCGGGCTGATCGTGGGGCTGGCGAAGTGGCGCCCGGCGCTGGGGCCGGCGGTTAAGGGCTTTACCTGGGGCCAGCGCTTTGCGGCGATCCCGGGGACGCTGCCGATCCTGCTGGTGGTCTTCATCATCGTCTACTCGATCTATTTCGGCTGGGCGACGCCGACCGAGGCGGGGGCGCTCGGGGCCTTCGTGGTGCTGCTGATGGCGCTGTTCCAGGGGCTGAAATGGGGCCAGCTGCGCGGCGCGCTGATGGAGGCGGCGAAGCTGACCGTCATGATCTTCACGATGATCTGGGGCGTGCTGATCTATGTCCGCTTCCTGGGCTTCGCGCAGCTGCCGGACGCCTTCGCGAATTTCATCGGCGGGCTGGAGCTGCCGGTCTACGTGACGCTGATGATGATCCTGCTGGCCTATGTGGTGCTGGGGATGTTCATGGACGCGATCGGGATGCTGATCCTGACCCTGCCGGTGACCTTCCCGGCGGTGATCGCGCTGAACGGGGCGGCGCCGGGCGAGGTCGGCGCGCTGGGGATGAGCGAGACCGACTGTGCGATCTGGTTCGGGATCATCGTGGTGAAGATGGCCGAGCTGTGCCTGATCACGCCGCCGATCGGGCTGAACTGTTTCGTGGTCGCGGGGGTGGCGCAGGACAACAAGCTGCCGATCTCGGTGCAGGACGTGTTCCGCGGGGCGACGCCGTTCTTCGTGGCGGATGTGGTGACGGTGGCGGTGCTGATCGCGTTTCCGGGGATCGTGCTGTGGCTGCCGAACCTGATGTGAGGGAAGCGTCCGAGGTTGGACGGTATGTCAAGTCCTTGGTTTCATTACCGATAGCGGTAACTGTCCGCCTGTCCGCAGGCGGTGCTGCACGTCCTGTCCGGCCCTGACGCGCTGATCGCGGGCGGCGGCGGGGGGCCGCTCAGGGCGGCCTCGGCGAACGGCGGGTGGGGTGCTGGGGCGGCCCGGCCCCGCGTCAGCGCCGGCAGCACCGGCCCGGCCGCGGAGAGGCGCCGCACCGCCGCGCCGGCGCCCAGCTTGAACCGGGCCAGGCCGGGCGCGGTCTCGGTGTCGAGGGGGCCGAGGTCCAGCCGCCGGCGGCCGTCGCGCGCGAAGTGCCGCATCGCGCGCCAGAGGAGCAGGTTGTGGGCCGCCACCGCGCGCCCCGCTACGCCGGTCCAGCCGATCTGGTAGGTGACGCCGGGCGGATGGTCGAGAAACAGCATGGCCGCGACGGTGTCGCCCCGCAGCCGCGCCGTGAAGAGCCGCATCGGCGGCCCCTCGCACGCCGCCCAGGCGGCCAGGAAGGCCGGCGGCAGGCCGCGATAGCCGCGCGCGCCGGCACGTTGCCGGTCGAGGCGGCAGAGCCAGTCCAGATCCGCCGCCGACGGGGCCGTCACGGCCACGCTCAGCCCCGCCGCCTCGGCCCGGCGCAGGCGGTTGCGCCATTTGCCGTGCATCCGCGCGCGCATCGCGCCGGTGGCGGCGCCCAGCCCGATCTCGGCCATCGCGACGGGGGTGACCAGGGGCAGGATGCCCGGCCCCGGCCCCTCCGTCTGCGCCAGGAGCAGGCGCGCGCCCGGCCCCGGCATCGCGCGCCGGAGCGCGCGCAGCGCCTCTCTGGTATCGGCGGGCCGGTCCATCCAGACCGGTCCGCGCAGAACCAGCCCCGCCGACAGCGGCCCGGCGCGGCGCAGCAGCACCTGCGCCAGGCCGTAGAACCGGCCGGCCTTCCAGATCTCGGCGCGATGCACCCGGCGCCCCATGGCGGCGACGGCGGCGCCGTAGCGCCAGCTTTGCTGCAACGCACAGGCGGTGTCGGGCAGCGCCGCGGCCCAGGCGCGGCGGTCCAGGCGATTCCAGTGGATGTCCATGCCGCCCTTTAACCCGCATGCAACCTAAGATGCGCTTAGAGTCTTTCGGGATTAACCAGGCGCATATCCCGCAGCCTGGAAATAGTTTCTGCATTCAACCGGAGAGAACAGGTCGCATATCCTGCCGAGT
>NZ_JARGYC010000147.1 GCF_029168335.1 Psychromarinibacter sediminicola
CGACGGGGCCAGTCGGGCCGACTTTGAGGCTGAGACTCGCGTGTCCGCCGCGCGGGGTGGCCTGGCAGCGCGTCAGGTCGTAGGCGCAGATGCTGTTCGCGTCAGTGCCATTGCACCACGGGACGACCCCGATCACCTTCGCACCGGGGGCGACCGGATGAGGGAGAGCAAAATTGATCCGCTTGCCTTCGCGCGTGCCGCGCGCCACGACGATACGGTGGACGCGACCTTGGCTGATCGAGACGAGATGCACGCTCTCATGCTCGCCGGTCGCCGGATCAGCGAAGGCCACGTTGCCGCCGGAGCCGGTGAGGCTAATCATGCCGGCGAGCCAGAGGGTCGCGCCCTGCGCCTGGCGCGCCGCCGCTCCGGGCTCGACGTGCGAGGATTCCGGTGTCGTGCCGAACTGGAGCCACGCCGGATCCACGGCGAGCGTGCGGGCCAGTCCTTCGAGCTTCGGGGGGCGCGGCACCGTCTCGTCGGCGATCCATTTTCGGATGGTTTCGGTGGCGACCTTGATACCCGTGGCGCGCTCCAGCTCGTTGCGCATCCACGTCAAACGCCCTTGTCGCGTTGCCGGGGATCGCGGGTGGTTCCCGATTGCGTAGTCAAGGCGCTCGCCCAGACTGCGGAGCCTCGTCTCGAATGCCATGTTGTTTTCCCTCAAGGCCCCTCAGCCCATTTCTTTATCAAGCCCTTCGGCCCATCCTTGGGTCGAAACCTCGGCTTGGGCCCCGCCATCGTCACCATACTTCACGTTCGGTGTGAAAGACTGATTTCACCTTTCTCAAGAATAATTCGCGGAAGCAAACTTCGCAAAGACAATCGCTTAGCCTGGTAGATAGGATGATCCTATGAATACTCACGGCCGGAAAACAGTGCTGGCGCACGCCAGACGTGCCTGGGCGGCTGACGGCCGAACGGCCTCGCCGCGCGAGTTCGGGCGAACGTACGACGACGTGGATTGCACCGGCCTATTCGACTGCGCATCGGAAGCCCATTAGCGTGTCCCGCGACTTCCATCGCAGGCGATGACCTGCCACCGAACTTTCACCCAGCCGCCGTTGTCATCCGGCCGCCGACTGCAGGAGTTGCAGGAAAAGCACCGCGACGACCATGGCAAGCCCGGCGTGGTGCAGGGCCGCAAGCTCTCCGACCGACCGGCGTAGGCCGGCGTCCACATGTTCGGATCCCCGGTTTGAAACTGCCGCGATCCGCGGGCCCAGGCGTGGCAGGACATACCCAAGCCCGACCGCTAGCGTGCCGAGCTGGGCCAGCGGCAGCCAGGCCCAGCCGCTCTGCCAAGCCTGCACCAGCAGGGCGAGCGTTCCGAGCGACATCACCGACTTCATCGTCGGCGGCAGCAGGTGGATCACTCGGCGCAGCATGCCGTGAACCTCGCCTGCCACGGTATCCGGAACGTGCCAGGAGCTCGGCGCCCGCATCAGCCGCCAGACCGGACGCTCGATATAGGACAGCGTCAGGAAAATGCCGGCGGCGAAGGCAAAGCAGGCGCCGGCGAGACAGAGAATGAACGATTGCATGGCTCGGGCTCCTTTCTGCGGACCGTTCAACCTTGCACCGGCAGCGGATACCGGATTGCCAGCGTGTCGGTGTCCAGCCCGTAGCGTTGGGCGAGATCCGCCACCTCCGGCCCCATTCCGGGCGCGGTGATGGCACAGAACCGCTCCACCAGTCCGGCCAGCCCGCAGACCGTGAACAGATGCACAAGCTCCACGGGGTCGAACTGCTCGATGGCCGGCTGGATGAAGCGATGCGGCGTGGTCAGCGGCTTTTGCGCCGAGAGCCAGCCGACCCTCAGCGCCGCACGCTCGCGGCCCGAGAACACCTCGGCCCCGCCACGCCCGATAGCGGCATCGAAACACAGGCGGGCCCGCTCGACCGCGCGGCCCTTCCCGCCGCCCGCGCGAATGGCGAACGCGGCCTCGGTCGCGGCGAGCGCGTCGTGTCCCTGCGCGATAGCCGCCACCCGGCCCACCAGGTGCTTCAGTTCGGCGGGCAGACGGGAATGCGCCCGGTCGCCCATGACCTCGGCATAGAATAGCGCGTGCCGAGCGCGCAAATCCTCGGGCCAGGCCATGACCCACTCCGGCACCAGGCCAAACTCGCCCCGGAGAAACGCCTCGACGCCACCCGCCAGCGCGACGGCGGTATCGCAGCGGGCCATCATCTCGTCCATCGTGGGCCCGCCCTGCGGCAGGTCGTGGTCCAGATTGCCGGCCACGGCGTCATCGCCGACGGCGTGACGGCCATGCGCGACCCCCGCCTTCTGTTCCGAGTGGCGGGCCCAGTCTGGCTCGACATCAACGCCCGTTAGGTCGTTGAACGTGTTCAGAAACCCGAAGGCAGAGGCGATCATCGCCGTACCCATGATATTCGCCTCAGCCCCGGCGGCAGAGACACGGGCCTCGCCGGCGCGGGCGCGGATCCGACCGAGGTGATCAAAGGACACGGCGTTCGTGACGGAGTCCGCCGCGAGATCGACAAGCTCCAGCTCGAACGGACCGATGGGCGAGTCGGCGGGCGCCGCGCCTTGCCGCGCAGCTTCGATCAGGCGCGGCATCTGGGCCGACATCCCCCCCGCCGCGGCGGTCATGTGCACCTGGCAATAGTCGCAGCCCCCGGCATTCGACGTGGCGAACCCGGTAGCCATCATGACGGGCGCCCCCAAAACCTCGCGCCCCAGGCCGATGGCGCCGCGATTGTGGGCATAGACGAAGAGCTTATAGGCCTCGGGCCAGTGGTGCATGTAGGCAAAGCAGTTCGGCCAGAACCCGAAGAATTCCTTGTAGAACCGCAGGATCGGCCACTCGTCGGGCTCCTCTGAGCGGGTCCCGTCGCTTTCCGGGATGACATCGCGCAGCAGGATGTCCCGGGCCCCGTCACGCGCGCGGCTCGCCGGTACCGTGGCGGGATCGATATCGCCGACCGCGGCGTCGACAAGCGCGCGCAGGCGGCCCGCCTCGTGCAATCGGACCAGGTCCCGCGCGCCGGTCACATGGGTCTCACCGATGAAAATCTGCGGCACCGTGGCCAGCCCGGACAGGTAGACGGCCCGCGCCGCGGTATCCGCGTCAGCAGTGATGTCGTGCGCGGTATAGGAGAGGCCTTCGGCCTCCAGCACCTCGTTTGCTCGGGCGCAGTGGGGACAGTCGGGCTTGGTGAAGATGTGGATGGGTGCGGGCATGGTGCTCTCCGGTCTTTCGCGTTGAGGGGGAACATGCCCCTCGACATGCGTTTCGAAAACGGTCCATGCTGGAACAGCACGTTTCATAAATGGAACAGTCATGGCCGACTTCGACCTCGACGACCTTCATGCCTTTGCCCTGATCGCGGCCTGCGGCGGCGTCAGTGCCGCCGCCCGGCGGCACGACCTGTCGAAGGCAACCCTGTCGCGGTCGCTTGCGCGGCTTGAACGGGCTGCGGGGGCGCCGCTCTTCGACCGGCTGCCGCATGGACTGGTCTTGACACCGGGCGGCGAGATGCTGATCGAGCGCGCGAACGAGGCCCAGGCGCTACGTCAGGGGGTGGAGGATCTCTTCCGCGCCGCCGAGACGGAGCCGGCCGGCCCCTTGCGCATCGCCGGCAGCGCCATGACCGTGGACAGCTTGCTGGCCCGCAGTGTCGCGGAGCTCTCCCGGCGGTATCCTGCGCTGCGGCCCGAGATACGCGTCGCCGCGCACGGCACAGACCCGGTGACAGACGATCTCGACATTGCCGTGCGCGTCGGACGTCCAACTGCCCCGCACCTGGTGGCCCGGCGGATCGCGGTCTCGCAGCTTGGCCTCTACGCCGGCGCCGCGGTGGCGGCGGACTTGGACGCGCACCGGCCCGAAACTCTCGCCGACATGGGCCGCATCGTAGTCCGTCCGGAAACCGACACCGACGCCTGGCAATTGACTGGACCGGACGGCCAGGTTGTGCGGATCGACGGCACGCCGCGTTTCACCGTGGACGACCCGGTGGCCGCGATTGCCCTCATGAGGGCGGGAGAGGGCATGACCCTGCTGCCTCGGTTCTATGCCGATGCGCTTCTGCCGGCCAGAGCGATCGTTCCGCTCATGTCGGATCACGTTGGCCCGAAGATCGAGCTCTACGCCGCCCTGCCGCCCCGGCGATCACGCGTCCCGGCCGTTCGTGCCTTTCTTGAGGTTATTGCCCGACAGGCGCGCAGCGTCGAGCGCACGGCAGAGGCATCTGCCAACTCCGGGTAAGTAGCGGCGTGGGGAACACTCGCGAACGGCATTCGGTCAGGTTCGCGTTGAAGGGTGGATTCCGGAACTTCGCCGCATGCGCGAGCGCACCACGGGCTCCCTGCGGAAGCGGACATTCAGCCAGGCTTTCGTGGTCGGCGCCGGGATGATCGACACTGTGGGCGGAGAGCGGACCTTCGCCGCAATCTGGCCTAAGGTCCGCTTGCCTATCGTTCGCGGGTTGCAGCACGTATCCGCACTCCGTTTTCGCACAG
>NZ_JARGYC010000148.1 GCF_029168335.1 Psychromarinibacter sediminicola
CCGAAACGACTGTACGAGACGCCTCATCCGCGCATCGCCTTGCCGGCCGGGTCATAGGGCGACGGCTCGATCACGCGCGCGGCGCGTTCCTCGCCGACGACATGGACGCGGAGCTCGGTGCCCGGCGCGGCGTCGGCGCCGTCGACCAGCGCCAGTGCCAGCGACATGTCCAGCCTGTGGCCGTAGCCGCCCGAGGTCACGAAGCCGGTCAGGCGGTCGCCGGACCAGACGGGCTCGTAGCCGCTGGCATCGGCGCCTGCCGCGTCGACCTCCAGCGTGACCAGCCGGCGCGCGGGGCCGCCGGCCTCACGCTCGGCCAGGGCGGCGTCGTGGCCCAGGAAGTCCTTGTCCCAGCAGATGAACCGGTCGAGCCCCACCATGGCGGGCGTGCGGTCTTGCGTGTATTCGGCATTCCACGCGCCGAAGCTCTTTTCCAGCCGCAGGGCGTTCAGCGCGTTGTAGCCGAACTCGACCAGTCCCAGCCCGGCGCCGGCCTCCAGAAGCGCGCGGCGCAGCGCGATATGGCCCGAGGCGCGCACGGAGATCTCGTAGCCCAGCTCGCCGGTGACCGACAGCCGGGCGACATGGCCGCGCAAAAGCCCGACATCCATCACGCCGCAGCCGAGGAAGGGCAGGGCGGCGGGGCCGTCGGTCAGCTTGTCGAGGATCGCCGTCGCATTTGGGCCGGACAGCGAGAAGCCGATGAACTCCTCGGAGATGTCCTCGATCATCACGCCGTCGGTCCATTGCTCGTGGAACCAGCGCATGTGCCAGGACCGCAGGTAGTAGCTGCCCATCAGCCAGTAGCGCCCGTCGCCCCAGTTGAACACCGTCAGGTCGCCGCGCAGGCGGCCGGAGCCGGCCAGCATCGGCGCCAGCGCGGCGCGGCCCGGTTCGGGCAGGCGGCAGGCGAGCAGGCGGTCGAGATAGGCGGGCGCGCCGGGGCCGGTGACCTCGTAGCGGGAAAAGCCCGCGATATCGAGAAGGCCGGCGGTCTCGCGCACCGCGCGGGCCTCGGCGCCGACGATGGGATGCGCGTTGGAGCGGCGCAGCGACGGCGTCTCGGTGAAATCCTTCGGCGCGAAATAGAGGGGGATCTCCAGCCCGTAGCTCACCCCCCAGCGGGCGCCGGCCTGCGTCATCTCGGAATGCGCCGGGGACATCTTCAGCGGCCGGCCGGCGGGCAGCTGTTCGTTCGGGTAGGTCATCACGAAGCGGCGGGAGTAGAACTGCCCCGTGGTCTGGCGGATGTACTCCTTGTTCGAGGCGAAGGGGCCGTAGCGCGCGATGTCCATCGACCAGGCGTCGGCCTCGGTCTCGCCCTCGGTCATCCATTCGGCGAGCGTCCGGCCGACGCCGCCGCCCTGCAGGAACCCCGCCATCACGCCGCAGGCGCACCAGTAGCCCGGCACCCCGTCGACCGGGCCGACCAGCGGGTTGCCGTCGGGCGAGAAGGTGAAGGCGCCGTGGACCCAGTCCTTGATCCCCGCCGTCTGCAGCACGGGGAAGCGTTCGAAGGCCATGGTCAGTTCGCGCTCGATGCGGTCGGGGTCCTCCTGCAGAAGCTCGATGCCGTAGTCCCAGGGCGCCCCGTCCATCATCCAGTGGGCGTGGTCGATCTCGTAGATGCCCAGCAGCATGCCCTTCTGGTGCTGGCGCGAATAGGTGAAGCCTTCCAGGTCGACGGCCATCGGGAACGGTTTGTCGAGCGCGGCGACCTCGGGGATGGTCTCGGTCAGCAGGTAGTGGTGCGACAGCGGCGAGACCGGCAGTTCCAGCCCGGCCATGCGGCCGACCTGCTTCGCCCAGAGCCCGGCGGCGTTGACCACGTGGCGGGCATGGATCGTGCCCTTCTCGGTGACGACCTGCCAGTCCTCGGGCGTGCGGTTGAGGTCGAGCACGCGGTTGTGCTCGATGACGTCGGCGCCGCGCTGGCGGGCGCATCTGGCATAGGCGTGGACGACGCCGGAGGGGTCGACATAGCCCTCGCGGTCGGCCCAGAGCCCGCCCTTGACGCCGGCGATGTCGATGAGCGGGTGGAGGTCGGCGATCTCCCGCGGTGACAGCAGGTGCGTGTCGTCGATGCCGATCGACTGGTAGACGCGATGCGCGGCCTGCAGCCATTCCCAGCGGTCGGGGTCGCAGGCGAAGGTGATGCCGCCGGACATCGTCAGGCCGATGTCCTGGCCGGATTCGGCCTCGATCTCGGACAGCAGGTCGATGGTATAGGCCTGCAGCGCGGCCATGTTCGGGTCGGCGTTCAGCGCGTGGATGCCGCCGGCGGCGTGCCAGGAGGAGCCGGCGGTGAGCACGTCGCGCTCGATCAGCGCGATGTCGGTCCAGCCGGCTTTCGCCAGGTGGTAGAGGACGGAGGCGCCCACGACGCCGCCGCCGATGACCACGGCGCGGTAATGTGTGTTCATGGGCAGCCCTCCCGTCGGTCGTGTCGGTGGAGGCTAGCCGGGAATGGCCGGGCTGTGGAGGGCCGAATGCGACGTTTTTCGGCCGCGACGTGGCGCTCCCGGGCGGTGCGCGCCCGGCGCGGCGAGAGGGGTTTCGCGTCAGGCGGGGGCGGCGTCGCCGCGGCGGGTCACTCCAGCGTCAGGGGCTGCGTCGTCAGGACCGTCTGGCCCTGGCCCAGCACGTAGCGGAGTTCGTAGGCCCCGGCCGCCTCGGGCAGGTCCAGCTCTCCGGTGGGACCGGTGCGGGTGTAGAAATAGTCGACCGAGCCGCTCTCGCCCGGTTTGACGAGCGCCACGTAGTCGCTGCGGTAGCCCGGCCCGGTCCAGTTCACCGTCAGCGTGCTGCCGGCCGGCGCCGTGGCCGGGGCGTCGAGCGTGGCGCTGATCGGCTCCAGCGCGATCGGCTGGCGGGCGAGGATGGTGCGGCCGCCCGAGGCCATGACATAGCGCAGGACGTAGTCGCCGGGCGTGGTGGGCAGGGTGATCGTCACCGGGTCGCCCGTCCGGGTATAGGCATAGGCGGCATAGTCCTTCGGCGGCGCGTCGGGGGCGGCGATGTCGATATAGTCGTTCTGGTAGCCGGGGCCGGTCCAGTCGACCTGGATGTCGCTGCCCGCGGGGGCGGCGGCGGGGCCGGAGAGCGTGGCGTCGACCGGGGTGACGTCGAGCGTGGCGGTCGCCTTGACGAGGCGGTCCTGGCCCAGGACGTAGCGGATCTCGTAGCGCCCGGGTTCGGGCGGCAGGTCGACGGTGAGGGGCGAACCCTCGCGCGTGTAGGTATAGGTGAGATAGCGGTTGTCGGGCGCGTCCGGGGCGGCGACGGCGATGTAGTCGTTTTCGTAGGCGGGGCCTTCCCAGGTGACCTCGACGGTGCCGCCGGCGGGGGCGGTTTCGGGGGCGGAGACGGAATAGCCGACGTCGGTGACGGTCACTTCCACGCGGGCGAGCACCTTGCGGTTCTGGTTCATCACGTAGGTGATGTCGTAGGCGCCCGGCTCGCCGGGGAGCGTGAGGCGGGCGGGGCTGCCGTCGCGGGTATAGGCATAGTTGATCCAGCCGGTGCCGCCGCGCTCGGTCACCGCGATATAGTCGTCGCGGTCGTCGGGGCCGGTCCAGGCGATATCGACCGTGGCGCCGGCGGGCAGCGTCTGGGGCGGTGTCAGCGTGGCCGAGACGGCCGAGACGGTGACGGGCCGGCGGGCGAGGACCGTGTTGTCGCGGTCCACGACATAGGCGATCTCGTAGGCGCCGGGCGCGCCGGGCAGGGTCAGCTCCAGCGGGCTGCCCTCGCGCGTGTAGCTATAGGCGATCCAGTCGCTGCCGCCGGGCTCGGTGACGGCGATGTAGTCGTCCGGATAGTCCGGGCCGGTCCAGTCGACCCGGATCGTGTCGCCCATCCGCCCCTCGGAGGGGGCGTCGAGGGAGGCGTCGGTCTCGGCGACGGTGATCGTGGTGCGGGCCAGGACGCGGCGGTCCTGGCGCATGACGTAGATGATGTCGTAGGTGCCGGGCTCGGAGGGCAGGGCGAGCTCCAGCGGGCTGCCGCGCCGGGTGCGGGTGTACGCGATGCTGTCGGTCCCGCCCGGCTCGGTCACGGCGATATAGTCGTCGCGATAGTCGGGGCCGGTCCAGTCCACCTGGATCGTCTGCCCGGCCGCGCCCTCCGCCGGGGCCGACAGCGTGGCTTCGACCTCGGTGACCTCGATGGAGATGCGCGCCAGTTCGGTGCGGTCCTGCCGCATGATGTAGACGATGTCGTAGGTGCCGGGCTCGGGCGGCAGCTTCAGCTCCAGCGGGGCGCCGCTTCGGGTCCGGGTGTAGTTGATCGAGTCCGTGCCGCCGGGCTCGGTGACCATGATATAGTCGTCGTGGTAATCCGGGCCGGTCCAGTCGAC
>NZ_JARGYC010000149.1 GCF_029168335.1 Psychromarinibacter sediminicola
TCCTGTTCCATGAAGAACTCGACCATGCCGGGACCGCCATGCAGGAACAGGAGCACCGGGTTCGCCGGATCGGCGCTCTGGATGAACATGCCCTGCGGGATGCCGCCGATCTCGACGGTCACGCGCTCGGACAGGCTGCCGGGAATGACGTTGCCATCGGCGTCGCGGAGCGGAGCCGGCCGGCCCGGGCTGAGCAGGGTGAGCGTGACAAAGCCAGTCAGAAGGACCGCCGCGAGGGCAAGGAACAGGCCGGTCATGACCCGAGCGAACGCCGACCGCCGGCCGCCGGCCCCTCGGAAGGATCGAGTGCGTCCCATCTTGCCGCTCCTCTCGCGTCGGCCCGCATCACGGCGCGGATACCCTCAGGACCAGTTTGCCCGCGACCTCTCCGGCCTCGATGCGTTCGTGGGCGCGGCGAACCTCTTCCAGTGGGAGCTCCTCGGCGACTACGGGTGCGATGCGCCCCTCTGCAAGCATCGCGAACAGATGCGCCAAGTCTTCGCGGAACCAGTCGGGGTGCTTTCGCCGCATCGCGCCGATGGAATAGAAGGCGGTGGCGTGACCGTTGGGCAGCCAGTCCCACAGCGTGAGCTTCACGAAATCCAGCGGGATCGAGCCGCCGCGGCCCAGGACTTCGTTCTGGAAGCCGAAGGCCACGAGCATCCCGCCCGGCTTCAGCACGTGGAGCGAGCGGGTGAGACTGTCGCCGCCGAGCGGGTCGAAGACGAAGTCGACCCCTTCGCCGACGGCTTCCCGCAAGGTGTCTTCCGGCGCGTCGGCCGCGACGGCCGTAGCGCCAAGGCGACGGATCAGGTCGTGCTTGGCTGCGATGTCGGTGCCGTAGGCCGTGATCCCCGCGTCGCGTGCCAGTTGCAGCATCGCCGTGCCGACGGCCCCGCCCGCGCCGTGGATCAACAGGCTCTGCCCGGCCCGTGCATTCGCCACGCGCTGCAGCATCTGGAAGGGCGTCACCGCCGACAGGATCATGCCGAGCGCGTCGGTCTCGGAGACACCCTCCGGCACGGGGGTCAGCCGGTCCTCGGGCAGGCATACATATTCGGCATAGGCGCCGATGGTCGTCAGATCCGCGACCCTGTCCCCGGGGCGAAAGCGGGTCGCATCGGGGCCGGCGGCATCCACCACGCCGACGAGGTCGTAGCCGGGCGTGAACGGCGGTTTCTCCTTCACGTCCGGGTAGAGGCCCTTGCGGATCATCACGTCGGTGAAGGCGGCGCTGGTCACCAGCACACGGAGGCGCAGCTCGTTGCCTTCCGGGTCCGGCAATGCGTCGATAGTCTGCATCTCCAGCGTGTCCGGGTCGCCGAACCCGGTCAGCACGATCTTTCTCCAGGTCATCTCCGTGTCTCCATCAGGCGGCCTTCACGAACGCTGCGATCTCGTGCGCCATATCCGCGTCGTGGCCAAGCCAGATATGCCCGCCCTCGGGCCAGATCGTCACGGTCGCGTCCGCGATCCGATCCGCGAGGCGCCGCGCCGTCTCCGCCGTGCCGAAGAGGTCGTCCTCGCAGGACAGGATCAGCGTCGGCACCGCGATGTCTTCATAGGCGGTGGGCGACGGCGTGCCGGCCCAGAACCCGTCGGTCCTGAGCCCGTCCGCCTTGCGGCTGATCGGCATGAGCCCGTCGAGGATCAGCTCCGCGCGCCGCCGTTCCTCCGGCGCCACGCGGGAGAGCAGCGCGGGGTCGGTGGCCAGAAGCGTCCGGATCATCTGTCCCGGCACCAGCGAGGAGAGCGTCCAGAACGCGAGGTCGGACCCGAGGACGACACTCACGGCCATCCGCTGAAGGGCGGTGAACTCCACCGGGTCGCGTCCGGTCAGGTTGGCCGCCGGCACCAGCAGGACGAGGTGCGAGCACCGGTCCGGGTGCCGCAACGCGAATTCCGCGGCGGTCAGGGCGCCGGCCGAGCCGCCGATGACAGGCAGGCGCTCGATGCCCAGGTGGTCGAGAAGCGTGACCAGGACATCCGCCTGGTGCGCGGGCGAGGCGTCGTCGGGAAAGGCGCTGCGCAGGTAGCCGAAGCGCGAGGGCGCGACGATCCGGAAACCGCGCTCGCGCAGCGCATGGGCAAAGAGCAGGCCCTGGTCGAACCCGCCGCCCGTGCCGTGGATCATCATGACCGGCGGGCCATCGCCGGCGACCGCGTATTCCAGCGGGCCGGCATCCGTCTCGATCAGGCTGCTGCGGCGGGCGAGACGCGCGTCGGCCGCGGCCATCGCGCTTCGGTAGGCACCGGTCGCATAGGCGCCGCCGGCCAGGACAAGGCCGCCGAGGCCGGTGAGGACCGCGCGGCGGGAGATCATTGCTGCACCGCCATGGCGAGCCGGGCCAGCGCGGCCTCCAACTCGCCCACGTGATTGGAGCTGTCATCGACAACACCGGCGTCGCTGTTGATCTGGAAGGCGACCGTGACGCCGGGGTCGGCGTAGTGGCGCAGGCTGGAGACATAGCCGGGAATCCAGCCGCCGTGGCCGTAGACAGGCCCGAGCGGCGTCTCGGCATAGATCGCGACACCCGCACCGTAGAGGATGCCGGGCGCGTCGGGCGCCACCGGCCCCCCGTCTAGGAGCCGGTCGAGATAAGGGACCGCCATCGCCTCGCCGCCGAAGAGCGCATGGCCCCAGCGCGCCAGGTCGGCGGAGGTGGACGCAAACCCGCCGCCGGTCCATTCCACGCCCGGATCCCAGACCAGCCGGCCGTCCGCATGCGCTGTCCGCACCGGCAGGCCGAAGGGGTTGTCCGGGATGGTGTAGCCCACGGCGAGGCCGGGCAGGTCCGGCCGGTCCGACGGGAGCGTGTCGTCCAGAGCGAGCGGAGACAGGAACCGCTCCGCGACGACGTCGTAGTAGCGCTGCCCGGTGACCGCCTCGATCACCAGGCCGAGCAGGATATAGCCGGTGTCGCTGTAGGCCCAACCGGTGCCGGCGTCGAACAGGGCCTCCCGCCCGATGACGAATCCGAGCAACTCCTCGGGGGTGAAGACGCGCTGGCCTGAGGCGATCCTTGCGGCCGCGGCGTCCTGGAACTCCGCCAGGTGCGGGTGATCCGGCAGGCCGGACCGGTGGTGCAGCAGGTGCCCGATCGTGATGCTCCGGGCATTGGGCAGGTCGGCGAACCAGGGGCGGTCGCCGAGATGATCGGCCAGGAGGTCGTCCTGCGAGATCAGCCCATCGCTTTCCAGCGAAAGGACCGTCGCCGCCAGGAAGGTCTTGCCGATGCTTGCCGCCAGCATCGGTGTTCCGGGCGTCATGGCCCGGCCCGCCTCGACATCCGCCAGGCCCGTCGCGGCGGTTGCGAGCGTCCCGTCCGGCAGAACGATGGCAGCCGTCGCGCCCGGCAAATCGTAGCGCTCGCGGACCGCTTCGAGCGTGTCGCGCAACCGGTCCGTGAGGCCGGTTTCGTCCTCCGCCAGAGCCGGGGCCGTCGCCAGAAGCGACAGGAGGATTGCGGCCAATGCAAGAACAGTCCGCATGGCGTTCACCTTGCCACCTGCGGCGCGGGGTACGGCGAGGACGGAATGACCTCCGTCACGGCGCCCGCGCGGGTGAACATCGTCTCGCGGTTCCACCAGACGACGACAACGGCGACGCCGGCGAGAATCCCGGTATCCCAGGGCTGCGCATCGGGCCAGAACGGGTTGATCAGCTGCCAGTGAAACAGCATCGGCCAGAGCAGGCTGCCGCCCGTGCGGTTCAGGATCGGCGTGACCAGCACGGCGAGCACGACATTGCCGATGAAGAAGGGCAGGAAGTTCCAGCCACCGAACACGGTGCCCGCGAGGTAGAAGGCCGGCAGGTGCCAGAATCCCCAGATCGCCCCGATCAGCGCCCCGGCCCAGACCGGCGCCAGGTGGCGCTGAATAAGGGGTTGCAGCACACCGCGCCAGCCCAGCTCTTCGATGGGGCCGAGGAACAGCATCATGACCATGACGGCGACCATTGCGCCGGCGCCTTCGGGCGGCAGGGGCGCCATCACCGGGCCGCCCTTGACCAGTGATCCGGCCACGAAGACCAGCGGCAGGCCGATCACGACGAAGACCACCCAGCCCGCCGGCGCCCGCCAGAGCAACAGCCGCGACAGGAACCGCCGCAGGCCCGCGGCACCGGCATGGGACAGGACCAGCACGAGCGCCGCGATGGCGGGCGCCCATGTGGCGAGGAAGAAGAGCGGGTGCGCGCCGCTGATCTCTCCGAACCAGC
>NZ_JARGYC010000014.1 GCF_029168335.1 Psychromarinibacter sediminicola
ATTTCGAAACGAAATGCCCTGCCGACAGGCGATTGCACAGCAATCGCCGAGAGGCGGCGCTGCACGGCGTTCCGCCGCGCGAGGCAGGTGGAAATGGCCCACGGAAAATCCAGTGCCGTGTAGCGTGGACATGTCCGCGCCCTGGACACCGGGTCGCAAACGGCGGCCCGGTCAGGCCGAGAGCTTCTCGCGCTCCTCGGGGGGCAGGGCAGAGGGCTCGACCGGCGGAACCTTGCCGTTGGGATAGACGAGGCCCGCGGAGATCACCAGCTTGGCGGCGTCCTCGACCGTCATGTCCAGCTCGATCACCTCCGAGCGCGGCACGAAGAGCAGGAACCCGCTCGTCGGGTTCGGCGTGGTCGGCAGGAAGACCGACATGAGCTTTTCCTCGCGCGGGATCCGGCGGTCGATCTCGCCCTTGGCGGTGGTCGAGATGAAGGCGATGGCCCAGATGCCCTCGCGCGGGTACTGCACCAGGCAGGCCTTGTCGAAGTTGTTCTCGGCCTGGGAAAACACCGTCTCGGCGATCTGTTTCAGGCCGTTATAGATCGAGCGCACGACCGGCATCCGGTCGACCACGCCCTCGCCCCAGTTGATCAGCGACCGGCCGATGATGCCCTTGGCGAGCCAGCCGACGATGATGGTGAAGACGAAGAACACCACCACGCCGAGGCCGCGCACGTTGATCGGCGCCTCGATCCCGAAGACCGTGTTGATGACGTTCTCGGGCTGGTAGGCGTTGGGCACGAAGGGCAGGACGAAGCCGTCCACCCAGCCGATCGCGGTCCAGATCAGCCAGATCGTCAGCCCGATGGGGGCGATGACCACGAGGCCGGTCAAAAAGGAGGTGCGGAGCGCGCCGAAGCGCGACCGTTTGGGTCGCGGGGCGCTGTCGCCCTGCGCGCTGTCGTCGGGTCTGGTCATGTCAGTGGTTCGGGACCATGTGCATCACGGCAAGATAATCTCTCCGCCGGAGCCTCACAATATCCGTTGCCGCAGATTGCGCAATCAGTCTGTGCACCTGATCAATTCTTCGGCAACGGCCGCCGCCAGGCGCGCATTGTTGCGCACCAGGGCGATATTGGCTTCGAGCGAGCGGCCCTCGGTCAGCGCGAAGATGCGGTCGAGGAGGAAGGGCGTGACGGCCTTGCCGGCGATGCCCCGGGCCGCCGCCTCGGCATTGGCGGTGTCGATCGCCGCGCGCATCTCGCGGGCCGGGATTTCCGCCTCGGCCGGGATCGGGTTGGCGACGAGCTGGCCGCCTTTCAGCCCGAGCGCGGTGCGGGCGGCCTGGGCCAGGGCGATCTCGCGCGCGGTGTCGAGGCGCAGCGGCGCGGGCAGGCCGGCGCTGCGCGACCAGAAGGCGGGGAAATCGTCCTGGCCATAGGCGATGACGGGGACGCCCAGAGTCTCCAGCACCTCCAGCGTCTTGGGGATGTCGAGGATCGCCTTGGCCCCGGCGCAGACCACGGTGACCGGGGTTTCGGCCAGTTCCTGCAGGTCGGCGGAGATGTCGAAGCTGTGCTCGGCGCCCACATGGACGCCGCCGATGCCGCCGGTGGCGAAGACGCCGATGCCGGCGGCGCGGGCGGCGATCATCGTGGCGGCGACGGTGGTGGCGCCGGTGCGGCCGGTGGCCAGCGCCACCGGCAGGTCGGCGCGCGAGAGCTTCGCCACGTCGCGGGCCTGCGCCAGCTGGGTGAGCTGGTCGAGGGCGAGGCCCACATGCAGCACGCCGTTCAGCACCGCGACGGTGGCGGGCACGGCGCCGGCGGCGCGCACCTCGTCCTCGACCGCGCGGGCGGTTTCCAGGTTCTGCGGCCAGGGCATGCCGTGGGTGATGATGGTGGATTCGAGCGCCACCAGCGGCGCGCCGTCGGCGCGGGCGGCGGCGGCTTCGGGCGAGAGGGACAGGTCGATCATCCGGCGGCTCCTCCGGAAATATGGGCGGCGGCGGCCTGAAGCGCGCGGTCGAGCGCCGCGGCCCCGGTGGCGCCGTCGCGTTCGGCGGCGATATGGGCCGCCATGAAGGTGTCGCCGGCGCCGGTCACGCGGGTGACCATGACCTGCGGCGGGGTGGCGGTGATCAGCCCCGAAGGGTCGGCGGCGGCGGCGGGGTTGGCGCTGTCTGTCACGAGGATCCGGGCGGCGCCGCGCTTCTGCAGCGCGCGGGCGGCGGTTTCGGCATCGGCGAAGCGCTCGGCGCAGATCAGCCCGGCCTCTTCGAGATTGACGTAGAGCGTGGCGCGCGGCGCGGTCAGGAAGGGCAGCAGGCGCTCGGCCTTGCCGGGGCTGGCCGGCGCGATGCGCAGGTCGGCGGCGGCGAAGGCGGGGTTTTGCGCGATCTCGCCCAGCAGCACCTCGGTCAGGTTGCCGTCGAGCGCGACGATGCCGGGGTAGGGGGCCGCGGCCGAGCCCAGCGGCCCGTCGGTCAGCGGCGTCAGGATGCGCGCGCCCGCGGCCTCCAGCGAATGTGCGTCGGCGATGGCGGCGATCAGGCCGTTGGCGCCCTCGACCGCCATGTAGCGGTCGGTGGGCAGGTCGAGCGAGCGGTAGACGTGGCGCGTGTCCATGCCCATCCGGTCGCAGGCGGCGATCAGCTCGTCGCCCTCGGCGTCCTGGCCGATGGCGGTCAGCAGCGCGGGCGTCAGGCCGAAGCGGCGCAGCGTCATGGCGATGTTCATCGCGACGCCGCCGGGCACGCGGGTGATGCGGCCGGGCACGTCGTTGCCGAGGCTCATGTGGCGCGTGGCGCGGCCGATCACGTCCCACAGGACGGCGCCGATGCAGAGGATGTCGGGCGGGGCGGACATTGGCGCTTGATGGCAAGGGGCAGGGCGGGCGGCAAGGGGAATTCGCCTGCGGCGAATGCCTCCGGCGGGCGTATTTGGGACGAGAAGAAGCTGGGGGCTTGCGCATTGGTGGCGGATCGCGTAATGCGCGCGGACTTCACAGGCGGGGCTTGGGCCGTGCGGGGAGACATCCCGCGACGGTCCGCCGGTTGAGCGAGAGCTTGAAACGCCCCGCCGAGGCGCAAACCGGAAAGGAATAGACCATGGCGCTGCCTGATTTCTCTCTGCGTCAGCTTCTGGAAGCTGGCGTTCACTTCGGCCACCAGACCCAGCGGTGGAACCCGCGGATGGGCGAGTTCATCTACGGTGAACGCAACGGCATCCACATCCTCGACCTGACGCAGACCGTCCCGATGCTGGACGCCGCGCTGAACGTCATCCGCGAGACCGTGGCCAAGGGCGGCCGCATCCTGTTCGTCGGCACCAAGCGGCAGGCGCAGAAGCCGGTGGCCGAGGCGGCCGAGCGCTGCGCGCAGTACTACATGAACCACCGCTGGCTGGGCGGCACCCTGACCAACTGGAAGACCGTGTCGCAGTCGATCGGCCGGCTGAAGTCCATCGACGAGATGATGGAGTCGGGCGCCGAGGGCCTGACCAAGCGCGAGCGTCTGGCCGTCGACCGCGACCGCGAGAAGCTGGAAGCCTCGCTGGGCGGCATCCGCGAGATGGGCGGCATCCCGGATCTCCTGTTCGTGATCGACGTGAACAAGGAAGACCTGGCCATCGCCGAGGCGAAGAAGCTGGGCATCCCGGTCGTCGCCGTGGTGGACACCAACTGCTCGCCCGAGGGCGTGGATTACATCATCCCCGGCAACGACGATGCGGCGCGGGCGATCTCGCTTTATTGCGATCTGGCGTCGCGGGCGGCGCTCGACGGGATGTCGGCGCAGCTGGAGACCGCCGGCGTCGATGTCGGCGCGCTGGAAGACGCGCCCGCCGAAGAGGTCGTCGAGACCCCGGCCAATGCCGAGGACACCGTCGCGGTCAGCGACGAGGCGGTCCACGACGACGCCGTCGCCAAGGACGCGCCCTACGAGCTGGAAAACAAGGACTGAGGTCCGCGACTGTCACGAAAGTTTTGCCGGGCGGGGATAGGGCCCCGTCCGGTCCCGAATTCGTTCAAGAGGAGCCGAAAGATGGCAATCACCGCATCCCAGGTGAAGGATCTGCGCGAGAAGACCGGCGCGGGCATGATGGACGCCAAGAAGGCGCTGGTGGAGACCGACGGTGACATGGATGCCGCGGTCGACTGGCTGCGCACCAAGGGCCTGGCCAAGGCCGCGAAGAAATCCGGCCGCACCGCCGCCGAGGGCCTCGTCGCCGTCGCCGTCGAGGGCGGCACCGGCGTGGCCGTCGAGGTGAACTCGGAGACCGACTTCGTCGCCAAGAACGCCGAGTTCCAGACGATGGTGAAAGACATCGCGCAGACCGCGCTGACCGTCGACGACGTCGAGGCGCTGGCCGCGGCCGACCTGGGCGGCAAGTCCGTGGCCGACACGCTGACCGACAAGATCGCGACCATCGGCGAGAACATGACCCTGCGCCGGATGGCCAAGGTCGAGGGGCAGACCGTGGTGTCCTACATCCACAACGCCACCGCGCCCGAGATGGGCAAGATCGGCGTTCTGGTCGCGCTGTCCGGCGACGACGCCGCGTTCGGCCGCCAGGTGGCGATGCATGTGGCCGCGGCGAACCCCGCCTCGCTATCCGAGGCCGACCTGGACCCGGCCGTCGTCGAGAAGGAGCGGCAGGTGCAGATCGAGATCGCGCGCGAGTCGGGCAAGCCCGAGGCCGTCATCGAGAAGATGATTGACGGCCGCATGAAGAAGTGGCTGTCGGAAGTCACGCTGATGGGCCAGGCCTTCGTGGTGAACCCGGACCTGACGGTCGCCAAGGCCGCCGAAGAGGCCGGGGTCGAGATCACCGCCTTCGTGCGGCTGGAAGTCGGCGAGGGGATCGAGAAGGTCGAAGAGGACTTCGCCGCCGAGGTCGCCAAGGCGGCGCAGGGCTGAGCCTTCGCGCCATCGCGAGAATCCGAACCCCCGGGGCGGCGTCCCCGGGGGTTTTTTCTTGCCCCGCGGCGCGAAAAGCGCCGGCCGGAAAAGAAGAACGGTGCAGCCCGGGCGTGGACTGCACCGTCTTCGAGTAAAGGCACCCAGACAAATGGGGATGAGGACGAGGTGCCTCTATTTGGTGCCGGGCCTGCCTGTGGACTATACACAGACAGACCGGCGGTCCGGTTTCCCGGAGCCAACCCTTATCCCTGAAATGCCAGGGCTGTCAGGCCGGCTTGTTCCTTGGCTAATGCCACCACTCACGGAACGGTTCCAAACTGCCCCGATAATTGACGTTAGGAAAGTAAGGGATTCCCTACCTTTCCGGAAAGGTTGTTAAAGCGCGCCGATTTTTTCAGCGATTCCAATGTCATTCGGCGCGCCGCAAAGCGTCCGCCCGAGGCCGGGATCGCCTCGGGGGTCAGGCCGCGACGGGCGCCGTGTCAGCCTTCGATCCGGAAGATCTGATTCTGCAGGCTCGCCTTCAGGACGGCCTGGGCCGTCGTCTCGACATCCAGCGCCTCGCGCGCCAGCCGCAGGTGTTTCTCCACCGTCGCCGGGGTCAGCCCCATGATGACGCCGATGTCCTGGGTCGTCTTGCCTTCGCCGACCCATTCCAGCGCCTCGCGCTGGCGCTTCGTCAGGGCCTTGCGGGTGTTGGGGTAGGGGAGCGTCAGGATCTTGAGGTGCAGCACGTTGTTCATCGCGATCAGTTCGCGGCCGTGCTCCTCCCAGATCGCGTCGGTCCGGGCCTGGGAAACGCCGGGATCGGGGATCAGCCCGATCGCGGCGATGTTGCGGGCGCCGATCTCGACGAAGCTGATCGAATAGCCGGCGGTGATGTCGTGCTTGCTGTTGAAGGCGACCACCTCGCGCTCCTGCGGGGTCAGGGCATCGGCGTTCTCGGCGATCCAGCCCCAGCTGCAGGCGCCGGCATTCTCCCGTGCCCAGCGGACCATCGGCGCGTGCATGTAGAGCCCGTCATTGATGAAGGTATCCATGTAACCCCCACCAATATTTGTCAAAATCAGAAAATCGTCGCGCGCGCCCAAAGACGCGCGAGAGCGCGACGCGGCCATTCCGTAGAGCAATCTGGTGAAGCCATAGGACGCCATAACGTCGCAGTGCATCTGCCACAACTCGTCCATCGTACTGGACGACACGACACGTTCGACATACTCAAGCATCGACAATCCACGGGATTGCGGGGGCCTCATCCGGTGTGGAATCTTGATAAGTTTTACCATCCGGTCAACCGCTTTCGTTCATCAGCCCTCGCGGGCGGCTCGAACTGTGCTTACGCTAGGATAACGCGCACCCAGATCACCCTTATTTGTGAGACGTTAACGGTGTTTTCACGGTTCAGTTTTTCGCGTTCGGGGTCGGAATGACCGTTGAGCTGTCCATGGAGCGCAACCGGGGGGGCTCACCGCCGGACAGTTGGTTTTGGAATTCCTCTTAGCGTTACGGCGTCGCGGGGTCTGTGGATCACCGCCCGCGGCCGATTGCGCGCGCGACAGGACGGCGCGTCAGGGCGTTGTTAACCCGCACCAGATAAGCGTGCCTGTGCAAGGGTTTGGCGCCCGGCGTTCGCAGGCATAATATTTACATAATACCGATTACCGGATTATTGCGTGGCCGCACGGTGGGCCGCACGCCGCCAGCCGGTTCCCCGCGCCGTCCACGCGCCCTCCCCACAACTACGATCCTGGTCCGCTAGCCCAGTGCGTATCCCGCGCCGCGCACGGTGCGGATCGGGTCGTCGCCGCCATGCACCCCGAGCGCCTTGCGCAGCCGGCCGATATGGACATCGACCGTGCGCGTGTCGACATAGATGTCGCGGCCCCAGACCCGGTCGAGCAGCTGCTCGCGGGACCAGACTCGGCCGGGCTTTTCCATGAAGGTGGTCAGCAGCCGGAATTCCGTGGGCCCCAGCTTCAGCTCGTGGCCGTCGCGGGTCACCTTGTGGGTCTCGGCGTCCAGAGCGATGTCGTCGTATTCCAGCCGCTGCCCCACCGATGCGGGCCGCGTGCGGCGCAGTTGCGCGCGGACCCGGGCCATCAGCTCGACGACCGAGAACGGCTTGACCACATAGTCGTCGGCGCCGGTCTCCAGCCCGCGCACGCGGTCGACCTCTTCGGATCGGGCCGACAGCATGATGATCGGGACCGAGCGGGTCTGCGGCCGGGTCTTGATGCGGCGGCAGATCTCGATGCCGGACACGCCGGGCAGCATCCAGTCCAAAAGGATGATGTCGGGCACCTCCTCCTCGACCAGCAGCAGCGCGTCGTCGCCGGTCCCGGCCCGCGCGACATCGAAGCCTTCCGCCTCCAGGTTGTAGGCCAGCACCTCGCGCTGCGAGGGTTCGTCCTCGACCACGAGAACCTTCGGATGTGCCGCTGTCATCAGACCACCTCGTTCCCCTCGACGAAGGACGTGTCGTCGGATTTCGGGCGCCGTTCCTCGGGCATCTCGCCGGTGACCAGATAGACCACCTGCTCGGCGATCGAGGTCACGTGGTCGCCCATGCGCTCCATGTTCTTGGCGATGAAGTGCAGGTGCATGCCGGCGGTGATGTTGCGCGGGTCTTCCATCATATGCGTCAGCAGCTCGCGGAACACGGCGTTGTACATCTGGTCGACATCCTCGTCGCGCTCGATCACCTGCCCCGCCAGTTCGGCGTCGCGCTGCGCGAAGGCGTCGAGCGCGTCCTTCAGCATCGCCTCGATGTCGCGCGACATGCGGCGGATCGCCGGCGCGGCCTCGGCCACGGGCTGCATATGGGCCAGCGCGGTGGTGCGCTTGGCGAGGTTCTTGGTGTAGTCGCCGCAGCGTTCGAGGTTGTTGGCGATCTTCATGACGGCCAGCACGGTGCGCAGGTCGGTCGCCATCGGGTTGCGCTTGGCGATGACGGTGGCGGCCTCTTCGTTGACCTCGTGTTCCAGCGCGTCGATGCGGCGGTCGGTGGTGCGCACCTGCTCGGCCAGGTCCAGGTCGCGGTCGAGAAAGGCGCGCACGGCCTGCTGGATCGAGGCTTCGACCAGCCCGCCCATCTTCATGATGAGCGCCTGAAGCGCTTCGAGGTCGCGGTCGAAGGCGGAGGAAATGTGCTTGTCGTGCATGTCGATCATCCGATCCGTCCGGAAATGTAGCTTTCCGTCCTGGGGTCCTGGGGGTTGGTGAAGATCTGGTCGGTCTCGCCGTATTCGACAAGATTGCCGAGGTGGAAGAACGCCGTCTTCTGGCTGACGCGGGCGGCCTGCTGCATCGAGTGGGTCACGATCACCACCGAGTAGTCCTGGCGCAGCTCGTCGATCAGGTTCTCGACCTGGTCGGTGGCGATCGGGTCGAGCGCCGAGCAGGGTTCGTCCATCAGCAGCACTTCGGGTTCGGTCGCGATGGCGCGGGCGATGCAGAGCCGCTGCTGCTGGCCGCCGGACAGGCCGGTGCCGGGCTCTTGAAGCCGGTCCTTAACTTCGTCCCATATCGCCCCGCGGCGCAAGGATTTTTCGACGATGTCGTCGAGGTCGCGCTTGGACCTGGCAAGGCCGTGGATGCGCGGGCCGTAGGCGATGTTGTCGTAGATCGACTTGGGGAACGGGTTCGGCTTCTGGAACACCATGCCGACCTTGGCGCGCAGTTGCACCGGGTCGACCTTCTTGTCGTAGATGTCCTCGCCGTCGATCTCGATCCTGCCCTCGACGCGGCAGATGTCGATGGTGTCGTTCATCCGGTTGAGACAGCGCAGGAAGGTCGACTTGCCGCAGCCCGACGGCCCGATGAACGCGGTGACGTTGCGGTCCTCGATCTCGACGTCCACGTCCTTGATGGCGTGAGTGTCGCCGTAGAAGACCTCCACGTTCTTCGCGGTGATCTTGCTCTTGGGGCTGGTCATCGTGGTCACGGTCTCTGCGGTCGCGGGCATATCTGTCATGTTCATTCGCGGATCTCCTTACCAGCGACGCTCGAAGCGGCGGCGCAGTACGATGGCGATGATGTTCATCGTCATCAGGAACAGGAGCAGGATGATGATACCGCCCCAGGCTTTCTCGTAAAAGCTCGCATCGGCGCGCGCCGCCCAGGTGTAGATCTGGGCCGGCATGGCCGAGTTCGCCTCGGTGAAGCCCGACACGAAGCCGTCGGGGTAGCCGCGCGCCACGAAGCCGACCATGCCGATCAGGAGCAGCGGCGCGGTCTCGCCGAGCGCCTGCGCCAGGCCGATGATGGTGCCGGTCAGGATGCCGGGCATCGCGAGCGGCAGGACGTGGTGGAACACCGCCTGCATCTTCGAGGCCCCGACCCCCAGCGCCGCGTCG
Source organism: Psychromarinibacter sediminicola (assembly GCF_029168335.1). Taxonomy (GTDB): domain Bacteria; phylum Pseudomonadota; class Alphaproteobacteria; order Rhodobacterales; family Rhodobacteraceae; genus Psychromarinibacter; species Psychromarinibacter sediminicola. Next base: position 9,223 of record NZ_JARGYC010000014.1, read on the forward strand.
CGGATCGACGGCGGCACCGATTTCAGCGAGGCGCGGGTCGAGATGATGATCGTCGGCAGGGTCATCAGCGTCAGCACCAGCCCGCCCACGAGCGGCGCCGATTGCGGCAGGCCGGCGAACTGGATGAAGACGGCAAGCCCGAGGATGCCGAAGACGATGGAGGGCACGGCCGCGAGGTTCGAGATGTTCACCTCGATCAGGTCGGTCCAGCGGTTCTTGGGCGCGAATTCCTCCAGGTAGATCGAGGCGGCGACGCCGATCGGCAGCGACAGCACCAGCACCACGATCATCATGAAGAACGAACCGACCACCGAGGCGCCGATCCCTGCCCCGCCCGGGTTGTCCACGCCGGAATCGGCGCCGGTGATGAAGTTCCAGTTGAAGTCGCTCTTCATGATGCCGGCCGCGTAAAGCTCGTCGGCGAGGTCGAGGTCGGTGCTCATCAGAAAGCGGCTGTCGCGCACGTCCTCGCGCTTGAGCCGGCCGTTGAAGTAGCCGTCGATCCGCGACGAGGTCGACAGTTCGAAATCGACCGGCTGGCCCAGCCGATCCTCGTTGGCGGTGTAGAACTCGCGCAGGTTGCCGCCGATCTTGCCGAGGATGCGCTCCAGCGCGGCGGCGTCGTATTCGACCTCGACGCCGCGCTCCTCCAGCTCGCGGTCGAAGGCCGCGATGAAGAAGTCCCGGTAGGCGCCGGTCTTCAGCAGTTTGCTCTCGGCCTCCTCGTACTGCTCCTGCGTCAGGGTAAGCTCGAGCTCGACGACCGTCCGGGTGAAGGCCGGCAGGCCGTTCGAGATGATCGAGCCGAACAGCACGATCAGGAAGAACAGCCCGACCAGAACCGCCGTCAGGCCGTAGGCCTTGAACCGGGTCTCGGCGGCGTTGCGGCGCTTGGTATGCGCGTCCTGCCGGAACAGCGAGATGGACTGCCGGCGGCCCGACGCGGGCGCGGCGGGGGTCGATGCGGTCGCGTCGGTCATTCGTACTGCTCCCGGTATTTGCGCACGATGTAGAGCGCGAGGATGTTGAGCATCAGCGTGATGACGAACAGCGTCATGCCCAGGGCGAAGGCGACCAGCGCCTCGGGCGAGCCGAAGTCGGAGTCGCCGGTCAGCTGGCTGACGATCTTGGCGGTCACGGTGGTCATCGCCTCGAACGGGTTCAGCGACAGGCGGGCCGCGGCCCCTGCCCCGAGCACCACGATCATCGTCTCGCCGATGGCGCGGCTGGCGGCCAGAAGGATGGCACCGACGATGCCGGGCAGCGCGGCCGGCAGCACCACCTGGCGCACCGTTTCGCTATGCGTGGCGCCCAGGCCCAGCGAGCCGTCGCGCATCGCCTGCGGCACCGCGTTGATGATGTCGTCGCTGAGCGAGGACACGAACGGGATCAGCATGACGCCCATGACGAGCCCCGCGGTCATCACCGCCGTGCCCGCCTGCATCCAGCCCAGCCCGTCATCGCCGAACACGGAGAGCAGGAGCGGACCGACGGTCAGCAGCGCGAAGAGGCCGTAGACGATGGTGGGAATGCCGGCCAGCACCTCGATCATCGGCTTGGCGATGGAGCGCACCTTGGGCGAGGCGTATTCCGACAGGTAGATCGCGGCAAAGAGCCCGATAGGCACCGCGACCAGCAGCGCGATCAGCGAGATGTAGAAGGTGCCCCATAGGAGCGGCACGATGCCGAGTTCCGAGCCCCCGCCCCGGCCCGAGAAGCTGGGCGCCCAGGTGGTGCCGAAGAAGAACTCCCAGGCCGGGTAGAGCCGGAAGAACTCGATGGTGTTGAAGATCAGCGACAGGACGATGCCGACGGTCGTGAGCACCGCGATCGAGGCGGCGAAGATCAGGATGTAGCGGATCGTGCGCTCGACCACGTTGCGGGCGCGGAAATCCCTATGGGTGCGGCTGTAGGCAACGGCGAAGCCCGCCAGCGCGAGGCCCAGCACGACGACGGTCATCGCCAGGTCGCCGGTCGCCGACATCGCCCGGTAGCGCTGTGCGGCGTGCAGGACCGCCGGCCCCACGTCGGAGCCGAGCGCGACGCCGATCTGGCCCAGGCGCTCGCGGACGTCGGTGAACTCGGTGCGGATGCTTGTCGCCTGGTCGGCACTCATCGCGCCCTGCGCGACGGCCTGGTCGAGCCCGTCGGCGACGCGGCGGACATCCGACATCATCAACCCGATGGTCCGGCCCTCGGGGATCGTTTCGGGCGAGATGGTCGCGGCGACGCGGTTCTCGACCACGATGGGCTGAACGATCATCCAGACGATCAGCGCCGCGAAGGAGAACACCATCGTGAAGATGGCCACGCTGGTCCCGTAGAAGCTGGGCAGCGAGTGCAGCTTGCGGCTGTTGCCATCCGCGCTCGCCAGCGCCCGCTGCCGGCCCAGCACGTAGCCGACGGCCGCAAGGGCGAGGACGATCAGGACGATCCATAAGACGGGCATGAGCGCTTCCCCCGGGCTATGCGTCTTTCGCTTGGAAATGCAGAGGCGGCCTGAACCGGCCGCCTCCCTGTGTCAAGCCGGGGCCTGATTACATGGACTCTTCGCTCATGGTCACTTCGTTGGCGACCTTGTCCTGGGTCGCGGCCAGTTCCGGGTCGGGAACCAGGCCGTAGTTGGACAGCGGGCCGCCCGGGCCGGCGACCTCGTCGGAGACGAAGAACATCGCGTATTCCTTCAGGCCGGGGATCACGCCGATATGGGCCTTCTTGACGTAGAAGTAGAGCGGGCGCGACACCGGGTACTCGCCCGACGAGATGGTCTCGGTGGACGGCGCGACGCCGGAGATGGTGGCGACCTTCAGCTTGTCGGTGTTGTTCTCGTAGAACGCCAGGCCGAACACGCCGATGCCCTCGGGGTTGGAGTCGATCCGCGCCAGGGTCTCGGTGTAGTCGCCGTCGATGTCGACCGATTTGCCGTCGGTGCGCACGTCGATGCAGGCGCCTTCGGCGTCGTCCTCGGACATGCCCATCTCGACCATCGCCTCGAAGGCGCCGGTATTCTCGCAGCCCACCAGCAGGACCTTCTCTTCGAAGACTTCGCGGGTGCCGTGCTTGGTGCCCGGGATGAAGGCGGCGATCTCGACGTCCGGCAGGTCGGCGTTCACGTCGGCCCAGGTCTCGTTCGGGTTGTCGACCAGTTCGCCGTCGACGATCAGCTGACCGGCCAGCGCCTGGTAGATGTCGGCCGGCTCGAAGGCGTTGAACGCCGGGCCGTCCTGCTGGCTGGCGAAGACGATGCCGTCATAGCCGATGCGGACCTCGATGATGTCCTCGACGCCGTTGGCGGCGCAGGTCTCGACTTCCGACGGGCGGATGGCGCGCGAGGCGTTCGCGACGTCGATGGTGTTTTCGCCCACGCCTTCGCAGAAGCGCTTCAGGCCGGCCGAGGAGCCGCCCGATTCCACCACCGGGGTCGGGAAATCGGTGTTATCGCCGAACACTTCGGCGACGATCGACGCATAGGGCAGCACCGTCGACGAGCCGGCGACCTGCACGTTGTCGCGGGACTGCGCAACGGCGGCCGACGCGGAGACGGCAGCGATCGCCAGCGTCGAGGCGGTCATTTTCGCAAAGGACATGTATAGCTCCTGATTGGTTGCCGGGGGGCTTCCCTCTTTTCCCCCCTTGTCCGCGGCTCCTAACAAGCCCCGCCCAACCCTTTTGTGACAGGTGCGTAACGGTTTTATGACAGTCGACAGGGGCCTGCGGGTCAGGCGTCCGGGCAATCGCGCCACGCCTTGAAATGGCTGGAAAAACGGGCTCGCGCGCCGCGCGGCCGCGGCCGGCAGGCCGTTTATTCCCATGTACTGACGTGGGGTGAGCCCCGGCCGCGCGGGCCGTCGCGCCGCGGGCACGCTCTTGGAAGAATCGGTCGGCCCCGGCGCTCAGGCGGGCAGCACCACGCTGAAGCGGCTCCCCTGCCCCTTCTGGCTTTCGATTCGCAGCCGCCCGCGGTGCCGGTTCACGATATGCTTGACGATGGCGAGGCCCAGCCCCGTCCCCCCCATCTCGCGCGAGCGGTGGCTGTCGATGCGGTAGAACCGCTCGGTCAGCCGCGGGATGTGCAGCGGGTCGATCCCTTCGCCGTTATCGGCCACCTCGACGCGCAGCGCCGGGCCGCGCAGCGCCGGGTCGCGCTCCTGCCGCTCCAGCGTGACCGTGACCGTGCCGCCGCCGTACTTGATGCCGTTCTCGATGAGGTTGGTGAAGACCTGCAGAAGCTGATCGGGATCGCCGATCACCTCCATCCCGTCCTCGTTGCCCCGCACGACGAGCTCGGTGTCGCTTTCCTGCGCGAAGGCGCCCAGCGTCATCGAGGCCGAGGTCACCAGGTTCGCCACGTCCACCCGCTCGGTCGGGCGCACGCGCTCCTGGCTTTCGACGCGGGACAGCGACAGCAGATCCTCGATCAGCCGGCTCATGCGGCCGGCTTCGCGCTCCATGATCTCCAGGAACCGCGCCTGGGCGTCCGGGTCGCCGCGCGCGGGGCCCTGCAGCGTCTCGATGAAGCCGATCAGCGCGGTCAGCGGCGTGCGCAGCTCGTGGCTGACATTGGCGACGAAGTCGCGGCGCATCTCGCCGGCGGCCTGCACGTGGCTGATATCCTCCAGACTCAGCATGACGGCCCGGCCGTTGGCGGGCACGGCCACGGCGTTGAAGGTCACGTCGCGCTCGCCGTCGCGGGTCAGGAACGGCGCCTCGCGGCGCCGGCCGGTCTTCAGCGCCGCCTCGACGATGTCGAGCAGGACCGGCTGGCGCAGGACGGTGATATAGTGAAAGCCCTCGGCCGCCGTGCCGAAGAGCTGCCCGGCCGCCGCGTTCGCCGCGATCACCCGCTCGTCCGCGCCGATCAGCACCAGCGGCATCGGCACCGCCGCGAGGACCGAGGCGAGCGACGGCCCGGTCATCCGGCGGTGGCCGCGGCGATGGCGGCACGGAACTCGGAGATCAGCAGATCGGCATCCTCGATGCCCAGCGAGACCCGGAAGACCCCCTCGGTCATCCCCAGCGCGGCGCGGGTCTCCGGCGCCAGCCCCCGGTGCGAGGAACTGGCGGGGTGGCTCAGCGTGGTGCCGATATCGCCCAGCGTGGGGGCGAAGGCGATGTCGGGCGCGGCCTCGACCAGCGCGTTGGCGGCGGCGCGGCCGCCGTCGATCTCGAAGCAGACCATGGGGCCGCCCCGGTCCCCCAGCAGGGAAACGGCCCGGTCGTGATCGGGATGGTCGGGGCGCGTCGGGTAGAGGACGCGCCGGACACCGGGCGTGTCGGCCAGCGCGTCGGCGAGCGCGCGGGCATTCGCCTCGGCCCGGTCGTAGCGCAGCTCGAAGGACTGCAGCCCGCGTTCGGCCAGCCAGCAGTCGAACGGGCTGGGGGTCAGGCCCAGCGTGACGGCGGTCTCGTAGAGGCGCTTGCGGTGCTCGGGGTCGCGCGCCGCGACATAGCCCAGCGTCGCGTCGGAATGGCCGGCGAGCAGCTTGGTGACGGAGTGGATCACGATATCGGCGTCGTGGTCGAACGGCCGCAGGCCGCGCGGCGTGGTGAAGGTGTTGTCGACGGCCAGCAGGATGCCGCGTTCGCGCGCCAGCGCCGCGATGCCGGCGATGTCGGAGACGCGCAGCGTCGGGTTGGAGACGACCTCCAGCAGGATCAGCCTGGTCTCGGGGCGCAGCGCCGCCGCCATCGCCGCGGCGTCGGTCGGGTCGGCCATGTCGGTGGCGATGCCCATCCGCGGCAGCTCCTCGCGCAGCATCCGCATGGAGCGGCCGTAAAGCTGGTTGCCGGCCAGCACGTGATCCCCCTGCCCCGGCAGCCCGTAGAGCACCGCCGTGACCGCCGCCATGCCGCTGCCGGTGACGAGCCCCGCCTCGGCGCCTTCGAGCGCGTCGATCTTCCGGGCCAGGACATCGGCATTCGGGTGCCCCTCGCGGGCATAGGTATAGCCCGGCGCGGTGCCGTCGTACTGCGCGTCGAGCGCGTCGGGGCTGGACGAGGCGTAGACGACGGAGGGCTGCAGCGGCGTCACCAGCGGGGCGCCCGCGCTGTCGGGCCAGCGGGTCCGGCGCACGATGGATTTCGAGGCTTTCATGGCGTCTCCTGTTGCCGGAATATTCCGAATATTCCGTGACGGATCGTTTCTAACGATCCGATCCGTTTTCTTGCAAAGAAAACGGCTATAGCGCGCGAAGCTCGGCGCGGAACCGGCGCATCCGCTCGCGGTAATGCGCGGCCGAGGCCAGAAGGCCCGCCGCGGCCGCGTCGTCCAACTCGCGCACGAGCTTGCCCGGCGCGCCCATCACCAGCGAGCGGGGCGGGATCTCCTTGCCCTCGGTGATCAGGGCGCCCGCCCCGATCAGGCAGCCCGCACCGATCCGCGCGCCGTTCAGCACCGTGGCCCCCATGCCGATCAGCGCGCCGTCGCCGATGGTGCAGCCGTGCAGCATCGCCTTGTGCCCGATGGTGCAATCGGCGCCGATCGTCAGGGGATAGCCGGGATCGGTGTGCATGACAGTGTTCTCCTGCACGTTCGAGCCGGCGCCGACGGTGATCGGCTCGTTGTCGCCGCGCAACGTCGCGCCGAACCAGACCGAGGCGCCCGTGTGCAGGATCACCTGCCCGATCACGTTGGCATCCGGCGCGATCCAGTAGTCGCCGTCCTCGGGCAGTTGTGGTTCCAGCTCTCCCAATGCGTAGAGTGTCATGCGGTTTCCTCGAATTCACGTTGCAGGCGGCGGACCACGGCGGTCAGGCCCGGCTGGCGCGGGCGGCGCAGCCGTTCCGCCGTCACGATGGTGCGCAGCGCCGCTTCCGTCCGGTCCAGATCGTCGTTGATCAGGACATAGTCATAGCTGTCCCAGTGGCTGATCTCGTCCCAGCTGCGCTGCATCCGGCGGGCGACCGTGTCGGGATCGTCCTGGGCCCGCTCCACCAGCCGGCGGTGCAGCTCGTCGATCGACGGCGGCAGCAGGAAGATCGACAGCACGTTGTCCTGCAGATCGGAGTTGCGGATCTGCTGCGCCCCCTGCCAGTCGATGTCGAACAGCACGTCGATGCCGTCCGAGATCGCCTGTTCCACCGGCCCCTTGGGCGAGCCGTAGAAGTTGCCGAAGACATGCGCGTGTTCCAGCATCCCGCCCTCGGCGACCATGCGCTTGAAGCCGGGCTCGTCGGTGAAGACGTAATCGGTGCCGTCCACCTCGCCCGTCCGCGGCGGCCGGGTGGTGGCGGAGACCGAAAAGCGGATCGTCGGATCCCAGTCGCGAAGCCGGCGGGCCAGCGTGGACTTGCCCGCGCCCGACGGCGAGGACAGGATGATCAGAAGCCCGCGCCGCTCGGCCATATGTCACTCCACGTTCTGAACTTGCTCGCGCATCTGATCTATGGTCGCCTTGAGGTCAAGCCCGACGCGGGTCAACTCGCTGGACTGCGCCTTGGAGCACAGCGTGTTGGCCTCTCGGTTGAACTCCTGGCTGAGAAAGTCGAGCTTGCGGCCGATTGCGCCTGCGGTTTCAAGGAGATCGCGGGCGGCCTTCACGTGCGCGTTCAGGCGATCGATCTCTTCGGTCACGTCGGATTTCACGGCGATCAGGGCAAGCTCCTGTGCGACGCGGTCCGCATCGGCGCCCTCGGCGTTGTCGAGCACGCGGGCGAGCTGGTCGCGCAGTTTCGCGGCCATCTCGTCGCGGCGCGCCTCGGCCAGCCGGGCGGCCTCGGCGGTCAGTGCCTCGATCCGGTCGAGCTGTCCCCCGATCACCGATTTCAGGCTCTCGCCCTCGCTGCGGCGCATCGCGTCGAAGGCCTCTACCAGCTTCGGCAGATCCGCGGTCAGCGCCCGGGTCAGCGGCTCCAGGTCGGTCTCGCCCGCGTCGCTGACTAGCACGCCGCGGGTCGCCAGCACCTCGGCCGTGGTGGGCCGGGCGAGCGTCACGCCGGCCTCGGCCGCGGCCGCATCGACCGCGCCCAGCTGCTCCAGCACCCGCGCCAGCGCGGCGCGGTCGATGCGGTCGCCCCCGGCGCCTTCGTCGCGCGTCAGCCGCAGCCCCACGGTCACATTGCCGCGCGCCGCGACACCCGCGACGGCGGCGCGCACCGGCTGGTCCAGCCCCTCGACCCAGTCCGGAACCCGCACCCGCACGTCGAGCCCCCGCGCATTCACCGCCCGCATGTCCCAGGCCCAGGAAAAGCCCGCACCGGCCCCCTTGAGCGCGGCGAAACCGGTCATGGATTTAACCATCGGGATTAACCATTCGCTAAGATCTCGCCTCCATTTCGCCTCAATTCGTGGCAGATTAAGGAAAGAGTAAGGAATCCGACCTATCGGTTAACAGACCGGCCGGGTCGCGGCAACGCGGCGCCCCGCCGGCGGGGGTGGTAAGATGGAGCGTCTGTATGCGGGGCGTGAATCCGGGCACGATGTCGGGGGTGAAAACGTGGTGTCCTTGTTCGGAAAGCCGATCCCGTTGAGCTACCCGGCCATCGCCCGGGTCGACGCCTACTGGGACGCGCTGCGCGCCGGGCGGGCGATGCCGGACCGCGCCGAGGTCGATCCGCGCGGGCTGGATACGGCGCTGGAATTCGCGTTCCTGATGGAACATGTGGCGCCGGGCATCGGGCGCGTGCGGATATCGGGGACGCATCTGCGCGACCTTTTGGGGATGGAAGTGCGGGGCATGCCGCTTACGGCGTTCTTCCTGCCGGAGTCGCGCGCGCGCATCCAGTCGGCGCTGGAGGCCGTGGTGACGACACCGCAGATCGCCGACATCACCCTGTCCGGCGAGCGCGGCATCGGCCGCCCGGCCCTGGCGGCGCGGCTGTACATGGCGCCGCTGGCGAACCGGGCCGGGACCGGGGCGCCGCGGGTTCTGGCCTGCCTGGAGAGCCATGGCGAGATCGGCCGGGCGCCGCGGCGCTTCGCGGTGGAGCAGGTGGAGATGCGGCGCATCGTCGAGACGGCGGGCGCCCGGCCGGAGGATCGGCCGGACGCGGCGCCCCGCTCGCGCGGGGACGCGCCGCAGGGCGGCTTTGCCGAGGAGGCCGCGGGGTTCACGCCGGCGGAGCGGCGGCCGCATCTGCGGCTGGTGCCATCGGACGGGTCGGAGGCGGACGACCCGTGACCGGGCCCGAGCGGCCGCGGATCAAGACCCGGACAGAACGACGCCCCGAAGGACCGGCCTTCGGGGCGCCTTTCGTCTCACGCCGCGCCGTTTGGCGCGATCTCCGTCACTCCGCCGCGGCCTGCCGGGGCGCGCGCCGCTCGATCAGCTCTTCGGCGATCAGGAAGGCCAGCTCCAGCGACTGCGTGGCGTTCAGCCGCGGGTCGCAGGCGGTGTGGTAGCGGTCCGACAGGGTCTCGTCGGTCACCGAATGCACGCCGCCGGTGCATTCGGTCACGTCCTGGCCGGTCATCTCGAAATGCACGCCGCCGGGCACCGTGCCCTCGGCATTGTGGATGTCGAAGAACTCCGTCACCTCGCGCAGCACGCTGTCGAAGGGCCGGGTCTTGTAGCCCGAGGCCGACTTGATCGTGTTGCCGTGCATCGGGTCGCAGGACCAGACGACGTTGGCGCCTTCCTCCTGAACCGTCTTGATCAGCCGCGGCAGGTGGTCGCCCACGGTGCCGGCGCCGAAACGCGCGATCAGGGTCAGCCGGCCCGCCTCGTTGTCGGGGTTCAGCTTTTCCATCAGGATCTTGAGATCCTCGGCCGTGGTCGTGGGGCCGCATTTCAAGCCGATCGGGTTTTGCACGCCGCGGGCGAATTCCACATGCGCGCCGTCCGGCTGCCGCGTGCGGTCGCCGATCCAGATCATGTGGCCCGAGCCCGCGATCTGCGCGCCCGAGGTGGAATCCACCCGGCACAGCGCCTCTTCGTATTCCAGCAGCAGCGCCTCGTGGCTGGTGAAGAATTCGACCGTCGACATGTCGCGGTTGGTGGTGTCCGAGACCCCCGCCGCCGTCATGAAGTCCAGCGCGTCCTGCAGCCGGTTGGCGAGATCGCGATAGCGCTCGGCCTCGTCGGTCTCGGTGAAGGCGAGGTTCCAGGCATGTACGCGATGGACGTCGGCGAAGCCGCCGGTCGAGAACGCCCGCAGCAGGTTCAGCGTCGCCGCCGCCTGGGTGTAGGCGCGCAGCATGTTCTGCGGGTTCGGGATCCGCGCCTCGGGGGTGAAGTCGATCTCGTTGATGATGTCGCCGCGATAGCTCGGCAGCTCCACGCCGCCCACCGTCTCGGTCGGCGCCGAGCGGGGCTTGGCGAACTGGCCGGCCATGCGGCCCACCTTGACCACCGGCACCTTGGCGCCGAAGGTCAGCACCATCGCCATCTGGAGCAACACCTTGAAGGTGTCGCGAATGTTGTCGGCCGAGAACTCGTTGAAGCTCTCGGCGCAGTCGCCGCCTTGCAGGAGAAACGCCTCGCCGCGCGAGACCGCGGCCAGCTTCTCGCGCATACGGCGGCATTCTCCGGCAAAGACGAGCGGCGGATATTTCGCGAGCTGCGCCTCGACGGCGTGCAGCGCGGCCTCATCCGTATAGTCGGGCATCTGGACCCGCGGCTTGCTGCGCCATCCAGACTTGTCCCACTTGCTCATCTCATCCTCCAACAGATGCCTTTTCAGGGTGCCCCCGTATAGGCGCTCGCCGACGGCGGGGAAACCGGGTAATGTCGCCTTTTTCGGAGGCAGCCGGTGGATTTCTGCGCATCCTGCGTCTTGCGCCCCGCGCGTAAAGCTGTTTCCGTCGTCAGATAGCGAACAGGACCGCATAGAAATGGATGTGAGTCGCGACCCGATCAAGGTGGCCAATCCCGGGGCAAAGCCCCGGCGGTTCGTATTCGTGCTGCTCGAACAGTTCACGCTTCTGTCCTTTGCCAGCGCCATGGAGGCGCTGCGCATCGCCAACCGGATGGCGGGGCGGACGCTCTATACCTGGACCACGGCGGGCGAAGGCGGCGACTTCGCCACCTGCTCGGCCGGGATTTCCTTCAAGCTGGATTCCGACCTGGAAGAGCTCTCGCGCGAGGATACGATCCTCGTCTGCGCCGGGATCAAGGTGCAGGAGGCGTCGACGCGGCGGATGCTCAACTGGCTCCGCCGCGAGGCGCGGCGCGGCGCGACCGTCGGGGGCTTGTGTACCGCCGGCTACACGCTGGCCAAGGCCGGCCTCCTGGACGGCAAGCGCGCGACGATCCACTGGGAGAACCAGGACAGCTTTGCCGAGGAGTTCGACGAGGTCACGCTGACCAAGTCGGTCTTCGTGATGGACGGCAACCGGCTCACCACCGCCGGCGGCACCTCCTCCATCGACCTGATGCTGAAGATCATCGCGCAGGACCATGGCGAGGATCTGGCCAACGCGGTGGCCGACCAGCTGATCTATTCCACCATCCGCACCGACCAGGACGTGCAGCGGCTGTCGGTGCCCACCCGGATCGGCGTGCGGCATCCCAAGCTCAGCCAGGTGATCCAGATGATGGAGCAGAATATCGAGGAGCCGATCAGCCCCGCGATCCTGGCCAAGCAGGTGGGCATGTCGACGCGGCAGCTGGAGCGGCTGTTCCGCCGCTACCTGAACCGCTCGCCCAAGCGCTACTACATGGAGCTTCGGTTGCTGAAGGCGCGCAACCTGCTGATGCAGACCGACATGAGCGTGATCAACGTGGCGCTGGCCTGCGGCTTCGCGAGCCCGTCGCATTTCTCGAAATGCTACCGCGCGCATTACAACACCACGCCCTACCGCGAGCGCGGCAGCCAGTCGGCGGGCCTGTCCGTCTAGCCAGGCAGTCGGACGTACAGGCCCCGGGCAACGGGCCCCGCGGCGGGGGGCCCGGCCCGATCTCTTACAGCCCCAGGAGCCTGTGCAGTTCGGCATCGGCTTCCGGGGACAGATCCCGGCCGCCGGTGAGCTCCGCGTAGCTGTTGTTCAGCGTCTGGCTGGCCTGATTGAAGGCCAACTCCGCGTCGTCATATTCCTGCTGGGCCTGCGCGAGCGCGGCGTCATACTCCGCCTGACTTGCGAACTCCTCGTCGATCTCCTGCTGGGACAGGTTCTGCAGCCGGGTGAGCTCCTGCTCGGCGGCCAGCATGGTCTGCTGCGCCGTCACGGCGGCCTGATACGACGTCTTGTAGGTGTTCAGCTTGCCCGGCATGCTGTCCGGCGCGGCATTGGCCAGCGCCGTGGGGCTGGCATGGGCGGCGTTCAGCCCCTTCAGTTCCCGCGCGAGACGGCCGCGCTCGCTCCCGCCGGCATTCGACTGGGCATTCGCGGCCTGCGTGGCGTTGGCCGGGGCGGTGTTGCCCTGGTTGCCGTTGTTGCCCTGGTTGCCGTTATTACCGTTCCCGTTATTGCCGTTGCCGTTGCCGTTGCCATTGCCATTGCCATTGTTGCCGTTATTGCCGTTGCCGTTCCCGGCATGGGCGGCGTCCCAGGCGACGGGGGCCACGGTGACGCCGGCTGCGCCGAGAAGCACGAGGGCAAGGCCGGTGGCGCGCAGAAGATGGCGCGCGGAACGAACCGGGGTACTGCTCATGAGTGAGTCCTCCTGATTGACGAACTGATTGACGGGGCCCGGGCGTGAGGGATCGCGCGGGCCTGGCCTTCTAAAAGAGCAATGACGCGCGGGGATTGCGAGGGGCTCCGGCGGGCTGGGCGCTCCGTTGCCGGACCGCCGTGGCGTCTCGGCGAAGTCCCGCCGTCCCCGGCGGGCAATTGACGGCCCCGGGGCCGCATCATCGCCCGGCGAGGCCCATTCTGTCGCCATATTGGGGCGGCATACCGGGAAACAGTCCTGCGGAACCCATGGAATTGAGGTACGATCTATGAACAGGTTCGAAGCGGCCCTCCGGATGGCGGACGGCCCGGCGATCCGGTCGCTGGATTTCTCGATGTTCGGCGAGAGCGATATCGCCAATGTGGCGCTGCAGCGCTCCGAGGTCCTGCACGACATTCGCGGCCAGGCCGACGCGATCCGCGCCTGGGCGCGCGGCGACGATGCGCCGCTTCTGCGGATCGCGCGGCAGCACCGGCAGGCGCTGGTGGCCCGCGCCGTGGCCTTCGTCTTTCTCGAATACCGCGCCCTGCGCGGCCTGCTGCAGACGCTTCGCCCGGCGCGCATCGCCGATATCGGCTGCGGCTACGGATTCTTCGACCTGTTCGCCCAGGCCGAATTCGGCGCCGAATTGGTGCTGATCGACAGCGAGACGGCCGGCGCGCGCGCGGTGAAATACTCCGAGACCGGCTCCGGCACCGCCAACCTGGAGACGGCCCGGCGGTTCCTGGTGGCGAACGGCTGTGCGCCCGCGCGGATCGAGACGCTGAACCCCACACGTCAGAACCTGTCGCAGGTGCGCGACATCGACCTTGCCGTCAGCCTTCTCTCCTGCGGCTTCGCTTTCTCCTGCGCGCCCTACCGGAGCTTTCTGCGCATGGCCGTGCGCCCCGGCGGGTCGGTCATCCTGGATCTGCGCCTGCGCCGGATCCGCGAGATCGCGCAGCCGCTCACCGGGCTGGGCCCGCTGCGGCGCGTGGGCACCGCGGCCGACGGCAAGGCGGCGCGGATGCACCTGGTGACCGCGGCGACGGCGGCGCGCGCCGCCTGAGCCGCCACCGGCCCCTTTCGGCGCCCCGGCACGGCCCGGCCCCGACGGCCGGGCTTTCCTTTTTTCCTGCGGCGTCTTAGGCTCCGCCCCCATAACGGCCAACCACAGGGAGTCTACAATGAAAAAGCTGCTCATGGCCTCTGCCGCGCTTGCGGCGATGACCGCCGGCGCCGCGCATGCGGCCAGCCACTCCGACACCGTCAAGATCGGTGTCATCCTGGGCTTTACCGGCCCGATCGAATCCCTCACGCCGCAGATGGCCGACAGCGCCGAACTGGCGATGGAGGAGATCAACGAGGCGGGCGGCATCCTGGACGGGATGATGCTCGAGTCGGTGCGCGCCGACTCCACCTGCATCGACAGCGCCGCCGCCACCGCCGCGGCCGAGCGTCTGGTGACCTCCGAAGGCGTCGTCGCGATCATGGGCGCCGACTGTTCCGGCGTGACCGGCGCGGTGCTGGCCAATGTCGCGGTGCCGAACGGCATCCCGATGGTGTCGCCCTCGGCCACGTCGCCGGCCCTGTCGACCGCCGAGGATAACGGCCTGTTCTTCCGCACCTCGCCGTCCGACGCGCGGCAGGGCGAGGTTCTGGCCAACATCCTCGAGTCCCGGGGCATCACCGAGGTCGCCGTCACCTACACCAACAACGACTACGGCAAGGGCCTGTCCGACAGCTTCATCTCGAACTTCGAGGACATGGGCGGCACCGTGACCGCGAACGTGCCCCATGAAGACGGCAAGGCCGACTATTCCGCCGAAGTCGCGACGCTGGCCTCCGCCGGCGGCGAGGTTCTGGTGGTGCTGGGCTATGCCGACCAGGGCGGCAAGGGCATCATCCAGTCCTCCATCGATTCGGGCGCCTTCGACACCTTCATGATGGGCGACGGCATGTATGCCGACGCGCTGCTCGCCGATCTCGGCGAGTACATGGAGGGCTCCTTCGGCGCCGTGCCGTGGTCCGAGGGCGAAGGCGCCGAGGCGTTCGCCGAGATCACCGAGGAGGCCGGCGTGAACGGCGACAGCTCCTTCACCCGCGAAAGCTATGACGCGGCGGCGCTGCTGGCGCTGGCGATGCAGGCGGGCGGCGAAGCCACCAGCGCGGCGGCGGCCGAGAACCTGATGGACGTGGCCAACGCGCCGGGCGAGGAGATCCTGCCGGGCGAGCTGGGCAAGGCGCTCGAAATTCTCGCCGAGGGCGGTGAGGTCGACTATGTCGGCGCCACCAATGTCGAGCTGATCGGCCCGGGCGAAGCTGCCGGGACCTATCGCGAATACGTCATCGAGGACGCGGACTACTCCACGGTGCAGTTCCGCTGAGCCCGTCAACGACCCTCTGCACAGCCCGGCCCGGACGGCCGGGCTGTCGCCTATCCGGAGCAGGCCGATGATCGTCGTCGAGGATCTTCACAAGCATTTCGGCGGCTT
Organism: Psychromarinibacter sediminicola; assembly: GCF_029168335.1. Classification (GTDB taxonomy): domain Bacteria; phylum Pseudomonadota; class Alphaproteobacteria; order Rhodobacterales; family Rhodobacteraceae; genus Psychromarinibacter; species Psychromarinibacter sediminicola. Next base: position 24,248 of record NZ_JARGYC010000014.1, read on the forward strand.
CCACGCCGTGGACGGCGCCAGCCTGGAGATCGCCGAGGGCACGATCACCGGCCTGATCGGCCCCAACGGTGCGGGAAAGACCACGCTTTTCAACGTGATCGCCGGCGTTCTTCAACCAACCTCCGGGCGCGTGACCATGGGCGGCGAGGACATCACCGGCCTGCCGCCGCACGCGCTGTTCGCGAAGGGCCTGCTGCGCACCTTCCAGATCGCGCACGAGTTCTCCTCGATGACGGTGCGCGAGAACTTGATGATGGTCCCCGGCGACCAGTCGGGCGAGACGCTGTGGAACGCCTGGTTCCGCCGCGCTGCCGTGGCCGAACAGGAACGCGAGCTGGCGAAGAAGGCCGACGAGGTCCTGGAATTCCTGACCATCGACCACCTGGCCGATGAGAAGGCCGGCAACCTCTCCGGCGGGCAGAAGAAGCTTCTGGAGCTCGGCCGGACGATGATGGTGGATGCGCGCATCGTGTTCCTCGACGAGGTCGGCGCCGGCGTGAACCGCACGCTGCTGAACACCATCGGCGACGCGATCCTTCGGCTGAACAAGGAACGCGGCTATACGTTCTGCATGATCGAGCACGACATGGATTTCATCGGCCGGCTCTGCGACCCGGTCATCTGCATGGCCGAGGGCCGGGTCCTGGCCCAGGGGTCCATCGACGAGATCAAGGGCAACGAGCAGGTGATCGAGGCGTATCTGGGCACCGGGCTGAAGAACAAGGCCGTGGCCGAGGCCGCCTCCTGAGGCACCTCAAGACGGGTGGGCAAGACCATGACAGTCCGTTCGATTACCGCGATCCTGCTGGCCGGCGCCCTGTGCGGCCCCGTACAAGCCGAGGACGTGCAGGCCGAGGACGCGCAGGCCGGGGACTGCCGGCAGGTCCATCCCAAGCTGACCTTCTGCGGCGGCGAGGAGGCCTGGCGCCCGGTCGACCGCGATCTGCCGACCGGCATCGCCCTGTTCCGCAGCCCCGCCCGCGGCGTGGGCAAGGTAATCGTCGAGACGGTTCCGCCGGGCGAGATCACCGGCAAGCAGGTGGAGCGCGCGATCCTGCGCGACCTCGCCGTCAGCCAGGGCGGCGACGACCGAAGCTTCACCGTCGACCGGCTGGAGGGCGGCACCGTCGACGGCACCCCGGCCGGCAACCTGGAATACAGCATTCCCGGCGGGACGCGGCCCTTGAACCTGCTGCATTCCTACCTGGTGAAGGGCGATCTGCTGATCCAGTTCCTGACCATCACCGCGCCGGCCGTGGAAGAGACCAGCGCCCGCGCGCTGCACCGCGAATTCCTCGGCGGCTTCGAGATCACGCCGGAGGCCCCAGAGCTGTGAGCCGGACGAGCCGCCAGAGACAGAGCGAGACGGGGCCGCGCGCCCTGGTCCGCGGGCTGCTGGCGGGCGCATGCCTCGGCGCCGTCCTGCCGGGCGCGGCCGCGGCACAGACCTGTCGGCCGGTCGTCGTCGATGCCCCGGAGTTCTGCCCGGCGGGGACCGTCTGGGAGGGCGTCGCGCTCATTCCCAAGCTGGACGGCAACCGCATCCGCTCGCTGACCGGTCAGTACGACCGGCTCTGGCTGGTCTTCGCCGAGATCCCGTATGCCGAGGATCTGCCCCGGCACCCGGATCAGGGCGATGTCGCCGCTCTTCTGGCCGGGTTCGGAGACCTCCTCGTCACCTACGACGACGCGGAGATCCTGGAGACCTTCGCGCCGCTCGGCACGGACGTGGCCGCCGCCACCATGGCGCTGCACAACCCGGACACCGGATATGTCACCATGTACACCTACTATGCCGAAGGGGCGGCGCGTCTCGTCGTTCAGACGAGTCTGCAGGGCGCCGAGACCCTGACCGACCAGCACCGCGACCGCCACCTGCAGGCCGTGCGCGCACTGCGGGAGACCGCCGAATGAGCGACCCCTACCAGGACGACCGCGGCAACAAGGACCGCTCGATCGCCAATCCCGACGGCGTGGGCACGCTGCGGCCGGGGCACTACTCGGGCCATGCCCACGCGGCCAGCCCGGGCGAGCCCTTCCTGATCGGCGAGGAGATGTCGGGCGGCTACGGCCGCGGCCCGGACATCCTGCATGCCTGCACCATCGCGGTGGAGCGCGGCCAGATCGCGGTGATCGTCGGCCCCAACGGCGCCGGCAAGTCGACCGCGATGAAGGCGGTCTTCGGGATGCTCGACCTGCGCGGCGGCGACGTGCGGCTGGACGGCGAGAGCATCGCGGCGCTGACCCCGCAGGCGCGGGTGGCCAAGGGCATGGCCTTCGTGCCGCAGACCTCGAACATCTTCACCTCGCTGACGGTCGAGGAGAACCTGGAGATGGGCGCCTTCCTGCGCCGCGACGACATCATGCGCACGATGGAGCAGGTCTACGACCTGTTCCCGATCCTGCGCGACAAGCGGCGCCAGAAGGCCGGGGAGCTTTCCGGCGGCCAGCGCCAGCAGGTCGCGGTGGGCCGCGCGCTGATGACCGAGCCCAAGGTACTGATGCTGGACGAGCCGACCGCCGGCGTCTCGCCCATCGTGATGGACGAGCTGTTCGACCGGATCATCGAGATCGCCCGCACCGGCCTGCCCGTGCTGATGGTGGAACAGAACGCCCGACAGGCGCTGGAGATCGCCGACAAGGGATACGTGATGGTGCAGGGCCGCAACGCCCATACCGGGCGCGGCGACGAATTGCTGGCCGATGACGAGGTGCGCCGGTCGTTCCTGGGCGGGTGACGCTGCGCGCCCGCCGGGCCGGACAGCCCATTGTCTTGCAATGCGCGACCGTGGCGCCATGATGGGGCATCGTCATTCGTTCCCCGGGACTGCCCGCCATGAAACCCCTCGTTCCCCTGCTCGCCCTACTCTGTGCCGGCGCAACCGGCGCGGCCGCCGAAACGCTGGCGTGCCAGGCCATGCGGACCTGCATGGTCGACCGCAAATGCGCCGAGGCGCAGGAGGTCTTCACGCTGACCCTCGACGGCGCGCGCGCGACATTGGCGGGGGCGGACGGCAGCGCGGCCTTCGCGCTGGACGCCGACACGGGCACCGGCGCGGCGCGGCTGGGCGACCGCGTCTACCAGCTGCGCCTGACGGGCGACGGCGGCGGCCTCATCCTGCGCACGCCGGTCTGGGCCGGCAATTTCGAGGACGCCGAGCTCCTTTGGCTCCACTGCGGCCCCGCCTAATCCCCGCGCAGCGCGTGGCCGGCCCGGCACCCGGCGACCTGCGGGGCATTCATGCCACGATGCGGGGCGGCGCGCGGCCTGCAGACGGTGGCACTGGACGGACAGGCGGTTTACACCGAGACTGTTCGGAACGAACGACGCAAGAACAACGCCAGAAAAACGCACGGGCGCCGGCCGGGGCATCGCCGAATGACCGTGCCGGGGAAAGACCGAGGGGAGGACGACCGGAATGAAGCGACCCATACTGGCCGCCGCGCTGGCGCTGCTGTCGCCGCTGGCCGCGACGGCCGATCCCGCGCCGCAACGGGCCTGCACCTTCGACAGTGTCTGCGCGCCGGGCGAGGGCTGCAGCGACATGGCCGCCTTCACGCAGTTTCTCGACGCGGTCCCGGACGGCGGCGGCTGGGTCTGGATCACCGAGGCCGGCGGCGTGACCGGAGAAACGGTCTCTGCCCCCGACGACACGACGCTCACGGTGCTCTTTCCGCCCCACGAGGCCGGCATGGGCACGCTGCTGTTGACCGTGACTGCCTCGGGCGCCGCGGCGATGACCCAGCACGGCACGCATTTCGAAAGCGGGGATGCCGTGGCAACCAGCTATTTCGGCACATGCGCCACGCAGTAGCACCGGAGGCCGCACCGACATGGACCTTCTGAACGCGCTCGTCGCGCTGTCGAACTTCGTGATCGTCCCCGCCGTGGCCTACGGCGCGCAGCTGGCGCTGGGGGCGCTGGGGGTCACGCTGATCTACGGCATCCTGCGGTTTTCCAACTTCGCCCATGGCGACACCATGGCCTTCGGCGCCATGGCGACGATCCTGATGACCTGGTGGCTGCAGAGCATGGGCGTCTCCTTCGGCCCGCTGCCCACCGCGCTCCTGGCGCTGCCGGTGGGGATCGTGGTGACGGCGGCGCTCCTGCTGGCCACCGACCGGGTCATCTTTTCCTTCTACCGGGCGCAGAAGGCCAAGCCTGTGGTGCTGGTCATCGTCTCGATCGGCGTGATGTTCATGCTGAACGGCATCGTGCGCTTCATCATCGGCCCCGACGACCAGCGCTTCGCCGACGGCGAGCGGTTCATCATCAACGCGCGCGTCTTCCGCGACCTGACCGGCCTGCGCGAGGGGCTGGCGATCAAGACCAGCCAGGGGATCACCCTGGTCGTTGCCGTCATCGCCGTGGCGCTGCTGTTCTGGTTTCTGAACCGCACCCGGACGGGCAAGTCGATGCGCGCCTATTCCGACAACGAGGATCTGGCGCTGCTGTCCGGCATCAACCCCGAGCGGGTCGTGGCGATCACTTGGATCATCGTGGCGGCGCTGGCGACGCTGGCGGGCGTGCTCTACGGCCTCGACAAGTCGTTCAAGCCGTTCACCTACTTCCAGCTCCTGCTGCCGATCTTCGCCTCGGCCATCGTCGGCGGGCTCGGCTCGCCCGTCGGGGCCATCGTCGGCGGCTTCGTCATCGCCTTCTCCGAGGTCATGGTGACCTATGCCTGGAAGAAGGTGATCGCCTATGTCGTGCCCGAAGCCTGGGAGCCCGACGGACTCGTCCAGCTTCTGTCCACCGACTACAAGTTCGCGGTCAGCTTCGTGATCCTGGTGATCGTGCTGCTGTTCCGCCCCACCGGCATCTTCGCGGGGAAAGCGGTATGAACCCGACCGTCAGAGGCATCCTGCTCTTCGCGCTCGTCCTGGGCCTGATCGTTCTGTCGGGGTTCGAGCGCAGCTGGAACGTGGCGCTGGGCATCCTGAACATGGGGCTCGTCAGCGCGATCATGGCGCTGGGCGTGAACATGCAATGGGGCTATGCGGGGCTGTTCAACGTGGGCGTCATGGGCTTCGTGGCGCTGGGCGGGCTGGCGGCGGTGCTGGTGGGCCAGCCCCCGGTGGCCGAGGCCTGGGCCGCGGGCGGCGGCCGGCTGATCCTGGGACTGGTGATCGGCGCGGGCGCCATCGCGGCGGCGATCTTCGTCTGGGGGCGGCTGGCCAGGGGCTGGCCGCGCGCGCTGGCGGTCACCGCCATCCTGCTCGTCGGCTTCATCCTCTACCGCTGGGTCTTCGACCCCGCCGTCGAGGCGGTGGAGTCGGTGAACCCCGCCGGCACCGGCTATCTGGGCGGGCTGGGCCTGCCGATCTTCCTGGCCTGGCCGGTGGGCGGGCTGCTGGCCGCCGGCGCGGCCTGGGCCATCGGCAAGACGGCGCTGGGGCTGCGCTCGGACTACCTGGCCATCGCGACGCTGGGCATCGCCGAGATCGTGATCGCGGTGCTGAAGAACGAGGACTGGCTGTCGCGCGGCGTCAAGAACGTGATCGGCCTGCCCCGCCCGGTGCCCTACGAGATCGACCTGCAGAACTCGCCCGCCTTCGTGGCGCGGATGCAGGGCTGGGGGATCGATCCCGTCGCGGCATCCTCGGTCACGGTGAAGCTGGCCTATGCCGGGCTGTTCGTGGTGGTGCTGGCGATCCTTCTGTGGCTGTCGCAGAAGGCGCTCGCCTCGCCCTGGGGCCGGATGATGCGCGCCATCCGCGACAACGAGGTCGCGGCCGAGGCGATGGGCAAGGACGTGACCAAGCGCCACCTGCAGGTGTTCATCCTGGGCTCGGCCGTCTGCGGCATCGCCGGCGCGATGATGACGACGCTGGACGGCCAGCTGACGCCCACCTCCTACCAGCCCCTGCGCTTCACCTTCCTGATCTGGGTGATGGTGATCGTCGGCGGCTCGGGCAACAACTTCGGCGCGGTGCTGGGCGGGTTCCTCGTCTGGTATCTCTGGGTCGAGGTCGAGCCGCGCGGCCGCGAGGTGATGGAGTTCGTGACCGCCGGCATGGCCGACGGCTATTGGCTGAAGGCGCATCTGCTGGAATCGGCGGCGCATATGCGGCTGTTCACCATGGGGCTGATCCTGGTGCTGGTGCTCCGGTTCAGCCCGCGCGGCCTGATCCCCGAGCGATGAGCGACGTCGCCATCCTGCTCTTCGCCGCGGGGGCGTCCGCGCGGATGGGCGGCCGCGACAAGCTGATGGAGGAGATCGGGGGCGAGCCGCTTCTGTGCCGCAGCGCGCGGCGGGCCGTGGCAACGGGCCTGCCGGTGACGGTGCTGCTGCCGCCGGACCGGCCGGACCGGCCCGATCGGACTGCGGCGCTGGAGGGGCTCGCGCTCGCGACCGTCCGGGTCGACCGCGCGGCGGAGGGCATGTCCCGGTCGATCCGGGCCGGGCTTGCCAGCCTGCCGCCGGAGACCGCCGGCGCGATGATGCTGCAGGCCGACATGCCGGATCTGGAGACCGCGGATCTCGTGACCCTGGCCGACCGCTTCCGCGCGCTCGGCGCCGACACCGTCACCCGCGCCGCCGCCGCCGACGGCACCCCCGGCGCGCCGGCCATCGTGCCGCGCCGTCTGTTCCCGGCACTCGCCGCGCTGGAGGGCGACACCGGCGGCCGCGACGTCCTGCGCACCGAGAAGCAGGAGCTCGTCCCCCTGCCCGGCCGCCACGCCCTGACGGACCTCGACACGCCCGAGGACTGGGCGGCCTGGCGGCGCGCGGCCGATTGAGCGCGGCGTCAGTGCCGCAGCCGGGCACGCATCCAGCGGGCGTAGACGAAGAACAGGAAGGCGGCGACGGCCGCGGCGGCCATCATGTAGACGCCCGCCTCGCCGGTCGCCTCCAGAAGCGATGGCTCGCGCAGATACATGAGCGCCCCGCCCAGCACCAGCCAGCCCAGGAAGGACAGCGCAAAGAACGTCCCCGTGGCCATCCGTGACACCAGCAGCAGCGCCGCGAACAGCCCCGACCAGACCGCGACGCCCCAGGCGACGGACATCCATAGCGGCATCGCCTCGTACCAGGCCACCTGTTCGGGGGTCATGTTCGAGACGTAGAGCGGAACCCGCAGGCGAAGCCCCAGATAGTCCCCGACCAGAAGCAGGTTCCACAGAACCGCCAGCGCCGATACCGGAAGGTGATGCCACGCGCGCGCCATGTCCGTCTCTCTTCCGCCTCTCTGCCCGATGCGTTCGGGCGCCAGAGTGGCCCGCCCGCCCGCGACTGTCCAGAGGCCCCCGCCGGCAAAAGACGGCCCCGCAAAAGAAGACCCCGCCACGGGTGCGGATCGCGGCGGGGTCGGGTCGGCCGGCGCGATCTGGCGGGATACGACGCCGGCCGGCTGCATGTACGCTTGCGCTACTCCTGCAGGCGGCGCGCCTCCGTGCGGGTCAGCACGCGCCGCGCGGCAAGAAACCCCTCCAGCCCCGGCTTACCGCGCAGCTCGGGAAACAGCTCCAGGATTTCCTGGCGCTGGGCGGCGCCGATGCCGCGCAGCGAATGGTCGCCGGGCTGGAAGCTCTCGCTCCAGGCGCCGTCCGACAGCACCACCTCGTGGCGGTCGAACATGAAATGCACATAGGTCGTGCCCGTGGTCTGTACCGCCTGGATGCCCCGGTTGTTGATCAGGTGCTTGGCCGAGCACAGCACCTCGCGCTCCTCGAAATAAAGCTGCGTCTGGTCGGAGGCCACGAGCACCCGGTGGTTGGGGCTCAAGAGCATGTCCTGCGCCGGCTGGCCATTGCCGAGCGCGCCCTGGCGGATCAGCACGGGGCGCAGATGCGGCCGCCGGAGCAGGTCGCGGCCGCTCATCCGCTTCGCGCCGACCCAGCGCACCTCCTGAAGCCCGTTGTCGCGCGTCACCACGCGGTCGCCGGGCGCCAGGTCCTCCACCGCCACCGCGCCGCGCGCCGTCGCGATCTGCGTGCCGGGGGTGAAACAGGGAGTCGTAGCGGCGGAATCGGCCGTCTCCTGACGCCCCTCCTGACGCCCGGGCCGCACCGGCGCCCCCACCGGCGCCGGCACGCCGTCGCCGTCCTGTATCGCCGTCCAGTCTCGCTCGTACTTCACCATGGTCATCGCACCCGATTGTCTTGTTCCGGGCCGCCGATCCGCCACTGGCGGCCGCCGGCCTCGCCTACTCCCGATGTCTGAAAAGTTACCGGCGCAGTCCGCCGGCGCGAAGCGCAATTATGGTGACTTTGCGGCAGTTTTGGGCAGAACCGGTCAAGATGTCGCCCGACTCCGGCCATCTCCGGCGGGCGGATCGCGGCCGATTGTTGCGGTTTCCGGGACGATGGCGGCCCGGTCGACCCGGGGCGCCGTCCGGGCGCGCGGGCCAAGACCCGGATAATATCCTATGAACGGAAGGCGTTGCTGAAGGGAGACGACAAGGGCGACGCTCATCGCGTCAGCCCGGCCGCCCCGTCCAGTGTTTCCGAATGATCCGCAATCGGGCTGCCACTCCATCAGGCCGTCCTGCCGCTCGCAGCGCCGTCTGCCACAGTTCCGCCACTATTCGCCACCCGGTATCAATCCGGCGGACGCGCGCGGCATTGTTGCGCCCGCCCCCGTTAACGGATTGATCTCAAATCGAATCACATTTCGCCGCACCCTGCCCGCTCAGCGGATCAGGATGGCCCGGAAATCGTTCACGTTGGTCCCCGTCGGCCCCGGCACGAACAGATCCTCCAGCGCCGAAAAAGCATCCCAGGACCGGTGCGCCGCCAGAAGCTCCGCCGGATCCAGCCCCCCGGCGCGCAGCCGGGCACAGCTGTCGCCGTCGCCGAACGCGCCGGCATTGTCCTCGGATCCGTCGATCCCGTCGGTATCGGCGGCCAGCGCCGTCACGCCCTCCACGCCGTCGAGGCCCATGAGGCAGGACAGCAGGAACTCGCTGTTGCGCCCGCCGCGCCCGCCGGCCCCGTCCAGCGTCACCGTCGTCTCGCCGCCCGACAGCAGCACGACGGGCGGCTGGAACGGGCGACCCCGGCTGCGCACCTCGCGCGCGATGGCGGCCAGCACGCGGCCGACCTCGCGCGCCTCGCCCTCCATCGCATCCGACAGGATCGCGGCCGGAACCCCCGCCGCCTCGGCGACCGCGGCGGCGGCCTCCAGCGACTTCGCCGCCGAGGCGACGACATGTACGCGGTCGCGGGCGAAGGCCGGATCGTCGGGCTTCGGCGCGTCCTCGGGCGCCGTCTCCAGGTGGCGCTGCACCGCCTCCGGCAGGGCGATGCCGTAGGTGCGGACATGCGCCATCGCCTCTGCCCGCCCGACGGCATCGGCCACGGTGGGGCCCGAGGCGACCTGTGCGGGATCGTCGCCCGGCACGTCCGACACGATCAGGCTGACCACCCGCGCGGGATGCGCCGCCGCCGCGAGCCGGCCGCCCTTGATCCCGCTGACCTGCTTCCGGATCGCGTTCATCGCCGAGATCGGCGCGCCCGAGGACAGAAGCGCGCTGTTCAGCGCCACCTCGTCCTCCAGCGACAGCCCCTCGGGCGGCGCCGGCAGCAGCGCCGATCCGCCGCCGCAGATCAGCGCCACCACGAGGTCGTCCTCGGTCAGGCCCGATACCGCGCCCCGCAGCGCCTCCGCCGCGGCGAGCCCGGCGGCGTCGGGCACCGGATGCGCGGCTTCCAGCACCTGCAGGTGGCGGCAGGGCGCGGCATAGCCGTAGCGGGTCACGACGACGCCCTCCACCGGGTCGCCCCAGAGATCCTCGAAGGCGGCCGCCATCTGCGCCGCGCCCTTGCCGGCGCCGATGACCACGGTGCGGCCGGGCGGCCGCTCGGGCAGATGGGCGCGCAGCGCCTCGTTGGGATCGGCGGCGGCCACGGCGGCCTCGAACATGCGGGTCAGAAGCGATCGGTCGGTCTGGGACATCATGCGCGGACAGGACCACAGATACGCACCGGCGTCACGCCGGAAACGCAGGTTTTTCCCCCGGTCGTTTTTTCCCCCGACCGCGGGGCGTCCCGTCATCCGTCATCCGCCCGAAACCCGGCGGCCGCTACCACTTTTCGCCGAACGGCCGAAGGTCCAGCTCGAAGGTCCAGGCCGAGCGATGCTGCCGCGTCAGCATCAGCGCCGCCTCGGCGATGCGGTCGGGCTGCAGGAAGAAGTCGTCCGGCGCGTCGGGGGCGAAATTGGTGCGCGTGTCTTCGGTGTCGATCACCCCGTCGATGACCAGATAGGCCACATGCACGCCCCGGGGACCGAGCTGTTTCGCCAGCGACTGGGCCAGCACCCTCTGCGCCGCCTTGGCCGGCGCGAAGGCCGTGGTCCAGACATTGCCCCGAAGCGACGCCGTGGCGCCGGAGACCAGGATCGTGCCCGCCCCGCGCTCGGCCATCCGAGGCCCCAGCAGCCGCGCCGCCGCGAAGAGCCCCAGGGCCGCGACCTGCCAGCTTTGTTCGAACTGATCCGCCGCGATCTCCTCCAGCGCGCCGAACCGGGCGATGTCGGCGTTGTGGATCAGCACGTCGACGGGGCCCAGATCCCGCTCGACGCGCTCCAGCGCCGCGGTCAGCGCCTCCGCATCGCCGGCGTCGCAGGGATAGGCGGCGACCGCCGGCCTTTCGCCCGCGTCGTCGAGGCCCGCGCCCGACCGGCTCAGCAACGCCAAGTCGTAGCCGGCGCCGTGGAAGGCGCGCGCATAGGCCCGGCCCAGACCGGGCCCGTGCCCGATGATCGCACAAACGCCCTCCGCCATGTCCACCTCCCTGTGCAGCGCGTCGCCCCATGCTAACACGGGTCGTGGCCGGCGGCGCCCGTCCATTTCGCCCGACGCGCAGACCCCTGCGCTACAGGCCCAGCCCGCGCAGCACGCGCGGCAGCGCCTCGGGCAGATCCTCGGCGATCAGCCCGGGGCCGACCTCGCGCGCCGCCTCCACATGCAGCCAGGCGGCCGCCTCGGCGGCCCGCATCGGCGCGAGACCGCGGGCCAGCAGGCCGGCGACGAAACCCGAAAGAACGTCCCCTGCCCCGGCGGTTGCCAGCCACGGCGCGGCGCGGTCGTAGGCGGCCGCGTTGACGACCGCCTCGCCGTCGGGCGTCGCGATTACCGTGTCCGGCCCCTTGAGAAGAACGGTGCAGCCGGCCCGCGCCGCGGCCGCGCGCGCGGCATCGAGCCGGGAATAGGCAGGGCCGCTCGTCGGCGCGTCGCCGAGCCTCCTCGCGATTTCGGGGAACAGGCGCGCGAATTCGCCGGCATGCGGGGTGAGAACGCAAGCCTCGTGCAGCGCCGCGAAGAGCGCAGGATCCTGCGCGATGAGCGTCAGGGCGTCGGCGTCGAGCACAGTGGCCCTGCCGGCGCGCAGCGCAGCGGCCACCAGCTGCCGCTCCCGCGCGCCGGTGCCGAGGCCGGGGCCGAGGCACAGCGCGTTCAGCCGATCGTCCGCCTCCAGCATCGACGACAGGTCCGCGTCCGCCCCCACGGACCGCAGCATGACCGCGTCGAGCTGCGCCGCGTTCTCCTGCAGCGCGCCGGGCGGACAGCCCACCGTCACCAGCCCCGCGCCGATGCGCAGCGCCCCCCGCGCCGCCATCCGCGCCGCGCCGCCCCGCCCGGCGCCGCCGGACAGGACCAGCGCGTGGCCATAGCCGTATTTGTGATCGCCGCCGCGCTTGTCGAGCTCTGCCGCCGAGACCTCGGTGACGCGCCGGGTAATGGGCGGCTCGGCCTCGGCGTTCCATTTCGGGTCGAGCCCGATATCGTGGACGACGACCCGGCCGCAGGCGGCCGGCCCCTCGGCCAGGTAATGCCCGAGCTTGGCCTTGTGAAAGGCGACGGTCAGGTCGGCCGGCAACGGCGGAACCGGCGCGGCACCCTCCGCGTCGCGCAGGCGGCGGCCGCTGTCCATGCACAACCCGCTGGGCGCATCCACCGCCACCACGGCGGCGGCGGTCCGGTCACGGGCACGGTCGATCTCGCCTTGGATCGCGGCGAGCGCCGCATGGATCTCGCCCCCGACCGGCCGGGTCAGGCCGGTGCCGAACACCGCGTCGACCACCAGCCGGACCGTGCCGCGCCAGCCCGCGGCGATCGCCGCGGCGTCCATCGGCGCGACTGGCCCCATCGCGGCCCAGCGGTCGTGGTTCGTCCTGGCATCCGGCGGCAGCTTCTCCGGGTCGCCGAACAGGTACAGCGCCACCTCCCAGCCCCGCTCCTTCAGCAGCCGCGCCACGACGAAGCCGTCGCCGCCGTTGTTGCCCGGCCCGCACAGCACCACCGCCCGCTGCGGCGCCGCCCGCAGATCCGGCCATTGCCCGAAGGCGGCCGCCACCACGCCGCGGCCGGCGCGCTCCATCAGGGTCAGCCCGGTGACCTCTCCGGACGCGATCGCGGCCTGTTCGATGGCGCGCATCTGGGCCGATGTCAGCAATTCCGTCATTTCGCTGCGCCTTCCCTGTTCGCAGAACGCTCCGTCACAGAGCATGTTGCATAAACTTTGGGCATCGTAGACAAATCCCCGAGGAGCCTCCGCACCGCGTCCCCCTCGCGAATTGTGGCGCGGCGGCGGAAATGATCTTGAACCACAGACCGCACGGTATCCAGGGAGTCGCAGCAGATGAAGAAGATCGAGGCGATCATCAAGCCGTTCAAGCTTGATGAAGTGAAGGAAGCGCTGCAGGAGATCGGCGTGCAGGGGCTCTCTGTCATCGAGGTGAAGGGCTTCGGCCGCCAGAAGGGCCATACCGAACTTTACCGCGGCGCCGAGTACGTCGTCGATTTTCTGCCCAAGGTGAAGATCGAGGTGGTGCTGGACTCCGACCAGGTCGATGCGGCGGTCGACGCGATCATCGGCGCGGCGAAGACCGACAAGATCGGCGACGGCAAGATCTTCGTCTCGACGGTCGAACAGGCGATCCGCATCCGCACCGGCGAATCCGGGCCCGACGCCCTGTAATCCGCGGCGCGCCCGCGGACGGACCCGACCGGCGGGCGGGCGGCGTGCCCCCGGCGCACCCACAACCAGACATTCCGAACACACGACAAGGGAAAGACAATGAGCAAATCTGACCTGCTAAAGACCATCCAGGACGAAGAGGTCGAGTACGTCGACATCCGCTTCACCGACCCGCGCGGCAAGCTGCAGCACGTGACGATCCTGTCCGACGAGGTCGACGAGGACTTCCTGGACGAGGGCTTCATGTTCGACGGCTCCTCCATCGCCGGCTGGAAGTCGATCGACCAGTCCGACATGAAGCTGATGCCCGATACCGACTCGGCCTACATGGACCCGTTCTTCGCCGAGAAGACGATGGCCGTGCACTGCTCGATCGTCGAGCCGGATACCGGCGAGCTCTATGACCGCGACCCGCGCGGCACCGCCGAGAAGGCCGAGGCCTATCTGAAGTCGTCGGGCATCGGCGACAGCGCCTTCTTCGGGCCGGAGGCCGAGTTCTTCCTGTTCGACAACGTCAAGTACTCGCTGTCGATGAACAAGGTCTCCTACGAGGTCGACGCGCTGGACGCCGCCTGGAACACCGACACCGATTACGAGATGGGCAATATGGGCCATCGCCCGGGCGTCAAGGGCGGCTATTTCCCGGTGCCGCCGGTCGATGACGGCCAGGACATCCGCTCGGAGATGCTGTCGACGATGAAGCGGATCGGCATGAAGGTGGACAAGCACCACCACGAGGTCGCCTCGTGCCAGCACGAGCTGGGGCTGATCTTCTCGTCGCTGACCGACCAGGGCGACCAGCTGCAGAAGTACAAATACGTCATCCACCAGGTGGCGCAGGCCTACGGCAAGTCGGCGACCTTCATGCCGAAGCCGATCGCCGGCGACAACGGCACCGGCATGCACGTGAACATGTCGATCTGGAAGGACGGCAAGCCGCTCTTTGCGGGCGACAAGTACGCCGATCTCTCGGACGAGGCGCTGTTCTATATCGGCGGCGTCCTGAAGCACGCCAAGGCGCTCAACGCCTTCACCAACCCGTCGACCAACTCCTACAAGCGTCTGATCCCGGGCTTCGAGGCGCCGGTGCTGCGGGCCTATTCGGCGCGGAACCGCTCGGGCTGCGTGCGTATCCCGTGGACCGAGTCGCCCAAGGCGAAGCGGGTCGAGGCGCGTTTCCCCGACCCGTCGGCGAACCCCTATCTGTGCTTCGCCGCCCTGCTGATGGCCGGGATCGACGGGATCAAGAACAAGATCCACCCGGGCGAAGCCATGGACAAGGACCTCTACGACCTGCCCCCCGAGGAGTTGGCCGGTATCCCGACAGTCTGTGCTTCCTTGCGCGAGGCGATGGACGAGCTGGAGAAGGACATGGACTTCCTGCTGGCCGGCGACGTGTTCACCCGCGACCAGATCGAGGGCTACATGGAGCTCAAGTGGGAAGAGATCTACGCCTTCGAGCACACCCCGCACCCGGTCGAGTTCAAGATGTACTACAGCTGCTGAGCGCCGTCGCGCTCGGAGACCGGAAAGGGCGCCCACGGGCGCCCTTTCTTTGTGGACCTCCCCGGCCCTGACGGGCGCACGTCCCCCTTCGGCAAAGGACGCGCCAAGGTCTCCGGAGCCGCCCTCCCTGCTTCATCTTGGCTGAAATACTCCCTGGGGGGGGCGTCCATCGAGGCGCCATCGGTTCAAGCCCGATGGACGACGGGGACAGCGTCCCCCCCAGCGGGTCCGGCCGCCGAAGGCGGTAAGACCGCCCCCGCCCGGCCCTAGAACAACCCCGTCATCTGCACCACAGACGCGACCGAGGTGGACTCGAACGCCCCCAGCGCGCTGCCGATGCCGGTCGCGGCCATGCCGTAGGCGGTGGCGCGGAGCGAGCCGCCGGTCAGCGCGTTGAAGGCCAGAAGCGCGGCCCCGAGCGGCAGCGCGAACAGCCCGACCGTGGCGCTCATCGTATAGAGCGCGGAGCGGCCCGGGACGGTGTCGCACAGCCGCGAGTCGCCCGGCGCGGGTTCCTGGTCGACGAAGGCCTGGACCAGCGAGGCCCAGAGATCCTCTTCCTGCGGCGCGATGGCCTCGCGCTGGTTCAGCCAGGCGAGCACCTCAGGCGACAGGTGCGGATCGCTGAGGAAGATGTCCTTGCGCGAGTTGCAGACCGGGCCGGCGGCCGGGTCGAGGTCGGGCATGTCGGTCGTCATCTCGCTCAGCCAGGTCTCGGCTTCCTCGCCGGTCATCAGCCGGGCGCGGGACGGGCAGACGACCAGGTCGGCCGGCGCGCAGGTGAGCAGGTAGTCGACCACCTCCCAGACCAGCCGCCGCTTGACCCAGTCGGGCAGCCTGTCGGCGCCCTGGCGGTCCAGCGCCACGACCGACAGGCTGGCCCGGTGATGGGCGAGCCGGCGCAGGACGTCGCGGCGCTGCGCCTCTTCCTCGACCGGGCGCGTCATGCCGCGGAAATGGCTCAGCGCGAAGGGCACGTCGGTGAAGGCGATGACCAGCTGCACGGTGTCGCCGGACAGAACCAGGTGATCGCCCGTCCGCCCGCCGATATGCACATCGCCCTGCGGCCCGACGCATTTCTGCACGAGATGCTGCAGCGCCTCGGCGTCGACCTCCGCCAGGACGTTGTCGGCGCTGGCGTAAAGGAGCCTGGCCTCGGTGTCGTTCTTTTCTCTCATCGGTACGGTCCGATCCGGTGTTCTGGATTGTTGCAGTCTTGAAAACAACTTTGGAGAAAGTTTGACATCAATGGTCCCATTTAGAGCTCTGTCCCGAGACAATAACGTCGGGCAGCGCGGCATCTGATCTCCCTTGGAAACACGGCGCGGGGTTCCCAAGGTGTTAACGTTTAATATACTGAAAGAGAGAGATTTTCAACCTAAACGATTAGCGAATTTTCATACCTCAACCCCAAGCGCGCCGCAATTCCTCCACATTAACTAACCTATACTTAAGGACAGGAACCGGCGGAGGTTTACGATGTACACGCAAGACCCATCATTCGAAGCCAGCCTTCTGTTCGAGGCCCCCGTGCCCGATGCCCTGGCGCATCTGGCCGGCGAGTTCGAGACGATCGCGATGGCGCACGAGGTGCCGGCCGTGCGGCGCTACACCGACGACCCGTCGGTGCTGCTGTTCGATTGCGGGCCGATCCAGGTGCTTGTCGCCGGCTGCGACCAGCCGATGGAAGTGGCGCATTTCCTGGACGCCGGACGCCCGGGCGGCGCCACGGTCTGCGAGACCGAGATGCTGTCGCGCCTGACCTCGCACCGCTATTCCGTGACGATCCTGGTATCGGACAACGACGACGCGCCGCAGCCGGACGACCCCGATCTGCAGGAGCTGAAGCGCGCCCTGTGCTGGCAGCTGGCCGAGGCGATGCCCGCCGACGCGCAGCCGTCGCTGGTGTTCTGGTGCGAAACCGACATGCTTTATGCCGGCGAGGAATTCCCGCGTGCCAACATCCTGGGCACGAGCCACCTGCCCGCGCACGAGCTGCTGCCGAGCCCCGCCATGGTGCGCGCCGGCGCGCAGCGCTCGGAGCGGCAGCGGGCGCTGGAGGCGCGGGCGCTGACCTTCATCCAGACCCAGATCATCCAGGGCAAGCACCGCCCGATCGTCGCCCCGCATCCGGTGGTCTCGGCGGTCAACGAAGGGCTCCAGCGTGCGGCGCCGGTGGCGCTGGCCGCGATCGAGGCGACCAAGGCGAACCGCCCGCACGTGATGCGCGGCGCGACGATGGCCTGCTCGACGGCGGCGATGGGCATCTGCCTGCTGCCCCAGCTGATGAACGGGATCATCTGAGGGCCGAACGGCCCTCGCCCCACCCCTTGCGGCTCAGCCGGCCTTGTCGGCCAGATGCCCGGCCATCGCCGTTTGCTCCTCCGGCGCCAGCGCATCGGGCCGGACCATCGCAGTATGAATGGCGAAGACCACCGCCTGCGTCAGCGGCAGGCGGCGCAGGGTCTGGCGTTCCAGCCGGACATAGGGCGCGCCGTCGGGCCGGGCGAAGCCGTCGGGCTTGCGCTCGGGCTGGTGCAGCGCAAAATCGTCATCCGGCAGGCAGTTGGAGCGGACCAGCACCGTCTCGGGGCGCAGCCCGTCGAACAGCCGCTGCACGCGGCGCGCGACCGTCTCGTCATAGGGCTCGATCCGCCGGTGGATCAAACCCAGCGGCTGGCCCAGCTTTTCCGCCAGGCTCCAATGTGCCGGGAAACACAGGGCGGCCGCCGTCAGCACGTGTTCGTCCCCCTGTTTCTGCAAGAGGCACAGGTCGTCCTGCACCAGCCGCGCCAGCGTCGCCATCGGCCGGGTGCGGTCGACCGGCACCGCGACGCCGTCGGGCCGCGTCACCTGGCCGTCGCCCACGCCATAGCGCGGCCGCTCCGGCAGCCAGCCGAGCACGGTCTCCAGCAGTTCGCCCGCCGCCTCCCGCGCCTCGGGCTGGCAGGCCAGCACCGTCTCGGGCCGCGCGGCGACCAGCCGGTCGCGCAGCGCCATCTGCGGCGAGAAGCATTCGTCTTCCCAGAGCCACGCCTCCGGATCGGTCCGGTCGGTGCCCGGCAGGCGGTGGCCCTGCGGCCCGTGCCAGGGGGCATAGGCCAGGCGGGATTGCAGGATCGGGGCGGTTTGCAGATGCGTCATGAGGCGTAGAGCGTCGAGTAATGCAGATGGCCGTGCGGGCAGAAGGCGCGTTCGACCTTGCCCCACAGCGTGGCGAAGGCGATCGGGTCCAGCCGCGCGGACTGCGCCAATGTGGACAGAGGCTGCCGGCCGTCGATGCCGGCGATCAGCGGGGCGGCCTGTTTCGGGACCGGCAGGGTCAGCTTCTCGCCGCCGGCAGTCAGGCGGACCTGCCCCTTCTGCGCGACCGATTGCGCCAGCCGCCGCGGGTCGATGCCCCTGAGATGCGGGATGGCGCCGGGCTTGCCCAGGGGCGGCGCGCGGCGTGCCCCGCGCGGCACGGCATAGACGATATGGGTCTTGAAGGTGCCGCGCAGATCCTCGGCCAGTTGCATGGCCTGGATCGGGTCGAGGCCGTCGGGAAGCGTCTGGCCCTCGGGCAGCAGGGCCGCGGGGTCGTAAAGGGCCGGCTCCGGCGTGCCAGCGATCTCCAGCCCGGCGCGGTCCAGCGCCTGGGCGAGCTCGGTGATCGTGAACGGGCGGTCGGTGGAATGCAGCAGCAGGTCGAAAAAGCCCGCGTCGCTCGCCTCGTGATCCACCAGATGCGGGTTGCGCTTGAACGGGTGGCCTTCGGGCAGGCGTCGGAACAGCGCCTTGGCCTTGGCCAGTTTCTCCTGCGGGCTCAGGTGGTTGTAAAGCACAGTGAAGGCGGATTGCAGCGGGTAGACGCCGCTGCGGCCCAGCGGCGCATAGACCATCAGCCCCAGGCTGCCGCCCGGCGCCAGCGCCGCCGCGAGCGCGTCGAACCCGGCCTGCGGCGCGTCCAGGTGGTGCAGCACGCCGCAGCAGTCGATATAGTCGAACCTCCCGTGCTCGGCCGCGTCCAGCAGCGAGCCGGTGACAAAGTGGATGCGCGTCAGCCCGCGGGCCTTCGCGCGCGCCTCGGCGACGGCGCGGGCGGCCTCGGACAGGTCGAGATAGGTGATCTCGTGCGGCCGCCCGGCGCTGGTCAGCAGCTGGGCGAGCTGGATCAGCCCGTCGCCGGTGCCGCCGCCCGCGACCAGCGCGCGCAACGGTTTCGACCAGTCGCGCGCCCCGCCCCACAGCCAGTGGTCCATCTCCTGCGGCCAGGAGGGCGAGCCGGTGATCAGCCGGCGCGCCTCGTCGGCCGGGTCGCGCTCCGGGTAGGGATAGGCCTCGTACTGGGTTCTGACGTCTTCGCTGCTCACGCCGCCTCCGGGGTTGTGCGCGTGAGGTAGCATCGGGGGGCGTCGGAGGAAAGCTGCCAACGGGCCGCGCGCCCGGGGCCATGGGCCGTTTCGCTTCGCCGCCGGGGCGGCTAGTCTGGGCGAAATTCCATCCCGGAGGCCCCCATGCACCGTATCCTCGCCGCCCTGCTCGTCTGCCTGCCCCTCGCCGCGCCCGCCGCCACCTGCGGCAACGACGCCGCGCATTTCGAGGCCTGGAAGGCCGAGTTCGCCCCCGAAGCCGCGCGGGCGGGCGTGAAGCAGGCCGGGCTGAACGCGCTGGCCGGCGCGCGGTACTCGCACGGCACCATCGCGGCGGACCGTAACCAGAAGAGCTTCAGCTACACGCTGGAGAAATTCATGCAGGTGCGCGGCGCGGCCACCATCGTGAACCGCGCGCGGCGCCTGAAGGCCGAGAACCCGCAATTCTACGCCAGCGTCGAGCGGATCTACGGCGTGCCGGCCGGCGTGCTGCTGGCGATCCACGGGATGGAGACGGCGTTCGGGGCGTTCATGGGCGACACCAACCTCGTCTCGGCCACCGCGACGCTGGCCTATGACTGCCGCCGGCCCGAGTTCTTCCGCCCCCACCTGATCGCGGCGCTGAAGCTGGTGGACCGGGGCACCATCACCGCCGCGACCGTGGGCGCGAAGCACGGCGAGCTGGGGCACACGCAGTTCCTGCCGGGCAACGTTCTGGACTACGGCCGCGACGGCAACGGCGACGGACATCTGGACATGTACAACCTCGCCGACGCCATGGCCTCCACCGCCTGGTATCTGCGGCAGAAGGGCTGGCGGCCCGGCGGCGGCTATCAGCCCGGGCAGGTCAATTTCCCGGTGATCGAGGAATGGAACGCCGCCGGGGTCTATCAGAAGGCCATCGCCATCATGGCGGCGCAGATCGACGGCTGAGACCGGCCGGCGCCGCGCCCCGTCACCTTGACGTGACGCGGCCGCCGGGCGGCTTGCCTGAACCGGCGCGGGCCGCCACCTTGGGCGGGCCGCCCTGCCGAGCGAAAGGTCCCCGCCGATGCCCATGGAACATGTTCGATTCGCCGGCCATTCGGGCGCGACGCTTTCGGCCCGGCTGGACCTGCCCGACGGCCCGCGCCTCGGCACGGCGCTGTTCGCGCATTGTTTCACCTGCGGCAAGAACATCCCCGCCGCCCGGCGCATCGCGGCGCGGCTGGCGGCGATGGGGATCGCGGTGCTGCGCTTCGACTTCACCGGGCTGGGGCATTCCGAGGGCGAGTTCGAGAACACCGACTTCGCCTCGAATGTCGGCGACATCGCCGCGGCGGCCGCGTATCTGGAGGGCCGCGGCATGGCGCCGGGGCTGCTGATCGGCCATTCGCTGGGCGGCGCGGCGGTGCTGCAGGCGGCGTCCGAGATCGAGTCCGCGACCGCGGTGGTCACGCTGAACGCCCCGTTCGAACCGGCGCAGGTGCTGTCCCGGTTCGGCGATACGCTGGCGCGGATCGAGCGCGAGGGCGCCGCCGAGCTGCGGCTGGGCGGGCATCCGGTCCGCATCGGGCGGGACTTCGTGGAGGATGTGCGCCGCGAACGGCTGGCACCCGCGATCGCGGCGCTCGGGCGGGCGCTGCTGGTGCTGCACGGCCCGCGCGACGCCGTGGTCGGGGTGGACAACGCCGCGCGCATCTTCGAGGCGGCGAAGCATCCCAAGAGCTTCGTGACGCTGGACGGGGCCGATCACCTGATCTCGCGGCCCGAGGACGCGGAATACGCCGCCGACGTGATCGCGGCCTGGGCACGGCGCTATCTGGAGCTGAGCCCGCCGGCCCCGCCGCCGGGCGCGCCGGAGGGCGTGGTGCGGGTCTCCGAGGCCGACCCGGACGGCTTTCTGCAGGACGTGCATCACGGGCCGGAGCATCACGCGCTGGCCGACGAGCCCGAGGCCTATGGCGGGACCAACCGGGGGATGTCGCCCTACGGCTTCCTGGCGGCGGGGCTGGGCGCGTGTACCTCGATGACGATCCGGATGTATGCACGGCGCAAGGGCTGGCCGCTGGCGCATGTGCAGGTGGACGTGACCCACGCGAAGGTCCACGCCCAGGATGCGGGCGACGCGGGCACGCCCAAGATCGACCGCTTTCACCGGGCGATCCTGTTGCAGGGGCCGCTCGACGACGGCCAGCGCGCGCGTCTGCTGGAGATCGCCGACCGCTGCCCGGTGCACCGGACGCTGGAGGCCGAGGCGGAGATCGTGACGGAGCTTGTCGACGATTAAGCCTGCCTTAACCCTGTTCGGACAGGCTGGCGGCATGAGACTGACTCCGCCGCCATTGAGCCCCGAGGGATGGATGACGCAGCTGTTCGCGACCCGGGCGGCGCGGGACGGCGCGGTGATCCGGCGCAAGCTGCGCGATATCGAGCGCTATGTCGGGCGCGAGGCGTTCCTGGCAGAGCTGGAGCGGCGGGGCTATCACGCGGTGGAGAATGCGGGGCAGCTGGTTATCTTCTGCAACCGCGAGCCGATCCGCCGGGTGCTGTAGCCGTTTTCTTTGCAAGAAAACGGGCCGGATCGTTGGCAACGATCCGGTTCGGAAAATTACAAATTTTCCGGCTACTTGGCCGGCGGGATCGAGTAGGTGAGCGAGGCACGCGCGACCGGCTCCGTGCCGCCGTCGGAGCGGATCAGCACGTCGCCCACCGCCAGGACCCGGCCCAGCTTCAGAAGTCGCGCCTCGGCGATCAGGTCGGTCGCGGCGGCGGGCTTGCGCATGAAGTCGATCGAGCAGTTCGTCGTCACCGCCAGCGCCTCGGGTCCGATCATCGCCAGCACCGCCAGGTAGATCGACACGTCCGCCAGCGCGAAGATCGAGGGGCCGGAGACGGTGCCGCCGGGGCGCAGGTTCTTTTCGGTCACGTGCAGGCGCACCCGGATGCGGCGCGCCCCCACCTCCTCGACAGTGAAATCGTCGCCGACCTGCGGGAAATGCTCGGCCAGGAAGGCGTGCAGGTCTTCTACGGTCATCCGGACGGCCATGCTTTCCCCTCTCGCCTGCGCGTCCTAGGATGTGCCGGGAATTCGGGCGGAGGACAAGATGGCACTTCTGGAACGTCACGACGCGGGCCGCGTCGCGCATCTGCGGATGTGCTCGGACCGCAACCTCAACGCGCTGAGCGACGCGATGCTGGCAGAGCTGCAGCGCGCCTTCGATGCGCTGGCCGAGGACCGCGACATCCGCGTGGTGGTGCTCTCCGGCGAGGGGCGCGCGTTCTGCGCGGGCCACGACCTGAAGGAGATGACCGCCGGGCGGCAGGCGGAGGATGGCGGGGCGGCCTATTTCGCCGACCTCTTCGCGCGCTGTTCGGCCGTCATGCAGGCCATCCCGGCGCTGCCGCAGCCGGTGATCGCGCAGGTGCAGGGGCTGGCGACGGCGGCCGGCTGTCAGCTGGTGGCCTCCTGCGACATGGCGGTGGCGGCCGAGGACGCGCGGTTCGGCGTCAACGGGGTGAATATCGGCCTGTTCTGCTCGACCCCGATGGTGGCGCTGTCGCGGAACGTGCCCCGCAAGCAGGCCTTCGAGATGCTGACGACCGGCGGCTTCGTGGACGCCGCGCGGGCGCGGGAGATCGGGCTGGTGAACCGGGTGGTGCCGGCCGAGGCACTGGCCGACGAGACGGCGGCGCTGGCCGAGACCGTCGCGGGCAAGCTGGGCAGCGCGGTGCGGATCGGCAAGCGGGCGTTCTACCAGCAGCTGGAGATGGGGCTGGCGGCCGCCTATGCCCATACCGGGGCGGTGATGGTGGAGAACATGCTGAACCGCGACACCGAGGAGGGCATCGCGGCGTTCCTGGAGAAGCGCAAGCCGGACTGGGCGGAGTGAAGGGCCCTGCGGGCCCTCGCCTTCGGCGTGCGTATTTGGAACGAGAAGAAGCCTAGAGGTCGTAGAGGGACCTGAACTTGGTTTCCAGGTAGTCGAGGAGCGGTTCCTCGTTGGGCTCGAAGCCGCAGGCGTGGGCGATGGTGGCGCGGGGGGCGCGCAGGCCGCCGTGGCGCTGCAGATTGTCGCGGAGCCAGCCGGTGGCGGCCGCGGTGTCGCCCCGGGCGAGCTGCGCGTCGAGGTCGGGGACGGCCTGTTTCATCGCCTGCAGCAGGCAGCCGGCATAGACGTTGCCCAGCGTGTAGGTCGGGAAATAGCCGATCAGGCCGACCGACCAGTGGACGTCCTGCAGGCAGCCGTGGCTGGGGCGGTCGACGCGGACGCCGAAGTCCTTTTCGAACCGCGTATTCCAGGCGTCGGGCAGGTCCGCGACGGGGAGGTCGCCCGACAGCAGCGCGCGTTCCAGGTCGAAGCGCAGCAGGATGTGGAGGTTGTAATGCACCTCGTCGGCCTCGGTGCGGATGTAGCCGGGGGCGACGCGGTTGACGGTGGCGTAGAAGGCGTCGGCGTCCGCGATGCCGAGATCGCCGAACATCGCCTGCATGCGGCCGAAGAGATAGCCGGTGAAGGCGCGGGAGCGGCCGAGCTGGTTCTCGTAGATGCGGCTCTGGCTTTCGTGGACGCCGAGCGAGACCCCCTGCCCCAGCGGCGTCAGCGCATGGGCGTCGTCGATGCCGAGCTCGTAGCAGGCGTGGCCGGTCTCGTGGATCGTCGAGTAGAGGCAGTTGAACGGTTCCGCGGCGACGGTGCGGGTGGTGATCCGCACGTCCGATCCGGAGCCCGACGAGAACGGGTGGACGGCCCGGTCCAGCCGGCCGCGGTGAAAGTCGTAGCCGAAGGTTTCGGCCATCTCGCGGGCGAGCTGCAGCTGCGCCGCCTCGTCGTAATGGCCGGCGAGTGCGGGGGGGCGTTTTTCGGCGCCCAGCACCGCCTCGCGCAGGGCGACGAGGCGGGGGCGGAGCGCGCCGAACAGCGCCTCGATCCCGGCGCCGGTGGCGCCCGGCTCGTAATCGTCCAGCAGCGCGTCGTAAAGGTCGCCGTCGCCGGCCAGCGCGGCGGCCTCCCGCCGGCGCAGATCCAGCACCTGGCGCAGCGTCGGCGCGAAGGCGTCGAAATCCTCGGTCCGCCGCGCCTCGGCCCAGATGCCCTGGGACAGGCTGGTGACGCGGGCAATCTCGGCGGCGAGGTCGGCCGGCACCTTGACGGCGCGGTCGTGGTCGCGGCGGATGTGGCGCAGGTTGGCGCGGCCCGCCGCGTCCAGTGTGTCGGGGTCGATCGCGGCCAGCCAGTCGGCCACCCGCGGGTCGGTGCGGCGGGCGTGCAGGACGCTTTCCATCGCGCCCATCTCCTCGGCCCGCTGGCCGGTGGCGCCGCGGGGCATCACCGTCTCCTGGTCCCAGCCGAGGCGGCCGGCGACGCGGGCGAGCGCCTCGGTCTGGCGCTGGAACGCCATCAGGTCGTCGTAGGCGGTCATGGCCTATCCCCTTACAGATTGTGCCAGCGGGTAGTTGGCAAGGAAACGCGCGCGCAGGATCAGCACCCAGACTGCCACCGCGCCGAGCTGGTGGATCAGCGCCAGTGCCACGGGGGCGGAGTGCATGACGGTCACGATGCCGATGACCAACTGGCCGAAGACCGCCACCGCCATCCAGTCATGCGCCTGTTTCGTGCGGCGATGGGCGCTGGCCCGGGCGCGGAGCCAGACGAAGACGCCGAAGAGGAACAGGGCGTAGCCGGCGAGACGGTGGAAGAACTGCACGGTGCCGTCGTTCTCGAACAGGTTGCGCCAGGCCGGCGCGATCTCCCACATGCCCGGCGGGGTGACCGCGCCGGCCATCAGCGGCCAGTCGGTATAGTTGCGGCCCGCGTCGATCCCGGCGACCAGCGCGCCCAGCAGGATCTGGACGAAGGCCACGACCGCCAGTGCGGTGCCGAGGCGCATCAGCCCGGGCTCGCGGGCGCGGCGGGCCTGCATGTTCTCGCGCTCGGGGCGGCCGAGGCGGAACATGTACCAGGCGATCAACCCGAGGATCAGGAAGGCCAGGCCGAGATGCGTGGCGAGGCGGTAGGACGCCACGTCCAGCATCGTGCCGGTCAGGCCCGAGGCCACCATCCACCATCCGATGGCCCCCTGCAGCCCGCCCAGCACGCCGAGCGCCAGGAGGCGGCCGGTCCAGCCCGCGGGGATGCGTTTCGTCGCCAGGAAGAAGACGAATCCGACGGCCCAGACCAGGCCGATCACCCGGCCGAGCTGCCGGTGGCCCCATTCCCACCAGTAGATGGTTTTGAACTCGGACAGGGTCATATCCATGTTCTGCAACTGGTATTCGGGGATCGCCTGGTATTTCTCGAATTCCGACTGCCAGTCGGCGGCGTTCATCGGCGGCAGCGCGCCGCTGACCGGGTTCCATTCAGTGATCGACAGCCCCGAGTCGGTCAGCCGCGTCAGCCCGCCGACCGCGATCATCATCACGACCAGCGCGAACAGGACGGCCAGCCAGGCGCGGATGGCGCCGCGGGCGTCGCGGCGGCCGGCGTCGATGACGCCGGTGGTGCGGGGGGCCTCGGCGGGCTTGTCCCCGCCCACCTCCTCGAAGATCGAGCGTTTCTGACTCATGTGGTCCTCTCCTGGCGGCGCGCGTTACCTAGTGCGTGTCGCGTCTGATTCGAGTCACGCATTCACCTGCCGCCCCGAGGCAGCGTTCGCGCGCGCGAATGCAGTCGGGGCGGCGGGGAAACTCGATTGAACGCGACATGCACTAGTCCTCGCGTCGGTCCTCGGCAAGCGTGTCGCGGCGCCGCAGAAGCTGGCGCAGCATCCCGTGAAACATCTGGACATCGGCGCGGGTCAGTTCCAGCCGCGACCACATGTTGCGCAGGGTGCGCTTCATGCCCGGCGCCTTGGTCTCGGGAAAGAAGAAGCCGGCCGCGTCGAGCCGGTCCTCGTAATGGTCGCCCAGCCGCGCGACCTCGATGGCGGTGGCGGGTTCGGTGCCCGCGTAATCCATGCGCGCGCCCTCGGCCGGCGCGGCCTGGCGGCGCCACTCGTAGGCGGTGAGCAGCGCGCATTGCGCGAGGTTCAGCGAGGCGAAGTCGGGGTTCACCGGGACCGAGACGATGGCATTGGCCCGCGCGATGTCGTCGTTCTCCAGCCCCGCGCGTTCGGGTCCGAACAGCACGGCGACCTTGCCGCCCGCGGCGAGGCGCGCGGCGGCGTCGGCCATCGCGGCCTCGGGCGTGAAGACCTGCTTGGTCAGGTCGCGGGGCCGCGCGGTGGTGGCGTAGACGTAGGTGCAGTCGGCCACCGCCTCTTCCGTCGTCGGATGGATCGTCGCGCTGTCCAGCACCCGCCCCGCCGCGCCCGAGGCCATCGCGACGGCGCGCGGGTTCGGCCAGCCGTCGCGCGGGTCCACCAGCCGCATCGCGCCCACCCCGAAGTTCAGCATCGCCCGCGCGGCCGCGCCGATATTCTCGCCCATCTGCGGGCGGACGAGGACGAAGATCGGCTGGCGGTCGGGCATGGATGGCTTTCCGGGCTGTGCGGCGCGGTGATAGAGGGGTGGCGGGGCAGAGGCAAGGCGGGCGTCGGGGTCGGCACCGCGCGCGCCGGAGGCCGCGCCGTGCCCCGGGCCTCCGGAGGCGATGGTCAAGCCGGACGGCCCGCGTTATAGCAGCGGGCGGAAGGAGTGTCCGTATGGCCGAGACCGAGCAGCCGCAGATCTACCTGATCACCCCGCCGGAGATCGAATTGTCGAGCTTTCCCGACGCCTTGGGCGCCGTTCTTGACGCGGTTCCCGTGGCCTGCCTGCGGCTGGCGCTGGCGGCGTCGGACGAGGACCGGCTGATCCGGGCGGGCGACGCGCTGCGCGGCGTGGCGCATGACCGCGACGTGCCGCTGGTGATCGACCGCCACTGGCAACTGGCCGAGCGGCTGGGGTTGGACGGGGTGCATCTGCCCGACGGCGCGCGCCAGGTGCGCCCGGCGCGCAAGGCGCTGGGACAGGACGCCATCGTCGGCGCCTATTGCGGCACATCGCGGCATGACGGGATGACCGCGGGCGAGGCCGGGGCGGACTACGTGGCTTTCGGCCCCTGCGCGCCGACGGTGCTGGGGGATGGCAGCTATGCCGAGGCCGACCTGTTCGGCTGGTGGTCGGAGATGATCGAGGTGCCGGTGGTGGCCGAAGGCGCGCTGACGGCGGAGCGGGTCGCGGCGCTGGCGCCGGTGACGGATTTCTTCGGGATCGGCACCGAGATCTGGGACGCCGACGACCCGGTGGCCGCGCTGAAGGCGCTGGCGGCGCCGAGCCTCTGAGGTCAGGGCCGCGGGCCGCGCCCGCCGCGCACCGCCGCCTCGGAGGCCCGGGCCAGCGCCTTGCGGTCGGCCACGCCGGAGACCGGGATCGCCGCGTGATAGGTCACCTCGACCCCGCCCTGCGGCGCCTGTGCCAGCAGCTTCAACAGATGCGCGCCGAACCCCATGTCGCCCCACCAGCCATAGAATCGCGGGTCTTCGCCGGCCGGCGCGATATAGCGGACGGTGACCGGCTGCACCGCCGTGTCATGCGGCAGGCCGGACGTGAAGAGCGCGGCGAAAAGCGTTGATTTGAAAGGCAGAACCCGCAGGCCGTCGGTCGAGGTGCCCTCGGGAAAGAACACCAGCCTGTGCCCCGCCCGCAGGTGGTCCTCCAAGAGCCCGCGCTGTTCGCCGGCCTGCCGCCCGGCGCGGTGGATAAACAGCGTGCCGGTGATCCGGGCGAGAAACCCGATGCCCGGCCAGCGCGCCACCTCGGCCTTGGACACGAAGGTGACGCAGGCCCGCGCGTTCAGCACGAAGATGTCCAGCCACGAGGCGTGGTTGGACACCATCGCCCCCGGGCCGGCCATCGGCTGCCCGACCACCCGGTAACGCATCCCGAGCACCACGAAGACCAGCCGCGAGAACAGCCGCACCACATGCGGGCTCCAGGGCCGGGACAGCCTGTGGAGCGGGCGTTCCGGCACCCGGATGAGGAGCAGAAAAATCAGCCCCGTCAGGATCATGCAGGCCAGAATTGAACCGCGAAAGGCGACGCGCAGCCAGCCGGCCGCGGTAATCCGCTTCGCCGCCGGCAGATCCTTGGAATGCCAGGTGACGCTCACCGCCCGCGACCGCCGGTATAGAGGTTCCGGCGCTTGTCGTTCATCCGTGCGGTGTCCATCACGAGGCACACGTCGGTGGTGTTGAAGGCATGGTCGATCCACGCGCCCTCGCCCACCATGCCGCCGAGGCGCAGATAGGCCTTGATCAGCGCGGGCACCGATTTCATCGCCGCGAGGCGGTCGATCTCGGCCTCCGGCCGCAGGTCCATCCGCTGAAACCGGTCGTCGCGCGCCCGCACCCGGAGCTCCGGCGGCGCCAGGTGGCGGTGATGCAGCAGCGACAGCGCCTCGGCCAGCGCCGCGATATCCGTGCCGTGGAACGAGGCGACGCCGAACAGTAGCTCGATCTCGTGCCGCGCGACATACTCCGCAAGGCCGTTCCACATCTTGTACATCGCCGTGCCGCCGCGATAGTCCGGATGCAGGCAGGAGCGGCCCAGCTCCAGCAGCCGGCGGCCCGAGGTCAGAAGCGGCGTCAGGTCGTATTCGGTCTCGGAATAGAAGCGCCCGAGCTGCGCCGCCTGGTCGCCGCGCAGCAGCCGATAGACGCCGACGACGGGCGCTGCGCCGCGGGCGTGGTCGAACAGCAGAAGATGGTCGAAATGCGGGTCGAACTCGTCGCGCTCCAGCCCGGCCGCGTGGTCCACCAGCGGCCCCGAGCCGCCCAGCTCGCGCACGAAGACATCGTAGCGCAGCGCCTGCGCCGCGCGCAGATCCTCGGCACCGGCGGCCAGCCGGACCTCGAACCGCGGCGCCGTACCGGCCTTGAGGGATGTCTCCGCCTTCATCGCGCGGCTTTTAACGGCAGCCGGCCGGAAATGGCAATATTTCCGTGCCCGCTGCGGCGTTAGGTGTCTGTTAACCTTTCTGGTAGAAAGAAGGCAGGATGGATCAACTGTCAAAGACGGGCATCAGCTCGATTCGCCGGCCGTCGATGACCACCTTGCCCTGGTGTTCGAAATTCACGGTGATGCGGCCGCCGATATTCGACTGGACCTGGCCCAGGCCCCAGTCGGGCTGCTCCGGGTGGCGGACCAGCATGCCCGGTTCCAGAAATGCGTTGATTTCACTCATCGGTTCCTTTCCGCCCCCGGTTTCCTTCAGCGAGGAGGCAGTGCCATGACCCAGGCGACTTCCGACATCGCGGCGCTGCTCGGCTCGCGCATCTGCCACGACCTGATCTCGCCGATCGGCGCGATCTCCAACGGGGTCGAGCTTCTGGCGATGTCGGGCGCCGGCCCCATGCCAGAGATAGACCTGATCGCCCAGAGCGTCGAGCATGCGAATGCGCGGATCGGATTCTTTCGCGTCGCCTTCGGCGCCGCCGCGCCGGATCAGGTGCTGGGCGCCGCGGAGATCCGGCAGATCCTGGCGGACCTGACCCGCGGCGGGCGGCTGGAGATGCTGTGGTCGGCCGAGGGCGAGGTGGCGCGGCCAGAGGTGAAGCTGGTCTTCCTGCTGCTGAACTGCCTGGAAAACGCGATGCCCTGGGGCGGCACGATCGAGGTCGGCCGCGAGGGCGCGCGCTGGCACGTCGCGGCCCGGGCCGAGAAGATGCGCGCCGATCCCGCGCTTTGGGAGGGGCTGTCGCGGTCCGGTCCCGCCACTGGCGCGAGCGCGGCGGAGGTGCAGTTCCTGCTGGCGCCGCTGGTCGCGGCCGAGCTGGGCCGGCCCCTCGCCGTGGAGCTGAGTGAGACCGGCGCGACGATCCGCGCCTGAGCGGCGCGCGGGGTCAGGCCCGGGTCGCGCCGTCCCCGGTCACCAGGTACTTGAAGCTCGTCAGCTGCGCCGCGCCCACCGGCCCGCGCGCGTGCATCTTGCCGGTGGCGATGCCGATCTCGGCGCCCATGCCGAACTCGCCGCCATCGGCGAACTGGGTCGAGGCGTTGCGCATCAGGATCGCGCTGTCGAGCCGGGCGAAGAAGCGCTCGGCGGCCGCGTCGTCCTCGGTCAGGATGGCGTCGGTGTGGCTGGAGCCGTAGCGGCGGATGTGATCCATCGCGTCGTCAATGCTCTCGACGACTTTCGCGGCGATGTGCATGTCGAGATACTCGCGGCCCCAGTCGTCGTCGGTGGCCGCGACGGTGCCGGGGATGTCCTGCAGCGCGGCATCGGCATGCACCGCGACGCCGGCCTCGACCAGCGCGCGGACCAGATCGGCGCCCAGCGTGTCGGCCAGATCCCGGTGGATCAGCAGGCACTCGGCGGCGCCGCAGATGCCGGTGCGGCGGGTCTTGGCGTTGAGCACCACGCGCATCGCCTTGTCCGGGTCGGCGGCCTTGTCGACATAGATATGCACGATGCCCTCGAGATGGGCAAAGACCGGCACCCGCGCCTCGCGCTGGACGAGGCCGACAAGGCCCTTGCCGCCGCGGGGCACGATCACGTCGATGCTGTCGGTCATGGTCAGCATTTCCGACACGGCGGCGCGGTCGCGGGTGGGCACCCGCTGGATCGCGTCCTCGGGCAGGCCGGCGGCGGTCAGCCCTTCGACGAGGCAGGCGTGGATCGCGCCGGAGGAATGAAAGCTCTCCGACCCGCCGCGCAGGATGACGGCGTTGCCGGCCTTCAGGCAGAGCGCGCCGGCATCGGCGGTCACGTTCGGGCGCGATTCGTAGATCACCCCGACCACGCCCAGCGGCGTGCGCACCCGCTGGATGTGCAGGCCGTTGGGCCGGTCCCACTCGGCCAGAACCTCGCCCACGGGGTCGTCCTGGGCGGCCACCGCGCGCAGGCCGTCGACGATGCCCTGGATGCGCGGCTCGTCCAGCATCAGGCGGTCGAGCATGGCCTTCGAAAGCCCTTTGTCGCGGGCGAAGGCCATGTCCTTTTCATTGGCGGCGATGATCTCGGCGCGGTTGGCCCAGACGGCGTCGGCGGCGGCGGTCAGCGCCCGGGTCTTCGCCGCGGCCGGGGCGAAGGCAAGCTCGGCGGCGGCGGCCCTGGCGCGGGTGCCGAGCTCGGCCATCAGGGCGGGGATGTCTTCGAGGTCCTTCATCGTCGTCTCCCGGGTTCGAATTTTCGACGAAAATTCGCAGGCCGCTCAGGTCACCATGTCGTCGCGATGCACCAGCGCCGCGCGGCCCGGATAGCCCAGAACCGCCTCGATGTCACCAGAGCGATGCCCGGCGATGCGCCTCGCCTCTTCCGCGGTGTAACGCGCAAGGCCCTTGGCCAGCGCGCCGTCGGGGCCGGCGATGTCCACCGGGTCGCCGCGGCCGAATGCGCCCGTCACCGACGTCACACCGGCCGGCAACAGCGACTTGCCCTGCCGCAGCGCCCGCGCCGCGCCGGCATCCACGGTCAGCCGCCCCTTGGGCTTCATCGCCGCGATCCAGCGCTTGCGCGCCTGCTGCGGATCGCCCTCGGCCAGAAACCAGGTCGACGGCGCCCCCTGTTCCAGCGCCTGCAAGGGCCGGATCACCGAGCCTTCCGTGATTGCCATGGCACAGCCGGCGCCGGTGGCGGTGCGGGCCGCCAGCAACTTGGTCTTCATGCCGCCCTTCGACAGGCCGGAGCCGGCATCGCCCGCCATCGCCTCGATCTCCGGCGTGATGCGCTCGATCACGTCGAAGCGGTGCGCGGCGGGGTCGTCCTTGGGGTTGCCGGAATAGAAGCCGCCGACGTCGGACAGCAGCACCAGCCGGTCGGCGCCCACGGTCACGGCGATCTGCGCGGCCAGCCGGTCGTTGTCGCCATAGCGGATCTCGTCCGTCGCGACGGTGTCGTTCTCGTTCACGATCGGCACCGTCCCCAGCCGCAACAGCTGCTCCAGCGTCGCGCGCGAGTTCAGATAGCGGCGGCGGTCGGCGCTGTCCTCCAGCGTCAGCAGGACCTGCGCCGCGGTCAGGCCGTGCGGCGCCAGCACCTCCTCGTAGGCGCGGGCGAGGCGGATCTGGCCGACGGCGGCGGCGGCCTGCGACTGCTCCAGCGGCAGCGTGCCGGCGGGCAGCGCCAGGACCGCGCGGCCGAGCGCGATGGAGCCCGAGGAGACGAGGATCACGTCGGTCCCCTGCCCCTTCAGCCACGCCACGTCCTCGGCCAGCCCGCGCAGCCAGTCAGCCCGCAGCGCGCCCGTCTCGCGGTCGACCAGCAGGGCCGAGCCGATCTTGACGACCAGCCGCGCGCCCCCGGTCAGGGAGACCACGGCGCATCCTCCTGCCCCGCCGCGCGCATCCGCAGACGGTCGGCGTCGATCTGCGCCTTCAGCGCGCGCAGCACCTCCGTTAGCCCCTCGCCCGAGACCCCGGACATCAGGAAGACGGGGCCGCCGCAGGCCGCTTCCAGCTCCGCGCGCTGCATCTCGCGCAGCTCGTCGTCCAGCGCGTCGATCTTGTTCAGCGCGGTGATGCGGGGTTTCTCGGCCAGCCCCTCGCCATAGGCGTCGAGTTCCTGGATGATCGTGCGGTAGTCCTCGGCCACGTCGTTCGCGGTGCCGTCCACCAGGTGCAGCAGCACCGCGCAGCGCTCCACATGGCCGAGGAACAAGTCGCCGATCCCCCGGCCCTCATGCGCGCCCTCGATCAGGCCGGGGATGTCGGCCACGACGAACTCGGCGTTGTCCACGCCCACGACGCCCAGGTTCGGGTGCAGCGTGGTGAACGGATAGTCGGCGATCTTTGGCCGCGCGTTGGACGTGGCGGCGAGGAAGGTGGACTTGCCGGCATTCGGCAGGCCCAGAAGCCCGACATCCGCGATCAGCTTCAGCCGCAGCCACAGCGTGCGCTCGACCCCGGGCTGGCCCGGGTTGGCGTGGCGCGGCGCCTGGTTGGTGGACGTCTTGAAATGCAGGTTGCCGAAGCCGCCATTGCCGCCCTTCGCCAGCAGCACGCGCTGGCCCACCTCGGTCAGGTCGGCAAGGACCGTCTCCTCGTCCTCGTCGAGGATCTCGGTGCCGACCGGCACGCGCAGCACGATGTCGTCGCCGTCGCGGCCGGTGCGCTGCTGGCCCATGCCGCCCTGGCCGTTCTTGGCGAAGAAATGCTGCTGGTAGCGGAAGTCGATCAGCGTGTTCAGCCCGTCCACCGCCTCGGCCCAGACATCGCCGCCCCGGCCGCCGTCGCCGCCGTCGGGGCCGCCGTATTCGATATACTTCTCCCGCCGGAAGCTGATGCAGCCGTTGCCGCCCGCGCCGGAGCGGATATGGACCTTGGCCAGGTCGAGAAACTTCATCGCGGGGCCTCCGGGGCGCTGGAAGCCCCGGCCTTACCGCGTTCCGGCGCCGCTCTCAAGCGATGCCAGGCCGCGCGGGTGAGCTCCATGCGCTGCACCGTCACGGCGCCTGCCGCGAGCGATTGCTTTTCGACCCGGTGGGTATCGGAGAAGCCCAGCCGCAAGAGGACGCGACGGGAGCGGTCGTTGCCGATCCGATGGCCGGAGGTCAGCCGATCCGCCCCGCCGGCGAAATGCGCCGCGACGGCGGCGCGCGCCGCCTCGGTGGCAAGGCCCCGACCCTGGGCGCTTCTGCGGATCCAGTAGCCGAGTTCGTCGGCCGTCGAGACCACGCCGACGACCGCGCCGCCCTCGGTGACGGCGTAGTGGGCGCTGCCCTCGCCCTGCACCATGGCGACGAAGGCCTCGGCATCCCGCAGCCCGTAGGGCCAGGGCACGCGCGAGAGCCATTGCACGATGTCGAAATCGGCGATCCCGTCGGCCAGCGCAGGCGCATCCGCCGGACGAAGCGGACGCAGGAGCAGCCGGTCCGTCCGGATCGGCGCGATCATCGCTCCAGCCGCCTCAGATAGGTCCAGGTCGCCACCTTGGCCTGGCGCGCGACCGAGAACGCCTCGGCGTCGCCGATATACTCGAAGCCGGCATGGGTCAGCACCTTGGCCGAGGCCGGATTGTCCTGAAAGACCGAGCCGAACAGGGTGCGCGCGCCTTGCGGATTGGCGGCGACGATCGCCTCCACCGCCTCGGATGCCATGCCGGTGTTCCAAAGCGCCGGGACGACCCAGTAGCCGATCTCGGACTGGTCGCGATCCATCCGCTCCAGCCCGACGACGCCCATCAGCTCGCTGAGCCCCGACAGCGAGCCGTCGAGCGCCCAGATATCCTCTGTCCGGTCGTCGGCCTGCGCGCGGTCGATGAAGTTCTCGGCCGCGCCCGGCGGCAGCGGATGCGGGATCGTGGTGGTGTTGCAGGCGACGCGCCGGTCGCCGGCGTAAAGCTCCAGCAGCCCCGCATCCGACCGCCGGAGCGGCCGCAGGATGAAACGCCCGGCCTCGATGACCGGCTGGTCGATGACTCTCTCCAGCTTCAACTGTCCCTCCCAAGGCAGTCGTGGACGAAAACCGGCGCCCCCGGCCGCTCCCCCATGGCCGAAAACCGAAAGGGGGACCGGCCTTGTCGCCGATCCCCCTTTAAATTCCGTCTATCCGAGGTGTCGGCTATTCCGCGGCCGTGGCGTCCGGCAGCACCGAAATGAAGGTGCGGCCCTTGAGGCCCTTGTGGAACGTCACACGGCCCTCGGCGGTGGCGAAGATGGTATGGTCGCGGCCCATGCCCACGCCTTCGCCCGGCCACCACTTGGTGCCGCGCTGGCGCGCGATGATGTTGCCCGGAATGGCGGTCTGGCCGCCGAACAGCTTGATGCCGAGGCGGCGACCTTCGGAGTCGCGCCCGTTGCGGGAGCTGCCGCCTGCTTTCTTGTGTGCCATTGGTCGTGCTCCTTACTTGCCGGCCAGCTCTTTGGCCTGTTCGACCCATTCGGGTTTCACCTTGGTGCCCTCGAAGGTCTCGGGGTCCACGGCGGCGAGCTGCGCGTAGGTGGTGATCCCGGCCTCGTTCAGCTTCTTGACGGCGGCCGGCCCGACGCCGGTGATCGCGGTCAGGTCGTCGCCGGCGGCATCGGCGGTCTTCTCCGCCGGCTTCTCCTTGGCCTCGCCCGTCGCGACCCGCTTGGCCATCTCGGCCTCGCCGGTCTTGTTCTTGGCGTAGGCGCCGTCGGACTTGACGACCTTGTCCGCCACGCCCCCCGCGCCGATCGCGGCCTTCACGCCGGAGGCGCCGGCGCCCGATTCGAGGATGTCGGTCACCCGCAGCAGGGTCAGCTGCTGGCGGTGGCCCTTGGTGCGCTGCGAGCCGTGCTTGCGGCGGCGCTTGACGAAGTGGATGACCTTGTCACCCTTGATCTGGTCGATCACCTCGGCCTGCACGCCCGCGTCGTCGACGAGCGGCGCGCCGACCTTGGACCCGACCATCAGGATCTCGTTGAACTGAACGGTTTCACCCGCATCGGCGGCCAGCTTCTCGACGCGGAGCACATCCCCGTTCGTCACCTTGTACTGCTTGCCACCGGTCTTGAGGACCGCAAACATCCGTGTCTTCCTTCTCTTCCGCGTCCTGCGGCCCCCCGTTGCCGGGGCGTTCCGGGCCCATCCGGGCCGCCTGCGAACAGCGCGCCTGTCGGCGTCATTGCGATATGGTCCCGCGGGGGGACCGCCCCCGCAAGAGCCGCGCTTATCGCCAAGTTCGCGCGGCGCGTCAAGCCCCTTGCGCGGGGCGCCGGCGGGCCCCGCTACAGCTCCCGGCTGGCGATGAACCGGGCCGCGGCGTGGCCGAGCGCCAGGCTGACGGATTCGAACATCTCGTCGAAGGCCGCGAACACCGCCTGGTTCAGCCGTGCCCCGGCCGGCGTCCGCGAAAACGCGATATAGGCCTCCAGCTCGGCGTCGGTCAGCGGGCGATAGGCCATCGCCAGGTAGGAATAGAGCCACTCCACCGTATCGGCGCGGATCGCCTCCTCCTGGCTCCAGACATCGGCCAGCATGTCCTGCTCGGTAAAGCTCCGCCCGAAGGCGCCGCCCTCGGACAGGCCCCGATAGAAGGCGTAGTTGGAGTTCATCGCGCCGACCACGTTGCTCTCCACCAGCCCGTTGACCTCCACGAAGGTCTCGATCAGGTCCAGCCGCGGGTCGCCGGCCTCGGCCATCTCGGCCAGCGCGGCGCGGCTC
This sequence comes from Psychromarinibacter sediminicola, assembly GCF_029168335.1. Lineage (GTDB taxonomy): Bacteria > Pseudomonadota > Alphaproteobacteria > Rhodobacterales > Rhodobacteraceae > Psychromarinibacter > Psychromarinibacter sediminicola. The sequence goes on from NZ_JARGYC010000014.1 coordinate 60,060, forward strand.
TCGGCATCGACATCCGGATCCAGCAGCGCGCGGCGGGCGGAGTTCTCCAGCCGGATGACGCGGCGGCCGAGTTCGGACTCGAAGAAGTCGAGCATCGGCGCAAGCGCGGCGCCCTCCAGCTCCCGCGCCAGCGTGCTGCGCACGATCCGCTCCAGCCGCGGCACCGCGTAGATCTCGTCGACCAGCGCGTCCCAGGCCGCGCCGCCGCCGCCGTCGAACAGCTCGGCCGCCAGATCCCGGCTATAGTCGATCCCCTCGGCGCGCATGATCTCGACCACCTCCGCCATGGCGAGTGCCTCGTAGACGGCGTCGATCCGCGCGGTGTCGGTCCGTGCGGTGCCCTGGCCCGGGCCTTGGGTCGAGCCTTGGTTCGAACCTTGGTTCGGGCCCTGGTTCGGGCCCTGGTTCGGGCCAAGGTCCGAGCCTGGGTCCGCGCCCTGGGCCTGGGCGAGCGCGGCGGAGAACAGCAGGAAAACGGGAAGGAACAGGGCGCGCAGCATGGGCTGGGGTCTTTCGGTTGGCGGACTGTGCGCCCTAGCTAACCTGCGCGCGGCGGCTTTCCAAGAGCGCGGCGGCGGCGGGGCGGAAATCGGTCCCGGAAAGGGGGTTGCACGGACCGCGCCGTTCGCCTAAATGCCCCGCCTAGACCCTTCGCGGAGAGGTGCCGGAGTGGTCGAACGGGGCGGTCTCGAAAACCGTTGAGCCTTCACGGGCTCCGAGGGTTCGAATCCCTCTCTCTCCGCCACTACAGTCCCTGTACAGCCCGGAGACATGGGTAACAGATCGTGCCTAAGACATGGGTGACACCCGCGTGCCGAACGGGGGTGCCGGGACGCTGCATGGCTTGAGATCTCCCGCCTTTCGGTCCCCAATACCGCCAGGCACGGCATGCGGAGGCCGACATGGAGGCGAACAGCCCGATCAGATACGGTCTGGTCCTGTTTCCCAACTTCCCGATGATGGCCTTCTCGGCCCTGATCGAGCCGTTGCGCGCGGCGAACCAGCTGTCGGGCGCCTCTGGGACTCGGCGGCCGCCGGCGACGAGGAACTCGACATCATCACCGTCGATACCGATTGGCAGCAGAACACCGGGGATGCGATCGCAGGCCAACTGCGGGACGCGGGCTTTCCTGTCCGGCGGTCGGTGATCCCCGGCTCCACCTTCTGGAACAACTGGGACGAATATCCGTTCTCCCTGACCGAATGGAACGGGCGTCCGCTGGGCATTCAGGTTCTGAACCTGGCGTATCGTTCCGGCGCCGCCTGGAACGAGAGCGCCTATGACAATCCCGACTTCGACGCCGCCCTCGACGAGGCCCTGTCGAGGGCCGATCCGGATGCGCGCCGCGAGGTCATGGCGCGGCTGGAGACCATGCTGCGCGAGGACGGCGTGATCGTGCAACCGTACTGGCGCTCGCTCTACCGGTCGTTCCGGCCGAAGGTGAACGGGTTCGGGGCGCACCAGGCCTTCGAGATGCATCTCGACAAGGTCTGGGTCGACAGCTGAGCGGCGCGCCCGATTGGATCGGCGGTGACGCGGCCGAGCTGCGAGCGTGGCGCGCGGCGCAACCCGATGCCCGCGCGCCATCTCTGCCCGACGATGTCGCGCTGCACCACGTGGCCGATGACCACGGGGGCGGGCTCGACTGCGTTCCGCGGGACGCCCGGGCCGGCGCGCTCGTCCACTTCCACGGCGGCGGGTTCGTCACCGGCTCGCCCTGGACCCACAGATGCGTCGGGGCGTGGCTGGCCCATGTCCTGAGGCGCATCGTCTGGCTGTGCCCATATCCGCTGGCGCCCGAGACCACCCTGCCCCGGCAAGCCGACACCGCGGCCCTGCGGCTGTGGCAGGCCCGGATCCGGTTCGGCGACGGCCTGATCCTGTCGGGCGACAGCGCCGGGGCCCTGCTGGCGCTATGGGCTTTCGCGCGGTCCGGGGCCGCGCTGCGGCCGGCCGTCGAGGCGACGCTTCTCTTCTACGGGTATTTCGGGCGCGTCCCGGTCACCGGGCCCGAGCGCGACGGGCTGGGGCCGGCTTCGGTGCGGGCCATGCAGGACAGGCTGGACCCCGAAGGCCGCATGCCGGGCGATGCCATGCTCGACCCGCTCCACAAGGACTTCCCGCTGCCGACCCGAACCGTCGCGCTCGGTGCCGCGCGCGATCCCCTGCTGGAGAACACCCGGGCGCTAGCGACGGCGCATCCGGACGTCCGCGTGCTGACCGCGCAGGGTCTCGGGCACGGATTCCTGTCCACGCCGACGCAGACCGCCGCGGGGCTGGCGGAGGTCCGGAGACTGTCCGATCTGCTGCGCTGACCCCGAGCCGGCACGAACAGAACAGCCCCGAAGCCGAACACGATGGCAAGCGCCTGCGCCCGCGCATCCCGCCGCCGCCATCCCCCGGTTGCGTCTGCCCCGAAGAGCCGCTACGGTCCGCCCAAATCCGTTGGGGTGCCCCGGAGCGGGGCTGAGAGGCAGTGCGCCAACCCATCGAACCTGATCCGGGCAATGCCGGCGTAGGGAACGGAGATCGCGCATGCAGGCCATCCGCCTGCCCGTTATCCCGACTCCTCCGGCGCAGCCCCGCACGGAGGACGGAAATGGCAGCGGTCGCGACGCTCCTGATCATCGCAGGCTCCGACAGCGGCGGAGGGGCCGGCATCCAGGCCGACCTCAAGACCGCCTCGGCGCTCGGCGTCTACGGCGCCACGGCCATCACGGCGATCACCGCGCAGAACACCATGGGCGTGCGGGCCGTCGCGCCGCTGGCGCCCGACATGGTGGCGGCGCAGATCCGCGCGGTGCTCGACGACATCCGCGTGGACGCGGTGAAGATCGGCATGCTGGCCACCGCCGACATCGTCGCGGCGACGGCCGGGGCGCTGCAGGACTACGCCGGGCCGGTGGTGCTGGACCCGGTGATGGTCGCCAAGTCCGGCGACGCGCTGCTGGACGCGCCGGCCGTCTCGGCGCTGCGCGAGGAGCTGCTGCCGCGGGCGACGATGCTCACCCCGAACCTGCCCGAGGCCGCCCGCCTGCTGGGCCGGGAGGCCACCGACCCGGCCGAGACGCGGGGCGCGGCGCTCCGCGCGCTCGGGCCGGAGACGGTGCTGGTCAAGGGCGGCCATGCCGACGGGCCGATCTGCCGCGACGTGCTGGTGACCGGCGCGGGCGCGCTGGCCTTCGAGGCGCCGCGGCTGACCACGCGCAACACCCATGGCACCGGCTGCTCCCTGGCCTCGGCCATCGCCGCCGAGATGGCCAAGGGCGCGGACCCCGAGGCGGCGGTAGGGCGGGCCCATGGCTGGCTGCACGCGGCGATCCGGGCGGCGGACCGGCTGGGCGTCGGGCACGGGCACGGGCCGGTCCACCACTTCCACGAGGTCTGGGCATGACCGCCGAGGTCACCGTCCTTGGCGCCGGGGTCGCGGGGCTTTGCGTCGCGCACGAGCTGGCGGCCCGGGGCGCGGCGGTGCGCCTTCTCGACCCTGCGGGCGGGCCCGGCCCCGAGGGCTGTTCCTGGTGGGCCGGCGGCATGCTGGCGCCGTTCTGCGAGGGCGAGACGGCGGAGGAGCCGGTGGTGCGGCTGGGCGCCGGGGCCGCGGACTGGTGGCGCGCCGCCGGCGCGGCGGTAACCGCGGCGGGAACGCTCGTGGTGGCGCTCGGCCGCGACCGCGGGGAACTCGACCGCTTCGCCCGCCGGACGCGCGGGCACCGGCGGGTGACGGGCGGGGCGCTGGCGGAGCTGGAGCCGGACCTCGCCGGGCGCGTTCCCGCCGCGCTGCACGTCGCCGACGAGGCCCAGCTCGACCCGCGGGCGGCGCTTGCCACCCTGCGCGACGGCCTGGCGGCGCGCGGTGTCCGGGTCGCGACCGAGGGCACGCCGCGGGGCACCGTCATCGACTGCCGCGGCCTCGCCGCGCGCGACCGGCTGCCGGGCCTCCGCGGCGTGCGGGGCGAGATGGCGGTGCTGCGCGCGCCCGACATCGCGCTGCGCCGCACGGTGCGGCTGCTGCATCCGCGCCACCCGCTCTACCTCGTGCCGCGCGGCGACGGCGTCTACATGCTGGGCGCCACCCAGATCGAGAGCGCCGGCCGCGGCCCGGCCACGCTGCGCTCGGTGGCGGAGCTTCTGAACGCGGCCTACGCCCTGCACCCCGCCTTCGCCGAGGCGGAGGTGCTGGAGATCGGCGCCGACGCGCGCCCCGCCTTCCCCGACAATCTGCCGCGGATCGTCCGCGAAGACGACCGCATCCATGTCAACGGCCTGTTCCGGCACGGCTTTCTGCTGGCCCCCGCGCTCGCGCGGATGGTGGCGGCGCTGGTGCTGGACGGCGAGCACCCGGAGCTTTTGCAATGAAGATCACGGTCAACGGCACGCCCACCGACATCGCGGCGACCGACCTGGCGGCGGCGCTGGAAGAACTGGGCTACGGCGAAGCGCGCGTGGCCACGGCGGTGAACGAGACCTTCGTGCCCGCCGCCGCGCGCGGACACCAGGCCCTCGCCGCCGGCGACCGGCTGGAAATCCTCGCGCCGAAGCAGGGAGGCTGAGATGCCCGTCTTCTACGGAACCGAGATCGCCTCGCCGCTGATGCTGGGCACGGCGCAGTATCCCTCGCCCGCCGTGCTGGCCGAGGCGTTCCGCCGCTCCGGCGCCGGCGTCGTCACCGTCTCGCTGCGGCGCGAGGCGGCGGGCGGCGGCGGCGAGGGGTTCTGGGAGCTGATTCGCGCGCTCGGCCGCCCCGTGCTGCCCAACACCGCCGGCTGCCATTCGGTACGCGAGGCGGTGACGACGGCGCATATGGCGCGCGAGGTCTTCGGGACCGACTGGATCAAGCTGGAGGTGATCGGCCATTCGGACACGCTGCAGCCCGACCCGTTCGGGCTGGTCGAGGCGGCGCGCATCCTGTCGGACGACGGGTTCAGGGTCTTTCCCTACACGACCGAGGACGGCATCCTCGGCGGCCGCCTGCTGGAGGCCGGCTGCGAGGTGCTGATGCCCTGGGGCGCGCCGATCGGCACCGGGCTGGGGCTGAACAACGTCTACGGCCTGCGCACGCTGCGCGCGCAGTTCCCGGACGTGCCGATGGTGATCGACGCCGGGCTCGGGCGGCCCAGCCAGGCGGCGCAGGCGATGGAGATGGGCTTCGACGCGGTGCTGCTGAACACGGCGGTGGCCAAGGCCGGCGATCCGGCGGCGATGGCCGAGGGCTTCGCCCGCGCGCTGGAGGCCGGGCGCCTCGCGCGCGCCGCCGACCCGATGGAGCCGCGCGACATGGCCGCGCCCTCAACCCCCGTCCTGGGACTGGCGGTGCTGGAATGACGCTCGACCGGTTCTATCCGATCTTCGACCATCCCGACTGGCTGGAGCGGGCGCTGCCGCTGGGCGTGAAGCTGGTGCAGCTGCGCGTGAAGGACCGGCCCGAGGCGGAGCTGCGCGGGCTGATCGAACGGTCGCGCGATCTCTGTCGGGCGACCGGCGCGGTGCTGGTGGTCAACGACCACTGGCGGCTGGCGGCGGAACTCGGCTGCGACTGGGTGCATCTGGGGCAGGAGGATCTCGACGGCGCCGACCTGGCCGCGATCCGGGACGCCGGGCTGAAGCTGGGCATCTCCACCCATGACGCGGCAGAGCTGGCCCGCGCGCTCGACTGCGCGCCCGACTACGTGGCGCTGGGGCCGGTCTGGCCGACGATCCTGAAGAAGATGAAATGGCACCGGCAGGGGCTGGAGCGCGTGGCCGACTGGAAGCGCCGCATCGGCGACCTGCCGCTGGTGGCGATCGGCGGACTGTCGGTGGCGCGCGCGCCCGAAGCCTTCGCCGCCGGGGCCGACATCGCGTCGGTCGTCACGGACATCACCCTGAACCCGGACCCCGAGGCGCGGATCCGCGCGTGGATCGGGGTGACGCGATGAGCCGCTACGCCCGCCAGCAGGCCGTGCCGGAGCTGGGCGCGGCGGGACAGGCCCGGCTGCGCGCCGCCTCGGTGCTGGTCGTGGGCGCCGGCGGGCTGGCGGCGCCGGTGCTGCAATACCTCGCCGGGGCCGGCGTCGGGCATCTCCGGCTGGTCGATCCCGACCGCGTGGACGAGAGCAACCTGCACCGGCAGACGCTGTTCCGGGCGGGCGACCTGGGCCGGCCCAAGGCCGCCGCCGCGGCGGCAGCGCTCGACGGGCTCAACCCCGACTGCCGGATCGAGCCGGTCACCGCCGCGCTCGGCCCGGGCAACGCCGCCGCGCTGGCGGCGGGCACGGACCTCGTGCTCGACTGCGCCGACAGCTTCGCCGCCAGCTACATCCTGTCGGACCACTGCCACGCAAACGGCCTGCCGCTGGTCAGCGCCTCGGTCGTCCGGACCGAGGGCTATGCCGGCGGGTTCTGCGGCGGCGCGCCGTCGCTGCGCGCGGTCTTCCCCGACCTGCCGCACCGGCTGGGCTCCTGCGCCGAGGACGGCGTGCTGGGCCCGGTGGTGGGCGTCGTCGGCAGCCTGCAGGCACAGATGGCGCTGGCCGGGCTGGCCGGGTTGGCCCCGACCCCGCTGGGCCGGATCGCGAGCTACGACGGCCTCGCCCACCGGTTCGGCGGGTTCTCCTTCGCCGGCGCGCCGGAGCCCGCCTGGCGGCCGCGGTTCCTCGACCCCGCGGAGATCGCGCCCGGCGACTTCGTCGTCGACCTGCGCGCGCCCGCCGAAGGGCCGCTCGTCCGCGACGGCGCCCGGCGCCACGCCGCGCAGGAGTTCGGCCCCGGCGGCCCCTGCCCCGCCCCCGGCCAGCGCGCCGTGCTGTGCTGCCGCTCGGGCCAGCGCTCGTGGAGTGCGGCGGAACGGCTCGCCGCCGCCTGGGACGGAGAGATCACCCTCGTCGCCCTCGGCGACCCAACCGGAGAAACCGCATGCGATACCTGACACTGCTCTTCTGCCTCTGCGCCGCGCCGGCCGCGGCGGCCGACAAGCTGACCCTCGTCCTCGACTGGTTCGTGAACCCCGATCACGGCCCCATCGTCATCGCGCAGGAAAAGGGCTATTTCGCCGAGGCCGGGCTGGAGGTCGAGATCGTGGCCCCCGCCGACCCGGCCGACCCGCCCAAGATGGCGGCGGCCGGCAAGGCGGATCTCGCCATCTCCTACCAGCCGCAGCTGCACCTGCAGGTGGCCGAGGGGCTGCCGCTGAAGCGCGTCGGCACGCTGGTCGCCACGCCGCTGAACTGCCTGCTGGTGCTGGAGGACGGGCCGATCGACTCGGTCGCCGATCTCGAAGGCCGCAAGGTCGGCTTCTCGGTCGCCGGCGTCGAGGAGGCGCTGCTCTCGGCCATGCTCGCGCCCGCCGGGCTGGGGATGGACGATATCGAGCTGGTCAACGTGAACTGGTCGCTCTCGCCCTCGCTGATGTCGGGCCAGGTCGACGCGGTGATCGGCGCCTTCCGCAACTTCGAGCTGAACCAGATGGAGATCGAGGGCGTCGGCGGCCGCTGCTTCTATCCCGAGGAGGAAGGCGTGCCGGCCTATGACGAGCTGATCTACGTCGCCAATCCCAACCGGATGGACCCGGAGGCGATCGACCGGTTCCTCGCCGCGACCGAGCAGGCGGTGCAATACATCGTCAACCACCCGCAGGACAGCTGGGAGATCTTCGCCGCCACCTCGGCCGAGCTGGACGACGCGCTGAACGCGAAGGCCTGGCAGGACACCTGGCCGCGCTTCGCCCTGCGCCCCGCCGCCTTCGACGCGGGCCGCTACGCCCGGTTCGAACGGTTCCTGCACGCGGTCGGCCTGACCGAAGAGGTGCGCCCCGTCTCGGACCTCGCGGTCCTGCCGGGGGCCGGCCAATGAGCTACGGCCGCACCTTCCCCCTGTGGCGCGCGGCGGCGGGCGGGGACTGGCGGGCCTATACCCGCCATCCCTTCGTCGCGGGCCTCGCCGACGGCAGCCTGCCGCGCGACGCCTTCCTGCATTACCTGGTGCAGGACTACCTGTTCCTCGTCCATTTCGCCCGGGCCTGGGCGCTGGCCGTCACCAAGGCCGACACCATCGAGGAGATGCGCACCTGCGCCGCCACGACCCAAGCGCTTATCGACGACGAAATGCGGCTCCACGTCGAGACCTGCGCCGCCGCAGGAATCGACGCGGCGGTGCTGCAGGCGGCCGAGGAGCGGCCGGCGAACCTCGCCTATACGCGCTACGTGCTCGACGCGGGCCACGCGGGCGATTTCGCAGATCTGCTCGCGGCGCTGGCGCCCTGCGTGCTGGGCTACGGCGAGATCGGGGCGCGGCTGGCCGACGAGGCCACGGCCGACACCTACCGCGACTGGATCGGCACCTATGGCGGCGCGGACTACCAGGCGCTTTGCGCCGAGGTGGGCGCGCTGATCGACGGCGCCGTCGCGCGGCGGCTGGGCCCCGCGCCCGAGGACAGCCCGCGCTGGCCCGGCCTCTGCCGGCGCTTCGCCACGGCGACGCGGCTGGAGATCGGCTTCTGGGACATGGGGCTGGCCCCGTGACGCCGCCGCCGGGCCTTGCCTTTTCCGGCCGGGTGACGGCGGGCGGCTCGGTGCTGCTCGGCCCCGTCGAGATGCAGGCGGCGGCCGGGCGCTGGACCTGCCTGCTCGGCCCCTCGGGCACGGGCAAGTCCACGCTCCTGCACTGCTTCGCCGGGCTGGCGGAGGCGCTGACCCTCGACGGGCGGGCCGAGGCGCAGGACGACCGGCCCCTGCAGGGGCGGGTGGCGCTGATGGCGCAGTCGGACGGGCTGCTTCCCTGGCTCACGGTGCAGGAGAACGTCACGCTCGGCGCCCGGCTCAGGCGCAGGCGGCCCGACCGGACCCGGGCGCAGGCGCTGCTGGCCCGCGTCGGGCTGGCCGATCTCGCGCGGCGCAAACCCCACGCGCTGTCCGGCGGGCAGCGCCAGCGCGCGGCGCTCGCCCGGACGCTCTACGAGGACCGGCCGGTCGCGCTTCTGGACGAGCCGTTCTCGGCGCTCGACGTGGCGACGCGCGCCCAGATGCAGGATCTCGCCGCGTCCGAGCTGCGCGGGCGCACGGTCCTCCACGTCACCCACGACCCGGCCGAGGCCGCCCGGCTGGGCGAGCGCATCCTCGTCCTGACGGCCGCGGGGATCGAGGAGATCGGCACCGACGGCGCCCCGCCGATCCCCCGCGCCCCGGACGCCGGCGCGACGCTGGCGACGACCGGCCGCCTGACCCGCCGGCTGCTGGAGGCCGCATGACCGCGCTGCGCCTCGGCCTGCCGCTGCTCCTGGGCCTCGCGCTCTGGCAGGGGGCGATCCTCGCGCTCGCCATGCCCGCCTTCATCCTGCCGGGACCGCTGCGCGTGGCCGAGGCGCTCTTGGCCAACCGGGCGCTGCTGGCCGAGCACGCGGCGATCACCGTCACCGAGGTGCTGGTGGGGCTGGCGCTCGGCGCGCTGCTCGGCTGGCTTTCGGCCACGCTGCTGGCGCTGTCGCCCGTCGCGGCGCGCAGCCTGCGGCCGCTTCTGGTGTTCAGCCAGGCGATCCCGGTCTTCGCGCTGGCGCCGATCTTCACGCTGTGGTTCGGCTACGGGCTGGGCTCCAAGATCGCGATGGCGCTGCTCATCATCTACTTCCCCGTCACCTCGGCCTTCTACGACGCGCTGACGGCGACCCCGCCCGCCTGGGTCGCGCAGGCGCGGATCATGGGGGCGGGGCCGGCGCGGATCCTGTGGTGCGTGCGGATGCCGGCGGCGCTGCCGGGGCTGATGTCGGGGCTGCGGCTGGCGGCGGTCTATGCGCCGATCGGGGCGATCATCGGCGAATGGGTCGGCGCCTCGCGCGGGCTGGGCTATCTGATGCTGTTGGCCAACGGGCGGGCGAAGATCGACCTGATGTTCGCCGCCGTGCTGGTGGTCGCGGTGCTGACCATCCTGCTGCACCGCGCGGTCGACGCGCTGGCGCATTGGGTGGAGCGGCGTCAGACCGACACCTGAGACGGCGGAGGGGATAGCATGACGCATGGATCGGAGCGGCCGAGAGCCCCGGCGCCGAGTCCGCGTTCGTGCCCGGAGGCGTGCCGCGCCCCCCGGCCCCTTCGCACCGCCGGTGCGGCCACCACCGCCGGACCGGACCTCGTGACGGGGAGCCTCGTGACGAAGGTCTCGACCTCCCCACAGACTGCCTGCATAATCCACAGATTGCCCGGCCGGTGCGCATCCGGACCGGATTCGCGGTGGATAACTTGCATTTTGTCACATCTGCTTAACAATCCGTCGTATTTCTTCTGCACGGACAACCGAACCAACAGGGATGGATATGAAACAGGGACTGATGAGCGCAGGGGCCCTGCTCCTGCTGTCGACGTCGGCGTGGGCCGCCTGCCCGGCCGTCACCCAGAGCGACATGATGGGAATCGCCGCCGGCGAGTACCCGCAGCAATACGAGCTCTCCGCCTACGAGGACGCCGCGGGCTGCGACATGGCGTTTTCCGCCAACCCCGAGGCGGAGACGCTGAACGCCGAGATCCAGGGCAACCCCGACCTGCCGCCGCTGGAAGAGCGTCTGCCGGCCGAGCCGCTGGTCGTCGTGCCCTATGACAGCGTCGGCGAATACGGCGGCACGCTGCACGCGCTGTCGAACGCGACCGAGGCGGGGACGTCGGACTTCCTGTCGATCCGCCACGTCAACCTCGTGCGCTACTCGGACGACCTGAACACCATCGTGCCGAACGTCGCCAAGTCCTGGGACTGGAACGACGACTTCACCGAGCTGACCTTCACCCTGCGCGAGGGCCACAAGTGGTCGGACGGCGCGCCCTTCACCTCGGCCGACGTGAAGTTCTGGTACGACAACACCGCGCTCGACCCCAAGGTCATCGAACAGCCCAAGGATTATGTGCTGGTCGCCGGCGAGCGGATGACGGTGGAGACGCCCGACGACCTGACCGTCGTGTTCAAGCTGCCCTCGCCCAAGCCGGGGCTTCTGGCGCATTTCGCCACGCATTTCGCGCAGGCCTTCCTGCCCAAGCATTTCCTCGGCCAGTACCACCCCGACATCAACCCCGATGCCGACGCCAAGGCGCAGGAATGCGGGTTCGAGACCGGGCTGGACGTGATCGCGGCCTATTTCGGCAACTCGGACTGGACGGACACGCCCACGCCGATGCTGAACAACCCCGACAAGCTGGACTGCCTGGACAAGGCGACCTACCCGACGCTCGAGTCGCATATCTATGTCAGCGACACGACCGAGGGCCGCAAGCTGGTCGCCAACCCGTACTTCTTCATGGTCGACACCACCGGTCAGCAGCTGCCCTATATCAGCCGCCAGGACGAGCTTTACGCCAACGACAACGAGGTGCGTATCCTGAAGCTGGTCAACGCCGAGGCCGACTACAAGTCGCAGTCGCTGACGCTGGCGGCCGCGCCGATCTTGCTCGACGGGATGGAGAGGGGCGACTACTCGGTCCAGCTGAAGCCAACCATCGCGATGCCGGTGTTCAGCTTTAACGTCACCTCGGAAGACCCTGCGAAACGGGAGGTTTTCGGCGATCTGCGCTTCCGCGAGGCGATGTCGGTTGCGATCGACCGCAACGAGCTGAACGAGGTCGCCTTCTTCGGCCAGGGCGTGCCGAAGCAGTATATCGGCTTCTCGCCCACGCCGGACTTCGTCGATGAGGAGCTGACCGGCTACAAGGCGGAATACGATCCCGAGGCGGCCAGGAACCTGCTGGACGAGATCGGCATGGTCGACACCGACGGCGACGGCTTCCGCGAGCTGCCGAACGGCGACCCGATCGTGCTGAACATGCAGTTCGCCACGCAGGGCATCGGCGGCGAGGTCGTCGAACTGGTGGCGCAAAACTGGGCCGATGTGGGCGTGCAGACCACCGTGAAGGAGGTCACGCCGGACGAATACCGCTCCGCGCAATCCTCCAACGCGCTGGATGTCGGCATGTGGGAGAAATCCCAGCCGGTCGCCATCGTGATGGGCAACAACGAGCTGTGGGTGCCGCCGTTCGAGAACTACTTCGGCCACCGCACCGGCATGCTCTGGGCCGAATGGGTCGACACCGACGGCGCCTCGGGCGTCGAGCCGCCGGACTTCGTCAAGCAGCTGATGGAGGACATCGCCGCCTTCCAGGGCGCCGAGCCGGGGTCGGACGAACAGGCCGAGATCGGCGCGCGCATGGCCCGCACGATGACCGAGAACCTGCTGTTCATCGGCACGGTGCAGGCGCCGAACGTGATCTATCACCGGAACGCGCTGAAGAACGTCGCCGAGTTCAAGACCCAGTCCTACGAATACTACCGGACCTTCCCCTACCTGCCCGCCCAGTGGTGGCTGGACGAGTGATCCGGAGCGATGCGAATCGCGTCACCTGACTGAAAATCCGGCGCCGGGCGGCAAAAGTTGCCCGGCGCCTTCTTGACCGGGCGGGCGATTCCCGCCTTGGATCGGGAAAAAAGGCAACGGGGGCCATGCTTCATTTCCTGCAATTCGCGGCGGTCCGGGCGGCGATGGCCCTGTTCACGCTGCTGATGGTCTCGCTGATCGTCTTCACGCTGATGGAGCTGGTGCCCGGCAACTGCGCCGAGCGCTACCTCGCCTTCAAGAACACCCAAGGCTCCGGCATCTCGGTGGAGGACATCGAGGCGGAAGAACGGCGCCTCGGCCTCGACCGACCGTTCCTGGTGCGCTGGGGGTCCTGGGTCGGCAACGTGTTCTTCCGCGGCGAGTTCGGCGACAGCTGCATCCTGCGGCTGAACATCAACGACCTTCTGGGCGACAAGTTCCTGATATCGCTTGGGATATGCCTGACGGCGCTGGCCTTGGCCTATCTCATCGCGATCCCCGTGGGAATCATATCCGCCTCGTCCAACAGCGCGATGCTGAACGGGAGCCTGCGGTTCGTCAGCTATCTCGGGCTGGCGATGCCGAACTTCCTTCTGGCGCTGATCATCATGCTGATCTCCACCGTGGTCTGGGGCGACTCGCTGACCGGCCTGTTCTCCAACGAATACCGCGACGCGGACTGGTCCTGGGACCGGGTAAAGGATTTCCTGTCCAGGGCCTGGCTGCCGGTCTTCATCCTGGGCTGGTCGGCCACCGCCTTCGCGCTGCAGACGGTGCGGGCGCTGATGCTGGACGAGCAGTCCAAGCTCTACGTCACCGCGGCGCGCGCCCGCGGGCTGTTCGGCCGGCGGCTTCTGTGGCGCTATCCGGCCCGGCACGCGCTGGGGCCCATCGTCAACAGTCTGGGCTTCGACCTGAACCGGATCTTCAACGAGCTGCCCATCGTCGCGCTGATCCTGACGCTGACCGAGGCCGGCGCGCTGCTCCTGGAGGCGCTGGCGCGGTCGAACGACCAGCAGCTGGCCGGCGCGATCATCTTTCTGCTGACCGCGTCCATCGTGACGGTCAACTTCCTGACCGACATGGCGCTGGCGCTGATCGACCCGCGGATGCGCAAATCCGTCATGGGAGGCGCGGCATGAGCAGTACCGGCGACACCCGCACCAACCTGGCCGAGACCACCGGCCCGCATGTGGAAGTGGTCGAGACCGACGACGCCGTCAGCCGCCGCGCCAGGGAAGCCTATTTCACCGCCACCCAGCGCCAGCTGATCTGGGCGCGGTTCCGGAAGAACCGCACCGCAATGATCGCGGCGACGGTGCTGATCCTGCTGATCCTGATGGGCCTCTTCGCGCCGTTCCTGTCGCCCTACGACCCGACGATCAAGGGCCGCGACAAGGACTATACCAACGGCGCCCCGCAGATCCCGCAGTTCTGCGACCATAACGGCTGTTCGCTACGCCCCTTCATCTACGGCGTGAAGCGCGAGCGCTCCATCGAGACCAACTTTCGCTGGGTGACTTCCATCGACACCGAGAACCGCAAATACGTGCAGTTCTTCGTTCAGGGCGATCCCTACCACCTGTTCGGCGTGATCCCCGGCGAGGTGCACCTGATCGGCGTGGACGAGGGCTTCATCCACCTGTTCGGCACCGACGACACCGGCAAGGACATCTTCAGCCGCACGCTGCACGCGATCTACACCTCGCTCGCGGTGGGCACGCTGGGGGTGCTGATCTCTTTCGTGCTGGCTCTGATCATCGGGGGGGCGGCCGGCTATTTCGGCGGCGTCGCCGACGGGATCATCCAGATGGTGACCGACGCGATCCGGACCATTCCCATCATCCCGCTCTTCATGGCCATCGCCGCGTTCATCCCCGACACGTGGTCGTCGGAGACGCGGTTCTTCTTCATCTCGATCATCATCGGCTTCATCAACTGGCCGACCCTGGCGCGGCGGGTGCGGACCCACCTTCTGGTCGAGCGGACGCAGGAATACGTGCTGGCCGCGCAGCTGTCGGGCGCCGGCGCGGGGCATATCATCCGGCGGCACCTGCTGCCGTCCTTCACCTCCTACATCATCGTGGACCTGGTGATCTCCTTTCCCTACATCGTGCTCAGCGAGACGGCGCTGTCCTTCATCGGCCTCGGCCTGAAGGATCCGGTGAACTCCCTCGGCGTCATGCTGCAGAACACCACCTCGGCCGATGTGCTGCTGAACTACCAGTGGTACTTCATCCCCGTCTTCTTCTTCATCGCGCTGGTTCTCGCCTTCGTCTTCGTGGGCGACGGTCTGCGCGACGCCGCCGACCCTTATGCGAGCAGCAAGAAATGACCGCACCGCTGATCGACGTCTCCGACCTGACGATCCGCTTTCGCACCGACGAGGGGCTGATCACCGCCGTGGACCGGGTGAATTTCCAGATCGCGCCGGGCGAGGTGCTGGGGCTGGTGGGCGAATCCGGCTCGGGCAAGTCGGTGACGGCCAAGGCGCTGATGCGGCTGAACGGCGGCAACACGGTCTATGACGAGACCAGCCGCATCACGCTGAACGTCCCCGACCGCCCGCCGCTGGAGGTGTTGGCGCTGAAGCGCGAGCGCGACATGATCCCGGTGCGCGGCGGTGCGATCTCGATGATCTTTCAGGAGCCGATGGCCAGCTTCGCCCCCGCGATCACGGTGGGCGACCAGATGGTCGAGCAATTGCAGCTTCACTCGGACATGTCGAAGAAGCGGGCCAAGGAGATCTCCATCGAGATGCTCGACCGCGTCGGCATCTCGGATCCTGCCAAGCGGTTCTCGCAATATGCGTTCGAGTTCTCCGGCGGCATGCGGCAGCGGGCGATGATCGCCATGGCGCTGTCGACCAATCCCCGCCTGCTGATCGCCGACGAGCCGACCACGGCGCTGGACGTCACGATCCAGGCGCAGGTGATCGACCTGATGAAGGACCTCGTGAAGGACTTCGGCATGGGCATCCTGTTCATCACCCACGACCTCGGCGTGATCGCCCAGACCGCCGACCGCGTGGCCGTCATGTATCTCGGCCGGATCGTCGAGACGGGGCCGGTGCGCCGCGTGATCCGCAACCCGGCGCATCCTTACACGCAAGGTCTGCTGCACGCCCTGCCGCGCCTCGACGACCTGGAGGCGCCGCTGACCCCGGTGCCGGGCGACATCCCCTCGCCGCTGGAGCGCCCGGCGGGCTGCGTGTTCCACACCCGCTGCCCGATCGCCATCGAGGGGGTCTGCGACCGCGACATCCCCGGGGTCACCACCGTGGAAGAGGCGCATACCGCCCGCTGCTTCGCGCTGGACAAACCGCAGGAGGCCGCCTGAGATGACCGTCCCGCTGGTCTCGCTCGACACGCTGTCGGTCCACTACCCGCTCGGCCGCCGCCTGTTCGGCAAGCCGCCGGTGCTGAAGGCCATCGACAAGGTCAGCCTCGACATCCCGCGGGGGTCGTTCTTCGGGCTGGTGGGCGAGTCGGGCTCGGGCAAGACCACGCTCGGCCGCGCCATCCTGCGCGCCGCGCCGATCTCGGAAGGCCGCGTGCAGTTCAACGACGGCGAGGTGGACCACAATCTCGCCGAACTGAAGGGCGACGCGCTGAAGGATTACCGCAAGCGGGCGCAGTTGATCTTCCAGGACCCTTACGCCGCGCTGTCGCCCCGGATGACCGTGCGCGACATCATCGCCGAACCGCTGGAGGTGATGGGCCTGACCAAATCGCGGGCGGACACCGACGAGCGGGTCCGCGAGATCGCCGCGAAATGCCGGCTGAACCTGGAACACCTGCGCCGCTTCCCGCACGCCTTCTCCGGCGGGCAGCGGCAGCGCATCTCCATCGCGCGGGCGCTGGTGACGGGGCCGAAATTCGTGGTGGCCGACGAGTCGGTGGCCGCGCTGGACGTCTCGATCCAGGCCGATATCCTCAACCTTCTCAAGAGCCTGCAGCGCGACCTTGACCTGACCTTCCTGTTCATCAGCCACGACCTGTCCGTCGTCGCCCATGTCTGCGACCAGGTGGCGGTCATGTATCTCGGCAATATCGTCGAGATCGGGCCCACGCGCGAGCTCTTCGCCCGGCCGAAGCACCCCTACACCAAGGCGCTTCTCTCGGCGATCCCGTCGCTCGACCCCGACGACACCGGCCGCGCGCAGCGGCTGGAGGGCGAAGTGCCCAGCCCCGCCGACCCGCCCCCGGGCTGCCGGTTCCATACCCGCTGCCCGGTGGCGCAGGCGCGCTGCAGCCAGGACGCGCCGCACCTGCTGGCGGCCGATGCGCCGGGAACGCGCGTCGCCTGTCACTTCTGGCAGGACAACATGGCGGAGGCGGAGACCGTCGGGTGAGTCTCGGACGGCTTTCG
>NZ_JARGYC010000150.1 GCF_029168335.1 Psychromarinibacter sediminicola
ACGAACCCGGCACCTTCGACGAATGCCTCTACGTCCAGCCCCGCCTGCGCAGAAGCGCCCGCCTGAGACTCAGGCGGAGCGACAAGGCGTAGGGGGGCGCCATGCCCGGGACCGGCGCGGCGCCGGCGGAGGCCGACCAGATCCTGGCGATCTGCCTTCCGGGGGAGGCGGCGGTCGCGCTGTGCGACTTCAACTCGGCGACGGGCACGCTGGCGATGACCCAAAAGCAGCGCCTGCCCGGCGTCGAGGATGACTGCCGCGGCGTGCCCATGGCGGCCAATGCCGACGGGACGCGCCTCTACGTGGCCTGGCGCGGCGCCGACACGCGGCTGTTCAGCTTCGCGCTCGACGGCCGCGCCCGGCGGCTCGACCTGCTCGGCGAGGCCAGCCTGCCCGCCAGCATGTGCTACGCGACGCTCGCCGCGCGCGGGCGGCGCCTGCTGACCTCGTCCTTTACCGGCAGCACGATCGCCATGAGCCCGGTCGATTCCGACGGGCGGGTGGGCGAGCCGCTCATGGTCAGGGAGGCGATGCACGTCCATTGCCTGATCGAAGCGCCGAACGGCCTGGTCTATGCCACCAGCCTTCGCGGCGACTTCATCCAGAGCTATGCATTCGACGAGTCCTGCGCCGATCTGACCCCGGTCGCGCGGTGCGACATGCCGTCGGGCTCCGGCCCCCGGCATCTGGTGTTCACGGCGGACGGCCGGACGGCCTTTCTGCTGTCCGAATATGCCGGCAGCCTGACGCGGCTGGACGTGGACCCCCGCACCGGGGCGCTTGCGCCGGTCCAGACCGTCGATCTGCTGCCGGAGGGCGAGAAAGCCTGGGCCGCGGAGCTGCGGCTGAGCCCGGACGAGCGCCTTCTCTATGCCTCGGAGCGCAACACGTCGCGTCTCTTCGGCTTCCGTCTGGACGCCGAGCGGCGGATGTTGCCGGCCGGCGCGGAGGCCGCGCCGCGCTGCCCGCGCGCCTTCGGCTTCGACCGCACCGGCGCCTATCTTGTGGCACTGGGCGAGGAAAGCGGCGAGGCCCGGCTCTATCGCGTCGCGCCGGATGGCCGGATCGCGCCGGGGGTCGAGCTTCCTGTCGGCACCGCGCCGAGCTGGGTCGTCGCGGCGGCGGTCTGACGGCCCCGGCGGCTGCCGGAGCGGCGGCAGCAGGACGGGACGCGCCCCCGGCCAGCGCCTTTCGCGCGGGGCGCCGCCGCCACGTTGACCGAGGCGGCCGCCCGGCGGGCCGGCGCCTCAGGCGGGCCAGACCACTTCCTGGTCGATGGCGCCCATCACCGACTGGCCCGCGCGGTCGAACAGCTCGATCCGCACACGGTCGCCGGGCTGCATGAAGGCCAGCTCGGCCTTGCCGGTCTTGATGGTTTCCATTGCCCGGTATTCGCCGATGCATCCCGCACCGATCGAGGGATCGTCGTCGGCCGCTTCGTTCGACACGGTGCCGAGGCCCAGCACGGTGCCGGCGGGGAAATTGCGGGTCTGCGCCACATGCGCGATGGCGTCGCCGTAGTGGAAGGGGCTGTCGATGCCGGCCTCGATACAGCCGACCCGTTCGCCGCGCAGGGTCACCTTCATCGTGCCCGACACCATCTTGCCGTCCCAGAGATCGCCCAGCTCGTCGGGCGTCACCACGACCGGGCCCAGGAAGCTTTCCGGCTTGGCGGTCAGAAAGCCGAAGCTGCGCTTCAGTTCCGGCGCCACGATGCGGCGCAGCGACGTGTCCTGCAGCAGGCAGAACAGGCGGATGTACTGGCCGGCCGCGTCGGCGGACACGCCGCGCGGCACGTCGCCGGTGATCGCGGCGATCTCGGCCTCGAAGTCGATGAAATCGGCCGGATCCTGGACGATGGGGTCGTTCCAGGCGCCGTAGCCGTGGCTGATCCCCTGGTAGATCAGCGGCGCGTCCATGATGTCGTCGGGCAGGGTGTCGCCGCGCGCCTCGCGGTTGCGGCGGATGTGGCAGATGTAGCAGGCGCCGTCGAGATACTGATAGGCGCGGGGCAGGGGCGCGGCGAGCGCGGACATGTCGAGCGGGAAGGCCGTCGTGCAGCTGCCGTCGTTGAGCGCGGCATAGATCGCTTCGAGCGTCGGCGCCACGCTGTCCCAGTCGTCGAGCGCCGCCTGCAGCGTCGGCGCGGCGTCCTCTGCCGGCGCCGCCCGGTCCAGATCGCGCGATACCACGATCAGCCGGCCGTCGCGGCCGTGTTTGAGAGAGGCGAGCTTCATCGGTGTCTCCATCGGAAATGTCTGTCGATCGCAGTCTACTCGTCGCGCGCGCAGGTCTCGTCACCCCGACGGGGGACGGCGCGGCAGGCCAACCCACGTCACCCGCAATGGGTATTCTGTCGCAGGGGTCGGGGCGCATAGTCTGCGGTCAGAAACGGGCAGAGCGCAAGGGATGAGCCGCGATGACAACCGGTTCCGCCAAGACTGTCGAGACCGAAGCGGTCTTCGGGGCCGCGGCGGTTCCCGATGAGCCTTCGATCACGCGGACCGTTTCGGTCCCGCCGCTGTCGCGCTACCGCAAGGCGCGACTGCCTGCAAGACCGGCGGCGTCACGCGCCGCCGCCGGAAACTGGACACGCCGCTCGTGTATTTCGGCCATCCGCGCAAGGCGCGACCCGTGGCCGGCGGCAAACTGCTGGGCGAAGAGGACACGGTACGCCTGGCCCGGACAACGGCCGGCGGCGAAGGCTCCCGCCGGTGACAACGATACGGAGACCTTCATGGACAAACTCACCGCAACCGTCGAGACGCCCAATGCGTCGCGCTACCTGCAGCAGCTCTTCAAGCACTGGTCGCACCGCTTCGAGACCGAGTTCACGCCGGAGCGCGGCACGCTGTCCTTTTCCGACGACCAGCGGCTCGCGGCCACGGCATCGGACTCGGCGCTGACGCTGGTGGTCGAGGCGCCGGGCGACAAGGTGGAGGGGCTGGCAAAGGTGGTCGAGGAGCACCTGCTGCGCTTCGCGTTCCGGGAGGATCTGACCGTCTCCTGGGCCTGAGCGGCCGCGCGGGCAGATAACGGCCCCGTGGATCCGACCGCAGGGCCTTTGGGATATTCGAGCCGACCCCGGCCCGGGTTCCACGGGATGCGCGTGTCGGCGCGGCCCCCGGGCGCGGGAGGCGTCAGGCGTCGCGGATCACGAACTCCGCCGGGCGGCTCGCCTCCTGCACCAGATGCACGTTGGGCAGGTCGTTGCCCTCCATCTTCTCGGCGAAGGCGTCGGGCGCCAGGTCCTTCCAGCGCTCCGTCAGCCGGGCCCGCAGCTCCTCGGTCGGCACGTCGAGGAACACCGTCGTGTCGAACGAGGCCGCCAGCGACGTCCAGGGCGGCCGGTCGAGCAACAGGTAATTGCCCTCGACGATCAGGTGGCGCACCGTCTGCGGGATGATCCGCGCGGCGTTCCGGGCGATCTCGATGCTGCGGTCGAAGACCGGGACCGCGATCTCTTCCTCGGTATTGGCGCGCAGGCGGGCCAGCATCGCCGCGAAGCCGCCCACGTCGAAGGTATGCGGCGCCCCCTTGCGGGCGCGGTCTCCGCGGGCCTCCAGCACGATATCGTCGTAGTGGTAGCCGTCCATCGGCAGCACCGCCGCGCTGCCGGGCTCGGCCGCGTTCAACTCGTCGGCGAGCGCCTCCGCGACGGTCGACTTGCCGGCGCCGGGCGGGCCGGCGATGGCGGTGATGCTGCGCGCCGTGCGGCCGCGCCGGGCGATCAGCGCGGCCAGCGCGCGGGAATCGGTGGGCTTCGGTGTCATGCGTCGATTGAACCCGCGAACGGCCCGGATTGAAACAGTTCCCTTTCGGATCGGCGACTGCGTATGCTTGCCGTCGCGGCGCCGGGTCTAACAGGCTGCTGAAAAACTCTGCCTCGACAGGGGTTTGAGAACGTGATTCACCCTTTGCACGGCATGCTGGAGGTGATGATGCGCGGGACG
>NZ_JARGYC010000151.1 GCF_029168335.1 Psychromarinibacter sediminicola
CACCGGTCGGACCGCCCACCGGCGGTCCGATACACTCACATCCCGAGCGACGCCTTGTAGAGCGCGATCTGCTGCTCGCGGCCGATCTGGTCGGTGATGTTCTCCCAGGCCTCGGCGATGACGTCGGCCACCTCCTGCGCGCTGCCGTACTGGCCCGCGAAGGCCTTGGCCAGCTCGTCCTCGGCGATCGAGTAGTACTGGAAGATCCCCGGAATCCGCGGCTCGTTCGCGGCGTTGGGGTGGTTGTAGCTGTTCAGGTTCGACGACAGGTAGTCCTCGATGAACTCGCGGTCGTAGCCCGCATTCTCCCACTCGTCGTAATTGAAGTGCGAGTTGCGGTAGGGCTGGAAGCCGGACGGATAGGCCACGGTCCAGAGCGACAGGTCCTTGCCGCCCAGATGCGCCGCCGCCGACCAGGCCGCCTTGCGCTTGGTCTCGTCGCCCGACACCCGGTTCGTGACATAGACGCCCCAGCCCAGATAGGCGTTGTTCGGCGCCTCGTTGGGCGTCTCCTCCCATGCGCCGCTCTGCGAGTTGTAGACCCGGTTCGCCCCCGGCAGGGTCGAGAAGCCCACGACATCGCCGACGACCGAGGTGTCGGACGTGCGCGCGTTCGAGCCGACGTCCCCCCACCAGGTCAGCATCCCGCCGGTGCCGGCCAGGAACTGCTGGAACGCGGTGGTGTTCGGGTCGGCGTTCAGCTGATCCGGCGGATAGGCGCCGTCGGTCTCGATCAGCTCCATCACGTCCTGGATCGCCTGTACGAAGGCGGGGTTGTTGACCCTGGGCTTCATCGTCTCCGGGTCGAACAGCCAGGCCCGGTCGTCGGGATGTTTCGCATAGGCCGTCGCCCGGTCCTCCAGGAAGTAGAACCCGAAGCCGCCCCAGGTGATCTTCAGCGGGTCCAGGAAGCCGTGCGCCGGCAGCCCGGTCAGCGGGTCCGTCTTGCCCGCCAGGAACTTCGAATGCGCGTTGACCTGCGCCCAGGTCGTCGGCGGTGCCCACTCGCTGCCGTCGCCCTCTTCCGCCCAGGCGGCGGCGAAATCGGCGTTGTCGTAATAGTCCTTGCGGTAGCAGAAGGTGTGACAGTCGCCGTCGATCGAGATGCGGTAGGTCTTGCCGTCCCAGGTGCCGACCGGCGCCTTGAGGTAGTCGACATAGTCGTCCATGTCGATGATGTCCTTGACCCACTGGGGCATCTCGTCCAGCAGGCCGCGCCCGGCGGTGTCGCCCTCGAACGGCGCGCCCATCTCCAGCAGGTCGAAATCGACCGTCTGGGTGGCGATGGACTGCTGCAGCCGCGGGTTGTAGTCCGCCTGCGCCAGGTCGATCCAGTTGATCGTCGCGCCGGTATAGTCCTCCCAGGGCTTCAGGAAGCCGCGGAACAGGAAGTTGTGCAGGTTCTGGTTGTTGAGCCCCATGAAGGTCAGCTCGACCCCCTCGAACTCGCCGGGCTGCACGACCTCCTTCGTCGGGCCGAGGCACATCTCGCCCACCTTCTGCCAGTCGGCATCGGTCGGGCTGCCCATGCCCACGCCCGGAATCTTCAGGATCTCGGCGCGCAGGCTGTCATGGCTCGCGGCCCAGGCCGGCCGGACGCCGGTGCCGGTGGCGACGCCCGAGAACGCGGCGAGCGTGCCCATCCCGGCCATGCCCTTCAGCATGTCCCGGCGCTTCAGCTTCCCGGTGCGCTGCAAATAGTTGTAAAGTTCGGCTTTCATTCAGACATCCTCCCTGTCTTGGCGCGTCCGGGCTTCTCCTGCGTCCCGGGCGCCGGCGGCGTATGGCCGCACCCGAAGGAGTGTCACCGCGCTCCCGTGACCTGTCAAGCGCGCATCGCGGCTGCGTTTTTGGCGATGGACAGCCGCTTTGCCTTGCGCCTATCGTGGCCGCGGCGAGGGAGGAGCAGCGACGCATGGCAGAGGTCAGAATCCGCGACCTGCGCAAGAGTTACGGCGCGGCCGAGGTGATTCACGGGGTCGGATTTGACATATCGGATGGTGAATTCGTCGTGCTGGTCGGCCCGTCGGGCTGCGGCAAGTCCACGCTGTTGCGGATGATCGCCGGGCTGGAGGGGATCAGCGGCGGCACGATTTCCATCGGCGAGCGGGTGGTGAACAGCCTGCCGCCGTCGCAGCGCGACATCGCCATGGTGTTCCAGAACTACGCGCTCTACCCGCACAAGACCGTCGGCGCCAACATGGCCTTCGCGCTGCGGATGCGCGGGATGGCGAAATCCGAGATCCAGGACCGGGTGCGCCGGGCCGCCGAGATCCTGGGGCTGACCGAGTATCTCGGCCGCTACCCCCGCGCCCTGTCGGGCGGGCAGCGGCAGCGCGTCGCGATGGGCCGCGCCATCGTGCGCGACCCGCAGGTCTTCCTGTTCGACGAGCCCTTGTCGAACCTCGACGCCAAGCTGCGCGTGCAGATGCGCACCGAGATCCGAGAGTTGCACCAGCGGCTGCAGACCACGACCGTCTATGTCACCCACGACCAGATCGAGGCGATGACCATGGCCGACCGGATCGTGGTGATGCAGGGCGGGCATATCGAGCAGATCGGCTCGCCGCTGGAGCTCTACGACCGGCCCGAGAACACCTTCGTCGCCGAGTTCATCGGCTCGCCGTCGATGAACATGCTGGACGCGGTGCTGTGCCGCGAGGACGGTGCGCTCGTCGCCGATCTGGGCGAGACCCGGATGCCCGTCGCCGACGGGCCGGGCCGCGAGGACGGGCGCGCGGTGGTCTACGGCGTCCGGCCCGAGCACCTGCAGCCGGCCGGCGACGGCCTGCCGGGCGAGGTCGCGGTGGTGGAGCCCACCGGCTCGGAGACGCATCTGGCCGTGCGCGCGGCCGGCACCGAACTGGTCTCGGTCCTGCGCGAGCGCGGCGAGTTCCGCGCGGGCGACCCGATCCGCCTGACGGCGGCGCCGGAGATCGTCCACCTGTTCGACCGCGAAACGGGGCAGCGGCTGGACTGAGACGGCCCCCGGCCATTCGGCCCTTTCCGTCGCCCCGCGCCCGTCCTAGATTGCGCCGCATCGAGGGAGGAGACCACATGCTCAAAGGCATCGACCCGCGGCTGAACGCCGACGTGCTCTACGCGCTGCGCGACATGGGGCACGGCGACGTCGTCGTCATCGCCGACACCAACTTTCCGTCCGGCGCCATCGCCCGCGAGACCGTGCTGGGCGAACTTCTGCGGATGGACAACCTGACCGCGGCCGAGGCGGCGGAGGCGCTGCTCTCCGTCCTGCCGCTCGACACTTTCGTCGAGGATTTCGCCGGCCGGATGGAGATCGTGAACGCGCCCGACGAGGTGCCCCCGGTGCAGGCGGAGGTGCAGGCCGTCATCGACGCCGCCGAGGGCAAGCCGCGCGAGATGCTGGGGATCGAGCGCTTCGCCTTCTACGACATGGCGCGGCAGTCCTACGCGGTGATCCAGACCGGCGAGCGGCGGTTCTACGGCTGCTTCATGTTCCGCAAGGGCGTGATCGCGCCGGAGGATTGAGGGAGGTTTTTCGGACCGCTTGCGCGCGTCGATCCGCCGGGGGGACGCTGTCCCCCCGGATCTCTTATTCTTTCTTTTCAATCGTTTAGCTCAGCGGTATCCGTATTGCGTCCATTTCGTGCAGGATATCTTGCTCATCCTGAAACGGTAACTGCCGCCTCTCCGCACTGAGGGAACGGCTCTCTTCGTGTCAGTTTCTCTTGCCTCAGAAGGCAGCGAAATCGGTCATCTCGACGACGTCTTCGCCGGATGGGCCGACGGGGCCAGTCGGGCCGACTTTGAGGCTGAGACTCGCGTGTCCGCCGCGCGGGGTGGCCTGGCAGCGCGTCAGGTCGT
>NZ_JARGYC010000152.1 GCF_029168335.1 Psychromarinibacter sediminicola
CAGGGCATGTTCATCCAGAGCGCCGATCCGGCGAACCCGGTGCTCCTGTTCCTGCATGGCGGTCCCGGCATGGTCGAGTTCTTCATGGAACAGGACTATCCCACCGGCCTTGAGCGTCACTTCACCATGGTCTGGTGGGAGCAGCGCGGCGCGGGCATGTCATTCTCTTCGGACGTCCCGCCCGAAACCATGACCATGGACCGGATGATCGCGGACACGATCGAGGTGGCCGATTACCTCAGGGCGCGCTTTGGGCAGGAGAAGATCGTCCTGCTGGGCCATTCCTGGGGCGCCTATCTGGGCATCGAGGTGGCCGCCGCGGCGCCCGACAGGTTCCGCGCCTATGTCGGGATGGCGCAGATCGCGCATCAGCTCCGCTCAGAGGTGATGGCGCGCGACTATCTGCTCGAAACCTATCGCGCCCGCGGCGATGACGCGATGGTCCGCCGGCTGGAGGCCGCGCCGGTCACGATGGAGGAAGGCACATCGCCCGCCTGGATGCGGCTGCGCGACCGCGCCATGCACCAGGCGGGCGTCGGCCACATGCACGATATGGACTCCGTCATCACGGGTATCTTCCTGCCCATGTGGCGGGTGCGCGCCTACACGCTCGTCGAAAAGATCAACATCTGGCGCGGCAAGATCTGGTCGCGCCCGTTCTTCTGGGACGACCTCCTTCGGGACGATCTCTCGGCGCGACTGACGGAGTTCGAGCTGCCGGTCTACTTCCTGACCGGCCGCCACGACTACACGGCCAATGCCGAGCTTACGCGCGCTTATTTCGAGCGGATCGAGGCTCCGGTGAAGGGGTTCTACCTGTTCGACAATTCCGCCCACAGCCCGCTCTTCGAGGAGCCGGAGCGCGCGACGAGAATTCTCCTGCACGATGTGCTGCAGGGAAGAAACGCGCTGGCGGACGCGAAGGGGACCGCGGGCCAGAACCCGTTCGAGATCGAATAATTACAGGGACAGCCCTGCATGACCTCAGACCAATGGCTTCGCCTCGTTTCCTTCCTCGCCCTCGCGCTCGGCGCCCTTGCCGCGATCGCCGGTCTGTTCTGGACGCCGCCAGGTGGCATGGGGGATGCTCCGGAGCTGTTCGGCCGCGGGCTGTACCGACGGGATATGCCCTTCACGGCAGGCGGGGCGCAGGGGGCGGACCTCGTCACGCTGTTGCTGATCCTGCCCGCCGCGCTCTGGGCGCTGGCCGGACCGCTGACACGGCCGCGCCGCCTGGTTTTGGCCGTGGCACTGTCCTGGACGCTCTATCTCGGAGTATCACTATCCTTCGGTGCGGTTGCCTTTAATGAAGCGTTCCCCCTCTACGTCCTCATGATGCCGATGTCGGCGCTTGGCCTCGCACTGGCTCTGAGAACTTTCCTGCTCACCCGGACGCCGCGCTGGCTTCCAGGTTTCCTGTTGGCTTGCGGACTTGTCACCGGCGCGGCGTGGTCGCTTTTGCTCTGGCTCGAAATGACGGCGGGCGCCTATCCGCCGCAGAGCTATTACACCGTGCGGACGACCTATGCGCTCGATCTCGGCCTGATCGCGCCCGGCTGCGTCGCGGTCGCCATCGGGCTTCGGGGCGGGCGGTCGTGGGGAATGATGCTGGCCATACCGCTGCTCGCCATCGCAGCGCTGCTCCTGCCGATGATGCTGGCGCAGACGGTCATGCAACTGCGCGCAGGAGCGGCCTTCGGACCCGAGGCGGCCGCCCCTCTCGCCGGCTTCACGCTGGTGTCGGCCGGGGCCGCCTGGTTTCTCTGGCGGTTGGCGCGCGGCACACCGCCGCGTCCAAGTGCAGACAGGTAGATCGGTTGCCATGAGGATCGCGTCGACAATACGCCCCCTTGCTTCGGGCCTCGCCAAGTTGGCGGTTCAAGCCGCAGCCTTGTCCTGCGCCCTAGCTGTCGTCGCGGCCCTGCCTGTCGCGGCGCAGGACACGTCTTTCGCACTATCCGAACGCCTCTTCCAAACAATTTCTTACCGGATGACGCGCGATGACGTCCCCGGCGTGGTGGTGGTGGTTTTGGAGGATGGCAGCCCGGTCTGGACCCGCGCCTTCGGCCTTTCGGACCCGCGCACGGGACGAGCGATGACCGAAGACGCGCTGTTCCGGGTTGAGTCGATCTCCAAACCCGTCACCGCCTGGGGCGCGATGCGCGTTGCAGAAACCGGGCGGCTCGACCTCGATGCGCCGGTGACCGATTGCTTGGCGGGCTGGCGCCCGCCCGGGGGCCTGCCGCCGATCACAGCGCGCCAGCTTCTTTCGCATACCGCCGGCATCGGCCTCGGCGATTACACAGAGCGGTATCCGCCGAACGGGCCTCGGCCAGACCTCTGGACGCATCTCGCAGAGGACTTCACGATGATCGCCCCGCCGGACACACGGTTCTCCTATTCGGATACCGGCTTCAACCTGCTGGAACTGACGATCGAGACCTGCAGCGGAGAGGATTTCGCGACGCTCATGGCCCGCGAAGTGCTCGCGCCGCTTGGCATGGAAAGCGCCAGCTTCGACTGGCCCGAAGCGGAGATGCCGGTAGCTCACGATCTGCGCGGCCGGCCCGTCGCGCCCTACGTCTATCCGGGTCGGGCATCTGGCGGCCTGCACGCGACCGCCGACGACATCGCCCGGTTCGCTGCCGCGGGGATGGCCGGGGCCGCTCAGGACGTTCTCTCGGAGGGCGCGGTGGCAGAGATGCACCGCCCGATCGTCGAGGTCGGCGAGCTGTTCGGCTTCGCCGCCGGCGGGTACGGATTGGGACATTTCACAGAGACGCTCTCGGACGGGCGCGCGGCGCTCTGGCATGGCGGACAGGGATACGGCTGGATGAGCCACCTGCACATGGTGCCGGAGAGCGGCGATGGGATCGTGATCCTGTCGAACAGCCAGCGCGCCTGGCCACTGTTTGCCGCGATCCTGCGGGACTGGTCGGACAGCCTCGGCGTTGCGCCCGTGGGCATGGCGCGTGTGCTCTGGGCGGAAACGGCGGCGCAAGTCGCAATCGTCATGCTCTGGATCGCGACAGGCATTACGGCTTGGATGGCTGTCCGTCGGGTCGGCCCCCGCAGAAGGTTCGTCAGGATCTCCGTCGCCGGCATCTCTGCGGCGCTCGTCCTTTGGCCGCTCTGGGCAGCGGCACAGGACTATCTGTTCCTCTTTTCGATCCTACCCGGCCTTTGGTCGTGGCTAGGCATCGCATCGGCGGCAGCGGGACTCGGCCTTGCCTGGGCGGCGTTCAAGCCGGTGCACCGGGCGCGTCCCGAGTGAACCCTGGTGTTTTGGCCGAGAAGGGTGAGGCCGCTCAAGGAGCCACACACCGAAGCCTGAGAGAAACCGTCAGATGACGGCTTCGAGCCCATATTGCAGTTATTCTGCATCAAAGCGAAGGTCAGCTTTGGAGATTGTGACCTTCCCCCGACATACGGGACATTGCGAACTGGAGTTTTCCACCTTTGACCTGTCAGATTTTGAGGATATCACTGGTAACATGAAGCAGCGAACGACAGTGGCTTGGAGAACATGAACCCGAGGAATAATGAGCTAGTCGATCCTGATCCATTTTTGCTCGCAGCCGTCTGCTTACAGGGTACAGCGGTTATTTTGCAGCTTATTCAGATCAGCCAAGCTAGAGCGTTTTCCGATCAATCTGCATCGTATCCGCAGGCGGCGAAGTAGTTTTCGCATTCCTGGTGCGTGAAGCAGTCGATGAGTTCGCCG
>NZ_JARGYC010000153.1 GCF_029168335.1 Psychromarinibacter sediminicola
CGAACTCATCGACTGCTTCACGCACCAGGAATGCGAAAACTACTTCGCCGCCTGCGGATACGATGCAGATTGATCGGAAAACGCTCTAAAGAAAAGATTCCCTGATGCAATTGGAGGCGAAATGGAGGCAAGTGGAATAGTTGCGGCATCTCTCCGCCATGGCGTCGGCTGGTTGGTTGTCAAGGCGATATGCGACTGGGGATACTCCAAGGGCAAAAAGGAGCAGGTGCTTGCTGCGGGAAATGCGGCGCAGTTCGCGATGAAGGTAGTGGGTGTTGTCCAAGAGGCCAGGAATGCCAAGTGATCCAACGGAAGGGCGTCGAGACATGGAAGAGATTAGAGTCGAATTCCTGGAAAGCGCATCTCCAGAATTATCAATGCCACGTAGAGCCACGAACGGTTCATCATGTTTCGATGTTTTCGCAAATCTCCCTGAAGATGCTCAGGCGTCAGGAGTGGTGGTGCCGGCAAAAGAATGGCGGCTGATAGGAACAGGTCTCAAATTTTCAATGAACATTGATTTAGAAGTTCAAGTTAGAAGCCGCTCAGGAATGGCGTTGAAAAGCGGTGTCGCCGTATTGAATTCACCCGGTACTATCGACTCGGATTACCGTGGCGAAATAGGAGTTATCCTAATCAACCATAGCGCCACCGACTATGTTGTACGCCACGGCGATGCGATCGCTCAGCTTGCATTTTCTAGGTCTCTTGAATGTGAATTTGTTGCGGTTGAGCGTCTTGATGAGACAGAGCGAGGCTCGGCAGGATTTGGATCTACTGATACTACTTAAGTGATGGTAGAAATCGGTGAATCGGCGATAAGAATTTCACGGGAGGAGCTATTTGACGTCACTTTGTTTCTATCTGTGAGCAATGGCTTTGAGGAAACCGGCGGGATAGACGTGGAGCTCGAGCATGTTGAGTTTGCACGTCTCGATCAGAGTGACGCAGGTAGCCCATGGCACCTTCATCGCGGCTTGCAAAGAGCGTGTTCCTTCGGCTCACAGAGCGACGCCTCGAATTGTCTGTTCTTTGGCGTTACTTACCTTTCGATGACGATTTCTGGTCTCTGAGAAGCATCTCAATTGGGGACATTCGCGCAACAACCACGTTGTCCCGTTCTGTCGTCGTTGCCTGCCACCAAATGCGTACTTTGCTCGAATGGCGGCAATGCGGGCTGCGACTGCAGCATCTGGAAAACGGAGAGAAGGTCGCCTTTGGGCCGGAAGCACCCTGGCCCGAACGTGGGCTGGAGGGCTTGGCGTGGCGGCGCCATAGGTTCGATTTGAGCCCACTCCCTCTGGCTATCACCTTTGCAGCGAACGTCCGGCCTGGCGAGTCAGAGCAGTCTCGCCCCGGGTCCTTCGCCCGCCAAGTGATCGTTCTCGTTGACGAGAGGACAGCGTTTCACGCTGAGGCAACCGCATCCGATGCACATCGACATCTTGTCCCGAAGCGCGGTGAGCGTCTCGATCCGGCGTGTGAGGTCATCGTGCCAAACCTCGGACATGCGGGCCCAGTCTTCGGTGCTGGGGACCGAATGGGTCGGCAGGCTCGAAAGCGCTTCGGCGATTTCGGACAACGGCACACCCGCGTTCTGGGCGACCTTAATTACCGTAACCCGTCTCAGGACCTCGCGTCGGTACACACGGTGGTTGGCGCTGTTCCGTGTCGAAACAATCAGACCTTTGCGCTCGTAGAAGTGGAGCGTCGAGATGGGCAGGCCACTGCGTTCCGCGACCTGACCGACTGACAAATGGCGCGCAGGCATGAATTCCCCCCTTGACCTCAACCATAGTTGAGGCCGCAGAAAGCCGGCCGTCAAGGAGAATGCGATGGCCGAAGCGACCCCGAATCTGAGTTCTGACGCAGACGCACCTGTCCCGTGGCGCGAGCTCCTGTACAGCACATACACGCCCGCCCTGGCGCTCGTCTGCCTTGCTGTCTGGCTCCATGCGGCGGATGCACTGATCGTCGCGACCTTGTTGCCGTCGATCGTTGCGGAGGTCGGCGGCGCGGGGCTCGTCGGCTGGATTGTTTCGCTCTATGAGATTGCATCCGTCGTCGCCGGAGCCGCCAGCGCGCTTCTGACAATGCGATACGGCCTGAAACGGCCCATGAGCCTCGCGGCCCTTGTCTTTGGCCTGGGATGCCTGATCAGTGCGGTCGCGCCGACGATGCCGCTCGTTCTGACCGGAAGGGCGTTTCAGGGCGCGGGCGGCGGGGGGCTCGTTGCCATGTCCTTCGTCGCAGTCGGCGTGATCTTTCCAAGGCGCTACACGGCACGGGCGATGGCTGCGGTTTCCACCTTTTGGGGCGTATCCGCGTTCCTTGGTCCCCTCATCGGTGGGTTCTTTGCAGAGTTCGTGTCCTGGCGATGGGGTTTCGGGTTTTTCGCCGCTCAGGCTTTCGCCCTGTCGCTCTGGATTGCATTCAGGCCGGAGCACGCCGCACCGGAGAGCCGGACAGCCGCCGTTTTCCCATGGAAACGCCTAATGCTGCTTTGCTCGGCCGTGCTATTGGTGTCCTACGGCGGGGTCGAAATCGAGTTGGTGCAGACCACGATCTGCGTCCTTCTCGGCGCGGCCTGCCTTGCGCTCTTTTTACGGTTGGACGGTCGTGCGCAAGACGGCCGGCTGCTTCCTGTGGCTCCGCTCGACATCCGGAAACCTACAGGATCGGCGCTCGTGTTGATCCTGTCCCTGTCCGTCGCCACCATCGCCATCACCGCTTTCGGCCCGGTCCTTGTGACCGCGATCCACGATGCCTCTGCGCTTACCGTGGGATACATCGTTGCCTGTTCCTCCATAGGCTGGACCTTCATGGCCGTTTTGGTCAGCGGATCGCCAGAACGGCTGGACCGCCTGATGATCGCGCTTGGCATGGCCCTCGTCGTCATCAGTATCGCGGGGTTTCTCTATGCCGTCCCGAATGGACCAATCTGGCTGATAGCAGCCTTCGCAGCGGTGGAAGGGGCGGGCTTCGGAATGGCGTGGACGTTCATCCTCAGGCGCACGACCGCTCTGTCCGATCCCAGGGACGTGCAACGCATCTCCGGTGCGATTCCGACTGTCCAGCGGCTCGGCTACGCGCTGGGTGCGGCCTACATCGGAATCGTCGCCAACGGCTCGGGCTTCGCTACAATGCAGACATCGCAGGAAGCCGCTGACGTGGCGCGTTGGATATTTCTCGGGTGTGTGCCTTTTGCGGTGCTGGGTATACTCGCTATGATCACGCTCGTTCGGAAAAATCCGATGGGGGCTCAAGCACGTCTGGAAGCTTGAAGCGGACGCGTCTGGAGCCGCAGTAAATGTCCACTTCGTCCATACAACCGAGATCCATCACCCATTCGATACTGCACGCAGTTGTGAACGGCCGCTCCGTAAAGCCGCAGCGCCGCGACAGCCAGGTGAGCGAATGTCCGGATTGGGCCGTTGACGGCGAACTGCCGGGCAGTGGGATGGCGGGTCTGCATGTCCTGAAGCACATGCGGGGTCTGTCCGGAGAGGACCTCTGGGAGGGCTGGGGCGAGAATGGCTACTGGCAGGCGTTCTGCTGTGGGCGGTTTCTTCCAGCACAGCGCCCCCTGCGATCGCAGTTCGATGACGCGTCGGCGCCAGCAGATGGGTAGTGCCCCACCGGGTGGTGTAGGAGGCCGCGCGCGGAGCCATCTGGCGTAGCGCAGCGCGCGGCCTGTCTGGTGGCCACCGCGCTTCTTCG
>NZ_JARGYC010000154.1 GCF_029168335.1 Psychromarinibacter sediminicola
GTCCGTCCCGCGCATCATCACCTCCAGCATGCCGTGCAAAGGGTGAATCACGTTCTCAAACCCCTGTCGAGGCAGAGTTTTTCAGCAGCCTGTTATAGCACCGCCGACGCCGCCCGGCCGAACAACTGCTCCACCACCGCGATCCGGGCGCGCAGCAGCTCCGGGGCGTGCCAGTCCGTTTCGCGTGATCATTCAACGACGAAATCCCCTGGCTCCTTGATCCATTTCATCTTGTCGCGCTGCGCCTCTTCCACCGGCAGGGTGTCCCTTTCCTTCGGCGCCGGCGTCTGGTTCACGTTCCTCAGGTCGGGGCAACAGCCGGCAGCCCGTCGGGCTCCAGGCAGACGACCTGGCAGTTCTATCGTTGGATCGAGGGTATCCACCTGCCCTGCGCGTTGCACTGTTGGCGCTGCATCTGGGCCGGCGGCTGTTCAACCGAATCGGGGCGCGTTCAATTCCCGGACCGTCGTCGCGGCCACCCGGGCGTTAATACATGAAATCGGCTTCCCTTTATACGTGAAAAAACGTCTTCCCGATCCAAAAAGTCAGTATTGCTTTCGGTGAATATTCAGCTATGTCTCTGGGTTAGTTTGATTGCCAGTATCCAATGTCAGAACTTCCTGCCAACACAGACCCAACGCGAAGGACTTCGGATGACAGACGAAATGGCAGACTTCCAGGGCCAGAACGAGGAACTCCTCGCCCTGACCACCGAGATTGTCGCCGCCTATGCCGGGCGCAACCAGATTGCGCAGACCGACCTACCCGGCCTGATCCAGTCGGTGCATGCCACCCTGACGGGCCTGTCCGGCGGCGCCGGGGCGGACGCGGTCGAGGTGGCGCCGGTGGCCGAGGCTGCGCCGGTTCCGGCCGTGCCGATCGATTCCTCGGTGCAGAAGGACGCGATCATCTGCCTGGAATGCGGCAAGGGCTTCAAGACGCTGAAGCGCCACCTG
Organism: Psychromarinibacter sediminicola; assembly: GCF_029168335.1. Lineage (GTDB taxonomy): Bacteria > Pseudomonadota > Alphaproteobacteria > Rhodobacterales > Rhodobacteraceae > Psychromarinibacter > Psychromarinibacter sediminicola. Next base: position 957 of record NZ_JARGYC010000154.1, read on the forward strand.
TCGACCGAGCACGGCATGACGCCGGCCGAGTACAAGGAGCGCTGGCAGCTGTCCAAGGACTATCCGCTGGTGGCGCCGTCCTATTCCAAGCGCCGCGCCGACACCGCCAAGAAGATTGGGCTGGGCCGCAAGCCGAAATCCTGACGGACGCCCCCCGCCTTTTCGCGCAAGCGGAGAAAGAGGAAGGCGCCCAAGGGCGCCTTTCTTGTTGGACCCGGAACTTGGGGCTCATTGCGCTTCGTCCGGGAAAATGTTTCGCGCGCGAAACATTTGGGGTTAGTGGCGTTCGCGGAGCCAGCCCGGAAGCTCGTGCCGGAAGGTTTCGGTCGTGCCGACGCCGGACTTGAGATAGGGTCTGATACTCTCGACCGTACCGCGCCGACGCTTCGCTTTCGCCGCGGACGCGCATAGCACCGTCGCTCGGCTTTCTCTGCGCGGTGATTCCCCAAGGCTTCTATCAGCCGCTATGCGCAATGCAGAAGGAGTTGGATCGCTCCTATTTTCCGTTGCTGGCGTCGACTTTCTCGGGTTCCGTCGTGACGCCGTACGCATTGGACACCTGCGCCGCGGCGGATTGGCTGGCCAGAATTCGTCGACCGTACCGCGCAGGCATCTCGGGTGAACTCCAGCGGCCAGCCACCATGATTGACGAGAGGTCGCAGCCGATGCGGAAGGCATCCTGAACTCCGCCAACCCGCATGCTGTGCGCCGATACATCCTTGCGCCCGATGCAGCGCTTTATGATGCGCGAAACCGTTGCGGTGTTGAGCGGAGTCCTTTCTCCGCCAGGCTGAGACTTGGTGATCAGCGGATCGTCAGGCTCCAGGTCCGCCAATTCGATCCACTGCAGAGCAGCCATCGTGCCTGCCTCGGACAAGAAGGCGTAGGCGCCCTGACCGTACGGGTCGGTCTTCGAACGGGACACGAACAGCAGGCTGGTTCCGTCCTCCTGCCGACAGATGTCGCGCACCTTGAAGGCCACAAGCTCCGAAGCCCGGCACCAGCTATCCGTCAAGATCCACAGTAGCGCCTTGTTCCTGACGGCGGCCGGGCTGTCGCCAAGACGGTCAATGGCCGCCAAGACGTCCTTCTTGCCAAGGGCTGGTGCCTGACGGACAGCCGCCCCGTACTTCCGCTTCACCGACATCAGCGCCAGCTCCACGAGTCGGTGCCGGCATGGCGAGACTTCAAACGCGGAGCGGTGCATCTCCGCGATGGCCCAGAGACGGTTCTCAATCGTGGTGGCGCGGATTTTCCCGCCGAGCGCATCGACATACTCGGCAACAATGATTGGGCTGACGGGGGGCTCGCCGTCGTGGCCGTTTTCAGCGCACCAGCCTTTGAATGACCGGATGATCTGGTGGTAGCATCGGCGCGTGCCCGGCGCGAAGGCCGCCTCGGAGCGCTTACTGTATTCCTCGATCAGCGCCGCCCGCATTGGCATGGGGGCGCCGGCAAGCTTGGCCAGTACCTCCAGTCGCTCGTCTTCTCGATTGAATGCGACTTTCATCTTCTCCTCCCTGACTGTCCGAGGCGGTTTCCTGGACTTCGTTAACCGGATGTTAACCTTTTCGAAGCGAACGTGGGGCGGCGAAGGCAATGCGAGCAGGGCGACATGGCAGCAACCGATCAGGAACTGAAGGATTTGCTGCTCGATTACATCGCGCGCTTCGGATTCACCGAAAAGGCGCGAAAGGTGTTCGAACTCGAAACGCCACCGGAGAATGATCATGCAAAAGCCGAATCTGGCGGACCCGTGGGTGATATGCAGGCTGTCCGCCCGAACATTGCCAAAAATTGAAAGTCTGAAATGGGCTTGGGATTCCGGCCGGCGGTTCGTTCGCCGCGAAGCATCCCTTAGTCCGTTATCTTACCTTGAATTCTACCATCTGGTCCGTCGGGTGGGCACCCATGACCCAGTAGCTCACCACCAAGAGCCCTATCACAGCGAGAACCATTTTGACGGTGCTCCGCTGTCCTATCAGCCTCCAGCGCCGCGGCGAATACTTCGCAAGATGCTGGCGCCCCAAGGTGAACGTATCAGCCAAGCACAACGAAACATGCAGACAGAGAAGCGGCGGCAGAAGCAGAACCGAAGCAATCTGAGGCCGCCCCGAGCCGATGCCGGAAAGCAGAGAATCCGTTGGCGTCACATTTACAATGGATCGCCGACGGTAATGCCGACCGCGCGGATTGGATTTCCCTGTCGGCCGCATGTCGAAGTATCCCCATACGGAAACGTGCGACAAACCGAACGTCTTCGCCAGAAAAGCGTATAAAGCGAGCCTTGGTGCGTCAAGGCAACTCTAGCGTGTATCGTGAGCGCAGGGATTATCCTGTTTCAGCTCATGCATCCCCCCAGCCTCCGCGGCGCGCTTCATCGGCTTCAATCGTCAGGATCGCCGCGGCGGTTTCTGGACGTACCCCGTTTCTAAGCGCTTCGTCGACCAAGGATCTTACTGCCTCCCGAAGCTCCGTTGCGCTTCCAGGCGTTGCTGGCATTCTCTTCTACTC
>NZ_JARGYC010000155.1 GCF_029168335.1 Psychromarinibacter sediminicola
ACGGATCGACATGTTGCAATACCCGGAGGACGTCACATGCCCGCTCGCCTTCGCCTGTCCGCGGAAGAGCGCCGATCCGCCATCCTCGATGCCGCCGCGCGCCTGCTAGCCTCGCGCGGTTGGGAGGCGCTCACGGTCAGCGAGATCCTTGGCGAAGCCGGACTCTCGAAAGGGGGGTTCTACCACCACTTCTCCTCCAAGGAGGATATCCTCGAAGCCCTGGTCCGCCGTTTCGCCGATGCCGCGACCGCGGCCGCGACCACCGGGGCCGAGACCGACGGGGCGAGCGTGGTCGAGCGTATCTCGCGCTATCTGTGGGACGCGATGAGCTGGGAGCTCGATCACACCGAAGAGGTCATCGGCATCGTGCGCCTCGTGCGGCGTCCGGGAAACCGGTCGGTTTTCACGAAGCTGAGCCAGGAGAGCGGCCGGCGGTCGCTTCCCGGCCTGAGAGAGCTGCTGTCGGAAGGCGTGGCGCAGGGCGTTCTCGATCTGGCAGATATCGACGTGACGGCCGATCTTTTCCTGCAGGTCGCAAGAACGAGGTGGCTGGCGTTCATCGACATCCACGACGCGGCGCAGGAGGGCCGGCGGGCGGCGGCGGAAGAGAGACTTGCGCGCCGGCTGCGCGCCGAGCAGCAGGCATTCGACCGCCTCCTCGGGCTTCGCGAGGGCAGCATCCGACTGCCCGCCAACAAGGCGTTCGAGAAGCTGCTGTCTTAGACGGGGGCCACTCGGGCGAGGCGGACGACAGGCCGCATTGTCCGCCTAGCGGACCGGCGGTCGACGAGCGCAATGCCAAGTCGGGCGCAACCGCCCGGTTGAGGACGCGCGCCCGACACCGATGCCCCAGGTCAGGACGCGCGCCACGATGCCTCAGGCGACGAGTGCTATGCGACGGTCAAAAGGCCATCCTGAAGTAGGCCGCCTCGAAATTGTCCTCCATGCCGTTGCCGCAGAAGCCCATCACGCCGTTGGTGGTGGCGTCGACCCGTCCACCCGCAACGAAGGACGCGCCCTGAATCCCGTCGGCGTTCGAGGTGAAGGCGATGTCCTTTTGCGCGATGATCTGGCCACCGTACATCTGCAGATCGGCCGGCACTTCCAGGCCGCCCATGGTCACCAGTTGTGCCCCGCCGCCCGTGGCGCAGTTGTCGTCACGCCCCAGGCGCACGCCCGAGGCGGCGCCGAACGAGTTATCGCTGGTGTTCAGGTTGACCACCACAGCGTCCTCGAGGGAAACGCCTTGGCCAAAATTCATCTTACAATTCGTGATAATGACAACTTGGCTCAGGGCCGTCCCGTTGTGGATGTTGGCATGTTGATTTTGCGAAGTGCACCAGATCCTGTGGATGCGTCCCGGTGTGAATACCGAGCCGTCGAGCTTCTGGTTCCGCTTCAAGTCGATTATGGACGAGCTGTTGATGTAATCACGTGAGTACACGTCGTTGGTCGTTTGAACCCCTTCATAGATATCTTGGATACGCTGTAGAATGCGGAGCTTGTAGGAGCCGTCGCGCAGGGCAGCTTCCAAGCCCTCGTTCGAGTCGAACATGTCGCTTGGGCCGTCCAGATCGCGGACGTCCGGCATGGAGACGATCGTGTTGTCCTGAAACACGTTGTTCGAGTTCAGCGAGACAAGGGTGTTCGAATGGACGCAGTAGCCCTCGATATAGAGGTTGTTCGATTGCACATCGACCACGTCCTCACCGACGATGCCTTCGCTCAAGCATGTCGGATAATAGGTGACGAACACGGACTGACTGCGAATGTCCCATTTGTTTAGGCCGATGAACTTGAGGAAATAGGTCGGCTCGGGGTTGTTTCGGGCGCTGATGCGGGCGGTGTCCACAAGGACGGCCATCCGGGAGCCGGAGGAATAGGTGAAGACCTCGGCATCCTCGTCCCAGAACCCGAACTGGATATCCTCCGCCTGGATCACCCCGCCATAGGACCCGTCGGGCATGGCGCCTTTGGCGATCTCGACACCTTTGGCCTGCGCTTCGTCCTGCGGGTAGAATTCCCGTGTCATCAGGGCCGCGTGCGCAGCCGAGTCGGCGGCCACCTGAAGCTGAGTACGGCTTTGATAGGCGTTCGAGACGTCCACGGCGATGCCGCCTACGATGAAGAACAACACCACTAGGATCAGGCTGAACGGTATGATCCCTCCGTCCTCGTCGCGATAGAAGCGTATTATTCCGAGCATTGCCTACGCCTCCCAGTCTTCAATCATGTGTTGCGCGGACAGCGTCAGCGTGATGCGCAAAATGGAGTCGAAGAAGCCAGTCATCATCAGGTCGCTGGCGGGTATCCATACGGTCGTGTTGATGACACCGGCAGTGATCGTCGCCTGGGCCATGGCATTGGGCGCCAGATGGCTGATCTTGGTCTTGACGTAGGACTCTGCCGTCTGCGCGTCCTCGATCCGACCAATCGAGACATTCCTGTTAGTGTCCTGCATGATACGCAGAACTTCCGCACGTGAGTTGAAAATCAAAGACAAATCCACTGTTAACGACAAGATCGCGATCAGAAGAGGCAGCATGAGCACCGTCTCGATGGTTGCGGTGCCCTGATCTTCTCGAAAAAAGCGCTTTATTACAGTCATGGCGATAGCTCCCCTTACCATGCCGCCCGACGCGCTTTCATCGCGAGCGACGGTCCGCGCCAGGTTGCGTCCTGGCGAACCGGTTTCGCGTAATAGCGCAATGTCGGGAACGACCCGTCGCCGCGGAGGCGAGCATTTCTTGAGCGAGTGCCACCGCGAACGGTGGCCTTGCGAGCTACTCGGTGAGCTGCTGGCGACAGATTTCCATCTTGTCTTCCACGGCCGCGAAGGACTCGGCGTCGCCGACCCAGCGCATGTGCCCTGCCATCAACAACTCGTCGGCCGTGCAGTCATATCCGGCCGCCAGAATGTCGGTTTCGGCGGCGCGCTGCGCGCTTACGTCGAGAAACCATTGTCGGCAGGGACTTTCCTGGTCAAATCCTTCTTCATAGAATGAAGCGGACGCCGAGCAGTCCATAAGTCGCTCGAAGAGGGCAACGTTGGCTGCAACATCGTCTGCGACATCTGCATGGGCTGTGTTCGCACTGAGAGCGATCAATGCGAGGGCTGAGAACGTAAGTTTTGGTGCCTTGGTCATTTCTTCCCCGTAAGGTGACCTGGGTGGTGGGTGGATTCCCCGCTTCCTCCAATACTTGGAATTACACAAAACGTTTACATTCGAGGAGAATGGCCATCGATTCTGGCACGATCAGGATGACATCGCGGCGAATCTGCGGCGATAATCAATACCATGCGTTGCTGAGGGACGGCTGGAAGGCGAAGTAGTCATCCGTGAACTATAGCTGGCAACGCTCATGAGCGTCACGCCGCGGCCTTTTCCTGTGCACATGATGGGCTGCGGCCGTAGAAAACGGCCA
>NZ_JARGYC010000156.1 GCF_029168335.1 Psychromarinibacter sediminicola
GCCGACGCGGGCACAAGCATTCCCTCGCTGCGCACGAATGTCGAGCATCTGTCCGGCGGACAGCGCCAGGCGATCGAACTCAACCGCTTCGTTCACTGGGGCGGCAAGCTGGTGCTGCTCGACGAGCCGTTCGCGGCGCTCGGCGTGGAACAGACCCGGCGGGGCCTGGAGATGATCCGCCAGGTCGCCGCGCGCGGGATCGGCGTCATCGTCATCACCCACATCATGGAGCAGGCGTTCCGCGTCGCCGACCGGATCGTGGTGATCCGGCAGGGGACGGTCGCCGGCGACATCAGACGCAGCGAGACGACCCCCGAAGAGGTGATCGACCTGATCACCGGAGGAACCCTGTCCGGCGCCGGAGCGGAAGGGGAAGGGGAGAACCGTGGCCCGGCAAGCGAAGGAAAGGAGTCCAGGTTATGAGAAAGGCCGTGAAGACACTGATTGGGGCTGCCATCGCCAGCCTGACGCTCGCGACCTCGACGGTCGCCCAGGACAAGGGGACGATCTATTACATGGTGCCGACCCTGCTGGACGAGTTCCAGACGGAGTCGGTCAGCGCCATCGAGACCTTTCTTGGACAGGTCGGCTACGAGGTCGAGACGCTGAACGCGGACAACAAGACCGACCGGCAGCAAAGCCAGATGGACACCGCCATCCTGACCGACCCGGCGGCGATCGTGCTTGCCGCCGTCGACTTCAACGCGCTCGCGCCGTTCATCGACAAGGCGCGCGACGCCGGGATCCCGGTGATGATCTTCGACCGGCAGATCACCTCGACGGAGTCCGATTTCACCTCCGTCGCCGGCACCATCGAGATCGGTCACGTGGCCGCCGGCGAGATCCAGCGGCTTCTGGAAGAGAAGAACGGCTCGGTCTCGGGCACCGTGCTCCAGGTGCTCGGTGATCCCGGCGATCCCTACACGCTCGACATCCAGAAAGGCTTCGAGGAACGGATGGCGGAGTACCCGGACGTGGAGATCATCACCAAGCCGGCGATGCAGTGGGAGGCATCGAACGCCGGCGCGATCGTGTCCGACCAGCTGCAGGCCAACCCGGATATCGACCTGATCTTCGTGCATGCCGCGCACCTGGCCGTCGCCGCGGTGGCGTCGCTGGAATCGGCCGGCAAGGAACCGGGCGACGTGATGCTGGTGTCGTCGAACGGCGCGCCCGTTGGCTTGGACCTGATCCGCCAGGGCTGGGAGCAGGTCGAGGTCGAGCAGCCGCTCTATGCCCAGGCCGCCGCGCTGGCGATGTTCGCCGACAAGGTGGTGAACGGCGAAGAGATTGAGCCGGGCACCTACGACGTCCTCGGCCTGGAGTCCGAGCTGACGATCGAGGACTGGGGCCCGACCATCAAGATCCCCGGCGCCGCGATCACTGCCGAGAACGTCGACAATCCGCGTTTCTGGGGCAACCTCCAGGCGCCCGAGGGGCCGATCGAGCCCGTCGAGTAATCGCGGACACGCGAAGCGCCGGGCCGCCCGGGCGGCCCGGCGCCCTGCCCCAACAAGGTCTCCCCGATGTCACCAGCGCGGCGCGCCACCATAGAATTCCTGCTCGACAATCTTGTCTGGCTGATGCTGATCGTCGTGCTGACGATCTTTTCCCTGACGGTTCCGCATTTCTTCCAGTTCGGCATCTTCGCCAACATCTTCGAGCAATCCACCTTCGTCGGGGTAATGGCGATCGGGCTTGCGATCGTCATCATCTCGGGCAATCTCGACCTTTCGGTCGAGTCCACGGCCGCGCTCAGCGCCATGGTCACCGGGCTCTTGTTCGCCTCGAACGGCATCGGTCTGGGCATCGAGTTGCAGCCGGCCTGGCTGATGCTGCCGGTGTCGCTGCTGCTGGCGTTGGTGGTCGGCGGGATCATCGGCTTCATCAACGGCTTTTTCACCGTCCGCATCGGCATGGCCGCGTTTATCGTCACCCTGGCCTCGTTCATCTGGGTCCGTGGGCTTGTGGTCGCGATCTCGGGCGGGCGCAGCGCGCAAAGCCTGCACCCCTCGATCCGCGTCGTCGGAATGGAGGATATCCTGGGGATTCCGCTGCTCGCCTGGATCTCGGTCGGCTGCTTCGTGGTCGCTGCCCTGGTGATGGCCAAGACCCCGTTCGGCCGCTACGTCACCCTCGTCGGCGGCAACCAGGACGCGACCTTCCGCGCCGGCATCAACAGCAACCGGATCCTGTGGACCAGCTTCGTCGTGGCGGGGGTGCTCGCCGGGCTCGCGGGCTGGCTGCTGGCGATCCGCACGTCCGGCGCCACCGCGAACCTTGGCGTCGGCATGTTGTTCAACGCCTTCGCGGCGGTGGTGATCGGCGGCGTCAGCCTCAAGGGCGGGATCGGCCGGCTCCCCGGCGTCTATGCAGGCGTGCTGTTGATCTACTCGATCCATACGGCGATCAACCTGATGGGCCTGCCGGCACACTTTACCCAGATGATCCTCGGCGGGCTGGTGTTGGCGGCCGTGTTGCTCGACACGCTGAAACTGAAGCTGAGGGAGAAACTGTTATGAGCGGACGGCTGCAGGGCAAGGTGGCCCTGGTGATCGGCGGCGCGCGCGGCATCGGCGGCGCGGTCGCGGCCCGTTTTGCGCAGGAAGGGGCCGACATCGCCATCGCCGACCTCGACGACGCCGCGGGCGAACGGCACGCCGCCGACCTGGGCGGCCTCTACCTGCGCGCCGATGTCTCACGCGCCGAAGAGGCCGAGGCCGCCGTCGCGGCGACACTGGAGCGGTTCGGCCGGCTCGACGTCCTGGTGCAGAATGCAGGCATTTACCCGTGGACGCTGATCGAGAACACCAGCCCCGAAGAGTGGGACAGGGTCATATCCGTCAACCTGGGCGGCTGCTTTCACGCCGCGCGCGCCGCGGTGAAGCCGATGAAGGCACAGAAATCCGGCCGCATCCTGTTCACCTCGTCCATTACGGGGACGCATGTGACCAGCCCCGGGCACGGCCACTACTCGGCCACCAAGGCCGGCATCAACGGTTTCATTCGCGCCGCCGCGCTCGAATTCGCAGGCTACGGCGTGACGGTGAACGGCGTGGAGCCGGGCAATATCCTCACGGAAGGCATGAAGGCGCACCGCAGCGGCGAGTTCATCCAGGCGATGGCCGACGCAATTCCGTTGGGCCGTATGGGCACCCCGGAAGACGTGGCCAACGCCTTCCTTTTTCTCGCCTCGGACGAGGCAGCCTTCATCACCGGCACGACGATCATCGTCGATGGCGGCCAGCTCCTGCCTGAAGGCAACGACTTCAGGATCAACCCCGAATGAC
>NZ_JARGYC010000157.1 GCF_029168335.1 Psychromarinibacter sediminicola
CGAAGAAGCGCGGTGGCCACCAGACAGGCCGCGCGCTGCGCTACGCCAGATGGCTCCGCGCGCGGCCTCCTACACCACCCGGTGGGGCACTACCCCGAAGTCCCTCAGGCTAAAGCTTTCGCATGTGCAGCGAATGGCAGCTTTGCGGGCTGCGATCGAAGCAACTGGACGTACGTTTGAGGTCGGGCAGGAGCCGTCAGCCCGGACGGTGGACTACCGAGCCAGTGACGTGAATTCTGGTAACGACTTGTTCCGTATCCAACTCCGATGTTTCCGTAGATTTAAAGGCAGATAGCACTTCGTGCTGATTACTTTTTGGCTCTGCCCGGATGACCAAGCGGGAGCCGGTATTACCGTGTGCGCTACCGACGTCTGGCGACCCTTTCGAGTGATGCTGGGAGTAACTGGCGCACGCTTTCCGCTCTGTCCCGCCAGCCACGGAATCATCCGCTCAGAAGCGGGCTGACAAAGCCTTCGGGCTTTACGGCGAGGATCGGGCATTCGAGGCTGTTGATAATGTTCTCGGCCGTATTGCCGATGAAGACACCGCTCAAGCCCGTTCGTGCCACGGTGCCCATCACGACCACGTCCGCACCGATCGCGCGGCTCTGTTCGCGGATGACCGTCTCGGGGGCCCCGCGTACCAGACGCGGAACGAGGCGAGGCCGCGGTGTGCCGGCCACGCGCAGCTGCGCAAGAAAACGATCCATTGCCCGATGCCGGATGCCGAGGACTTCGTTCACGTAGCGGTCGGAAGACAGACGTGCGTTGCTCCCGCTCGAAAACGCCCAGACCATGCCCTCGCCCGGGGCGTCCCAGGCATGAAGAACGGTGACCTCTGCGTCCTGAGCGACAGCAATCGTGCAAGCGGCGTCGACAACGCGCGTGTTCAACGCGGCCAGCGTCTCGGGCTCATCGGCATCCGCTGTATCGAGATCCACCGCCGCCAGAACACGTCGCGGGCGCCGTGGCGCCGTTGGTGTCTGCAGCCACACGGGGCATGGACATTTCCGCAGCAGATGCTGGTCGGTGCTGGCGAACAGGAAACGGTCGATGCCGGAAAGCGGCTCGGCCTTCTTGACGACGAAATCGCACCCCGAAGCGACGACGTGCCGGATGATCTCCAGATAGGCCTTGCCGACCGAGACGGAGACATCGACCGGCCGGTCCGGGGCGATCTCTGCCAGCCGAGCGCCGACCTCCTTGCGGGTCTGTTCCACGGCTTGCTCGATCAGCCTGTCGGGATCCTCGCCGGAAAGGCGGGAGAGGATCGATAGATCGTTCGGAGGCTCGACGCAGGCGATGACCTCCAGCGACGCATCGTGCCTCTCGGCGAGGGTCAGCGCACTTTCGACGGCGATCTGTGTCGCGCCGGTATCCGCAACCGCAAGTATCTTCCTGGGCTTGCCGTGTCCCACTGTCATGCCGGCAGTTCCTTCTGGCCTTCGGGATCCTCCATCGCGTGCTCGGGGGCAGGCGCGCCCCGCGCGATCATCCGGGCCGCGGCAAAGGCGGCGTCTCGATAGGGCATCAGGACGAGATCCGCCTGTTCGGCCCGCAGCGCGTCGGCCGTGGCATCCCGATGCGCGGCGACCGCGGTCTTGCCGGTGTACCCGAGATCGCGAATGCCCCTGAGGAGCGCGTGCCGGGGATCCTCATGGGTAAGCCCGGTGTCGTGTTCGGGCACGGCGAGGACCAGCCACTCCGCCCGCGCAAGCGGTAGATGGGCGAGGAATTCCGGGTCGGTCGCGTCGCCGAATACGACGTCGAAGCCCTGCGCGCGGGCGTGTCGCACGGCCTCGGGGCTGAAGTCGACGCCCAGGATGCGCTTGCCGCTGTCACGCAGCGCCGATGCGATGCCCATCCCGTAGCGGCCAAGCCCGAACAGGATAACGTCGTGCGGGCGGGCGGCCTCGGTCCCGCCATGGTCTTCCGCCTTCGGTCGGCGCCGCTCGAACAGCCCGAGCACCGGCTCGAAGGCGCTGTAGAGCTGGTGGGAATAGGTGATCATGTAGGTCGAGGCCGCGATGGTCATGAGCCCCACGAGCGTGACGAGACCGAGCGCATCCTCTGCCACGTGACCGAAGGAGACACCCATCGCCATGAAGATCAGGGAGAACTCGCTGATCTGCGCGACGGTCAGCCCGGCCAGGAATCCCGTGCGTTTGCGGTAGCCCATGGCGCCCATGATCGCGAGCACGATCAGCGGGTTGCCGATCAGGACAAAGAGCGCGAGCACAATCGCCGGGCCGACGCTTGCCCCCAGCACCGACAGGTCCAGCGAGGCGCCAAGCGCGATGAAGAAGAAGAGCAGCAGGAAGTCGCGCAGGCTCGCCAGCCGCGCGGCGATGGCTTCGCGAAACGGCGTGGAGGCGAGCGAGACACCTGCGAGCAGGCCGCCCAGTTCCTTCCCGAACCCCAGATAATGGCCGACCGCCGCGAGCAGCGCGGCCCAGCCGATCGCGAAGGAGACCAGGAGTTCCGGTGCGCGGCTCAGCCGTTCGACCAGCGGATTGGCGACGTAGCGGATGAAGACCACCACGAAGGCCAGCATTGCCAGTCCGTAACCCAGCACAAGCAGGACATCCCCGGTCGCCCCCTCCCCCTCTCTGGCACCGCCCACGCCGATGGCCGAAAGCGCGATCATCGCGATCACGACGACGATGTCCTGCACGATGAGGAACCCGAGCGCGATCCGCCCATGCAGCGCATCGATCTCGCGCTTGTCGGACAGAAGCTTCACGATGATGATCGTGGACGAGAAGGTCAGCGCGATCGCGACATAGATCGCGGTCAACGCGTCGAGCCCGAGCGCGATTGCTATCAGGAAGCCAAAGACGGTGGTGAAGATCACCTGTCCGAGGCCGGTGACGAGCGCCACGGGACCGAGCGTTCGCACGAGGTTGAAGTCGAGCTTCAGACCGACGAGGAACAGAAGGACCGCGATGCCCAGTTCGGCCAGCAGGTCGATCTGCTCGTCGGAATGCGCGATATCGAGAACGGAAGGGCCGGCGACGATCCCAACCGCGATGAAGCTCACGATCAGGGGCTGACGCAGCAGAAGCCCGACGAACCCGATCCCGGCCGCAAGGACGAGCAGCGCAGCGATCTCGTAGAAGATGTAACTCTCGATTGCGGCCGTCACGAAGGCGCCTCTCAACTCCGATGTCCGTTCGGTCGATGCAGTCCAGTAGAGGCAGCATGACACCCCGGGGGGGGGGGG
>NZ_JARGYC010000158.1 GCF_029168335.1 Psychromarinibacter sediminicola
GAGTAGAAGAGAATGCCAGCAACGCCTGGAAGCGCAACGGAGCTTCGGGAGGCAGTAAGATCCTTGGTCGACGAAGCGCTTAGAAACGGGGTACGACCAGAAACCGCCGCGGCGATACTGACGATTGAAGCCGAGGAAGCGCGCTGCGGAGTCACTCGGCTGCCATAAGCTGTTGGCCGGGCAGCACGACGGGCATCCGCATTACAGTGTAATTCCTCTTGTCGGCCGGATCGTGATACGGCTCGCCCGCGCGCTCCAGTGGGAAGCCGAGTTGACGCAGCACACGGATCAGTGCGACGGCCGAGATTCCCATGTACTCCGCTACGCCGTTCCCGGCGGCGATGTCGTAGAGCCCATTACCGATAGCTTGTAGGCAGGCGGAACGGTCGCTTTGCGTCTTCAGGTCCGGCGAGATGACCAGCCGCGTCATCTCCCAGACGAACGGAGACACGATGTCGGCGGCCATGGCCTCGCGCGGGATCGTATCCAAGGTGCCCTCGCGCGCATCGCGCAGCATGTAGGTATGCTTGCCCCAGCGTGATGTGGTGGGCATTACCCGAGTACCGCCGATAACCTCGCAGTCGCGCACGCAGAGCGAATACCAAGCCGTTGGGTTGTCGTACTGGTCCATCTCGTAGCGGTCGTCATGCGGAATGTCCCACTTCAGGGCGTCCACAAAAAACCGCTTTCGCAGGGCCAGGTACTGGAAATAGGCTGGCCCGTGCTCGTGCAAGGTCGACAGGTCGAATGTGATGGTATGCATGGGCGCCCCCTTCCAGGAGGGGGATTTAGCCCAATTTACGCCTCATTGTGAACAAATTTTCCACAGACCGGCAAATTTATCCACAGCGTGGATTGTCTGGAAACGATGTCAGATCAAACCATAACTTGTGGCCATGGTGGCCGCATGGGTACTAGTCTTAGCGTTCAGCTTGGATTTCGCGTTCTTTAGCCGCTGCTTTACCGCCCCCTCACTGACACCAAGAAGACACGCAATTTCCTTCATCAGAAGGCCGTTCTTGATCATTCCGAGCGCCTCCAGTTCCGCCCGCGTGAGATTCGTCGGAGGTATGTACGAATCATGCAAGCCCTGCAGAGTCCGCTGAAGTACTGCGATTTCGTCATCCTCAAACTCTCGATCCGGCCGGGCGAAAGAGCCGAAACTGCGCTGGCCGTGAGACTCTTGATCGATGCAGGAGACCGCCGCACCATAAACCAGTCCGAACTCCGCTGCATGGTCCAGGACGCCCCGCGGGTCGGGGATGTTGATCTCACTCCAGCGCACCGCTCCTGTGGAGGCGTACAGCCAGTTCATGACCGGGTCGGCCATCACGTAGCCGCGCTTGCCAAAGGTCTCTACCCAGTCCGCAGGGAACCGGTTCTGCTCGAACATGGGGAGGGCAAAGCTGATACGGATGGCGAAAAAGAATCCAGAGGGCGAAAGCTCCGAAAACAGATTGGCGTCAAGGTCGGCACCCAATTCAATGCCCATATGCTGTTGCATTCTATGTCTTTCGTTCGGTTTCGCAGCGCACCCCAGAGAGCAGCATAGCAAGGTTTAGGGCGTTTGGTTGGCGGGAAAATGAAAAGAGCATAACTTTTCTCGAGACCTGCCGCGTCCATGGTCCCCGCCGCCGTCGTGGGAAGCGCGCCCCCTCACTGGCACAACGTCGATTTGGCGTTTGGTGCTTGGCGGGGACGTGCTCGGGCAGTTCGTTTCCCGGGGAGCTATCACGTACTAATTCTGTTCTCTTTCGCGTTAACCAATCGTACTCGGGACGTTCCTTGAACATCGATGACAAGGCGAGCCATACTCCGCCGAAACATGGGGGTCGCCATATGAAGCATGCTCTTTTTGCCATCGCCATCTTAGCTGCGCCGGCCCAAGCAATCGAAATGTGCGATTCCGGCCCACGCGATACATGCGTCGTGGACGGAGATACGTTTTGGTACGAAGGCGAGAAGATACGGATGCAGGGCTATGACACGCCGGAGCCTCAGACCAATCTGTGCGGAGGCGAGCGCGAAAGAAGCCTTGCTGACCGAGCCTCAGAACGATTGCTGCAGCTCTTGAACAGCGGTCAGATATCAATCGAGCGGACTGGGGAGGACCAATACGGTCGTACTGTCGCGGTTGTCCGAAGGGATGGCGTTGACGTTGGTGACATCCTGATTTCCGAGGGGCTCGCTCGGCGCTGGCCCGACGGTTGCGAATTCTGGTGTCAGCCCTGCAACTGAAGGTTCTCGGAAAGTCAGATTGGCGGTGCGTCCGCTCCCGATTGCTGCGAAGTCACACGTTTAGAGGAGATATTTCGGAAGATGATACACTCGGGTTCTCTGGCGCTGCTTCCTGCGCTCTTTCTTGCCGCAGCATCCTGGGGGCAAGAGCTCCCGGCGCAGCAGAACGCCATCCTTCTCTTTTCGTGCGGCGACGGCGACCGAATGGCGCTCTTGCAAAGGCAAGCGGATGGCAGAGCAAGTCTGACACTGGCGGCATCATCCGAAGAAGGCGGCACGACGGAAGGGGGCCGAAATCTCGTGGATGGATGGGAAAGCGCTCCCGGCGTCTACTTCTTCCGTACGGACGACGGGTTTCTTCGCTTCTCGGAAGGTGAATTGCTTGAAGTCGGCGCGGAGAGCGAGAGCAAGTCGCTTTGCACCCGGAGTGAGGCCCAGGAGCTTGTCGAATTCGCTTGGGCTTCGGCTCAGTCGTCGCTGCGCTCCCGGCTCTCGCAGCTGGAGACAACGCTGAACGAGACCGACGCCGAGCGGCTGGCCCAGCAGGCGGCGCTGGAGGAGCTGCGGCGCGAGCTGGAGGCGGCGCAGACCGAGCTGGACGAGGCCGAGGCGGCGCGGCTGGCGGAGGCGGCCGCCGTCGAGGAACTGCGCGCCCGGGTGTCGGAGCTGGAAACCGACCTGAGCGACGAGGAGGCAGCGCGGCTGGCCGAAGCGGCGGCGGCGGAGGCGCTGCGCGAGCGGCTGGCGGATGCCGATGCCGAGCTGTCGGCGATGACGCTGAACCTGGAGGA
>NZ_JARGYC010000159.1 GCF_029168335.1 Psychromarinibacter sediminicola
TCTTGTTCGCGAGCGCGATAGCGACCAGCATACGAGGCTTGCGCGCCAGCATCTGTTCAAGCCAGGAGCCTTTCGGAGGTCCGTTCTTCACTGCCCACCTGATCCGCGTCATGGCACCAATGATTAGCAACCTTCGGATGTCCCGTTGGCCCATTTTCGAGGTCCGCCCCAGAATTTGTCGGCCACCGGTAGATTTCTGGACAGGGACGAGGCCAAGCCATGCCGAAAAATCCCGCCCCGTTCGGAACCCTTCCATCGGTGGAGCAAAGGCCTGGATCGCCATGGCTGTGACAGGGCCGACACCCGGTGCTGTCTGCAAGCGGATCGTCTGCGGGTCCGATCTCGCTTCGTCCTTCAGGCGGCGTTCGATCTCGATGATCTTGCCGTCCAGAATATCGAGCTGATCGAGATGCAGGCGGCAAAGTTCGATGACGCCCGGCGGCAAGTCGCTCTCGGGGGCCTCGATCTTCTTCGCGAGCTTCTTCACGAAGGTTCGACCGGCGGGGGCGATGATGCCGTATTCCATCAGGTGTCCGCGCAACGCGTTGATGATGGCATTGCGCTGCCGGACAAACAGGTCGCGCGTCTTGAAGACCATTGAGCGTGCCTGCTGTTCGGCCGATTTCACGGACACGAAACGCATGGTCGGGCGAACAACGGCTTCGACCATGGCCTCGGCATCATTGGCGTCGTTCTTTTGCCTTTTGACGAAAGGCTTAACGTAAATCGGCGGGATGAGGCGCACCTCGTGGCCCAGCTTCAGGATCTCCCGGCCCCAATAGTGCGATGATGCACAGGCTTCCATGGCCACCAGGCACGGCGGCTGATCACCGATGAACCGTATGAATTGCGCTCGCGACAGCTTCTTGCGGAACACCGGCTTCCCGGATGCTGTCGCACCGTGCAGATGAAAGACCGACTTTGCCAAGTCGATCCCGATGATTGTAACCTCTTCCACGGATACCTCCTCCATTCTGGTGCTTTCAACATCACCATCTTGGCACATCGCGATGCCGTTGCGGGGTGAGGTATCCACACCATCAGTGACCGAACTCCTGCCGGTCCACCACGCTGCCGGGCCTTTGGGAGATGGGCGTACGGTTCGGGATCGACGGGGCGCGGCGGCCGTTCCGAGCCCGTCGTCCTCGGCGCGATTTGCGCTGCGGCAGGAGCCTGGGCAGGCCGGCGCGCCGGCCGGTCGGGCTGAAGACATGGCGGTAGATGGACTCTGTACAGACGCTGTGCTCGACTTCCTCCAGTTCCATCCGCCCGGCGATCTGCTCGGGCGACCATCCCATGGCAAGACGGTCCTCGATGTGGGCGCTGAGGCGGGTGGAGCGCTCGATCCGCGATCCTCTGAACCTTCGCGCCCAGGCCCGCCGGTCCGCCGTCTCCGGGCGATAGCCGTCGACGTTGCTGTTCCTCCCGAGCTCCCGGTCGAGCGTACTACGGTGCCGGCCCAACCGGCGCGCGATCTCCGTCTTCGAAAGACCAGTCTCCATCAGGCCGCGTAGGCGGCAACGCTCCCCAAGTGTGAACTGGCTGTATCTCTGTCCCATGGCGATCCCGGCTATACCGGGTGTCACACTTGGAATTGGAATCTAGCGATGCTTATCTTAAACAAGACTCCAACCTCTTGTACTAGACTAAAACCGTTGGATAAGTGAGCTACAATGTCCAGGGAACCACACGACTTTCCGGTCTTTTTGATCGTGTGCCGGCCAATCGCCATGCTACACGACACGACTTCTGCGGCTTTGCCGGACAGCGGCCCGGGTCGAGGGGAATCCCGCGCGATGCAGATGGAAAACGCCCCACGGCCGATCCAGTGTCGTGCAGCGTGGCCAATCGCCACCATGTGTCGACTGCCTTGGCCGTCCCTCGGGGAACAAGCGTCAGGTCGCGTGCGCGTCGCATCACGACGCCTCGAATTAGCTAAACCGACGAAGCCAAGCTGGTAGATCAGACGCTCCATAACTATGTGTGAACAAAGAGCGATCAAAATGCGACAGAATCTATTTCTTACCACAGCGAAAAAAATCCGAGACGGATTGGGAGTTGGAAGAGATGATCGGTATATCCTCTATCAAAAATACTTTCAAAATTTTGTATTTATACACATCAATAAATGCGGCGGCACAAGTATTCAGAGAGCGCTCGGAATTCCGTTTACCATACATGATACGGCAAAGGAAAGGAGAGCCCGAATTGGCGAGAATCGCTGGAAAGAGAAGTTTACGTTTTGTACTATCCGACACCCTTATGACAAAGTCGCGTCGCATTATAGCTATCGAGTAAAAACGAACCAAACGGGGCTTGGTGATAGGCACCTCACATTAAATCAATGGGTTGAGCGCTGCTACATTGAAAAAGATACGGCGTATCTGGATAATCCTTTGATGTTCGGGCCTTGCATGAATTGGATCTCTGACGATTCAGGATCTATTATCGTGCAGGAGGTCATAAAACTTGAGGAGCTTTCAGAAAAATGGCATATTGTACAGAAAAATACTGGAATCACTGCAGAAGTTGGTCGCCACAATGAAAGTGATAAGTCGCTGCGTCGAAGCGAGAAATTGAGTGATCGGAGCAAGAAGGCAATTTTTGAGCATTTTCGGATTGATTTTGAAAAGTTTGGCTATGATCCTGATTGTTAGAATCTTCATTCTTTTTGGTGCATCTTTAACGCTACAGGTATAGTGCCTGGTCGCGGTTCACTGGCAGTAGCGGCGGGGAAGTCCGCATCGAGTTGCACGTCGAACCAGTCGAGACCCCGCTTTATGACGTACAGCCTAGTACTTCAGTTTCATTTCATGTGCGATTGTGCCTCTGTGTCATTGTTGGGGCTGACAGGGAGCGACGGGCGTGTCGGTTGCGGATTGGGCGG
>NZ_JARGYC010000015.1 GCF_029168335.1 Psychromarinibacter sediminicola
GGATCGGACCGCGCAAGCGGTCCGAAACCCCCTCACAACCGGTCGCCCAGCCGGTCCAGCAGATCCAGACATTTCTGCAGCTGCGTGCGGCTGACGAACTCGTCGGCCTTGTGCGCCTGCTCGATCGAGCCGGGCCCGCAGACCACCGTGTCGATCCCCAACGACTGGAACAGCCCCGCCTCCGTCCCGAAGGGCACCAGGTCGGTCCCGTTGGCCCCGGTCAGCTCGCAGATCAGGTCGCGGGCCGCGTTGTGGTGCATCGGCTCCAGCCCCCGCACCTCGCCCAGCGTGTGGGTCACGATCCCCGCCTCCGGGTCCACGTCGTGCATCGCCGGCAGCAGCACGTCGTGGATGTACTCGTGCAAATCGTGCTTCACGTAATCGGCGTCGTCGGTGATGACCGGCCGCATCTCCCAGATGACCTCGGCCTTGGCGGCGATCACGTTGGGCGCGTGGCCGCCGGTCAGCGCGCCCACGTTGATCGTGGTCCAGGGCGGGTCGAACTGGCTGCCCGGCGGCGTGCGCGCCTTCAGTCGGTCCTTCAGCTCCAGCAGGCGCGAGACGTAGCGCGCGGCGTATTCCACCGCGTTCACCCCGTGGTCGGGGGACGAGCCGTGCCCCTCCAGCCCGGTGAACTCGGTCTGGTACTCGTAGCAGCCCTTGTGCCCCTCGATCACCCGCATCGAGGTGGGCTCGCCGATCAGGCACAGGCCGGGGCGCAGCTGGCGCGCCTTCAGCACCTCGACCAGCGACTGCGCGCCGAGACAGCCGATCTCCTCGTCATGGGTAAAGACGAAATGGACGGGGCGCCCGTTCACCCGCTCGGCCAGGTCCGGCGCCGCCTCGACGCAGGCGGCGATGAAGCCCTTCATGTCGCAGGTGCCGCGGCCGTAGAGCAGCCCCTCGTGCTCCACCATGTCGTAGGGGTCCGAGCTCCACGGCTGGTCCTCCACCGGCACGACGTCGGTATGGCCGCACAGCATCAGCCCGCCATCCGTGTCCTCGGGCCCGATGGTGGCGAAGAGGTTCGCCTTCAGGCCGCTCTCGTCCTGCAGCACCTCGCAGCGCGCGCCGGCCGACTCCAGCCGGTTGGCGAGATAGGCGATGGCGTCGAGGTTGGAGTCGGCGGAGACCGTTGGAAAGCCGATCAGGTCGGCCAGGGTCGCGACAGTGCGGTCGAGCGGTGTCATGCGCGGCGCGGTCTCCTTTCGTCTGCCTGCGGTAGTCGCAATCTGTGTGGCGGCATGGCCGAAGTCCCGCGCTGCGGCACGTCGGGGGGCGGCCGGCGGCGCGTCCCGGCGCGCTTTGGCCAACACTTCGGCACCTTGCACGTCCTTCGTGCGTTGGCGCGACCGCTCCGGTCAAGCCCTGTGGCACGCCCGACCGGCCGGCCGGGGCGCCCCTGTGGCAGCCGCGCCGGCGGCGCGGCGCCGCTCAATCCTTCACCAGCAGCCGCCGCGGCAGGTTGCAGAAGGTCTCGGCCGGGCCGTCCTCGCGGATCAGGATCGACTCGGTGATCTCCAGCCCCCAGGTCTCCATCCAGAGCCCCGGCATGAAGTGGAACGTCATCCCTGGCTCCAGCTCGGTCTCGTCCTCGGGGCGCAGCGAGATCGTGCGCTCGCCCCAGTCCGGCGGATAGCTGAGCCCGATCGGATAGCCGCAGCGCGCGCCGCGCTGGATGCCGGCGCGGTCCATCGCGGCGCCGAGCGCGTTGGCGATGTCGCAGGCGCGGTTGCCGGCGCGGGCGGCTTCCAGCCCCGCCTCCAGCCCCTCGACCAGCGCCTCCTCGCCGCGCTTGATGTGGTCGGGCAGGTCCTTGCCCAGAAACACCGACCGGCAGAGCGGCGCGTGATAGCGCCGGTAGCAGCCCGAGAGCTCGAAGAAGGTGCATTCGCCCTCGTTCATCGGTGCGCCGTTCCAGGTCAGGTGCGGCGCCGCGGCCGACGGGCCCGAGGGCATCAGCGGCACGATCGCCGGATAATCGCCCCAGGCGCCGTCGGCGCCCTCGATCCCGGCGGCCATGATCCTGGCCGCGATCTCGTTCTTCGCCACGCCCGGCGCGGCCATGTCCAGCGCGAGCTGGTTGATCCTTTCCGAGATCTTCGCCGCCTTGCGCATGAAGGCGATCTCCTCGTCGGATTTCACCGCGCGCTGCCAGTTGATGAGGCCGGTCGCGTCGATCAGGTTCGAATCGGCCAGCTCCACCAGCAGCGTCGTGTAGGCGCGGGCGGAGAAATAGTAGTTCTCCATCTCGATGCCGACATTGGCCTCGCCGAAGCCCTGGCCGCGCAGGAGCGAGGCGAGGTGCTGCATCGGGTGCAACTCGGTCGACTGCACGAAATGGTCGGGATAGCTGTCTATGCCGGTGCGGTCGGTGTCGACGGTGCGGATCGCGCCGTTGGCGTCCTGGCGCCGGCCCCACCAGTAGGGGCGGTCTTCCAGCGGCAGGATCACGGCCTGGTGGACATAGAAGGACCAGCCGTCGTAGCCGGTCAGCCAGGCCATGTTCGACGGGTCCGTGACGATCAGCACGTCGAGGCCCTTGGCCTCCATCGCGGCGCGGGTCTTGGCCAGGCGGCGGTCGTACTCGGCCGCCGAGAACGGGGGGATCGGGTCGGTCATCGCTCGCTCCGAAAAGTTTCCTGTGCAGCAAATCTGATTCCCGTGCGGGTTACTATAGGGTTGCCGCCATTCTGTCGGAATTTCTTCTCCGCCGGTGCGTCGCGCGGCGCGCCATACCGGCGGCGGGCCGGCGGAGAGACCCGGCCATGCGTATTTTCAACGAGAAGAAGTTGCTGGAGGCGCGAACGGGCGGCCGGGGTCAGGCGAAGGGATCGGCGGGGTATCCGACGCGGGTCAGATAGAGCCCGTCCGGCGGCGCCACCGGCCCGCAGGCGGCGCGGTCGCGCGCGTCGAGCGCCGCCTTCACCGCGTCCGGCGCCCAGGCGCCCGCGCCGACCCGTTCCAGCGTGCCGACGAAGCTGCGCACCTGGTTGTGCAGGAAGGATCGGGCGCGGACCGCGATCCGCACCTCGGCCTCGGCTGCCGTCACCTCTATCGCGTCCACCGTCTTCACCGGGCTCTTGGCCTGGCATTCCGAGGCGCGGAAGGTCGTGAAGTCGTGCTGCCCCACCAGGGCCGCGGCCCCGTCCCGCATCGCCGCGACGTCCATCGCCTGCGGCACCCGCCAGGCCAGCCCCCGGTCATGGGTCAGCGGCGCCCGGCGGCAGATCATTCGGTAGAGGTACTGCCGCTCCGTGGCCGAGAACCGCGCATGCCAGTCGTCCGCCACCCGCGCCGCGTCCACCACCGCCACGTGCTCCGGCTTGAGATGATGGTTCAGCGCCTCCGACAGACGGAACGGATCCCAGGCCCTGGCCATATCGCAATGCGCCACCTGGCCCAGCGCATGCACCCCGGCATCCGTCCGCCCCGCCGCGGCGATCGCCGGCGCGTCGGGCTCCAGCCGGCGCAGCGCCTCCTCGACGGCCTGCTGCACGGACGGGTGCGCCTTCTGCCGCTGCCAGCCGGAGAAGCCGCCGCCATGGTATTCGATCTTCAGCGCGTATCGGGGCATGGCGCTCCGATTACCGCGCGCGCCCGCCGCGGGCAAACCGGAAACGCAGGACGCCCCGGACATCCTGCCCGGGGCGTCGTCTTGTTCGGTCGAGAGGGCGGCCGAGGCCGCCGCGCCGACCTCAGTAGGTCGTCTTCACATCCTGCGAGGACAGGTGCGAGCCGATGGTCTCGCCGTAGTCGTTGGTGGCGCCGCCGACGGTGGTCAGCACGGCGATGCCGAGGCCGACGATGGCAGCGGTCAGCACGACCCAGTCGACGGTCACGGCGCCGTCTTCGTCACGCTTGAAGCGGTTGATCAGGTTGAACAGTTTCATGTCTCTCTCCGTTACTCTTCGCTCGATCCGAGCTTCCTGCCGCCGTCCGGGTTTTCCGACTATTCGGCGGCGACATGATCGAAGTTAACGGCGTATCGGGGCGGGAATTGGGCGTCCCATGGCCCATTTCCGGGAAACGCTGCGTTAATTGCGAGGCTTCCGCGGCGGCAGGCCAGGGCCACGGGGCGGGTATTAGATGCTTGTCCGGCGGCCCGCGGCGCGGCTAGACTGTCGTCATCAGTGGAGGAGTCCATGACCGTTTTCAGACAGATCATTCTGGCGTTCGCCTTTACCACCGCGGCCGGCACCGCCCAGGCGGCCCTGCAATTCTGCAACGAGACCGATGACATACAAAGCGTCGCCATCGGCTATCAGGGGGCCAGCGCCTGGACCTCCGAGGGGTGGTGGAACATCGACCCGGGGGCCTGCGCCACCGTGGTCGGCGGCGACCTGACCAAGCGCTATTACTATTACCGCTCCGAGGTGAACGGCGGCGACTTCCCGGGCGAGGGCTACATGTTCTGCACCACGCCGGAGGAATTCGAGATCGTCGGCGACACCGACTGCGCCAGCCGCGGCTATGACAGCGAATCCTTCCGCGAGATCGACACCGGCGAGACCGCGACCGACTTCACCTTCACCCTGACCGCCGAGACGACCTCGCCGCCCAAGATCGGCGAGGGTCCGGCGAACGACACCCCCGCGACCGACGAGACCGGCCTGCGCATCTGCAACTCCACCGGCGAGATCCAGAGCGTCTCGATCGGCTACGAGGGCGACGAGGGGTTCCTTTCGGAAGGCTGGTGGAACATCGACCCCGACGACTGCGCCAAGGTGCTCGCCGGCGAATTGCAGCGCCGCTACTACTATTACCGCGCCGAGGTCGAGGCCGGCCCGTTCGAGGGCGAGGGCTACATGTTCTGCACCTCGCCCGAGGTCTACACGATCGTCGGCGACAGCGATTGCGAAAGCCGCGGCTACGATACCGAGAGCTTCTCCGAGATCGACACCGGGCCCACCGCGCGCGGCTACACCTTCTACATCACCGCCGACGGGGCCGCGCCGCCGCCGCAGCCCGACGAGACCCCGCCGGCGCCCACCGGCGAGGGCGCCGGGCTGGAGGTCTGCAACGATACCGGCGAGGTGCAGAGCGTCACCATCGGCTATGAAGGCGCCGAGGACTGGACGTCCGAAGGCTGGTGGAATATCGACCCGGGCGACTGCGCGATGCCGGCGCTCGACGGCGTCAACCGGCGCTACATCTACTATCGCGCCGAGATCGACGGCGGGCCGTTCGACGGGCAGAACTACTTCTTCTGCACCACGCCCGAGGCCTTCGTGATCGTCGGCGACAGCGAATGCGAGGCGCGCGGCTACGATCGCGAGGAATATGCCGAGGTCGATACCGGCGGCACCACCGGCCTGTTCACCCTGACGCTCGTCGACCCTGCGGGGACGGACGGGCCGCCCTCGCCCGAGGACGACCGCGATCCGTTCCCCGACGGGCCGAAACCGGACGACACGCCCGGCGAGGTGGTCGAAGAGAGTGTCCCGGAGGTCGACGGGCCGGAGGAACCCAGCTTCGACTTCGGCCTGCCCGATGAGGAGCCGGCCGAGGAGCCCGCCGAGGAGACCGAGTTGCCGGCCGAAGACCCCGACGCCGGACCGGGCGAGGCACCGGTCGAAGAGCCCATGGAGCCGGTCGAAGAGCCCATGGAATCAGTCGAGGAGCCGATGGAACCGGTTGAGGAGCCGATGGAGGAGCCCGACGAGGAGCTCGACTTCGATCTCGACCTGGACATGGACGAAATGCCGGCCGAGGACGACGACGAGCGCCGGATCCGTCGCGGCAGTACGCGCGGGAGCTGAGGCGATGCGGAACGCTATTCTGCGCACGCTCGCGGCAGGGGCGCTCTGGGCCGCTATGGCCGGGGGCGCCCAGGCCGGGCTGGACGTCTGCAACGACACCGATGTCGTCCAGACCGTCGCCATCGGCTTCAAGGGCGAGCGCGACTGGACCTCGGAAGGGTGGTGGAACATCGACCCGGGCGATTGCGCCCGCGTCCTGGGCGGCGACCTGACGCAACGCTACTATTACTACTATGCGGAGTCGGTGAACGAGAACTTCCAGGGGCAGGACTACTTCTTCTGCGCCTCCAACGAGGTGTTCTCGATCGTCGGCGACACCTCCTGCGAGCAGCGCGGTTACGAGACCCTGTCGATGCGCGAGATCGACACCGGGGAAACCGCGCGCGAGTTCACGCTGACGCTGGTGGACGACGGCGGCAAGCCCACGGGCGGCGACAAGATCGCGCCGAAGCTGGAAGACGGCGACAATCCCGACAACACGCCGGGCGAGACGATCACCTCCACCGATACCGACACGTCCGGCCCCGGCGGCCCCGGCAGCGGCGAAGAGGTGAACGAGGTCGTGCAGGACACCACCGTGGTCCCGCCCGAGGACGTGCCGATGTCGGTCTCGATGGAGGATCTGAAGACCGAGATCCCGCAGGGCAACCACGGCAAGCCCTTCGAGACGGTCGCGCTGTTCCAGGGCTGCGAGCTGGAGGGCGGGCGCGAGTTCTGTTCGTTCCACGCCGGCGACTGGAAGATGCGGGTGTTCTACCGCGGCCCCACGCCCGAGCGGCTGATGTACGCGCTGGAGGAACTGGCGATCAACATGCCGGTGCTGCTGAAGGGCGACATGGTCGAGACCAAGGGCAACATCGCCGCCATCGTCGTGCGCGGGGTGGAGCCGCGCCCGGGCGAGGACGAGGAGTCTCTGCTGCGGGCCTATATCCAGGGCGACTGGATCGACCAGGGCGACGGGCGGTGGGAGATGACGGTGCTGGGCTCCGAGGTCTACTACCGGCAGGACGGCGACTTCTCGACCCACCGCTTCCTGCGGCTCGCCAAGGAATGCGACGGCTCGAACGGGCAGGGGCCGGTGCTGGTGCAGATCAACGCCGACAACAACCGCCGCACCTGCTACCGCATCGACCGCGCCGAAGGCGGCGTGCTGGAACTGACCGACGTGCGGCGCGGGCGCAGCACGACCTACCGGCGGATACAGTAGGGCGGGGCCGTTCGTCTCGGACCGCCTTGCGGCGGTCCGATCCGCCGGGGGCTCCGCCCGTCGCCATTGTCGCTCGGACCAATGGCGCACCAATGGCGACCCCCCGGCGTATTTTGAACGAGAAGAAGCAGGGGCGGGGTGTCGGCTGTGAGAGGTCATGTGTTGCAGCGGAACGGGGCCGGACGCCTCATCCGATGATGGGCGTCCGACCGCACCTGTTAGCGCTATCTACGGGAATATCAGCCGGTTACACCCCTGTCCAACCTTGGACACCCTCGGACATCACCCGCCGCGCGGGTCCAGAAGGCGGGCCAGGACCGTGTCCTTCGTGATCTGCCCGATCACCCGCCCGTCCTCGACCACCCCCACCGGGTTGCCCGTCGCCTTCACCCGCGCCATCACCGCGTGAATCTCGGTCTCCGGCCCCACCGTCTCCGCCGGCGCCCCGGCGGCCGGCTCCATCACGTCGCGGGCGCAGAGCACCCCCAGCGGGTTCATATGCGCCACGAAATCCGCCACGTAGTCGTTCGCCGGATGGGTGAAGATCTGCTGCGGCGTGCCCGCCTGCACGATCCGCCCGCCATCCATGATCGCGATCCGGTTGCCCAGCTTGAACGCCTCGTCCAGGTCGTGGCTGACGAAGACGATGGTCCGCTTCAGCCGCGCCTGCAGCTCCAGCAGTTCGTCCTGAAGCCGCGTCCGGATCAGCGGGTCCAGCGCCGAGTAGGGCTCGTCCATCAGCAAGACCGGCGCCTCCGTCGCGAAGGCGCGGGCCAGCCCGACCCGCTGCTGCATGCCCCCCGACAGCTCGCCCACCTTCCGGTCGGCCCAGTCCGACAGGCCCACCAGCTCCAGCTGCCGCTCCACCTGCGCGCGCCGCTCGACCCGCGACAGCCCGCCGATCTCCAGCCCAAGCCCGACATTCTCGCGCACCGTCCGCCAGGGCAGCAGCCCGAAGGCCTGGAACACCATCGAGATGTGCTTCAGCCGCAGCTCGCGCAGCAGCTTCGCCGGCGCCTGCGTGACGCTGACCTCGCGGCCGCCGTAGCGGACCGAGACCACGCCCCGCACCACCGGGTTCAGCCCGTTGACGGCGCGCAGGAGCGTCGACTTGCCGGAGCCCGACAGCCCCATCAGCACCAGGATCTCGCCCTCGGCGACCTCCAGCGAGCAATCGTGGACCCCCAGGACCTGGCCCGTCGCCTCCTGGATCTCTTCCCGCGACTGCCCGGCATCCATCAGCGGCAGCGCCTGCTGCGGCGTGTCGCCGAAGACGATGGAAACCCGGTCGAACCGAACCGCGACGCTCATTTGCGGTCCACCCGCAGCATCCGGTCCAGCATGATCGCCACCACCACGATGATGAACCCGCTCTCGAAGCCCAGCGCCGTGTTCACCTGGTTCAGCGCCCGCACTACCGGCACGCCGAGCCCGTCCGCCCCCACCAGCGCCGCGATCACCACCATCGACAGCGACAGCATGATCGTCTGGTTCAGCCCGGTCATGATCTGCGGGAAGGCGAAGGGCAGTTCCACCTTCCACAACACCTGCCGCGGCGTGGCGCCGAAGGCCCGCGCGGCCTCCAGCAGATGCGTCGGCGTCGAGACGACCCCCAGATGCGTCAGCCGGATCGGGGCCGGCACCACGAAGATGACCGTCGCGATCAGCCCCGGCACCATGCCGATGCCGAAGAACACGATGGCCGGGATCAGGTAGACGAAGGTCGGCAGCGTCTGCATCAGGTCCAGCACGGGCCGGAGCCAGGCGTAAAGCCGGGGCCGGTGCGCCGCCGCGATGCCGATGGGCACGCCGATGGCCATGCAGACCACGCAGGCCGACAGCACCAGCGTCAGGCTCTCTGTCGTCTCCTCCCAGTAGTCCTGGTTCAGGATGAACAGGAACCCGACGGCCACGAAGAGCGACACCTTCCAGCTGCGCTGCAGCGCCCAGGTCAGGGCCACGAAGACGGCGATCACGATGAAAGGATGCAGCGGCTCGGGCCAGAGGTCGACCCACGGATCCTCGCCCGACCCCACCGGCAGGCGCGGCGGCTCCTGCAGCACGCGCAGCACCGCGTCGATCAGCGTCTCCATCGCGTCCGACAGCCGGTCGAAGAAGAACGCCCCGTTCGTCTGCAGCCAGTCGAAGGCGTCGCCGGCGCAGGCGCCCAGCGGTATCTTTTCGGTTACCCAGCTGGCATCGGGCAAGCCGCAATCGGCCATCGGTCGCTCCCTTCCCCCCAAGTGCGATCCACTATGCGATCCACAGTGCGATCACTGTGCGCCCAGCATGACGGCCCTGTGCGCAGAAAGGAAGGGTGACGCGGGGCCGGCCTGCACTACTCTTTCGCTCGGGACTAACTCGACAGGGAGAGACACGAAATGCACTCCAGACGTACATTCCTGACCCGCGGCGCCGCCTGCGCCGGTGCCATCACCGTGCTGCCGTATCACGCGCTCGCGGCGGCCCATGCCAGCAACACGTTCCCGACCGACGGCGGCGAGATCGTGGTTCACCCGGTGGAGCATGCCTCGGTCGTGTTCGAGACGCCGGCCGGCACGATCTATGCCGACCCGGTGGGTGATCCGGGCCGCTATGCGGATTTCCCGGAGCCCGACCTGATCCTCGTCACCCACGAGCACGGCGACCACTACAATGCCGACACGCTCTCCGCCCTGGCGGGCGAGGACACGCCGATCCTCACCAACCCGGCGGTCTACGACATGCTGCCCGAGGCGCTGAAGGCCCGGGCCAGCCGGATCGCCAACGGCGAGTCGACGGAGCTGGCCGGCGTCCCGATCGAGGCGATCCCGGCCTACAACCTCACCGAGGGGCGGCTGAACTTTCACCCCGAGGGGCGCGACAACGGCTATATCCTGTCCATCGACGGGATGCGCGTCTACATCTCTGGCGACACCGAGGGCACGCCCGAGATGCGCGCGCTGGAGGATATCGACATCGCTTTCGTGTCGATGAACCTGCCCTTCACCATGGCGGCGGAGCAGGCGGCGGACGCCGTGGCCGAGTTCGCGCCGACCTATGTCTACCCGTACCACTATCGCGGCCGCGACGGCGGCACGCAGGATCCGGAAGAATTCGCGCGGCTGCTGTCCGAGGCGGGCGCGGAGACCGAGGTGAAGCTGCACGACTGGTACAACGGCAACCTCGGCTGACGCCCGGGTGTACGCACGAAAAAGGGCAGGCGCCGCGGCGCCCGCCCGCAATGTCGCGCGTCGGCGCGGCTTACATCAGGCCCAGCGCGGCCTTCACCGCCTCCAGCCCGTTGCCGCCGTCCTTCGTCTCGACGCCGTCGAGCCAGGTGTCCAGCACCTCCGGGTTCTCCTTCAGCCACGCGGTGGCGGCCTCTTCCGGGTCGGTCCCGTCGTTCAGGATCGCGCCCATGATCTCGTTTTCCATGGCCAGCGTGAACTCCAGGTTCTGCAGGAACGTGCCCACGTTCGGGCATTCCTCGACGAAGCCGGCCGAGGTGTTGGTATAGACCGTCGCGCCGCCCAGGTTCGGCCCGAAGTAATCGTCGCCGCCGGTCAGGTAGGACATCTCGTAGTTGGCGTTCATCGGGTGCGGCTCCCACCCCAGGAACACGACCGGCTCGTCGCGGCGGATCGACCGCTCGACCTGCGCCAGCATCCCCTGTTCCGAGCTTTCCGCCACCTCGAAGCCTTCCAGGCCAAAGGCGTTTTCGTCGATCATCGACTGGATCAGGCGGTTGCCGTCGTTGCCCGGCTCGATCCCGTAGATCGTCTCGTCCAGCGCCTCGGCATGTTCGGCGATGTCCGAGAAGTCCGCGATCCCGAGGTCGGCCGCGACCTTGTTGACCGCCAGCGTGTATTTCGCGCCTTCGAGGTTGGCGCGCACCGTGTCGACGGTCCCGTCCTCGCGGTAGGGGGCGATGTCGGCCTCCATCGTGGGCATCCAGTTGCCCAGGAACACGTCCACGTCGCCCTCGGCCAGCGAGGTGTAGGTGACCGGCACCGACAGGACCTTCACGTCCGTTTCGTAGCCCAGCGCGTCCAGCACCACGGTGGTCGCCGCGGTGGTCGAGGTGATGTCGGTCCAGCCCACGTCCGAGAACACGATCGTGTCGCAATCGGCCAGCGCGGGCCCCGCCACGGCCGCCAGTGCCAGCGCGGATAGAGTTGTCTTGAGGCTCATCGTCGTCTCCCTGTTTTTCTTGATTGACGAGTCAATTAGTATCCGGCAGCTTCGGCGCCGTATTCCCCCGAAGGAGACCGGACCATGCCGAAACTCGGAATGGAGCCTATCAGGCGCGCGGCGCTGGTGAAAGCGACCATCGACGAGGTGGCCGCCGCCGGCACGCTCGACGTGACCGTGAACCGCATCGCCCGCCGGGCGGGCGTGTCCTCGGCCCTGGCGCATCACTATTTCGGCGCGAAGGAGGATCTGTTCCTCGCCGCCATGCGCCACATCCTGACGCTTTACGGGCAGGGGGTGCGCTCGGCGCTGGCCGGCTCCACGACGCCGCGCCAGCGGCTGGAGGCGATCGTCCGCGCCAGCTTCGAGGCCGAGCAGTTCAGCGGCCACGTGGTGAACGCCTGGCTGAACTTCTACGTCGCCGCCCAGAAATCGGTGCCGGCGCAGCGGCTCTTGACCATCTATCAGCGGCGGCTGCGCGCCAACCTCGTCCACGACCTGCGCCCGCTGGTGGGCGACCGCGCCGCCGTCGCGGCCGAGACGGTCGCGGCGCTGATCGACGGGCTCTACATCCGCGCCGCCCTGAACCCCGGCGCGACCGATCCCCGCGGCGCCGCCGATCAGGTGCTGCGCATGATGGACCTGATGATCGCCGAGGTGACATGACCCGCCCCAACATCCTGATCCTGATGGTGGACCAGCTGAACGGCACGCTGTTCCCCGACGGCCCCGCCGACTGGCTGCACACGCCGAACCTGAGGCGGCTGGCCGAGCGCTCGGTGCGCTTCGCCAACGCCTATACCGGCTCGCCGCTCTGCGCGCCGGGGCGGGCGTCGTTCATGTCGGGGCAGTTGCCGTATCGCACCGAGGTCTACGACAACGCGGCCGAGTTCCGGTCCGACATCCCGACCTACGCCCACCACCTGCGCCGCGCGGGCTATCGCACCTGCCTGTCCGGCAAGATGCATTTCGTCGGCCCCGACCAGCTCCACGGTTTCGAGGAGCGGCTGACGACCGACATCTACCCGGCCGATTTCGGCTGGACCCCCGATTACCGCAAGCCGGGCGAGCGGATCGACTGGTGGTATCACAACATGGGCTCGGTGACGGGCGCCGGGGTGGCCGAGATCTCCAACCAGATGGAGTACGACGACGATGTCGCCTTCCAGGCGCAGCAGTGGCTCTACGATGCCGCCCGCGGGATAGACGACCGCCCGTGGTGCCTGACCGCCAGCTTCACCCACCCGCACGATCCTTACGTCGCGCGGCGCCGGTTCTGGGATCTCTACGAGGATTGCGCGCATCTCGCCCCGGTCGAGGCCGCCTATGCCTACGAGGATCACGACCCGCATTCGCAGCGCATCTTCGACGCCAACGACTGGCGCAGCTTCGACATCACCGAGACCGACATCGCCCGGTCGCGCCGCGCCTACTTTGCCAACATCTCCTATCTCGACGACAAGATCGGCCAGATCCTTCAGGTGCTGGAGGACACGCGGCAGGAGGCGATCGTCCTCTTCGTCTCCGACCACGGCGACATGCTGGGCGAGAAGGGGCTGTGGTTCAAGATGAGCTTCTACGAGGGCTCGGCGCGGGTGCCGATGATGGTCTCTGCCCCGGGGCTTGAGCCCGGCACCGTCACCGCGCCGGTCTCCACGATGGACGTCTGCCCGACCCTGTGCAACCTGGCCGATGTCGACATGACCGAGGTGCTGCCCTGGACCGACGGCGAAAGCCTCGTGCCCATCGCCGAAGGGGTGAGCCGCAAGACCCCGGTCCGCATGGAATACGCGGCCGAGGCCAGCTATTCCCCGCTGGCCAGCCTGCGCGAGGGGCGCTGGAAACTGAACATCTGCAAGCTCGATCCGGACCAGCTGTTCGACCTGGAGGCCGATCCGCAGGAAAGGACCAACCTCGCCGATAGTTCGGATCATGCAAGCATTCTCGCAAGTCTGCGCAAAAAGGCCGACGAATTGTGGGATTTGGATAAGTTCGATGCAGACGTGCGCGCCAGTCAGGCGCGCCGCTGGGTGGTCTACGAGGCGCTGCGCCAGGGCGGCTACTACCCGTGGGACTACCAGCCCCTGCGCGACGCCTCCGAGCGCTACATGCGCAACCATATGGACCTGAACGTGCTGGAAGAAAACAAGCGCTTCCCGAGGGGAGAATGACATGCGCGACGTGACCCCGAGGGGCAGCCACTACATCGCCGGCGCCTATGCCGAGGACGCGGGCGGCGCGCCGATCGACGTGATCTACCCCGCCACCGGCGAGACGGTCGCGCAGGTCCATGCCGCCACGCCCGAGATCGTGGACAAGGCGCTCGCCGCCGCCGACGCCGCCCGCCGCGACTGGGCCGCGATGCCCGGCGTCGAACGCGGCCGGATCCTGCGCCGCGCCGCCGACCTGCTGCGCGAGCGCAACCGCGACCTGTCCGAGATCGAGACCATCGACACCGGCAAGCCGCTGCAGGAAACGCTGGTGGCCGACGCGGCCTCGGCGGCCGATGCGCTGGAATGGTTCGGCGGGCTGGCCGCCACCATCCGCGGCGAGCACGTGCAGCTCGGCGGCGACTGGGCCTATACCATCCGCGAGCCGCTGGGCGTCTGCGTCGGCATCGGCGCCTGGAACTACCCCACCCAGATCGCCGCGTGGAAGGCCGCCCCGGCGCTCGCCTGCGGCAACACCATGGTCTTCAAGCCGTCCGAGGAAACCCCGCTCTGCGCGCTGAAACTCGCGGAAATCCTCACCGAGGCCGGCGCGCCGCCTGGCGTGTTCAACGTCGTCCAGGGGCGGGGCGAGGTCGGCGCGTCGCTCGTCACCGACCCCCGCGTCGCCAAGGTGTCGCTGACCGGCTCGGTGCCCACGGGGCAGAAGGTCTATGCCGCCGCTGCCGAAGGCATCCGCCACGTCACGATGGAGCTGGGCGGCAAGTCCCCCATGCTGGTCTTCGCCGACGCCGACATCGAAGCCGCCGTCGGCGGAGCGATCCTCGGCAACTTCTATTCCTCGGGCCAGATCTGCTCGAACGGCACCCGCGTCTTCGTGCAGAAGGGCATCAAGGACCGCTTCCTCGCCCGCCTGACCGAACGCCTCCAGGGTATCGTAATGGGCGACCCGCTGAACGAGGCCACCAATTTCGGCCCGCTGGTCAGCGCGGCGCAGCTCGACAAGGTCATGGGCTACATCGCGCAGGGCAAGGCCGAGGGCGCCCGCCTCGTCGCCGGCGGTGCCCGCGTGAACCGCCCGGGATGGTTCGTGGAACCCACCGTCTTCGCCGACGTCACCGACGACATGACCATCGCGCGCGACGAGATCTTCGGCCCCGTCGCCGCGGTGCTCGACTTCGAGACCGAGGACGAGGCGCTGGCCCGCGCCAACGCCACCCCCTACGGCCTGTCCGCCGGCGTCTTCACCCGCGACATCGACCGCGCCCACCGCGTCGCCGGCGGCTTCGAGGCCGGCACCTGCTGGATCAACACCTACAACCTGACGCCCGTCGAGGTCGGCTTCGGCGGCTCGAAGCTCTCCGGGGTCGGCCGCGAGAACGGGCTGGCCGCGATCGAACATTTCTCGCAACTCAAGACCGTTTACGTGGGCACCGGCCCCGTGGACGCACCCTATTAGAGCAATGCACTGCGCCATGCCCTTCTTCTTGTCAAAAATACGCCGGGGGCCCGGGGGCAGCGCCCCCGGCGGGTCGGAGCGCGCCAGCGCTTCGAACCCCGGCGCGCAAGGCTACCGCTGATGGAAGCCGATTTCGTCATCGTCGGCGCCGGCTCGGCCGGCTGCGCGCTGGCCTACCGGCTGTCCGATGCCGGCGCCTCGGTGCTGGTGATCGAGCATGGCGGCACCGATGCCGGCCCGTTCATCAAGATGCCCGGCGCCCTCAGCTACCCGATGAACATGGCGCGCTATGACTGGGGCTACTGGTCCGAGCCCGAGCCGCATCTCGGCAATCGCCGTCTCGCCTGTCCGCGCGGCAAGGTGATCGGCGGGTCGTCCTCGATCAACGGCATGGTCTATGTGCGCGGTCACGCCCGCGACTTCGACAGCTGGGCCGGGATGGGCGCCGACGGCTGGGCCTATGCCGACGTGCTGCCCTACTTCAAGCGGATGGAGCACTGGCACGGCGACGGCCCGTCGCCCTGGCGCGGCACCGACGGCCCGCTGCATGTCACGGTGGGGCAGGGCGGAAACCCCCTGAACCGCGCCTTCATCGAGGCCGGGCGGCAGGCGGGCTACCCGGTGACCGAGGATTACAACGGCCATCAGCAGGAAGGCTTCGGCGCCATGGAGGCGACGATCTGGCAGGGCCGCCGCTGGTCCGCCGCCGAGGCTTACCTGCGCCCGGCGCTGCAGCGGCCGAACTGCGAGCTGATCCGCGGGCTGGTCACCCGGGTCGTCATCGAGGAGGGCCGCGCGACCGGGGTGGAGTACAAGCGTGGCGGAGCCACGCAGGTCGTCCGCGCCCGGCGCGAGGTGATCCTCGCCGCCTCGTCGATCAACTCGCCCAAGCTGCTGATGCTCTCGGGGATCGGCCCGGCGGCCGAGCTGGCGCGGCACGGCATCCCACTGGCCGCCGACCGGCCCGGGGTTGGACAGAACCTGCAGGATCACCTGGAAATCTACATGCAGATGCGGTCGAAACGGCCCGTATCGCTCTATTCGTGGTGGAACCCGCTGGGCAAGGCGCTGGCCGGCGCGCAGTGGCTTTTCGCCCGCAAGGGGCCCGGCGCGTCGAACCAGTTCGAGGCCTGCGGCTTCATCCGCTCCGCCGCCGGCGTGGAATATCCCGACATCCAGTACCACTTCATGCCGCTCGCCGTGCGCTATGACGGGCATGCGGCGGTGCGCGGGCACGGCTTCCAGGCGCATGTCGGGCCGATGCGGTCGAAGTCGCGCGGCAGCGTCACCCTGCGCTCCGCCGACCCGGCGGCGGCGCCCGTCATCCGGTTCAACTACATGAGCCACCACGACGACTGGCGCGACTTCCGCACCTGCCTGCGGCTGACCCGCGAGATCTTCGCCCAGCCCGCCTTCGAACCCTATGCCGGCGACGAGATCCTCCCCGGCGCCGAGGTGCAGGACGACGCCGGCCTCGACGCCGCGATCCGCGAGCATGTGGAAAGCGCCTATCACCCCTGCGGCACCGCCCGGATGGGGCGGCGGGACGACCCCGAGGCGGTGGTCGACCCCGAGGCGCGGGTGATCGGCGTCGACGGGCTGCGCGTGGCCGACAGCTCGATCTTCCCGCAGATCACCAACGGCAACACCAACGCGCCCTCGATCCTGGTGGGCGAGAAGGTGGCCGACCACGTGCTGGGCCGCCCGCCGCTGCCCGCGGCGAACATGACCCCCTGGATCCACCCGGACTGGCGCACCGCGCAGCGCTGATCGTGCCGGGTTTGATCCCGGTCAAGGAGCGGCGCGGGCCGGGCCCCTAGGCTCGACCGGAACGATCAAGAAAGGAAGGCCGAGAATGAGCCACGTCCCGCACGACCTTGCCAAGGAATTCCCGGAATATGCCGAGCGCATCCATGTGCTGAAGCAGGAGGACAAGCACTTCGCCAAGCTGGCCAAGGACTATGACGAGATCAACCACGCGGTGCATCTCGCGGAAACCAATGTCGACCCGGTGGAGGAACTGGCCGAGGTGGAGATGCGCAAGAAGCGGATGGCGCTGAAGGACGAGCTGTACCGGATTCTGTCCACCACGACGGCGGAGGGCTGACCTCACGCCTTGTCGCTCCGCCTGCGCGGGATGGCGCGGGCGGAGTGCGTATTTGGAACGAGAAGAAGCCCCCGTTCCGCGTCAGCCGATCCGGTAGGGCAGACCCTCCCGCGTGTCGGGGTCGACGCTGAGCGGTCGTTCCAGGGGCGGGACCGAGCGCTGGTGGCAGTCGCGCCGCTCGCAGATGCGGCAGGAGATGCCGATCGGTTCGTAGGCCTCGGGCCGGCTGAGGTCCATGTCGTCGGCATAGACCAGCGCCTCGGCATGGGCGATCTCGCAGCCCAGCCCGATGGCATAGCGGCGCACCGGCGCGTGGAAGCTGCCGCCCGATTTCGACACGTCCCGCGCCAGGCACAGGTAGCGCACGCCGTCCGGCGTCTCGGCCAGCTGCCGCAGGAAGCGGCCGGGCCGTTCGAATGCCTGATGGACGTTCCACAGCGGGCAGGCGCCGCCGAAGCGGGCGAATTGCAGCCGCGTGGCCGAGTGGCGCTTGGTGATCGTGCCGGCCTGGTCGACGCGGACGAAGAAGAACGGCACGCCGCGCGCGCCAGGCCGCTGCAGCGTCGACAGCCGGTGCGCCACCTGCTCGATCGAGGCGCCGAACAGGTCGGCCAGCCGTTCGAGGTCGTGCCGGTGTTCCTGTGCGGCGGCGAGGAACCGGCGATAGGGCAGAAGCGCGGCGCCGGCGAAGTAGTTGGCCAGCCCGATCTTGGCGATGGCGCGCGCCTCGTCGGTCTGGAACCGGGCGAGGTCCAGTGTTGCCTCCAGAAGATCGTTCTGTGTCAGCAGCGCGATCTGGTGGAGAAGCTGGAACCGCTGGGTGGGCGCCGAACTGCGGGCCGACAGGACCAGCCGGCCGCCATCGGCGTCGTATGAGCGCAGGGCGTCAACCTTCTGTAGTTCCACCTGGATTCCCGACTTGGACAGATGCGATATCGCCGCGGCGCGGATGTCGGCCTGCGCTGCCTCGCTCTGTGCAAAATGCTCGGCCGCGCGGTCCACCGCGTCGATGTAGTTGTCGCAATAGTGAAAGAAGTCACGCACCTCGTCCCAGGGCGACGGGCGCACCTTGCTGTCGGAGCGGCCCAGCACCTCGTCCAGCGAGGCGAGCCGCTCGTGCGCCTGCCGGTAGGCGCGGTGCAGCTCCAGGAAGGCGCGCGCCAGCGTGGGGGCGTTGGAGGCCGCCAGCCGCAGGTCGGCGAGCGGCGGGACCGCCTCGGCGAAGACCGGGTCGGCCAGCGCCTCGCGCATGTCCACCACCATCCGCTCGGCATCGCCGGTCGACAGCTCGGTCACGTCCAGCCCGAACTCCTGCGCCAGCGCCAGCACCACCGCCGCCGAGACCGGGCGGTTGTTGTTCTCCATCTGGTTCAGGTAGGGCAGCGAGACGTCGAGCTTTTCCGCGAAGGCCTTCTGCGTCAGCTCCAGCCGCACGCGCAATTCGCGCAGCTTCGAGCCGGCATAGAGTTTGCGCTTGGACATGGCCGCCCCCGGTTTGCAGGTTTGCAGTCCGGGGTTAGCAGGTGCTAAGCGCTGTCGGCAAGGCCCAGCCGCTGTTCGCGGCGGATCACCATGGCGATGGCCAGCACCCCGAGGATCGACACCACGATCTGGATGTAGAGCAGCGGGTAGGGGCCGGTCTCGACGCTCAGGATCTCGCCCGCAAGCTGCGCCAGCGCCGCGCCGCCGCCGATCATCAGCGCGCCGCCCAGCCCGCTGGCGGTGCCGGCGAGGTGCGGGCGCACCGACAGCGTGCCGGCGATGGCGTTGGGCAGGACCATGCCGTTGCCGAGCCCGACGAAGCACATGAACCCGAAGAAGGTCAGCGGCGTTCCGAACCCCGCCAGGAACAGCACCAGCGACGCCGCCACGCCGCCCGCGCAGATCAGCGCGCCGACGATAATCATCCGGTTGATCCCGACCTGGGCCGAATAGCGCCCGGTCAGGTAGTTGCCCAGGATGTAGCCAAGCGCCGGCGCCCCGAACATCACGCCCAGCATCGAGGGCGACAGGCCGAAGATGTCCGACCCGATCAGCGGCGCGCTGCCGACATAGGAAAAGAACGCGCCAGAGCTCAGCGCCGCCGCCAGCGCGTAGCCCCAGAACCGCGGCGAGGTCAAAAGCTCGGGGTAATCCCGGAACTGCTGCCGGAAGCTGGCGCTTTGATTGCGGTTCGTCTCGCCCTGGTCGGCCCAGATCAGCCAGAGCGTGGCGAGGCCGAAGAGCAGGAAGGCCCAGAAATTCGCGCGCCAGCCGAGCCATTCGTCCAGCAGGCCGCCAAGCGCGGGGGAGAGCATCGGCACGACGGCCATGCCCATGGTCACGTAGCCGATCATCGAGGCGGCATTCGCCTGGTCGTGTGTGTCGCGGACGACGGCGCGGCTCAGCACCATGCCCACGACGATGAAGGCCTGCAGCATGCGGAAGGTCAGAAAGACCGTGACATTCGGCGCCAGCAGGCAGCCGATCGTCGCCACGACGAAGATCGCCAGGCCGCCCAGCATGACGGGCCGGCGCCCGAAGCGGTCCGCCACGGGGCCGATGAACAGCTGCAGGATCGCATTGCCCAGAAGGAACAGCGTGACCGACCGCGCGATCACGCCGTAGTCGGCGTCGAAATGCTCGGCCATGCTTGGCAGCGACGGCACGTACATGTTCATCGCCAGCGCCGAGGTGCTGGCCATGACGATGAGCGTGAAGATATGCGGCGGTGTGCTGCGGTCCAGGAAGCGGACCCCGGAATTACGTGTCATTGGCATGTATTAAGGCGGCGCGTGCGGGTTGTCCATCGGTGGTGACGGATTCAGGACGGCCACCCGACAATTTGCAGTTTCGCAATTCGCGGAACCCCTCTTGCCAAGTGTTTGCAAATTTACCGGAAAGTTCTTTCCCGAGCCCCGCGCGTGACGTAGGAACGCTGGCGAACCGGATCGGAGGGACGCCGCATGAAGGATATTCTGCACGAGCTCGAACGCCGCCGTGACATGGCTCGCATGGGCGGCGGCCAGAAGCGGATCGACAGCCAGCACGGCAAGGGCAAGCTGACCGCGCGCGAGCGGATCGAACTGCTGCTGGACGAGGGCTCGTTCGAGGAATTCGACATGTTCGTCGCCCACCGCTGCACCGATTTCGGGATGGAGCAAAGCCGCCCCTACGGCGACGGCGTCGTCACCGGCTGGGGCACGATCAATGGCCGCATGGTCTATGTCTTCTCTCAGGATTTCACCGTCTTCGGCGGCTCGCTGTCCGAGACCCACGCCCAGAAGATCTGCAAGATCATGGACATGGCGATGCAGAACGGGGCGCCGGTGATCGGGCTGAACGACTCGGGCGGCGCGCGCATCCAGGAAGGCGTCGCCTCGCTCGCGGGCTATGCCGACGTGTTCCAGCGCAACATCGAGGCCTCCGGCGTGATCCCGCAGATCTCGGTCATCATGGGGCCCTGCGCCGGCGGCGCCGTCTACTCCCCCGCGATGACCGACTTCATCTTCATGGTGAAGGACACCTCCTACATGTTCGTGACCGGCCCCGACGTGGTGAAGACCGTGACGAACGAGGTCGTGACGGCCGAGGAGCTGGGCGGCGCCACGACCCACACCCGCAAGTCCTCCGTCGCCGACGGCGCCTTCGAGAACGATGTCGAGGCGCTGGCCGAGGTGCGGCGGCTCGTGGACTTCCTGCCGCTCAACAACCGCGAGAAGCCGCCCGTTCGTCCGTTCTTCGACGATCCAGACCGGCTGGAGAGCTCGCTCGACACGCTGATCCCGGATCACCCGAACACGCCCTACGACATGAAGGAGTTGATCCTGAAGGTCGCGGACGAGGGCGACTTCTACGAGATCCAGGAAGACCACGCCAAGAACATCGTCACCGGCTTCATCCGGCTGGAGGGGCAGACGGTCGGCGTGGTGGCGAACCAGCCGATGGTGCTGGCCGGCTGCCTCGACATCGACTCGTCGAAGAAGGCGGCGCGCTTCGTGCGGTTCTGCGATTGCTTCGAGATCCCGATCCTGACCTTCGTGGACGTGCCGGGCTTCCTGCCGGGGACCGGCCAGGAATATGGCGGCGTCATCAAGCACGGCGCAAAGCTCCTGTTCGCCTATGGCGAGGCGACGGTGCCGAAGGTCACGGTCATCACCCGCAAGGCCTATGGCGGCGCCTATGACGTGATGGCGTCCAAGCACCTGCGCGGCGACTTCAACTATGCCTGGCCCACCGCCGAGATCGCGGTGATGGGGGCCAAGGGCGCGACCGAGATCCTCTATCGCTCCGAACTGGGCGATGCCGAGAAGATCGCCGCGCGAACGCAGGAATACGAGGACCGCTTCGCCAACCCCTTCGTGGCCGCCGAGAAGGGCTTCATCGACGAGGTGATCCAGCCCCGCTCCACCCGCCGCCGGGTCAGCCGGGCCTTCGCGTCGCTGCGCAACAAGAAGCTGTCCAACCCCTGGAAAAAGCACGACAACATCCCGCTCTGAGCCGCCCGTGACCCGCGCCCGCTGGCATATCCTGGGTGGTGAGCCCCTGGTGCTGACCCGCCGTCTGCCGCCGCGCTTCGACGTGGTGGCCGAGACGGGGTTTCCGTGTGTCCCGCGCCGCCGCCTGGCGCATCAGGTGCGGCAGGACGTGTGGCGCGCCCTGCGGCATGTACGGGGCTTTTCGCCGGTGGTGGAGGTCGCCGCGGACGGGTCCGCGCTGCGCCTGCGGGCCGGCGGGCGGATCGACGGTGCTGCCGCGGACCGGGCCGGACTTCGGGCGCGGATCCACGAGCTGCTGCACGAACCGGCCCGCCGCGCCCGCTGGCAGCGCCATGCAGAGCGAGGGCAGGACTGAGCGATGGGCACCGATGCGGACCGCATGATCGAGGAGCTCGACCTGTCGATGTTCGGGCGGCAGGACTTCGTGAACATCGTCCTGCAGCGCTCCGACGTGCTGGGCTACACGCGCGAGGCGAACCGGCTGGTGCGCAGTTGGGAGGCCGGCGATGCTGCGCCGCTGGAGGCGGCGGTGGATGCCGACGGCGACCGCTACGCCCGCGAAGCGGCCCGGCTGATCCGGGACGAGTTCGTTGCGCTTCGCGGCCTGATGCAGCGCCTTGCGCCGGCCCGGATCGCCGATATCGGCTGCGGCTACGCGATCTTCGACTTGTTCGCCTACCGGGCGCTCGATTGCGACCTCCTGCTGATCGACATCGAAGAGACCGAATCGCGGCACTTCGGCTTTGCCAATGAAGGCGCGGGCTATTCCAGCCTGGCCAGGGCCACCGAGTTCCTGGTCGCCAACGGCGTGCCCGAGGCCCGGATTCGCACCTGGAACCCGAACCGGGAGGAGGCGCCCGGAGGCCCGCCCATCGACATCGCGGTCAGCTTCCTGTCCTGCGGCTTTCATTATCCCGTCGACATGTACCTGCCGTTCTTCCGCTATGCCGTGGCGCCGCGCGGCGCGGTGATCCTGGATCTGCGCGGAAGCAGGGCCGACCGGATCATCGCCACGCTCGAAACGCTGGGCAAGGTGCGCGTGCTGCGCCGGGGCGGCGGCGTCAGGCGGGTTCTGCTGAAGAAGCGGGACGCCGAATGATGCGCTGCGCCGGTCTTGCCGCCCTTTTGCTCGCCGGCCCCGCGGCGGCGGAGACGGTGGATGTGCCGTCCGGCCAGCCGGTCGAACTGGCCGAGGTGATCCGCGAGGCGCACGGTCCGAAAGGGGTGACGCTGCGCTTCCGATTCGTGGCGCCGCGCATCGCCGGCGGGGAAGACAAGCTGCCTTTCGCCGAGGTTGCGGCCGACATGGATTTTCTGTGCTCCGGCTACGCGCTTTCGCACCTTCCCGCGCCGGGGCCGCGCCCGGACCGCATCATCATCTCGCTGGCCGCTGCGCCGGTCGAATTTGGCGATATCCGGCCGGAAATCACCCAGTTTTTCGAGGCTTACGAGATCGACGGCGACGCCTGTATCTGGGAGGGGATATAATGCACACACCATATGTTGCGGCCCGTGCCGGCGCCGCTACCCCACTTGATGCAACGGTGCCACAAACCCGGCCGCAAGTTAGGGGCGAATTTCCTTTTCCTCACGAATGTTCTATCGTCACGGGAGGTTACCGGACAGTGACCTGTACCCTGAATGGGAGGCCCTGCGCGACACAGGCGTTCGGCCTCCGTCTTTACGACAGGAGACTAGGATGTCGAAGAGCATCAAACTGGTTCTCGCCTTTGGCCTCGTTGCCTTCGCTGCGGCCTGCGCCCAGCAAGAGGAAGAGCCGGTCTACATCGAGCCCGAACCGATTACCGTCGAGCCGGTTTACACCGGCAAGTACAAGTAATCGCCGGGCGGGGCGGGCGACCACGTCGCCCGCCCCGAACTGCCGGCCCGTCCGGGCCGCCGTAAGACCCCCTGTCCGGGAGGGGGACGCATGCTGAAGCATCGCGGGTTTCCCGGCCGTCTCCCAGGCACCGATTTCCAGTTCACGATTCGCCGTGCGAATCCGCGCGGGGTGACGCCGATCATTCGGCGCGAACGCCATGCCGACCGGCGCCCGGCCGACCGCGCCGCCGACGCCGCCTTCCTGCAGGCCCTCTGGGACCATTTCGGCGCCGAGCCGTTCGAACGCGGCAATCTCGACGCCGGCCGTCTGTCCTGGCTCTTCGGGAGAGAGGTCGTGCCCGCCGAAGACCCGTTCGACCCAGCCAGTTACGACGCGCTCTTGCGGGTCGATCCGGCCGCCGCCCGCGCCGCCTTTCCCGAGCTGGAGATCCGGCCATGATCGGCGTGTTTCCGCGAGGCGGCATTCCATTTCGGCGGGAAACAGCGCATGCGGTTGTGTCCCAATTCTTGCACTTTGCACGGCCCGGCAATGGCGTCAGGTTCGACCGCGAGACGCGGATCGCGAACCGGCGGTTCAAAGGTGCACGTCTCAACCGTTACCCTTCCCCTTATCGGCGGTCTGACCTTCCCCGGGTCAGACCGTCACCTTTTCCGGCCGAGCCCGGGTTTCGGCGACAACTTGCCGAGATGAAAGGGTTTTCCCGGCACGGCTTTGACTTGGGCCGCGGCTTGGCGCTTTCTGATCCAAGAGCAGTCAGACCCGAGGGGCACGTCCCATGCGCATCCGTCTTTTCGCCTTCCTGGCCGTCGCGGCCGCCGGCCTCGCCGGCTGTGGCCAGACCCCGCTGGAACAGGGCATCTTCGGCGCCGGCTCCGGCGCCGGCGCCTTCGCGCTTACCGGCGCCGACCCGGTCACCGGCGCGGTCATCGGCGCGGCCGGCAACATGGCCTATTGCCGCTACGTCAAAGGCGCCAACTGCCGCTAGGCCCACCGCCGAATTTTCGTCGAAAATTCGCTGCCGCTTCACCGCCCCGGCCCCGTGCCCGGGCGGCTTTCGTCGTTGTGCCCGGCCCGCGCGGCCGGGGCCAAGAACAAAAGGGAACGGGACATGTTCAACAAGATACTGATCGCCAACCGCGGCGAGATCGCCTGCCGAGTGATCAAGACGGCGCGGAAGATGGGCATCGCCACCGTCGCCGTGTATTCCGAGGCCGACCGCCACGCGCTGCATGTCGCGATGGCCGACGAGGCGGTGCATATCGGCCCGCCGCCTGCGAACCAGTCCTATATCGTGATCGACAGGATCATGCAGGCGATCCGCGATACCGGCGCCGAGGCGGTGCATCCCGGCTATGGCTTCCTGTCGGAGAACCCGAAATTCGCCGACGCGCTGGAACAGGCCGGCGTCGCCTTCGTCGGGCCGCCTAAGGGCGCGATCGAGGCGATGGGCGACAAGATCACCTCGAAGAAGATCGCCAAGGAGGCGGGCGTCAACACCGTTCCCGGCTACATGGGCCTGATCGAGGATGCCGACGAGGCGGTGAAGATCGCGCAGGAGATCGGCTATCCGGTGATGATCAAGGCCAGCGCCGGGGGCGGCGGCAAGGGCATGCGCATCGCCTGGACCGACGAGGAGGCGCGCGAGGGCTTCCAGTCGTCGAAGAACGAGGCCGCCTCCAGCTTCGGCGACGACCGCATCTTCATCGAGAAGTTTGTCACCCAGCCGCGCCATATCGAGATCCAGGTGCTGGCCGACCAGCACGGCAACGCGATCTACCTGAACGAGCGGGAATGCTCGATCCAGCGCCGCAACCAGAAGGTGGTGGAAGAGGCGCCCAGCCCCTTCCTCGATGCCGAGACCCGCAAGGCGATGGGCGAGCAGGCCTGCGCGCTCGCCAAGGCGGTGGACTATGCCAGCGCCGGGACCGTCGAGTTCATCGTCGACGGCGACAAGAACTTCTATTTCCTCGAAATGAACACCCGCCTGCAGGTGGAACACCCGGTGACCGAGCTGATCACCGGCGTCGACCTCGTCGAACAGATGATCCGCGTGGCCAACGGCGA
Organism: Psychromarinibacter sediminicola; assembly: GCF_029168335.1. GTDB lineage: Bacteria > Pseudomonadota > Alphaproteobacteria > Rhodobacterales > Rhodobacteraceae > Psychromarinibacter > Psychromarinibacter sediminicola. Next base: position 25,262 of record NZ_JARGYC010000015.1, read on the forward strand.
GAAACTGAGCCTCACCCAGGACGACATCGGCATCGGCGGCTGGGCCATCGAGAACCGGCTTTATGCCGAGGACCCCTATCGCGGCTTCCTGCCGTCGATCGGCCGGCTCACCCGCTACCGCCCGCCGCAGGAACAGGCCGCCGGCCCGCTGCGCGACTCGGGCAAGTGGATGGACGAGGCGCCCGCCGCCGACACCGCCGTGCGCAACGATACCGGCGTCTACGAGGGCGGCGAGATCAGCATGTATTACGACCCGATGATCGCCAAGCTCTGCACCTGGGGCCACACCCGGGAGGAGGCGCTGGAGGGGATGCGCGTCGCGCTCGACAGCTTCGAGGTCGAGGGGATCGGCCACAACCTGCCGTTCCTGTCGGCCGTGATGGATCACCCGCGCTTCATCCGGGGCGACATCACCACCGCCTTCATCGCCGAGGAATACCCCGAGGGCTTCGACGGCGTGGACCTCGGCGCCGACGCGCTGCGCCGCATCGCCGCCGCCTGCGCCGCGATGAACCGCGTGGCCGAGATCCGGCGCACCCGCGTCTCGGGCCGGATGGACAACCACGAACGCCGCGTCGGCGAGGACTGGAACGTCAGCCTGCAGGGCCACAGCTTCGACCTGACCGTCGCGGCCGAGAAGGGCGGCGCGACCGTCACCTTCTCCGACGGCCTGGTGCATCACGTCACCGGCGACTGGACCCCGGGCGACCAGCTGGCTCATGTCCACATCGACGGCAAGCCACTGGTGATGAAGGTCGGCAAGATCGTTCACGGCTTCCGCATCCGCTCGCGCGGGGCCGACCTGCGCGTCCATGTCCGCACCCCGCGCCAGGCCGAGCTTGCCGCGCTGATGCCCGAGAAGCAGGCCGCCGACACCTCGAAGATGCTGCTCTGCCCGATGCCCGGCATGATCGTGAAGATCCACGTCGACGCCGGCCAGGAGGTGCAGGAGGGCCAGGCGCTCTGCACCGTCGAGGCGATGAAGATGGAAAACATCCTGCGCGCCGAACGCAAGGCCACCGTGTCGCAGATCAACGCGGGGCCGGGCGACAGCCTCGCCGTCGACGACGTGATCATGGAGTTTGAATGACGCAGAGCGACGCCGGCGGCTGGCGCCTGTCCCTTATCTCGGTCATTGTTTCTGCGGCAGCGTTTTACCTGCTGCAGGACACAGCCTACGATATTGCCGGCGGGCATTTCGACTATCCGCTGGACGACCCCTATATCCACCTCGCAATTGCGGAACAGATCCGTGCGGGGGGATACGGGGTCAACAGTAGCGAACCCGCGGCGGCGGCCTCGTCACCGCTTTATCCGCTGTTGCTGGTGCCCTTCGCGGGGACCGAGTGGCATCGTTACATGCCGTTGTTCTGGAACGTGTCCGGCCTGCTGCTCGCGGCGGCATTGTGGGGGCGTATCCTGTGGGCAGCGGGCTACGGGCGCGGCGTGGTCGGCTTGCTTTTCGCCGTCGCGGCGCCCGTCTGTTTCAACCTTGTCGGACTCGCCTTCGTAGGTATGGAACACATGCTGCACTTGGCGGCGAGCCTTGCCGTCGTACTCGGACTGCTGACTTTCGCCGATACGCGAAGGATAACCGCCCCCTTGGTGCTTGGCATTCTTTTCGCTCCGCTCTTGCGGTTCGAGGGGCTGGCGCTGGCCATCCTCGCTGCCGGGATGGTGAGCATTTCGGGCCGGTGGCGGGCCGGTGTCTCGCTCCTGGGTCTTGCGATCCTTCCGGCGCTCCTATTTGCGGCGTTCCTCATGTCGATGGACTTGGGGCCGCTGCCAAGCTCGGTCCGGGTCAAGCTCACGCCCCCGCCCGACGCCGAGGTTACGGGCGTATTCGACTTCCTTATGTTGAAGCTCACAAACGCTTTCACCGAAAGACACGAGCTCATCCTGACCCTGCTTTTGGTAGTGACGGGTATCTTCACCGCGATTCGATCGTTGCGGACCTCGGCGCGCGGCCGGATCATACTGCCCGTCATCGCCGGTGCGGGGCTTGCGCATCTCTTGTTCGGCCGCTTTGGCTGGATGGATCGCTACGAGGTTTATATCCTCTTGGTCATGGCCGCGGGGCTTCTGGCCGTCGCCGCCGTGGGCCCGGCATCTCGCTGGTGGCCTGCGCTGGTCGGGGCGCCGATGCTGTTCGCGGCCGCGCTCTACGTGCCGTTTGTGGTCGTCATCTACCCTCTGGCCCCGCGGGCTATCCATGTCCAGCAGGGCCAAATGGCCCGCTTCGCAAAGCAGTTCCTGGAAGAGCCTGTGGCGGTCAACGATCTAGGCTACGTCTCCTGGCAGAACCCGAATTACGTTCAGGACATCTGGGGCCTCGGAAATGCCGAAGCCTACGAACTGCGGGTGAAACAGGGCGGGCCGCCGGGCTGGGTCGACAGGCTGGTCGACAACCAAGGTGTCCGTTTTGCCATGGTCTACGACAGCTGGGTGCTGCCTGAGGATATCGGCGACGACTGGCGACTCCTGGGCCAACTCACCACAGCGGTCTCCACGTTCTATCTGGGCGGGCACATCGTGAACTTCTATCTGGTCGATCCGCAGGCCGAGGCTGCGCCGTTCATGGACAAGATCGGTCGCTGGGCGGAAGACCTGCCGCCCGGCGCACGTTTCCGCTTCACCTCGGACGACGTCGACCTGGCGGGGGAGGCGGGATGACCGTCTATCCCCCGAACCCCTGCGCGCGAATCTCCTCCTTGCGGAGGGGCCACTTGTCGATCGCCCGCGTGATCTCGCGCACGTCCCACGGCAGCGGCTTGCGCAGATTGACGTCGCCGTCCTTGCCGATCAGCGTCAGCTGGAACCCCCGCGGCCGCAGTTTCGTCCGGACGGCCGAATCCGCCTCGGGATCGGTGTCGGTGATCACCACCACGTCGCGGGCGATCAGCGGCTCGGGTCGCGAGGTCAGAAGGTTCATCTGCTCGCGAAACCGCGGGTCGGCGGGCGTGTCGGCGAAGACCACAACCGGGCGGTTCGTCCAGAGGAAATCGTCCAGGGTCACCTCGGTCGCGTCCACGACCAGAAGAACCGGCACATCGTCTTCGTCCATTTCGGCTCCGACGTCCTCTTCGGCCGCGTCCTCGACGACCTCCGCGCCGGTGACACCATCGTCCGACGTCATCACGGTCGCTTCCTGCGCCGCGACGGACCACGCCGCCGTCGCCGCGACCAATGTTATCAACAGCCTGACCATCAATCCTCCTGACCCTACGCATATAAGATGGGGCAGGGCAGATGCGAAGTGCAATCACGCCTCCGTCAGTTTTCCTGACGCCGGGGCACTCATCGGAAAGGAGCCGTCGCGATGAGCGATTTCGACACCTGGAAGGCCCGCGCCGAGAAGGAATTGAAGGGCCGGTCGGTCGAGGACCTGACCTGGCACACCCTCGAAGGCATCGACGTCAAGCCGGTCTATACCGCCGAGGACACGGCCAAACTCGACCACATGGGCAGCCTGCCGGGGTTCGAGCCGTTCCTCCGCGGCCCCCGCGCCACGATGTATGCCGGCCGGCCCTGGACCATCCGGCAATATGCCGGCTTCTCCACCGCCGAGGAGTCGAACGCCTTCTACCGCCGGGCGCTGGCGGCGGGGCAGCAGGGCGTCTCGGTCGCCTTCGACCTGGCCACCCACCGCGGCTATGACAGCGATCACGAACGCGTTGTGGGCGACGTGGGCAAAGCGGGCGTCGCCATCGATTCGGTCGAGGACATGAAGGTGCTGTTCGACGGCATCCCGCTGGAACAGGTATCCGTGTCGATGACGATGAACGGCGCCGTCATCCCGATCCTCGCCAACTTCATCGTCACCGGCGAGGAACAGGGGGTGGAGCGCGCGCAGCTCTCGGGGACCATCCAGAACGACATTCTCAAGGAGTTCATGGTCCGCAACACCTATATCTATCCGCCCGAGCCCTCGATGCGGATCATCTCGGACATCATCGAGTATACGTCCAACGAGATGCCCCGCTTCAACTCGATCTCGATCTCCGGCTACCACATGCAGGAGGCGGGTGCGAACCTGGTGCAGGAGCTGGCCTTCACGCTGGCCGACGGCCGCGAATACGTGAAGGCCGCGATCGAGGCCGGGATGGACGTCGACCGCTTCGCCGGCCGGCTGTCCTTCTTCTTCGCCATCGGCATGAACTTCTTCATGGAGGTCGCCAAGCTGCGCGCCGCCCGCCTGCTCTGGCACCGCATCATGACCGAGTTCGGCGCCCAGTCCGAACGCTCCAAGATGCTGCGCACCCATTGCCAGACCTCGGGCGTGAGCCTCGCCGAACAGGACCCCTACAACAACGTCGTCCGCACCGCCTACGAGGCGATGTCGGCCGTCCTCGGCGGCACCCAGTCGCTGCACACCAACGCGCTGGACGAAGCGATCGCGCTGCCCACCGACTTCAGCGCCCGCATCGCCCGCAACACCCAGCTGATCCTGCAGGAGGAAACCGGCGTCACCAGCGTCGTCGACCCGCTGGCGGGCTCCTACTACGTCGAAAGCCTGACCGCGGAGCTGGCCGAGAAGGCGTGGGCGCTGATCCAGGAGGTCGAGGAGATGGGCGGCATGACCAAGGCCGTCGCCTCCGGCATGCCGAAGCTCAGGATCGAGGAATCCGCTGCCCGCCGCCAGGCGATGATCGACCGCGGCGACGAGGTGATCGTCGGCGTCAACAAGTACCGCCCCGCCGAGATGGAAGAGATCGACATCCTCGACGTCGACAACGTCAAGGTCCGCGACGGCCAGGTCCGGCACCTGCAGAAACTGCGCGCCGAACGCGACCAGCCCGCCTGCGACGCGGCGCTGGCCGAGTTGACCCGGCGCGCGAAGGAGGGGGGCAATCTCCTGGAGGCGGCGGTCGAGGCCGCGCGCGCCCGGGCCACCGTGGGAGAGATCAGCATGGCGATGGAAAAGGTGTTCGGCCGGCACAGGGCCGAGGTGAAGACGCTCGCGGGCGTCTACGGCGCGGCCTACGAGGGCGACGAGGGCTTCGCCGCCATCCAGAAGGCGGTGGAGGACTTTGCCGAGGCCGAGGGGCGGCGGCCCCGGATGCTGGTGGTCAAGATGGGCCAGGACGGCCACGATCGCGGCGCCAAGGTCATCGCGACCGCCTTCGCCGATATCGGCTTCGACGTCGATGTAGGGCCCTTGTTCCAGACGCCGGAAGAGGCCGCGCAGGACGCCGTCGACAACGACGTGCACGTGGTGGGGATTTCCTCGCAGGCGGCGGGCCACAAGACGCTGGCGCCCAAGCTGATCGAGGCGCTGAAGGCGCAGGGCGCCGAGGACATCATCGTCATCTGCGGCGGCGTGATCCCGCATCAGGACTACGAGTTCCTGAAGTCCGCGGGCGTCAAGGCGATCTTCGGCCCCGGCACCAACATCCCTGAGGCGGCGCAGGAGATCCTGCGGCTGATCGGGTCGGACCGGAAGGAAGCGGCGGAGTAGCGGCAGGGCGGTCGGGCGGCACGGCGCTTCCCCGCGCGGCGCCGCCGGCCCGCGCGCACCGCGTAACCCGAGAAAACCGATACCCCCTAACGCCCATCTCCCGTAGGCTCCCCGCCAACTGCACCAGGGGAGCACCCATATGACAGGCCACGTGACCGGCATCGGCGGCCTCTTCTTCCGCGCCGCGGATCCCGCCGCCCTGAAGGCATGGTACGCCACCCATCTCGGCATCGATTCCAGCCCCGTCTGGCCGCAGGCCGCCGGCCCCACCGTCTTCGCCCCCTTCGCCGCCGATACCGATTACTGGCCGGCCGACCGGCAATGGATGCTGAACCTGCGGGTCACCGGGCTGGACGCGCTCATCGCGTCGTTGCAGGCGTCGGGAATCGCGGTAGAAACTCGGCCAGAGGAATGGGACCACCCCGAGGTCGGGCGCTTCGCCCGGATCGTGGACCCGGAAGGCAACAACGTGGAACTGTGGGAGCCGCCCGAGGCATGAGCAAACAGAGAAAGATCCTGATCGGCATGGCCGGCGGCGTGGTCTGGAGCGTCCTGCTGATCTGGATCGGCAGCACCATGGTCAGCGTGCCCACCATGATGCGCCAGCTGGTCCAGCCGTTCTATGCCCTGGGCCCCGGCATCGCGCTCGTGGCGATCATCGGCACCATCGCCACCCGCCGCTTCCTGACCCCCGATCTGATCGACGGCGAGACGCCTCCGCCGGGCAGCCGCACCGAGATCGACCTGCGGGTGCTGCGCAACACGGTGGAACAGGCGGTCGTGGCGCTGTGCATCTGGCCGGCGATCTCGATCCTGCTCTACACCGACGGCCCCGGCGTGGTGCTGGCCCTGACGGCCGGCTTCCCGGCCGCAAGGCTGGTCTTCTGGTACGGCTACCACAAATCGCCGCCGCTGCGCGCCTTCGGGTTCGCGGCCACCGCCTATCCGACCGTGCTCGCCCTGCTCTGGGCATTGCTGCTGCGGGTCTTCTGAGCGCGGCCGCCGGCCGCGCGCCGTTTTCTTGCAAAGAAAACGGACCGGATCGTTCGCAACGATCCGGCACCGGACGACAAAGGACACCGCCCATGCCCGACGCCTGCCGTCTCGATCACATCGCGGTCTCCGCTGGCGCGCTGGACGAAGGCGTGGCCTATGTCGAGGCCGCGCTTGGCCTGCCGCTCGCCCCGGGCGGGCGGCATCCGGCGATGGGCACGCAGAACCGGCTGCTGGGCCTCGGCGACATATACCTGGAGGTCATCGCCATCGACCCGATGGCCGTGCCGCCCGGCCGCCCCCGCTGGTTCGGGCTGGACGATTTCGCCGGCCGGCCGCGACCGACCAACTGGATCGCCCGCACCGACGATCTCGACGCCGCGCTGCGGCTGGCGCCCCCGGATGCCGGCACGCCCGTGGCGCTGGAACGGGGCGACCTGGCCTGGCGCATGGCGGTGCCGGCGGACGGCCGACTGCCCTTCGACGGCGCCTTCCCGGCGCTGATGCAATGGGACGCCGGCCGCCACCCGGCGAAACGCCTGCCCGAGGAACGCGCACGGCTCCGCGCGCTGGAGGTGCAGCACCCCGAGGCAGACGCGCTCCACGCCGCGCTGGCGCCGCTCTTCGACCCGCTGCCGATCACGCTCCACGAGGGGCCATTCGCGCTGCGCGTCGAGGTGGAGACGGCCCACGGCCGCCGCGTGCTCGAATGAGGATCCGCCCCGCCACCGCCTCCGACGCGCCGGCCATTGCGGCGCTGTGGAACCCGGTGATCCGGGACACGCTGATCACCTTCAGCCCGGTGGAGAAGACCCCCGACGCCGTCGCCGCCGACATCGCCGCCCGCACCCGCGACGGCCACGCCTTCCTCGTGGCCGAGGCCGAGACCGAGGGGGAGGGGCTCGCGGGCTTCGCCACCTATTTCCAGTTCCGCGGCGGCGAGGGCTATGCGCGCACGATGGAACATACCGTCATCCTCGCCCCCGCGGCGCGGGGCCGGGGCCTCGGGCGTGCCCTGATGGCGGCGCTGGAGGCGCATGCCCGCGCCGCAGGCGTGCACTCGATCATCGCCGCCGTCAGCTCCGCCAACCCCGAGGGGCGCGCTTTCCACACCGCCATCGGCTACGAACCGGTCGCCATCCTGCCCGAAGTCGGCTACAAACGGGGCCGTTGGCTCGACCTCCATCTGATGCAGAAACGGCTCTGACCGCCCGCCCGCGCGCAATTCTCCACCGCCGCACAGGCCGTGCGCATCCGCCACGGCATTTCCCCGTTAACGCGGCCCCCGTTACCCACTAGGCTTCTCCCATGTCGATCTGGACCCGCATCGCCCAGGCCCTCTCCGCACTCGCCAAGGGCGAGGGGCTGTCGGCCGTCTTCGACAAGCTGCGCACGCCGCCCGAACGCTCGGTCGCCTTCACCATCGCCGTGGTCGCGCTGGGCGCCAAGATGGCCAAGGCCGACGGCCGCGTCACCCGGCACGAAGTCTCGGCCTTCCGCCGCGTCTTCACCATCGCGCCGGAGGAGGAGAAGAACGCCGCCCGCGTCTTCAACCTCGCGCGCACAGACGTGGCGGGCTACGAGGATTACGCCCGCCGCATCGCCCGCATGTTCCCGCCCGAATCGGGGGTGCTCTGCGACCTGATGGAGGGGCTGTTCCACATCGCCGTGGCCGACGGCAGCTACAACGTCGAAGAGGACACGTTCCTGTCGAACGTCGCGCGCATCTTCGGGCTGACCGAGCGCCAGTTCCGCCAGGTCCGCGCCCGATTCGTGGCCGAGGCCGAGCCCGACCCCTACGAGGTGCTGGGCGTCGACCCCGACACGCCGATCCCCGAGATCCGCCGCGCCTGGCTGCAGATCGTGCGCGAGAGCCATCCCGACCGGCTGGTCGCGCGGGGTCTGCCGGAGGAAGCGGTGAAGATGGCCGAGAAGCGGCTGATCGACGTGAACCGGGCCTGGGAGGAGATCCAGGACAAGGCGGCGTAGGTTTCGGACCGCTTTCGCGATCCGACCCGCCTTGGGGGATCGGCCCCGTCGTCCCTCAGGGTCGGACCGCCGGCGCCCCGATGGCCGCCGCCTTTGAGCGTATTTGGAACGAGAAGAAGCAGCGGGGGCGCGCTACCGGTGGCCGTAATAGGCGCCGACGGCGTGTTCGGCCTCGGCGAAGAACAGCCAGCGTTCGAAGAGCAGCCCGGCGAGATGCGACAGCAGGGCGGCAGGGGCCAGGCCCGGCGTGGCGGGGACGGCGGCCAGCAGGGCCAGGAGCAGCGCGGGGAGCGCGGCGCCGAGGCCTGCGGCGAGCCGGCGGACGGCCGTGGCGCGGCGGCGGGCGAGGCGGAAGATCATCTCGTCCTGCAGGTAATTGCGTCCCGTATGCGGCGGCTCGAACTGGCGGACGGTGCCGAGGGCGCCGAGGGCCGTGGTGGCCTCGGGGGACGGCCGGCGCGTGGCGTTGGCGCGGTGCCACCAGGCGGCCTTCAGCGCGGCGGCGGTGGCGAGGAGCGCGAGCGCCAGAAGCGTGAGGGGGCGCGAGGCGGCGCCGGAGAGGGACAGGACGGCCAGCAGCCCGCCGGTCGCCGCGAAGGCCAGAAAGCTGAGCGGGGTCAGCGGCGTGTGCCAGCGCGGCACCGTGCGCAGCTGGGTATAGATCATCGCGGTGGCCAGCACGGTGGCGGCGGCCAGCAGCGCCGACAGGAGGCCCAGCGCGGCGAGGCGCGTGCCGGTGACGATCCAGGTCAGGGCATAGGCGCCGAAGACGGCGGAGGTGGCCGCGGCCAGCACCGCTTCCCGCGACAGCCAGGACGAGCGCCACTGCGAGAACGCCCGCCACGCCCGGTCCGGCCGCCGCAGGTGCAGCGCCGAGGCGCCGAGCCCGCCCGCCACCAGCGCACCGGAGGCCACGGACACGGTCCAGGCGTACCAGATCCCGGCCGGCCCCAGGCCCAGCCCGGTCCAGGCGATCAGCCCGAAGCCCAGGCCGGACAGGACGGTGAAGAGGATCAGCGACGGCGCCGGGTGCATGCGGCTAGTCCAGAAGCGCCAGCGCCCGGTCGACCCAGCCGAGAAACCCGCCGGGCGCCTCTTCGGCGTCGGGGCGCGCGGGGGGCGGCGTCTCGCGGGTCTTGGGGCGCGGGGGCAGGTACTTGTTGACCGGCTTCGTCCCCTGCTCGGGCATCAGGTCGACGCCGCCGCGCGCCGCCACCATCCGCGACACGTCGCTGTCCGGATCGCCCAGGTCGCCGAAATGGCGCGCATTGGCGGGGCAGGTGCGCACGCAGGCGGGCTCGCGGTCTTCCTCCGGCAGGTTCTCGTTGTAGATGCGGTCGACGCACAGGGTGCATTTCTTCATCACCCCCTCGGCCGCGTCCATCTCCCGCGCACCGTAGGGGCAGGCCCAGGCGCAGAGGCCGCAGCCCATGCAGGCGTCCTCGTTGACCAGCACGATCCCGTCGGCGGCGCGTTTGTAGCTGGCGCCGGTGGGGCAGACGGTGACACAGGGCGCGTCCTCGCAATGCAGGCAGGAGCGGGGGAAGTGGACGATCTGGGGCGGGGCGTTCTGGGGGGCGTCTTCCGGCGTCACCTCGTAGCTGTGGATGCGGTTCAGCCAGGTGCCAGAAGGGTCCGCGCCATAGGGATCCTGATCCGACAGCGGCGCGCCGTAGGCCGCGGTGTTCCATTCCTTGCAGGCCACCGCGCAGGCATGGCAGCCGACGCAGATGTCGAGGTCGATGACGAGGCCCAGCTTGACGCCGGACGGCTCGGGCAGGGTGGTCATGGCTTGCCCCCGTAGGTCAGGTCGTCCGGCCCGGTGCCGACCGGCGAACGTTGCGGCGTGCTCGCGGGCAGGCTCTCCGCCGGCGCCTCCGCCTTTTCGATCCGCACACGCAGGTCGAACCACGCCGCCTGTCCGGTGACCGGATCGGAATTCGTCCAGCGCCGCCCGTCGCCCTTCGGCGGCAGAAGCTCATGGATCAGGTGGTTCATCAGGAAGCCCTTCGTCGTCTCCGGTGCGCCGGGGCGCAGCGCCCAGGCCCCCTTGCGCTTGCCGATGGCATTCCAGGTCCAGAGCGTGTGGCCGTTGCAGGCCCCCGTCCGGCGCACCGGCACCACGATCTCGCCGTGATGCGAGGTGACGCGGGCCCAGTCTCCGTCGGCCAGCCCCGCCGCGTCCGCCACCTCGTTCGGCACGTAGAGCGGGTTTTCCCCGTGGATCTGGCGCAGCCAGGCGTTCTGCGAGCCCCAGCTGTGATACATCGCCGCCGGCCGTTGGGTGATGGCGTGGAGCGGATACGCGGCCGGGTCCAGCGCCGCCTCCTCGAAGGGCGGGTACCAAGCGGGCAGCGGCGAGAAGCAGTCGCCGATCCGCGCGCGCAGGTGGTCGGGCGGCTGATGCTCGCCGTGCCCCTCGGCGGCCAGCCGGAACTTCTGTAACGGCTCGGACCACAGCTGGAAGACATAGGGCTGCGGCCGGTCGATCAGCCCCATCTCGACGGCCCAGTCCTGGTAGGCCGCGTTCCACGGCTTGAAGAACTGCGCCTCCTCGGGGATTTCCGCCGTGAAGAACCCGCCGTTCTCGCGGTACCGCGCCACCTGGTCCGGGTTCGGCGCCCCGCGGCCGTGCTGCGTCCCGTCGCCGCGCCAGCCAGCCAGCGGGCCGATACCGGGCCGCCGCTCGTGCCGGGCCATGTAGTCGGCATAGTCGCGGTACTTCGGCCCGCCCTCCGCGTCGCAGAACGCCGGCAGCCCCAGCCGCGCGCCCAGCTCGATCAGCACGCTCTGGAACCCGCGCACGTCGCGGTCGGGGTCGACCACCGGCCAGCGGATCGCGTCCGCCAGGCTGTCGGGCTCGGAAATCGGCCGGTCCAGCAGGCTGATGCAGTCGTGCCGTTCCAGGTAGGTCGTGTCGGGCAGCACCAGGTCGGCATAGGCGACGGTCTCGGACGAATAGGCATCGGCGTAGATGATATGCGGGATCACGTAGTCGCCTTTGTCGTCCGCCCGCGTCAGCATCTCGGCCGTGCCGCCCGTGTTCATCGACGAGTTCCACGCCATGTTCGCCATGTAGAGAAACAGCGTGTCGATCCGGTACGGGTCGCCCTCGGCCGCGTTGGCGATGACCATGTGCATCATGCCGTGGACCGCGAGCGGGGCGTCCCAGGTGAACGCCTTGTCGATGCGCTGGGCGCTGCCGTCCGCCTCCAGCAGCAAGTCCTCCGGCCCGGCCGGAAAGCCCAGATGCGGGCCGGGCAGCGGGGCGCAAGGGTGGGTGTCGCCGTGCGGCTTGGGGTGCGCTTCGACCGGCTTGGGGTAGGGCGGCTTGAACCGGAAGCCGCCGGGGCATTCGACCGAGCCCAGAAGGATCTGCAGAAGGTGGATCGCCCGGCAGGTCTGAAACCCGTTGGAATGCGCGGAGATGCCCCGCATCGCGTGAAACGCCACCGGCCGGCCGACCATGCGGTCGTGCCGGCGGCCCAGCCAGTCGGTCCAGGGCCGCTCAACCACGATCTCCTCCTCGAAGGCCACCCGCGCCAGCTCCGCCGCCAGCCGCCGGATCGTCGCCGCGGTCACGCCGCAGCGCGCCGCCACCGCCTCGGGCGCGTAGTCCTCCGCCAGATAGGCCGCTGCCATCCGCTGGAAGACAGGCCGCCCTGTCCGCCCGTCCGGCAGGGTCACGTCCACCGTCAGCTCCGGCACCGCGCCGGGCGTGTCCCATGCCACGAGCTTACCAGTCTTCCGGTCCAGGATCAGCGCCTTGCCGTCCGCGTCCCGCGCGAACAGCCCGTGCTTCGCCGTCCCGGGCGCGTCCACCAGCAGCCAGCCCGCGTTGGTGTAGCGCGCCAGATACGCCACATCCACGCGCCCCGTCCCGAACAACTCGTGCACCAGCGCCAGCACGAACAGACCGTCGGTCCCGGGCGTGATGCCGACCCACTCGTCGGCGATCGCGTTGTAGCCCGTGCGCACCGGGTTCACGCCCACGATCTTCGCCCCGCGCGCCTTCAGCCGCGACAGCCCCAGCTTGATCGGGTTGGAATCGTGGTCCTCGGCCACCCCGAAGAGCATGAACATCTTCGCCCGCTCCCAGTCCGGGGCCCCGAACTCCCAGAACGCGCCGCCCATCGTGTAGATGCCGGCGGCGGCCATGTTGACCGAGCAGAACCCGCCATGCGCCGCGTAGTTCGGCGTGCCGAATTCCTGCGCCCAGAGCGAGGTGAGCGATTGCGACTGGTCGCGCCCGGTGAAGAAGGCGAGCCGCTTCGGATCCGTCTCCCGAATGCCGCCGAGCCACTCGGTAGCCAGCGACAGCGCCTCCTCCCACTCGATCTCCTCGAATTCGCCCGACCCGCGCGGGCCGTTGCGGCGCAGCGGTTTCCGGAGCCGGGCGGGAGAGAGGTGCTGCATGATCCCCGCCGAGCCCTTGGCGCACAGCACGCCGCGGTTCTTCGGATGATCCCGGTTGCCCTGGATATAGCTGACCTGCTTCCGCCCGTCCGCGCCTTGCTTCAGGAACACGTCGATCCCGCAGCGGCAGGCGCACATGTAGCACGTCGTCTGCGCGACCTCGTCGGCCATGTGCGGCGACAGATCGGGCGCCGGCTCATCCCTCCGGCGTGTCATCGGCAAAGGTCTTCTGCAGCGGTCATCGGGCGCATGGTCTCCCGCGCCCGCCCTTCGAGCAAACGAATAATTCTTCTCGCTTCAATCGAGTATTCCGATTAATCCTGATGCCATGACCCTCGACCAGCTCCGCGCCTTCGTCGCCGTCGCGGAACGCGCCCATGTCACCCGCGCCGCCCGCGCCATCGGCCGCACGCAATCGGCCACTTCCGCTGCGATCTCGGCGCTGGAGCGGCAGTCGGGCGTGCAGCTCTTCGACCGCGTCGGCCGCGGGATCGAGCTGACCGAGGCCGGCCGACGGTTCCTGCCCGAGGCGCGGCGCGTGCTGGAACAGGCCCGCGTCGCCCGCGCCGTGCTGGAGCAGGCCTCGGGCACCGTCACGGGCCGCGTCTCGGTCGGCGCCAGCCAGACCATCGCCAACCACTGGCTGCCGCGCCGGCTGGCCGCCTACAGCGCCGCCTATCCCGGCATCCGGCTGAACATCACCATCGGCAACACCCAGACGGTCGAGTCGGCGGTGCTCGACGGTACGGTCGATATCGGGCTGGTGGAGGGGCCGACGGGGCCGGGCGCGCTGACCCGGCAGGTGGTGGACACCGACCGCCCGATGCTGGTGGTCTCCGGCCGTGGCCCCGTGCCCCTGCCGGCGGGCGGCCGGATCGACCTGCAGGCGCTGCCCTGGGTCCTGCGCGAGCCCGGCTCCGGCACCCGCCACGTGCTGGAGGAGTTGTGCGAGCGCGAGGGGATCGACTTCGAGACCCTGCGCATCGTGCTGGTCCTGCCCAGCAACGAGGCGGTCTGCGAGGCGGTCGAGGCCGGCGCTGGCGCCACGGTGATCTCCGAACAGGTGGCGGCGGCAGCGGTGGCCGAGGGCCGCCTGCGGGCGGTCCCCGTCGCCCTGCCGGAGCGCGACTACGTCCTGATCCGCCACGCCGAGCGGACGCCCACGGCGGCGCAGCGTGCGCTGGTGGCGGCGCTGGCGGGCGGGTAGGGGCGCGTCGACACCGCCGAAAGCGCGACACCGCTCGGACTGGGGGAGGTGGTGCGCACCAACATCCTGCCGCGCGAGGATGCCGATTTCTACCGGATCGCGTTTGCCGAGCGCGGCGTCGTCAAGGTCCGGATCCCGGCGATGCCCGAGGAACTCGACATGAGCTTCCGGGTTCTTGCGCCGGACGGCACCGAGGTGTCCGGCTGGACCTCCGCCCCCCGCGCCGGCGCCTCCTGGGAGGGCGAGGCCGACATCCCCGCCGCCGGAACCTACATCCTGGAGGTCCGGGACCGTTACAACAATGCGCGGTCGGCGGCGAGCTACACGATGCAGGTCGTCAGACAGGGCACAGCGCCGTCCGCCGTGTCCGCTCGCCAGGCGGCGCGCGGAGGCGTGGCGGCCGAACGGCGCGTCGTCACCCGGGACCGGCGCGGCTTAGAAGACGGCAATACCCCCCGCAACCGTCGCGACCTCGCGCGCGGGGGGATCAGGCGCTCGCCCGGTGGCGCATCCCGCCTTCCGAGGCGCTGGTCGGGACCAGTGCGCGCATGAGATCCTGCATGTCGAGTACGCCGATCTGCCGGCCCTGATCGCGGACGACGAAAGTCTGTCCGAGATCGCCATGCGACACCGCGATCACGTGCTCCAGATTGTCTTCGGGTCCGATCTCGGGCATGTCGTCGGGCTGCGGCTCGTTCGTGCGCCGCATCACCGAGCGCACCCGCAACACGCGCGCGCGATTGATGTCCGACACGAAGTCGACGATGTAGTCGTCCTGCGGGTCCATCAGGATCGTCTGCGGCTCGCCCTGCTGCACCACATAGCCGTCCTTCAGGATTACCAGATGGTCGGCCAGCCGAAGCGCCTCGTCCAGGTCGTGGCTGATGAAGACGACGGTCTTCGACAGTTCCGCCTGCAGCTCCAGCAGCAGATCCTGCATGTCCGTGCGGATCAGCGGGTCGAGCGCCGAGAACGCCTCGTCCATCAGCATGATCGGCGCGTTCGAGGCCAGCGCGCGCGCCAGCCCGACGCGCTGCTGCATGCCGCCCGAAAGCTCGTTCGGATACTGGTGGCCGTTGCCCTTCAGGCCGACCCGGTCGAGCCAGTACTCCGCCTGATCCTCGTATTCCGAGCGCGGCTCGCCCCGGACCACGAGCGCCAGCGCCACGTTCTGCCGGACGGTCCGGTGCGGCAGCAGCGCGAAGTTCTGGAACACCATCGACATCCGGTGGCGCCGCAGCCGCCGCAGCGCGTTCTCGTTATAGGCCAGGATGTCCTCGCCATTGACCAGAATCTCGCCCGCCGTCGGGTCGATCAGCCGGTTGAGGTGGCGAATGAGGGTGGACTTGCCCGAGCCGGACAGGCCCATCATCACCGTGATATCGCCTTCCTTCACGTTGACGTTGATATCGTTCAGACCGATGACGTGGCCGTGATGCTGCAGCAGGTCGGATTTGCTGACCCCCTGCTTGACGTGTTCGAGCGCATTCACCGGATCCTCGCCGAACACCTTGTAGAGGTTGCGGATCTGGATGGCGGTGGTCTTGTCGTCGCGATCGCCGACCATGCTGTCTCCCTCAGGTCTTCTGCGTCGTGTTGATGCGGGCGAGCGAGGCCTTGGTCACGCGGTCCAGGATCACCGCAAGCAGCACGATGCCGAGACCGGCCACCAGGCCGACGCCCAGTTCGAGGTTGCGGATGCCGCGCAGCACCAGCACCCCGAGGCCCGGCGCCGAGACCAGGCTGGCGATCACCACCATGGCGAGGCTCATCATGATCGTCTGGTTGACGCCGGCCATGATGTTCGGCAGCGCCAGCGGGATCTGCACGCCGAACAGCTTCTGGCGGTCGGTCATGCCGAACGCCTCGGCGGCCTCGATCACGTGCTTGTCCACCATCCGGATGCCCAGATCGGTCAACCGGATCACCGGCACGATGGCATAGAGGATGATGGCGATGCCGTAGAGCTTGGGCTCGGTCACGCTGAACAGGAAGATCAGCGGGATCAGGTAGACGAAGGGCGGCAGCGTCTGCAGCATGTCCAGGATCGGGATCGTGGCGTTGCGCATCGTGTCCGAGCGCGACATGGCGATCCCGATGGGCACGCCGAAGAGCACGCATATGAAGGCGCAGACGAAGATGATCGCCAGCGTCTGCATCGCATAGTCGTAGTGGTCGATGAAGGCGAGCCCCATGATGCAGAGCGCGACGAAGCTCACGAGCTTCCACGACTTCGACACTGCCCAGGTGATCAGCAGCAGGATCGGGATCACGATCCACCACGGCGTGTTCAGGATGGCATAGAGCGCGCCCTCCAGCGCCCAGGACAGCGGTTGCGTGATCGGGTCGAGCACGACCGACATCGCGTCCTTCACGTCGAGAAACCCCTGTTCCAGGCCGCGCGTCAGCTGGCGCGACTGGGGAAAGGCGGGGCAGGCGTCGTTGAGCGCATCCATCGATGGGAACGGCAGTTCCCATGGATCGAAGCCCTCCGTCCCTTCGGTGCCGCGCGTCTGCGCGGACAGGTCCGCAAGCGAGGTCGGGGCGCTGCTCCCGCCGGCATCGCACCATCGGTCGAGCCCGAGCCCGCTGAACACCCAATCATAGGTCGCCATGTCTGTGTCCCGTCAGCCCCGGCAGGGGGCCGTCATATCGTGTCAAAGAAACGGCAGGGTCCGCAAGCCGGACCCTGCCGCGGCGCGTCGTCGCTATGGCCGGGCGTTCAGCCCTCGCCGAGCAGCGAGGACAGGTTCTCGCGCGCGCTTTCGTTCAGCCAGCCGGACCACTCGTCCTGGTAGGTCTGCAGGAAGTGGGCCGCAGTCTCGTCCGCCGAGGCGCTGTTCTCGTCCTGCCACGCGAGCAGGGCGCTCATCGTGTCCGTCTGGAAGCTCATGTTGCTGAAGAACTCGGTCACTTCCGGATTGGACTCGGCGAACTCCGTGGTCACCGAGGTCAGGATCGGCGCCGCCGGGAAGTCGGAGACCTGCGGATCCGGGGTATCGGGGTTCTGCAGGTTGGCGAAGGCCTCGTCCTTCACCGGCCCCAGGTCGACGCGGGTCATGTCGTACTTGCCCATCGGCACGGTCGGACCCCAGTAATAGCCGAACCACGGCTCCTCGTCCTCGACGGCCGAGCCCATGGAACTGGCCAGCGTCTCGCCCGAACCGTGGTTGAACACCTCGATGCCCGCGCCTTCCAGATCGAGCGCGCGGACGAGGTTGTCGCTCACCACGCGGCAGCCCCAGCCGTCGGGGCAGTTGTTGAACCGGGCGCCCACCAGCTCGGGGTTCTCCATGACGCCCTCGATCGTGGTCAGCTCGGGATGCTCTTCCGCAAGGTAGGTGGGGATCCACCAGCCCTCGACGCCGCCGGGCTGCAGCACGTTGTTCACGCGGGTCATGGTGCCGCGATCCTCGAGCTTGCGATAGGCGTCGCCGGCCGAGTTGAGCCACAGGTTGGTCACGACGTCCGGCTCGCCGTTCTCCGAGACCGAGGTCACGGCCGGGATCGTATCGGACGGCACCAGGGTAACGTCGCAGTTGTAGCCTTCCACCAGCAGGAAGCGCGCGATCTCAGTCGTCACGTTGGCCGCGGCCCAGTTCATCTGCGCGATCGAGACTTCGCCGCATTCGCCGGCGTCCTGTGCCGTTGCGGGCAGGGCCGCGGCGAGCGGTGCGGCGAGTGCGGTCGCGCCGAGCAGCATGGATATGCGTGTCATTGTTTCTCCCTCACATCCTCTTGACTGCGTGCCGCCCGCCCGTGGCTTCGCGCCCCGGCGCGCGCACGCAAGATTTGCCTTTTTGCAGCGCGCCGGGACGACGCATGCCCCCGCTGCGCTAATGGGCCTCCATTTGGTCTTTCCTTCGCCTCGGCGAAGAGTTGACAGGCCCAGAATCAGGCAAGCTAATGATAAAACTTGTAAATTTCTTTCGGCCCCGGTGCAACCCGATGGCCCGAGACCGTCCGTCACACCCCGGGGACGCCGCGATGTCCACCCGCATCGCGCGGCGTTCCGCTCATTCCGGGCCGCTCTCCGGCGAAGCCGAAGACGTCATGCCCCTGTCACGAGGACAGGCCGTCATACTACACGACACTGGATTTGCCGTGGGACATTTCCACCTGCGTCGCGCGGCGCTCCGTTCGACCGGGGCCGCTAAATGGCAAAAGCCGTGGAGGTCGTGTCGTGTAGTGCGGACAGGCCATGGGCAGTTAGCGGTATCATGAATGAAAACAAAAACTTGACCCCCCGTCCAACCTCGGACACCCCCGGGCGGCCCGGCTATTTCCCCGTCATCCGGGCGAAGACCGGCGCCAGCAGGATCACCACGGCCACCCGCAACAGGTGATGGGTCACGACGAAGGCCAGGTCCGCCCCCACCACCAGCGCGATCACCACCATCTCGCCCTGGCCGCCGGGCAGGAAGGACAGCATCACGTCCAGCGCGGGCGCCGGGCTGATCCACATCACCGCCTCGATGAAGACCAGGCTGATTGCCGCCAGCATCAGGCTGAAGGCCAGCCCCGCGCCGACATCCACCCGAAGCTCGCGCGCCGTGATCCCGGTATAGCCGGCGCCCACCCCCAGCCCGATGAAGAACTGCGCCGCCCAGATCATTTCCGCGGGCGGCCGCGCCTCGATCAGCCCGGCCAGCGACAGCCCCGCCGTCGCCACCAGCGGCCCGATGATCGACGCCCCGAACAGGCGCACGCGCTCGGCCAGCTTCCAGCCGCCCAGCCCGGCCACGACCATCAGCGCCAGATCCCGCAGCGGCACCTCGGCCGCCGATTGCCCCGGCGGCGCGGTCAGGTCGAACCCGTACCACCAGGTCAGCAGGAACGGCGCCACCGTCACGATCACCAGCACCCGCGTGGCATGCACCAGCGACATCGCCCGCACGTCGCCGCCCGCCTCCTCGCCGAAGATCAGCATGTCCTGCAGGCCACCCGGCATCGCCGAGTAGAAGGCCGTCGGGTGGTCGAACCCCATCACCCTGCGAAAGAACGGATAGCCGATGCCGCCGATCACCGCCACGAAGACCGGGATCAGCGCCAGCGTCGGCGCATAGCCGGGCAGCTCGGCCACCAGCTCCGGCGTGATCGAGGCGCCGATGGCCACGCCCAGGATCGTCCGCATGGCGGTGCCCAGGACGCCCATCCCCTGCAGCCGCTGCCCTGCCAGCGCCGCCACCAGGCATCCCAGCATCGGCCCCAGCAGCAGGGGAAGCGGCAGCCCCAGCACCACGAAGACGGCCGATCCTGCGGCGGCATAGATCACGGACCGCAGGCGCGCGGCAGTCAAAACACCCATGCCGTCCCCTTATCCAGCTTCGCGGGCCGGGGACAAGTGGCCCTTGACCCCGCCCGCGCCCCGTGCCCCCATGGCCGCGCTTCAACGGAGGACCGGCGTGACCGACGACATCACGACCATCGACGACGTGCAGCGCCTGCTGGCCGGGCAGGACTATGTCTGCGGCCGGCCGCTCGCCACCGTCGTATTCCTGGCCCTCAGGCTCGGCCGGCCGCTGTTCCTGGAGGGCGAGGCCGGCACCGGCAAGACCGAGATCGCCAAGGCCGTCGCCGCCGCGCTCGGCCGCCGGCTGATCCGCCTGCAATGCTACGAGGGGCTCGACGCCGCCGCGGCGGTCTACGAGTGGAACTTCGCCGAGCAGATGATCGCCATCCGCACCGCCGAGGCCGCCGGCGGCGCCGATCGCGACGCGCTGAAATCCGAGCTGTTCACCGAGGACTACCTGATCGAGCGGCCGCTCCTGCAGGCGATGCGCCCCCAGGCCGGCGGCCCGCCGGTGCTGCTGATCGACGAGCTCGACCGCACCGACGAGCCGTTCGAGGCGTTCCTGCTGGAGGCGCTGTCGGACTACCAGGTGACGATCCCCGAGCTGGGCACGGTCAAGGCCGAGCACCCGCCCATCGTCATCCTCACCTCGAACCGCACCCGCGAGGTCCACGACGCGCTGAAGCGCCGCTGCCTCTATCACTGGGTCGATTACCCCTCCTTCGACCGTGAGATCGAGATCCTGCACGCCCGCGCGCCGGAAGCGGCCGAAACGCTCAGCCGCGAGGTCGTGGCCTTCGTCCAGCGCCTGCGCGGCGAGGATCTGTTCAAGAAGCCGGGCGTGGCCGAGACCATCGACTGGGCCAAGTGCCTTCTGGCGCTCGACGTCATCGCCCTGTCGCCCGAGGTCATCGCCGACACGATCGGTGCCATCCTGAAATACCAGGACGACATCCAGCGCATCCAGGGCAGCGAGGCCAAGCGCCTCCTCGACGAGGTGCGCACCGAGCTGGAAACCGCCTGATGCTTCTTCTCGTCGCAAATACGCCGGGGGTGTGGGGGTGGAACCCCCACGAGCCATAGGTGCCCGATCACCCCCCGCTCGACATTCCCGAGGACGGGAAGCTCACCCACAACATCGTCTGGTTCGCCCGGGCGCTGCGCAAGGCGGGCCTGCCGGCCGGGCCGGGGCGCACGCTCGACGCGATCCGGGCGGTGGAGGCGGCCGGCTTCTCCTCGAAGCAGGATTTCTACTGGGCGCTGCACGCCTGTTTCGTGACCCGGCCCGAGCACCGCGCCGTCTTCGCCCAGATCTTCCGGCTCTACTGGCGCGATCCGCGCTACATGGAGCACATGATGGCGATGATGCTACCCGCGATCCGCGGCGTGCAGGACGAGCGGCAGAGCCAGGCGGCCGAGAAACGCGCGGCCGAGGCGCTGCTGGACGGGGTGGAGCGGGACGTGCCCGAGGAGCGCCCGCAAGGGGGCGACGAGGTCGAGATCGACATCGACGCCAGCCGCACCGCCTCGGCCGAGGAACGGCTGCGGACGCTGGACTTCGAGCAGATGAGCACCGCCGAGGCCGAGGCGGCCAAGCGGATGCTGGCGCGGCTGACGCTGCCGGTGCGGCCGCTGCAGTCGCGCCGGACGCAGGCCGCGCGGCACGGCCGGCTGCCGGACTGGCGCGGCACGATGCGCGCGGCGATGCGGCGCGGCGGCGACCTGCGCGAATTCGCCACGAAGACCCGCAAGACGCGCTGGCCCAACCTGGTGGTGCTCTGCGACATTTCCGGGTCGATGTCGCAATACTCGCGGGCGATCCTGCAGTTCCTCCATGCGGTGGCGAACCACAAGGGCGCGGGCTGGGCCAAGGTCCACGCCTTCACTTTCGGGACCCGGCTGACCAACATCACCCGCCACCTCGCCACGCGGGACGTGGATGCCGCGCTCGCCGCCGCCGGGGCGGAGGCGCAGGACTGGGAGGGCGGCACCCGGATCGGCGAATGCCTGCACGCCTTCAACCGCGACTGGAGCCGGCGCGTGCTGGGGCAGGGGGCCGTCGTGCTGCTGATCACCGACGGGCTCGACCGCGACGACCCGGAGCTTCTGCGCCGCGAGACGGAGCGGCTGCACCTGTCGGCCCGCCGGCTGATCTGGCTGAACCCGCTTCTGCGCTGGGACGGCTTCGCGCCGAAGGCCCGGGGCGTGGCGGCGATGCTGCCGCATGTGGACAGCTTCCGCGCCGGCCACAACATCGCCTCGCTGGAAGGCGTGGCCGCCGCGCTGTCCGATCCCAAGGACACCGGCGAGAAGGCGCGGCTCATGCAGCAGATGCGCGCCGGCTGAGCGGAAATCCGCCGGAACTCATTCCGTTTCAGGGCGTTATCGCTCAGACGGGCGTGGCGCCGCACGGCACCCGCAACCTGCGCCGTCCCCGCCGACTGACCGGAAAGGAATGGACATGACGCATCGCAAACGGTTCCTCGGGGCCTCGACGGCCCTCGTCACCCTGATCGTGGCCTTGCCCCAGCAGGTGGCGGCGCAGACGATCCCCCCCTGCAACGACGCCGCCGAAGCCCGCGACGCGGCCGAGGTGGACGATCTGGGCGGCGTGACCCTGGATCGGGTGCCCGCGCTTCTCGAAAGCGGCGCCATCTGCATGTTGCCGAACGGCAAGGTGCGGGTGACCGGAAACGCCGAGGCTGGTGTCGGGGCCGCGCCCGAGGCTGCGGGCGACTCCGAGGGCGACGCGGCTGCCGAGGCCGAAGCTGAAGGTGAGACCGAGGCGGAGGGCGAAGCCGAAGCTGCGGCGGAAGCCGAAGCCGAAGCCGCAGCCGAAGCCGCGGCCGAGGCCGAAGCTGAAGTTGAGGCCGAAGCGGAAGCGGAAGCCGAGGCTGCGGCTCCCGACCCGGAGGCCGAGGGCGCGGCATCCTCTGCCGTCGACGATGTGGCCGACACCGTCGAGGGCCTGGCCGACGCGCTGGGCGAAGACGGCGACGGGTCCGGCGAGGCACCCGCCGAGGCGCCGGCGGACGAGGCCGAGCCGGACCGGGATACCGCGGATACGGAGCCGGACGCCGCACCGGAGCCCGAACCCGAGCCCGAACCAGAGGCCGAGCCGGAGCCCGATGTCGCGGAGACCGCGCCCGAGTCCGACACCGCGGAACCGGAGCCCGAGACGCCCGAGGCGCCGCAGGACGACGAGGGCGGCGGCGATGACATGCCGCTGGAGACCTTGACCGACACGCTGGACGAGGCGGTGCCGGGCGTGGATATCGACGCCGATACCGAGGTGACCGCCGAGACGCCGGAGGGCGCCGCGCCGTCCGGCGACGACGACCCGGGCCGCCCGGCCGATGTCGCCGCTGCCGAGAACGAGCAGCCGGTCGAGACGACCGAGACGGTCATGACCGAGGAGAACACCCGCTCCAGCGACGAGGACTTCGCCGAGGACACCCCGGCGCCGGACGCCGAAGCCTCCGGCGACGGTGACCGTGACGGCGGCGGCCTGTCGGCCTTCGAGAAGTTCGCGGTCGGCGCCGCGGGGATCGCGGTGCTCAGCCAGATCATCGGCGACGACGAGGAAGTCGTCAGCAATACCGGCGACCGGGTCGTCGTGCAGCGTGACGACGGCAGCTACTATGTGCTGAAGGACGACGACGAGCTGTTGCGCCGCCCCGGCGCGGATGTCCGGACCGAGACCTTCGCCGACGGCTCGACCCGCACCACGGTGACGCGCCAGAACGGCGTGCAGGTGGTGACGATCTCGGCCGCCGACGGCACCGTGCTGCGCCGGACCAAGGTGTTCCCGGACGGCCGCCAGGTGGTGCTGTTCGACGACACCCAGACCTACGAGCCCGTCGATGT
The DNA here is from genome assembly GCF_029168335.1 of Psychromarinibacter sediminicola. Classification (GTDB taxonomy): domain Bacteria; phylum Pseudomonadota; class Alphaproteobacteria; order Rhodobacterales; family Rhodobacteraceae; genus Psychromarinibacter; species Psychromarinibacter sediminicola. The sequence continues at coordinate 48,485 of NZ_JARGYC010000015.1, forward strand.
CAGCCGGCTGCCGCGCCCCGCGCAGTCCGAGCGCGTCGAGGCCGACAATTCCGCGGCGCTGCGGGCCGCGCTGCAGGCGGAGCGGGCGCGCGACGTGGACCGGACCTTCTCGCTCGCGCAGGTGCGCCATATCCGCGAGGTGCGCGAGCTGATGCCGGAGATCGACATCGACGCGATCAACTTCGCCACCGGTTCGGCGGCGATCCGGCCGGAGGAGGCGGAAGACCTCTATGCGCTGGGCGAGGCGATGAGCGAATTCATCGCCGAGAACCCCGACGAGCTGTTCCTGATCGAGGGCCACACCGACGCGGTGGGCGGCGCGGCGATGAACCTCGCCCTGTCGGACCGCCGGGCCGAGAGCGTGGCGCTGGCGCTGACGGAATACTTCGACGTGCCGCCGGAGAACATGGTGGTGCAGGGCTATGGCGAGCGCTTCCTGAAGGTGCCGACCCAGGAGGCCGAGCGTATCAACCGCCGCGCCACGGTCCGCCGCATCACGCCGCTGGTTCAGGTGGCGTCGCGGTAAGGCCGGCTCTTACCGACGCTTTTGCTGGCGCGCCCCGGACCGGGGCGCGCCTTTTTCGTTCTTCGTCCGCGGCATGTCGCGGGCTGCCGGGGCCGGAGAAGTGGGTCCCGACGGCCTAGCCTGTCCGCTCCAGCCAGCAGTTCACCAGCGCGGCCTCGTCGTCGAAGGACCGGGTGTGCCACAACTCGGAGAACGGGGTCCGGCGCTCGGAATCGGCCAGGACCATGCGCTGCGCAACCCTGCCGCCGTCGCCGCCCGAGACGGTCTGGTCGACCTCGACCCGCGCGTCGTGGGCGAAGGGGGCGCTACGGCGGATCCAGCCCAGCAGTCTCAGCTGGTCCAGGGTAATCTGCCCGGTGTCGCGGTTCAGTTCGATCCGTTGCCGGAAGTCGAGCTTGCGCAGCAGCGCGATGCAGATCGCGGCGCAGAACAGCACGACGAAGATCATGGCCCAGGCGCGATCGGCGAGCATCCAGGCGATCAGACCGAGGGGCACGAGCGCCAGGACCGCACCGACGAAGAGCGCCGGGATCTTCCACCCGCCCAGGACCAGCCGGCGGTCCGTTTCCTCGACGATCTTCATCGCGTCTCCGTTGACTGGGGGACGTGTCCCGGGAACCTGTCCGGGGGAAGGTGCATGGCGCATGGCGCGGTGTCAAACCGGCGGCAATCGCGTCTGGCCCTCGGGCCGTGCAGCCCCCATATTGCGCGCAGAGGAGGCCGGAGCCATGGACGCCAAGACCGATACGAGTTTCGACGACATCCCCGAGATCGCGCTGGACTGGCACCGCGCCGGCAAGGGCGCCGTGCTGGCCACTGTGGTACAGACCTGGGGCTCGGCGCCCCGGCCCACCGGCTCGATGCTGGCGGTGTCGGGCGAGGGGGAGCTGATGGGCTCCGTCTCGGGCGGCTGCGTCGAGGGCGCGGTGGTGGCCGAGGCGTTCGACGCGCTGGACAGCGGCAAGGCGACGGTGCTGGAATTCGGCGTCAGCGACGACGAGGCCTTCGCCGTGGGGCTGGCCTGCGGCGGGACGATCCGGATCATGGTGCAGCCGGTGGGCGACACGGGCGGGCTGCCCGAGGCGACGCTCGCGGAGCTGGTCGCGGCCCGGGCGGAGCGGCGGCCGGCGGCCTATGTGGTCGATACCGCCGATTGGTCGCATCGCGTGGCCGGGCCGGAGGCGTTCCCGGACCGGTTCCGCATGGACCGCTCGGGCTTCGAGGAGGACGAGAAGACCTTCGTCGCGATCCATAACCCGCCCCTGCGCATGGCGATCGTGGGCGCGGTGCATATCTCGCAGCCGCTGGTGCAGATGGCGCGGATGGCCGGCTATGACCCGTTCCTGATCGACCCGCGCGAGGCGTTCGGCTCCGAGTCGCGGTTTCCCGGCGAGGAGATCAGCCACGACTGGCCCGACGAGGCGCTGGCCGCCTGGGGGCTGGACGCGCGGAAGGCGGTGGTGACGCTGACCCACGATCCGAAGATCGACGACCCGGCGATCCTGACGGCGCTGAAGTCGGAGGTGTTCTACCTGGGCTGCCTCGGCTCGCGTCGGACGCACGGCAAGCGCGTCGCGCGGCTGCAGGAGGCCGGCGTCTCCGAGGCCGAGATGGCGCGGATCCACGCGCCGGTGGGGCTGGATATCGGGGCGATGTCGCCCGCCGAGATCGCCGTGTCGGTGATGGCCGAGATCACGCAGGTGCTGCGGAAGGGATCATGAGGTTCGGGCCGGTTCCGCTGGACGCAGCCGAGGGCGCCGTGATGGCGCATTCGCTGCAACTGGAGGGCCAGCGGCTGCGCAAGGGGCGGGTGCTGTCGGCCGAGGACGTGGCGGCGATGGCGGCGGCCGGGCTGGACGAGGTGATCGTCGCCCGGCTGGACGAGGGCGACATCGGCGAGGACGCGGCGGCCGGGCGCATCGCGCAGGCGATGGTGCCGGACCCGGACGCGGCGCATCTGCGGATGACCGCGGCCAAGACCGGGCGGGTGAACCTCTACGCGACGATGCCGGGGGTGCTGGCGCTGGACGTGGCCGCCATCGAGGCGGCGAACCGGGTGGACCCGATGGTGACGGTCGCGACGCTGCCCCCGTTCGCACGCTGCGTGGAGAAGACGATGACGGCGACGGTCAAGATCATCTCCTACGGCGTGGCGGAGCCGGCCGTGGCGCGGGCGGCGGAGCTGATCGCCGGCGCGATGCGGCTGCGGCCGGTGGTGCTGAAGACGGCGACGCTGATCCAGACCGATATCGGCGGCGGGCCCGGCAAGGGCGAGAAACCGATGCGGGCGCGGCTGGAGGCGCTGGGGATGGACCTGGTGGGCGTCGAGACGGTGCCGCACCGGACGGCGCCGTTGTCGGAGGCCGTGGCGGCGGCCGACGGCGACCTGGTGCTGATCCTGACGGCCTCGGCCACCTCCGACCCGGGCGATGTGGGGCCGGAGGCGGTGCGCGCGGCGGGCGGCGACGTCACGCGGTTCGGGATGCCGGTGGATCCGGGCAATCTGCTGTTTCTGGGCCATCAGGGCCGGCGGCCGGTGATCGGGCTGCCCGGCTGCGCGCGCTCGCCGGCGCTGAACGGCGCGGACTGGGTGCTGGAGCGGGTGGCCTGCGGGCTGGACGTGTCCGATGCCGACATCGCGGCGATGGGGGTCGGCGGGCTTCTGAAGGAAAGCCCGGCCCGGCCGCATCCGCGCGAAAAGCGGTAGCGCCGGCCGGGCCGCGCCGGGCGGCTACATCGCCGCGACGAAGCGTTCAAACAGGTAGTAGCTGTCCTGCGGGCCGGGGCTCGCCTCCGGGTGGTACTGGACCGAGAAGATCGGGCGCTCGCGGTGGCGGATGCCGCAATTCGAGCCGTCGAAGAGCGACACATGCGACTCTATCACGTCGGCGGGCAGCGACTGGCTGTCGACGGTGAAGCCGTGGTTCATCGAGGTGATCTCGACCTTGCCGGTCTCCAGGTCCTTTACCGGGTGATTGGCCCCGTGGTGGCCGTGGTTCATCTTGATCGTGTTGGCCCCCATGGCGCGGGCCAGCATCTGGTGGCCGAGGCAGATGCCGAAGACCGGGATCTCGGATGTGTCCAGGATGTCGCGGATCATCGGCACGGCGTATTCGCCGGTCGCCGCCGGGTCGCCGGGGCCGTTCGACAGGAACAGGCCGTGGGGTTCGTGCGCCAGCACCTCTTCGGCGGTGGCGGTGGCCGGCAGCACGGTCACGTCGCAGCCCGCCGAGGCGAGGCAGCGCAGGATGTTGCGCTTGGCGCCGTAATCGACCGCGACCACGCGGCGGCCGGGCTCGGCGCGCCTCCTGTAGCCGTCGGGCCAGGCCCAGCGCATCTGGTCCCACCGGTAGGACTGGGCGCAGGTGACCTCCTTGGCGAGATCCAGGCCGACAAGGCCCTTGAAGCCGCGGGCGGCGGCGACCAGCGCCTCGATGTCGAATGCGCCGGACGGCTCGTGCGCCATGGCCACATGCGGCGCGCCCTGCTGGCGGATGGCGCGGGTCAGCCGGCGGGTGTCGACGCCGCCGATGCCGACCCGGCCGCGCTTGCGCAGCCATGCGGTGAGCGGCTCGGCCGCGCGCCAGTTCGACGGCTCGGTCGGATCCCACTTGACCACCATGCCCTCGGCCACCGGATCCTGGGTCTCGTCATCCTCGGGGTTCACGCCGACATTGCCGACATGCGGGAAGGTGAAGGTCACGATCTGGCCCGCATAGGACGGGTCGGTCATGATCTCCTGATAGCCGGTCATGGCGGTGTTGAAGCACAACTCGGCCGTGGTCTGGCCCGTCGCCCCGAAGCCGCGGCCGTAGAACAGGGTGCCGTCGGCGAGCGCGAGGCACGCGGTTGCATTGTCCGGTCCGCGCGAGAGGGGCATGGGGGCGACTCCTTGGTGCTGATCGCGGCGAACCTATGGCGCGGCACGGGGGGAATCAAGCCTCTCTCGCATTTGTGTTGCGCAGTAAAAACAATACGTTAGCCGAAGCGACCGCGGTTGCGCGGCCGCGCGGGGAGGAGTATGTTACGATTTCGCGAAACCTCATGGGGAGAGGACGCCCGAGATGGACATGCGCACCAGGGTCAGCACGGCGCTGAAGGATGCGATGAAGAGCAAGGACGCCGCGCGCCTGTCGACGCTGCGCCTGATCAACGCCGCGATCAAGGACAAGGACATCGCGCAGCGCGGGGAAAGCGAGGGCGACACCGGCGGCGTGAGCGATGCCGAGGTGCTGGCGATCCTCGGCAAGATGGTCAAGCAGCGCCAGGAAAGCGCGCGCGCCTACGAAGAGGGCGGGCGGCTGGACCTGGCCGAGCGCGAACGCGACGAGATCGCGGTGATCGAGGAGTTCCTGCCCAAGCAGCTGTCGGACGACGAGGTGAGGGCCGCGGTGGACAAGGCGATCCGCAAGACCGACGCGAACTCGATCCGCGACATGGGCCGGGTGATGGGCGCGCTGAAGGCGCAATACACCGGGCAGATGGATTTCGGCCGCGTCGGGCCGATGGTCAAGGAACGGCTGGCCTAGCGGGTTTCGAAATGCGCCGCTGACGCGGCACTCTTATTCTCTCCTCCTCGGCTTCGCCTGCGGGGGAGTCCGCTCGTGGCGGCGTGTCGCAGTCGTGGGACGTTGCGCGCGTGGCGATGGCGGGTCTGCCGAGACGGCCGCGGGGCGCTACAGGTACTTGGCGGCATCCTTGCGGGCGAAGGGCTTCATGTCGGCGCCGTGGGCGTCGAGGAAGGCGCGGGTGCGGTCCGGGTCGTGTTTCGACAGCTCGCGCAGCCACCACGCAATGGCCTTCTGGATGAACCAGGCGCGGTCGGGGACATAGCCCGCCGCCCAGCCGAGCACGCGGTCGCGGATCGCTTCGTCCTGCGGCGTGGGGTGGGTCTGTTTCGTCCAGGGCAGCGTCATCACCAGCGCGGCGCGGCGGGTCCACATGTGGTCCGAGGCGGTCCAGCGCTCGACCTCGTCCAGCCGGGACGGCTCGGCCACCAGGCGCCGGCCGCCGGCGCTCGCGGCGTGGTCGGCGATGGCCCAGGCGTCGAATTGCGGCACCCATGACGCGATCAGCCGCCAGGCGGCGTCGTCGGCGGCCGCGGGGCGCATGCGGGCCTGGGTCAGCAGCTTGGCGGCGGCGATGCGGGCCTCGTGGATGTCGGTCGCCCAGAGCGCGTCGGCCAGGGCGACGCGCTCCGGAACCGGCAGCGCCTTGCGCCAGTCGGCGGTCAGCGCGTTGACCTCCGGCATCGCCACGCCGAGATAGCGGCGGGGCACCTTGTGATAGGCGGCCATGCCCTCGGCGCGGTCCGGGTCGGCCGCGGCCTCCAGCGCGGCGAGCGCCGCGTCGGGCGTCATTCCACGGTGACGGACTTCGCCAGGTTGCGCGGCTGGTCGACATCCGTGCCTTTGGCGATGGCGGCGTGATAGGCCAGCAGCTGCGCCGGAAGCGCATAGAGGATCGGCTCGAACAGCGCGGGGCAGTCCGGCATCACCAGGGTCCGCCAGGTGCCGTCGCTGGCCGTCTTGGCGCCTTCGCTGTCGGTGATCAGCAGCACCTGACCGCCGCGGGCCATGACCTCCTGCATGTTCGACACGGTCTTGTCGAAGAGATGGTCGTGGGGCGCCATGACGATCACCGGCACCGTCTGGTCGATCAGCGCGATGGGGCCGTGCTTCAGTTCGCCCGATGCATAACCTTCGGCGTGTATGTAGCTGATTTCCTTGAGTTTCAGCGCGCCTTCCATCGCCAGCGGATACATCTGGCCGCGGCCCAGGAACAGCACGTCCTCGGCCTCGGCCACGGCGCGGGCGGCGGCGGCGATCTGGGGCGCCTGGCCGAGCGCGAGGTTCAGCCGGCCCGGCAGGTTCCGAAGTTCCGCCAGCCGCGCGGCGAGCGTGGCGTCGTCGATCCGGCCGCGGGCATGGGCCGCCTTCAGCGCCATCAGGACCAGCACCGTCAGCTGGCAGGTGAACGCCTTGGTGGAGGCGACGCCGATCTCGGCGCCCGCGTGGATCGGCAGGTTCACGTCCGATTCGCGGGCGATAGAGCTGGTCTCGACATTGGTGACGGCGGCGATCTGCGCCTTCTCGGCGCAATAGCGCAGGGCGGCCAGCGTGTCGGCCGTCTCGCCCGACTGGCTGACGAAGACGGCGAGGGTGTTGGGCCCGATCGGCGGCTCGCGGTAGCGGAACTCGGACGCGATATCGACCTCGACGGGCAGGCCGGCGAGCTGTTCGAACCAGTATTTCGCCGTCAGACAGGCGTAGAAGGCGGTGCCGCAGGCGACCATGACGATCCGGTCGAGCGCGGCGAAATCCAGCGTCTGGGGCAGGTCGATGCCGGCGTCGTGGACGTAATGCGACAGCGCCTCGCCGATCACCGTGGGCTGCTCGGCAATCTCCTTGGCCATGAAATGCTTGTGCCCGGCCTTGTCGATATGGGCCGCGTCGATCTGGATCGTGCGGACCTGGCGGTTGGCGCGGCGGCCGTCGGCGTCGTAGATCTCAACGCTGTCGCGGGTCAGCACGGCGCGGTCGCCCTCCTCCAGATAGGTGATCTGGTCGGTCAGCGGCGCGAGCGCGATGGCGTCGGAGCCGACGAAGACCTCGCCCTCGCCATGGCCGATGGCCAGCGGCGAGCCCTTGCGGGCGGCGATCATCAGGTCGGGCTCGTTCTCGAACAGAAGGCACAGGGCGAAAGCGCCCTCCAGCCGGGCGATGGCCTGTTCGGCGGCGTCGCGCGGCGCGAGCCCCTGGTCGAGGAAGGAGCGGGTCAGCGCCACGATGGTCTCGGTGTCGGTCTCGGTCTCGAAGACGGTGCCCTGGGCCGCGAGGTCTTCGCGCAGGCTGCGGAAGTTCTCGATGATGCCGTTATGGACCACGGCGACGGGGCCGCATTGATGCGGGTGGGCGTTGGACACGCTCGGCGCGCCATGCGTTGCCCAGCGGGTGTGGCCGATGCCGGCGCGGCCGGACAGCGGCTCGTGCACCAGAAGGTCCGACAGGTTCACCAGCTTGCCCACGGCGCGGCGGCGGTGGAGTTGTAGACGCTCGTCGATGGTCGCGATGCCGGCGCTGTCATAGCCGCGGTATTCGAGCCGCCGAAGCGCCTCGACCATGATCGGGGCGACTTCGTGCTTTCCCAGGACGCCTACAATTCCACACATTATTACGACTCCTTTTGGCGGTTCGCCTTTGAATTCTTATACATTTCGAACAATCTGGATGCGACACCGTCGCGGTTCACCTGCTCGGCGCGGGACACGGCGAGCGCCTCGGCGGGCACGTCGCGAGTGATGACCGAGCCCGATCCGGTGATCGCGCCGTCGCCGACGCTGACGGGGGCGACGAGCATGGTGTCCGAGCCGATGAAGGCGCCGGCGCCGATCTCGGTGTGGAATTTCTCCACCCCGTTGTAATTGCAGGTGACGGTGCCGGCACCGATATTGGCCGCCTCGCCGATGGTGGCGTCGCCGATATAGCTCAGGTGGTTGACCTTGGCGCCCGGGCCGATCCGGGCGTTCTTGATCTCGACGAAGTTGCCGATGCGGGCATCGCCAGACAGCTCGGCGCCGGGCCGCAGGCGGGCATAGGGGCCGACGACGGCGCCGCCGCCGACATGGGCGCCTTCGAGATGGGAGAAGGCGCGGATGCGGGCGCCGGTCTCGACAGTGACGCCGGGGCCGAAGACGACGTTCGGCTCGACCACCACGTCGCGGCCCAGCACCGTGTCGGCGGAGAAGAACACCGTGTCGGGCGCGGTCAGCGTCACCCCGGCCTCCAGTGCGGCGGTGCGGGCGTTGGCCTGGAACAGCGCCTCGGCCGCGGCCAGTTCGGGGCGGGAGTTGATGCCGACCGTCTCCGCCTCGGGGCAGGTGACGGCGGTGGCCGACAGGCCCCGGTCGCGGGCCAGGCCGACGATATCGGTCAGGTAGTACTCGCCGCTAGCGTTGTCGTTCGACACCGCGTCGATCAGCTCGAACAGCGTCGCGGCGTCGGCGCAGACCACGCCGGAATTGCACAGGGTGATGGCGCGCTCGTCCGCGGTCGCGTCCTTGTATTCGACGATGCGCAGAAGCTCCTGCCCCTCCATCACGAGGCGGCCGTAGCGGGCCGGGTCGGCGGCCTCGAAGCCGAGGATGACGACCGCGTGGCCGGCGGCGCGGGCGGCCTGCATCCCGGCCAATGTCTCGGGGCGGATGAAGGGCGTGTCGCCGTAGAGAACCACGGCATCGCCCTGGAACCCCTCCAGCGCGGCGCGGGCCCGGGCGACGGCGTGGGCCGTGCCCTTCTGCTCGGTCTGCTCGGCGATGGCGATGGTGGGGTCGCGGGTCAGCGCGGCCTTGGCCACCTCTTCGCCGCCATGGCCGACGACGAGGACGACGCGGGCTGGGTCGAGCGCGGCGCCGGCGGCGAGGGCGTGGGTGAACAGCGGCGCGCCGCCCAGCTCGTGCAGCACCTTCGGCCGGTCGGAGTTCATCCGGGTTCCCTGGCCCGCGGCCAGGACGATCAGCGCGGTGGACATGACGGTGCTCTGGTTCCCTCGGTCCTTCCGCTTCTATCGCATGAATTCGGCCTTGCAAGGGTCGGGGCTATCAAATGGCATGTCAGGCGGTTACAGAGCACGGCGGAATGGCGCCGGAGGACAGATTTTGCGCACGGTGATCTTCGATCTGGACGGGACGCTGGCGGATACCAGCGGCGACCTGATCGCGGCGGCGAATGCCTGTTTCCGGCGGCTGGGGCATGGCGATGTGCTGAACCCGGCGGCGGATGCGCGGACGGCGTTCCGAGGCGGGCGGGCGATGCTGCGGCTGGGGTTCGAGCGGCTCGGGGCGCCCGATGCGGCGGCGGTGGAGCGGGCCTATCCGGAGCTGCTGGCGTGGTACGGGGAGAACCTGGATGCGACCACCCGGCTCTATCCCGGGGCGGCGGCGGCGGTGGAGGCGCTCCGGGCCGGGGGCTACCGGGTGGCGGTCTGCACCAACAAGCCGGAGGCGCTTGCGGAGCGGTTGTTGGTGCGGCTGGGGGTGCGCGATCTGTTCGGGGCGGTGATCGGGGCGGATACGCTGCCGGTCAGAAAGCCCGACCCGGCGCCCTACCGGGCCGCGGTCGAGGGCGCCGGGGGGCTGGTCGGCGCCTCGTTCCTGCTGGGCGATACCGAGACGGACCGGGCGACGGCGCGGGCGGCGGGGGTGCCCTGCGCGCTGGTGACTTTCGGGCCGGACGGGCGGGGCGTGGCGGCGCTGGAGCCGGAGGCGCTGCTGGACGAGTATGCGGGGCTGGGAGAGGTCGCGCGGCGGCTGATCGGGTAGGTGTCCAAGGTTGGACAGGGTGGTAAGTATTTGATTTTGTTATAGATAGCGGTAACGGTGTCGGGCGTCCGACGCGACACGGCACCGGGTCAGCCGTGGGGCATTTCCACCTGCATCGCGCGGCGGAACGCCGTGCAGCGCCGCCTCTCGGCGATTGCCCTGCAATCGCCTGTCGGCAGGGCATTTCGAGACGAAATGCCCGAGAGACCCGCCCACCACCGGGGCGGCGCTTCTGGCGATGACGGTGCCAAGTGTCCGATCTATATGCTTATTTCTCCGGAATCGCGAAGTTCGACCGCGCCCCGGCGGGTCGGCGCCGCACGGCGTTCCGCTCGACCGGGGCTGCTATCTGGTAAGGATGAGGATCGGAGCGGCTTTCTGGCAAGCCGAGGAAGCCCGGTGCGTGTGGAAGAAATATCACTTTTCGAATAAAAACTGACGTGAGATCGGCTTGTGACCAGCCGAAACATTCACTCCACGAACAAAACGCCATTCCGGCAAAGAAAAGGGCGCGGCCGATCCCCGGCCGCGCCCCCCGCTGTCGCCGCTGGTTCAGACGAGGTCGAACCGGTCGTTGTTCATCACCTTGGTCCAGGCCGCCACGAAGTCCTTCACGAACTTCTCGTGGTTGTCGTCCTGGGCGTAGACCTCGGAATAGGCCCGCAGGATCGAGTTCGAGCCGAAGACCAGGTCGACGCGCGTGGCCGTCCACTTGACGTCGCCGGTCTTGCGGTCGCGGATCTCGTAAGTTCCGCCGTCGACCGGCGTCCACGTGTAGCCCATGTCCGTCAGGTTGACGAAGAAGTCGGGCACCAGCGCGCCGACGCGGCTGGTGAACACGCCGTGATCGGTGCCGCCGTGGTTGGTGCCCAGCATCCGCATGCCGCCGACCAGCACGGTCAGCTCCTTCGCCGTCAGCTTCATCAGCTGCGCCCGGTCCAGCATCAGCTCCTCGGGGCTGACCACGTAATCCGCCTTCAGCCAGTTGCGCATCGCGTCGGCGATGGGCTCCAGCACGTCGAAGGAGTCGGCGTCGGTCATCTCGTCGGTCGCGTCGCCGCGGCCCGGCGCGAAGGGCACCGCCATGTCGTAGCCGGCATTGGTGATCGCCTTCTCGATGCCGACGTTACCCGCCAGCACGATGGTGTCGGCCAGCGAGGCGCCGGCCTCCTTGGCCAGCGGCTCCAGCACCGACAGCACCTTCTGCAGGCGCTCCGGCTCGTTGCCGTCCCAGTCCTTCTGCGGCGCCAGCCGGATGCGGGCGCCGTTCGCGCCGCCGCGCATGTCCGAGCCGCGATAGGTCCGGGCGCTGTCCCAGGCGGTGGCGACCATCTCGCCGATGGACAGCCCCGACTCGGCGATCTTCGCCTTCAGGTGGCCGATGTCGTAGTGGGTCGGGCCTTCCGGCACCGGATCCTGCCAGATCAGGTCTTCCTGCGGCACGTCGGGGCCGAGATAGCGCGATTTCGGGCCCATGTCGCGATGGGTCAGCTTGAACCACGCCTTGGCGAAGGTCTCTTCGAAATAGGCGCGGTCCGCCATGAACTTCTGGCAGATCTCGTTATAGACCGGGTCCACCTTCATCGCCATGTCGGCATCGGTCATGATCGGCTTGTGACGGATCGAGGGATCCTCGACGTCGACCGGCATGTCCTCTTCCTTGATGTCGACGGGCTCCCACTGCCAGGCGCCGGCGGGGGACTTCTTCAGCTCCCACTCGTGGCCGAACAGCATGTCGAACCAGCCCATGTCCCACTTCGTCGGCTCCTTGGTCCAGGCGCCCTCGATGCCGGAGACGACGGTGTCGCGGCCGATGCCGCGGTTCACCCGGCCCATCCAGCCGAGGCCCTGGTACTCGACATCCGCCGCTTCCGGGTCGGGCGTCAGGTCGGCGGCGTCGCCGTTGCCGTGGCACTTGCCGATGGTGTGGCCGCCGGCGGTGAGCGCCGCGGTCTCCTCGTCGTTCATCGCCATGCGGGCGAAGGTCTCGCGCACCTGCTCGGCTGTCTTCTGCGGGTCCGGCTGGCCGTTCACGCCCTCGGGGTTCACGTAGATCAGGCCCATCTGCACCGCGGCGAGCGGGTTCTGCATGGTCGAGGGGTCGTCGACATTCTCATAGCGCTCGTCGGAGGGGGCCAGCCACTCCTTCTCGGCGCCCCAGTAGGTGTCCTTTTCGGGGTGCCAGATGTCCTCGCGGCCGAAGGCGAAGCCGTAGGTCTTCAGGCCCGCATGCTCGTAGGCGATGTTGCCGGCCAGGATCATCAGGTCGGCCCAGGAGACCTTGTTGCCGTATTTCTTTTTGATCGGCCACAGCAGGCGGCGGCCCTTGTCGGTGTTGACGTTGTCCGGCCAGGAGTTCAGCGGCGCGAAGCGCTGGTTGCCGGTGCCGGCCCCGCCGCGGCCGTCGGCCAGGCGGTACGACCCGGCGGCGTGCCACGCGACCCGGGCGAACATGCCGACATAGCTGCCCCAGTCGGCCGGCCACCATTCCTGGGTGTCTTCCATCAGCTGGTGCAGGTCGGCCTTCAGCGCCGCGACGTCGAGCTTCTTCAGCTCTTCGCGGTAGGTGTAGTCGACGTCCATCGGGTTGGTCATGACATCGTGCTGGTGCAGGATGTCGAAGTTCAGGGCATTGGGCCACCAGTCCATGACGCCGCTGCCCAGGTGGGTCAGCCCGCCATGCATCACCGGGCACTTGCCGGCTGCGCTGTCGTTTCCGTCCATCTCGTCGCTCCTTGAGTGGTGTTGGCTATTCTGCTGTCAGACCGGCGCGTCGTCGCGGCGCCGGCGGGACGGGTCGGAGGGTGCGGAACGACGGCCGCGCATCGGGGCGGCGGACCTGCCGCTGCCGGGGCCGAGGGCGCTCTGCATTCTTCCTCCCGTCCAGTCGTTACTTTAGAATCATACCAAACTGTGCGGATTAGTCGAATTGGTTTTTGACGTATCCGGTGATAGGATTTTCTTATGACGAGCCTGACCATGAAGCAATTGCGCTATTTCCAGGCCCTGGCGCGTTTCGGCCATTTCGGGCATGCGGCCGGGGCCTGTTCGGTGTCGCAGCCGGCGCTGTCGGTGCAGATCAAGGATCTCGAGGAAACGCTCGGCATGGCGCTGTTCGAGCGCGGCGCGCGGCAGGTGCGGCTGACGAGCTTCGGCGAGGTGTTCGCCGAGCGCGCCCGCGACATTCTGCGCGCCGTCGACGATCTGGGCGACCTCGCGCGCGCGGCGCGCGAGGGGCTGGTGGGGCCGCTCAGGATCGGGGTGATTCCCACCATCGCGCCCTATATCCTGCCGCGGATCATCGCCGAGCTGACCGCGCGCCATCCCGGGCTGGACATCCGGGTGCGCGAGACGCTGACGCCGCGGCTGATCCAGGAACTGGAGGACGGCCGGCTGGACGCCGCCATCGTCGCGCTGCCGCTGTCGGAGCCGGCGCTGACCGAGGTGGCGCTGTTCTCGGAGGAATTCGTGCTGGTGCGGCCGGCGGAGGATGCGGGCAAGCCGGTGCCGGGGCCGGAGAAGCTGCGCGAGATGCGGCTTCTGCTGCTGGAGGAGGGGCACTGTTTCCGCGATCAGGCGCTGGCCTTCTGCGCGATGCACACGACGCCGCGGGAATTGCTGGACGGAAGCTCTCTGTCGACGCTGGTGCAGATGGTGGGGGCCGGCATCGGGGTGACGCTGATCCCGGAGATGGCCCTGCCGGTGGAGACGCGGTCGGCTGCGGTCTCGGTCGCGCGGTTCCGCCGCCCGGCGCCGTCGCGCACCATCGGGATGATCTGGCGCAAGAGCAGCCCGCTGGCGCGGCAGTTGGGCGAGGTGGCGGAGATCGTGCGGGACAGCGCGACCGTGTCGCGGGAGCGTGACGGGGCAGGCGGCGCCGCGCCTGCGGCGGGCGGCGCGGACGGGTAGGGGGCCGGGCCGCGGGCCGCGGCAGACGCGGGTTGCGAAGACGGGCGCGGCATGGGGCGCCCGCTCCTGTGCGGCCGGATCTAGTCCGTCCAGGCCGGCGCGCGCTTTCCGAAGAAGGCCGCGATGCCTTCGGCGGCCTCGTCGGTCTCCCATTGGTCGGCAAGCGCGTTCGCGGTGCGGTCGAGAACGGCGTCGTCGATCGGCGGGGCGAAGGACCGAAGCAGCGCCTTGGCGGCGGCGACCGCGCCGGGAGCGCAGTCGCGATAGGCCTCGGCCGCGTCGCGGACGGTGAACTCCAGCGCATCGGCCTCGACGCAGTGGCTCAGCAGCCCGAGACGCAGCGCTTCGTCGGCGCCGAACCGCTGCCCCGACATGAAGACGGCGCGGGCGCGGGCGGGGCCGACGCGGGCGGCGACATAGGGCCCGATGGTGGCCGGGATCAGGCCCAGCCGGGTCTCGGTCAAGCCCATGCGGACGGCGTCGGTCCCGATGGTCATGTCGCAGACGCAGGCCAGCCCGACCCCGCCGCCGAAAGCGTTGCCGTGGATGCGGCCGATCAGCGGCTTCGGCAGCGTGTCGAGCGCGCGCAGCATGCCGGCCAGCTTCTTCGCCTCGGCGATCCGCTGCGCGCGGGTCGCGTCGGCCTGCGCCCGCATCCAGTTGAGATCGCCGCCGGCGCAGAAGGTCGCGCCGTCCGCGGCCAGGATGACGGCGCGGACGCCCGGGTCGGCGCCGAGCGTCGCCGCGGCCTCGGTCAGCTCGGCGATCATCTCCGCCGACATCGCGTTGTGCTTTTCGGGCCGGGCGAGCGCCAGGGTCGCGATCCCGCGGTCGTCGGTTTCGATCCGGATCGTATCGGTCATGCCGCCCCCCGTCCGCCGGTCAGGCCGCGCGCCGCCGCTTCGGCCCGCGCCAGCGCCTGTGCGTCCAGCCCGGTTTCGAAGCCCATCGCCTCCAGCCGCTCGCGCACCTTGCCGGTGGCCACGTTGCCCGCGGCGCCGGGCGCGAACGGGCAGCCGCCGAGCCCGCCCGCCGCCGCGTCGAAGACCCGCAGGCCGGCGGCGACCGAGACCTCGATATTCGCCAGCGCCTGCCCGGAAGTGTCGTGGAAATGCCCCGCCAGACGCTCCGGCGCGACCCTCGCCGTCACCGCGGCCAGCATGTCGCGCACCGCCTCCGGCGTCGCGCGGCCCAGGGTTTCGCCGAGGCTGACCTCGTAGCAGCCCATCTCGCTGAGCGCCTGCGCCACATGCGCCACTGCATCGGGCGGCGTCGCCCCGTCATAGGGGCAGACCGCGACGCAGGAGACATAGCCGCGCACCGGCACCCCCGCTTCGCGTGCCGCCGCGGCGACCTCGCCGTAGCGGGCCAGGCTGTCGGCGACCGAGGCGCCGATATTGGCGCGGCTGAAGCCTTCCGAGGCGGAGGCGAAGATCGCGATCTCGTCGACCTCCGCCGCGCGCGCGGCCTCCAGCCCGCGCAGGTTCGGGACCAGGGCCGCATAGGACACGCCGGGCGCGCGGGTCATCCGGGCGAAGACCTCGGCGCTGTCGGCCATCTGCGGCACCCGCTTGGGATTGACGAAAGAGCCCACCTCGATGCGGCGGAAGCCGACCCCGGAGAGCAGGTCGACAAGGGCGACCTTGTCGGATGTCGGGATCGTGCCCGGCTCGTTCTGCAGCCCGTCGCGCGGGCCGACCTCGAATATCTCGGCGCGGTCGGTCATTCCTCTTCCTTCGTCCTTCCCTTTCGAGCGTGGCGACGCAGGGTATCGCGTCGGCCGGCTGGTCCATCTTTCGTTGCGTCGTCCGGTTCAGCGCGGCGGCGGCCCGCCGGGCCGCGCGGCTCGTTCCAGATCGGCGCGGATCTCGGCATCATGCGCCCCGCGCGCCGGGATCGGCGGCGGAGACCACGCCCCGTCGCCCTGGAAACGGGGGGCGGGCGCCGCCTGCAGCCCGCTTTCGCCCTGGTGCCAGGTGCGGCGGGCGGCGTTCATCGCGTGGGCCTGCGCCTCGTCGGGGCTGAGCACCGGCGCGACGCAGGCGTCGCTGCCGGCGAAATGCCGTTCCCACTCGGCCCGCGTGCGGCCGGCGAAGAGCTCGGCCAGCCGCGCCGTCAGGGCGGGCCAGCGGGTTCGGTCGAACTGATCGGCGAAGTCGGGGTCGTCGGACAGGCCCAGCCGGTCGAGGAAGGCGGCGTAGAATTTCGGTTCGAGGCATTGCACCGTCATGTGCCCGCCGTCCGCCGTGCGGTAGCTGCGCGACCAGTGCGGCCCGTCGAGCAGGCCGGTGCCGCGGTCTTCCGGCATCGCGCCGGCCTGCCGCAGCGCCATCAGCAGGTTCATCATATGCGCCGATCCGTCGTAGATCGCGGCATCCACCACCGTGCCGCGCCCGGTCTCGCGCGCCTTCAGGATCGCGGCCAGCATGCCGGTGACGAGATAGAGCGCGCCGCCGCCGATATCGCCCAGCATGGTCGGCGGCGGAAACGGCGGCTGGCCCGCGTCCGAGGCATACCAGGCGGCGCCCGACAGCCCGAGGTAGTTCAGGTCGTGCCCGGCGCGCTCTGCCATCGGCCCGTGCTGGCCCCAGCCGGTCATCCGGCCGTAGACGAGCCGCGGGTTCACCGCATGGCAGTCCTCCGGGCCGAGGCCCAGCCGCTCCATCACCCCGGGGCGGAACCCTTCGACCAGGCCGTCGGCGGTGGCGATCAGGTCGCGCGCGGTCCGCACGTCCTCGGGCGACTTGAGGTCCAGCGCGATCGAGCGTTTGCCGCGGTCGAGGATCGAGCGCTCCGGCATTCCCGGCGTGACCGCGCCGTCCTTGCGGTGGATGACGATGACGTCCGCGCCGAGATCGGCCAGATGCATGGCGGCGAACGGGCCCGGTCCGAGCCCCTCGATCTCTACAATCCGCGTGCCGTTCAGCATGTTGCCATTCGTCCTTCCCCGCGACATCTACGGGCGCGGGGCGCCCGGGTGCAACCGGTTTGCTGCATGTGCAAGGGAGGCGGCGCAGGGGACGGGACGGTCTCGGTGCGGCCGCGCCTTGACGGGCGCAGCCGCGGCCTCCTACCTTTACGCGCGTCAAACAGGATTTTACCGGGGTCCGGGCATTGCCAAAGATCAAGAACATGGAACAGTTCGCGGCGGTCAGCGGTATTTCGCGGCCGACGCTCTCGAAGTACTTCCAGGATCCCGAGAGCGTGCGCGCCTCGACGCGGCTCAAGATCGAGGACGCGCTGCAGCGCTTCGACTATCGGCCGAATATCTACGCGATGAACCAGAACCGGCGGCTGACGAAGAATATCGGAATCGTGGTGCCGTATCTCGCCGACCCGTTCTTCGCCGAGATCGCCCGCAACCTGGAGCGGCGCTGCATAGATGCCGGCTATTGGCCCACGTTGTTCAGCGCCCATGGCGACCGCCAGCTCGAATGCGACATCATGGACGCGCTGCGCTCGCTCAAGCCGGCCGGCGTTCTGTTCGCGCCGCTCGGCCGCGCCTCGGACCAGGCGGAGGTCGAGCGCTTCTGCAACGAGGTGCCGGCCGTGCTGTTCGACAGCCTGAACGAGGGTCTCGGCTATACCTTCGTCGGTTCGGACAACCAGCAGTTCATGTTCCAGATGGTCGAGTATCTGTGCCGCACGGGCGCACCGCCCTGCCTGTTCGAGATGAAGACGCCGCCCAATCCGAACTCGAACAAGCGGCGCAACGGTTATCACGCCGCGATGGAGGGGCAGGGCAATCCGCCCACCGTCTTCAGCGTCCCGGGCGAGGGCTGGGGGCTGGAAGAGATCGGCTATCGCGAGGGTCTGCGCGTGCTCAGGGGCGAGCTGCCGAGCGACACCATCCTGTGTAGCAACGACCGGCTCGCGATCGGCCTGCTCGCGGCGGCCTACGAGCTGGGGCTGACGGTCGGGCACGGGGCCGGGACGGATATCCGGATCGCCGGGCTCGACGATCATCCCTTCTCGCGGTTCACCTGCCCGGCGCTGACGACCGTGGCGCACGATTACACCGCCGTGTCCGAGGAAAGCGTGCGGCGCCTGCTGCAGGCCATCGATTCGGCCGATTCGTCGGCGCAGGAGCCGGCCATCCTGTTCGAGGGGCGCCTCGTTATGCGCGCGTCAGCTTGATAAACCTATGAAAAGTTGTCGCGCGTAAACTTAGACTTGACGCGAGGAAACTCATTGGTCATCCTCCTTTTCGGGCAATCTTGAAAGCCACGGGAGGAAACCAATGCTTCAGAAGACCGTACTCAGTGCGGCGAGCGTCCTGGCGCTTGCTGCGGGCACCGCCTCTGCACAGACGATCACCATCGCCACCGTGAACAACGGCGACATGATCCGGATGCAGGGCCTGACGAACCACTTCACCGACGAGACCGGAATCGAGGTCGAGTGGGTCACCCTCGAAGAGAACGTGCTGCGCCAGCGCGTCACCCAGGACATCGCCACCAATGGCGGGCAGTTCGACATCATGACGATCGGCATGTACGAAACGCCGATCTGGGCCGCGCAGGACTGGCTCGTCCCGCTCGACGACCTGCCCGACTCCTACGACGCCGACGACATCCTGCCGGCGATGCGTGCCGGCCTCAGCCATGACGGCACGCTCTATGCCGCGCCGTTCTACGGCGAATCCTCGATGGTGATGTATCGCACCGACCTGATGGAGGAGGCCGGGCTGGAGATGCCCGATGCGCCGACATGGTCCTTCATCGCCGAGGCCGCCGAGGCGATGACCGACCGCGATAACGAGATCTACGGCATCTGCCTGCGCGGCAAGGCCGGCTGGGGCGAGAACATGGCGTTCATCACCACGGTCGCCAACTCGTTCGGCGCGCGCTGGTTCAACGAGGACTGGGAGCCGCAGCTCGACACGCCCGAATGGCAAGAGGCGGTCACCTTCTACAACGACCTGATCCAGAACTACGGGCCGCCGGGCGCCTCGACCAACGGCTTCAACGAGAACCTGTCGCTGTTCCAGCAGGGCAAGTGCGGCATGTGGATCGACGCCACCGTGGCGGCGTCCTTCGTGACGAACCCCGACGAATCCACCGTCGCCGACAGCGTGGGCTTCGCGCTGGCGCCCAACCGGGAAGGCATCGACAAGCGCGCCAACTGGCTCTGGGCCTGGGCGCTGGCGATCCCGGCTGGCACGGCGCAGGAGGACGCAGCCAAGCAGTTCATCAACTGGGCGACCTCCAAGGAATACCTCGCGCTCGTCGCCGAGACCGAAGGGTGGGCCAACGTGCCGCCGGGCAGCCGGACCTCGCTCTATGAGAACCCGACCTACCTGGAGGCCGCGCCCTTCGCGAAGATGACGCTGGAATCGATCCGCGCGGCCGATCCGACCGAGCCGACCGTCGATCCGGTGCCCTATGTCGGCATCCAGTATGTCGCGATCCCGGAATGGGCCGGCATCGGCACGACCGCCGGCCAGGAGTTCTCGGCCATGGTCGCCGGGCAGCAGACGCCGGAAGAGGCGCTGGATCGGGCCCAGACGCTCGTCGCCGAAGAGATGGAAGCCGCCGGCTACTGATCTCCTCCCCCGGGGGCGGCTTCGGCTGCCCCCGACCTTCCCACGACCCCCTGACCGGCACGTCCGGTCCCCTGCGCGGAGAGAGGTCATGTCCACACGCCATTCCCGGTCCGCCGCACGCCTCATGATGGCACCGGCCGTCGTCCTGCTTCTGGGCTGGATGCTCGTGCCCCTCACCATGACGATCTACTTCTCGTTCAAGCGCTACCTGCCGCTGCGCGGCGGCGACCTGGGATGGATCGGCTGGGAGAACTACGTGCGCTTCGTGACGTCGAGCGCGTTCTGGCCCGCCATCCAGACGACCCTGGTCCTGGTCGGCGGCGTCCTGCTCATCACCATCGTCGTCGGCGTGCTGCTGTCGGTCCTGCTCGATCAGCCGATGTGGGGCCAGGGCGTCGTGCGCATCCTGGTGATCGCGCCCTTCTTCGTGATGCCCACCGTCTCGGCGCTGGTCTGGAAGAACATGTTCATGGACCCGGTCAACGGGCTGCTCGCGCATCTGTGGAAATTCTTCGGCGCGCAGCCGGTGGAGTGGCTGTCGGACGTGCCCGTGTTCTCGCTGGTGCTGATCGTGTCGTGGCAGTGGCTGCCCTTTGCCACGCTGATCCTGCTGACCGCGATCCAGTCGCTCGACAGCGAGCAGCTGGAGGCGGCCGAGATGGATGGTGCGTCTCCGCTGTCGCGCTTTTTCTACATCACCCTGCCGCACCTGTCGCGCGCGATCACCATCGTGATCCTGATCCAGACGATCTTTCTTCTGTCGATCTTCGCCGAGATCTTCGTGACCACGCAGGGCAGCTTCGGCACCCGGACGCTTACCTACCTGATCTACCAGCGCGTGCTGGAGAGCCAGAATGTCGGGCTCGGCTCGGCCGGGGGCGTCTATGCGATCATCCTCGCCAACATCGTTGCCATCTTCCTGATGCGCATCGTCGGCAAGAACCTCGACGCCTGAGGAGACCCAGACATGGCCCGTGCCGTCACGACACAACGCAAGGTCACCAACACCGTCATCGCCTGGGGCGTGGGGCTGCTGATCTTCTTCCCGATCCTCTGGACGATCCTGACCAGCTTCAAGACCGAGGCGCAGGCGATCTCGGACCCGCCGCTGTTTTTGTTCTTCGACTGGACGCTGGAGAACTACGCCATCGTCCAGGAGCGGTCGGACTACATGCGCTTTCTGTGGAATTCGGTGATCATCGCCGGCGGCTCCACGGTCCTCGGCCTGGTCGTCGCCGTGCCCGCCGCATGGTCGATGGCCTTCGTGCCCTCGCGCCGGACCAAGGACGTCCTGCTCTGGATGCTCTCGACCAAGATGCTGCCGGCGGTGGGCGTGCTCTATCCGATCTACCTGATCTTCATCCGACTGGGGCTGCTGGACACGCGCGGCGGCCTGGTGATCGTGATCATGCTGATCAACCTGCCGATCATCGTCTGGATGCTCTATACCTATTTCCGCGAGATCCCGGGCGAGATCCTGGAAGCCGCCCGCATGGACGGCGCGGGGCTGCGCGAGGAAATCCTCTACGTGCTCACGCCGATGGCGGTGCCGGGGATCGCCTCGACCCTGCTGCTGAACTTCATCCTCGCATGGAACGAGGCGTTCTGGACGCTCAACCTGACGGCGGCGACGTCGGCCCCGCTGACCGCCTTCATCGCCAGCTATTCGAGCCCCGAAGGGCTGTTCTACGCCAAGCTTTCCGCGGCCTCGACCATGGCCATCGCTCCCATCCTGGTTCTCGGCTGGTTCAGCCAGAAGCAGCTGGTGCGCGGCCTGACCTTCGGCGCGGTGAAATAAGGGAGCGACCCAGATGGGACAGATCACGCTTGAGAAAGTGACCAAGGCATTCGGGGAGGTGGAAGTCATCCCGCCCCTCGACCTGACCATCGAGGACGGCGAGTTCGCGGTCTTCGTCGGCCCGTCGGGCTGCGGCAAGTCCACGCTCCTGCGGCTGATCGCGGGGCTGGAGGACGTGACCTCCGGCGCGATCCGGATCGACGGCACGGACGCGACCGACGTGCCGCCGGCCAAGCGCGGCCTCGCCATGGTCTTCCAGTCCTATGCGCTCTACCCGCATATGACCGTCCGCAAGAACATCGCCTTCCCGATGCGCATGGCGGGCCTGTCACAGGACGAGCAGACGCGCCGGATCGATCAGGCGGCCTCGGTGCTGAACCTGACGGACTATCTCGACCGGCGGCCGGGGCAGCTTTCGGGCGGCCAGCGCCAGCGCGTCGCCATCGGCCGCGCCATCGTGCGCGAACCGGCGGCGTTCCTGTTCGACGAGCCGCTGTCGAACCTCGACGCGGCGCTGCGCGTGGGCATGCGGCTGGAGATCAGCGAACTGCACAAGCGGCTCGCGACCACGATGATCTATGTCACCCACGACCAGGTCGAGGCGATGACCATGGCCGACAAGATCGTCGTGCTGCGCGCCGGCAATATCGAGCAGGTCGGCTCGCCGCTCGATCTGTACCGCACCCCGCGCAACCTGTTCGTGGCCGGCTTCATCGGCTCGCCCAGGATGAACCTGATCGAGGGGCCGGAAGCCGCCAAGCACGACGCGACGACGATGGGCATCCGCCCCGAGCATATCACGGTCTCGACCACCGAAGGGGCGTGGAAGGGGACGGTGGGCGTCTCGGAGCATCTGGGTTCCGACACCTTCTTCCACGTTCAGTCCTCGATCCAGAAAGAGCCGATCACCGTCCGCGCCGGCGGCGAGGTCGACCTGCATTACGGCGACACGGTCTACCTGACGCCGGAGGCCGACAAGATACACCGCTTCGACCAGAAGGGACTGCGGATCGAATGAGGCGTCTCGACGGGAAGACGGCGCTGATCACCGGCGCCGCCCGCGGCATCGGGCGGGCCTTTGCCGAGGCCTACGTGCGCGAGGGCGCCCGCGTCGCCCTGGCCGACATCGACACGGCGCGCGCGGAAGCCTCGGCGGCCGAGATCGGCGAGGGGGCGGTGGCGGTCGAGATGGACGTGACCCGGCAGGACAGCATCGACGCCGCGGTGGCCGAGACAGTCGAGCGCCTGGGCCGGATCGACATCCTGATCAACAACGCCGCCGTGTTCACCGCCGCGCCGATCGTCGAGATCGAGCGTGCGGATTTCGACCGGCTCTTCGAGATCAACGTGGCGGGCACGCTGTTCACGCTGCAGGCGGTCGCCCGGCACATGATCGCGCGGGGCGGCGGCGGCAAGATCATCAACATGGCCTCGCAGGCCGGCCGGCGGGGCGAGCCGCTGGTCGCGGTCTACTGTGCGACGAAGGCCGCCGTCATCTCGCTGACCCAGTCGGCCGGTCTGAACCTGATCCAACACGGCATCAACGTGAACGCCATCGCCCCCGGCGTGGTCGACGGCGAGCACTGGGACGGCGTCGACGCCTTCTTCGCGAAATACGAGGGCAAGGCGCCCGGCCAGAAGAAGACGGAGGTCGGCGCGGCGGTGCCCTACGGCCGCATGGGGACCGCCGCGGACCTGACCGGGATGGCGGTGTTCCTGGCGAGCGCGGAGGCCGACTATGTCGTCGCGCAATGCTACAACGTGGACGGTGGCCAATGGATGAGCTGACGCCGCTCTCCGACGCCACGCTCGGGCGGCTGCCCGGGACCGTGCGGCGGCCGCGCTACGACCGCGCGCGGCTGTCTCCGGGGATCGTCCATATCGGGCTCGGCAACTTTCACAGGGCGCATCAGGCCTGGTATCTGCACCGGCTGATGGACGATGGCGCGGCGCAGGACTGGGCGATCCTCGGCGCCGGCGTCCGCCCGGCCGACGCGGCCCAGCGGGCGCGCCTGCGCGGCCAGGACTGCCTGACGACGCTGATCGAGCTGGCCCCCTCCGGCACCTCCGCCGAGGTCACCGGGCCGATGATCGACTTTCTGCCGGTCGAGGACGGCAATGCCGCCCTGATCGCCCGCATGGCCGAACCCGACATCCGCATCGTCTCGCTCACCGTGACCGAGGGCGGCTATTATCGCGATGCGTCCGGCGGGTTCGACGCCGACGATCCCGACATTCGCCACGATGCCGCGAACCCGCAGACGCCGCGCACCGCCTTCGGCGCGATGGTGGCCGCGCTCCGCCGGCGGCGGGACACGGGGGCGGGCCCCTTCACCGGCCTCTGCTGCGACAATCTGCAGGGCAACGGCGCCGTTCTCCGGCGCACCGTGGTGTCGCTGGCCCGGCTGTCGGACCCCGATCTCGCGGACTGGATCGACGCGACCTGCAGCTTTCCCAACGCGATGGTCGACTGCATCGTGCCGGCGACCGGCCCCAAGGAGATCGCGCTCGCCCAGGGCTTCGGCATCGACGATGCCGCGCCGGTCACGCATGAGCGGTTCCGGCAATGGGTCATGGAGGACGAATTCTGCGCCGGCCGCCCGGAATGGGAGCGCGTGGGCGTGACCTTTACCGACGACGTGCACGCCTACGAGATGATGAAGCTTCGCCTGCTGAACGCGGGCCACCAGCTTCTGGCCAATGCGGGCGAGCTGTTGTCGGTCGAGACCGTCGCGGGCTGTATGGAGCATCCGGGCCTCCGCCACTTCTTTCAGACCGTCGAGATGCAGGAGATCGCGCCCGAGGTGGCCTCCGTGCCGGAGATGTCGCCGCAGGACTATGTCGCGCTGATCGTGCGCCGCTTCTCGAACGCCGCCATCGTCGACACGACCCGCCGCGTGGCCTTCGACGGCTCCTCGCGGCATCCGGGCTTCCTGCATCCGACGATCCGCGAGCGCCTGGCGTCGGGCCGCGGCATCGACGGTCTCGCCCTGGCCGAGGCGCTGTGGGCGCGCATGTGCACCGGCCTGCGCGAGGACGGCTCCGAGATCGTCCCCAACGATCCGCGCTGGGATCACTTGGTCGCCGCCGCGCAGGAGGCCCGCACGCGGCCCGCCGCCTGGCTGGAGAGCACCGGCCTCTATGGCGACCTGGCCCACGACCGGCGCTTTGCAGAGGCGTTCCAGGCCTGGCTGTCGCAATTGCATCGTGACGGCACCTCGCCGATCCTGGAGCGGTTCGCGGCACGGACCTAGCCGGTGTGCGGCGGGCGTCGGAACCGCTCGGCGTTCCCCGCACCCCAATGGCCGCGCGGTCGACTTACCCGCTGACCGCGCGGGCCGGCCCCGCCGCGGGCCGCGTGAGCACGCCGTAGCGCGCGTAGTCCAGGTAGAGCTGGCGGAACCTCAGCTCCACTCCCGTTTCCGCGGCCAGCGTGCCCATCCGCTCGCCCAGCGCGGCGCGCGGCGTGACGTGGAACCGGGCGAGCCAGGCGCGCAGTACCCGGCGAACCCCGCGGGGCAGGCGGGTCTGGTCGCCGAAATCGACCACGTGCAGCGCGCCGCCGGGCCGAAGCTGCGCCGCCGCCGCGCGCCGTTGCGATCCTCCCGGCGGGTTGGCCCCTTCCTCATCGCGTCGCGCCGCCCGGCCTGCCGACCCGGCGGCGCGCGGCCGCTCAGCCGGGCCTCGGGGCCGCGCGACGGGTTTTCCCGCGCCGCGCCTTCGCCTATGCACACCGGGCCGGTCAGACGAAGGAGCCAAGGCCATCCCGAACATGTCTCCCAAGGGGCCCCAGCCGCCGCTACGCCGGCGCCTGCGGCTGGTGGCGCGCTCGCTGGCGGCGGTGGGCGGCTGGCTTGCCCGTCCGGTTCCGGCCCGCGCGCCGGCACCGCTCGACCGGCCGGCGGACACGGTGATTCTGGTGACGCTCGACGGGGTCCGGCCGCAGGAGCTGTTGCGCACCGGCGCCGACGGCCCGCTGATGCCCTTCCTGATGCGCGAGTTGCTGCCGCGCGGCACCTTCCTGGGGTCCGACACCGACCCGCCCGCCTTCCGCACCGGCAGCCCGGTGGGCATCTCGATGTCGGGCTACCACTCGATCTTCAAGGGCCGCCTGACCCTGTGCATCGAGAACACCGACCCGCCGCCGCGCGGCGAGACCCTGGTGACCCGGGTGCAGGGCGCGTTCCCCGGCGACCCGGTGCCGGTGAAGCTGTTCGCCACCTGGCCGCGGCTCCTCGACGGCCTGAAGGCCGATCCGGCGCGGGCGGTCTCGGTGCGAGGCCGCAAGGTGGCGACGGAAGAGGCGGCCGCGCGCGGGCTGGACCTGGGTACGGACCCGGCCGCCGACGAACCCGCCTTCCGGCTTGCGCTGGCAGAGCTGCGCGCCGGGGCGCCGCGGCTGCATTACCTGGGCCTGAACCAGTCCGACAGCGCGGCGCATGGCGCGAACTGGCCCGTCCTTAAAGAGGTGCTCGCCCGGTACGACGGCTATCTCAGGGCGCTGGTGGCCGAGATGGAGGCCCTGCAGGCCCGCGGCCGGGCGGTGACGCTGATCGTGACCACGGATCACGGCCGCGGCGACGGCGACGAATGGCCCGAGCATCTGTGGAAATACAAGGGCACCGAC
The DNA here is from genome assembly GCF_029168335.1 of Psychromarinibacter sediminicola. Taxonomy (GTDB): domain Bacteria; phylum Pseudomonadota; class Alphaproteobacteria; order Rhodobacterales; family Rhodobacteraceae; genus Psychromarinibacter; species Psychromarinibacter sediminicola. The sequence goes on from NZ_JARGYC010000015.1 coordinate 74,209, forward strand.
CGGGCCTGGTTCTTCGCCATGGGGCACGGCATCGCGGCCAGGGGGCATGCGACGGACGGCCCGCCCCGGACGCATTTCGACATCCGTCCGACGATCGAGTACCTCCTGGGCCTCCCGCCGCGGCGGCGCTGGTGGCTGGGCGCGGTGATGAAGGAGCTCCTGGCCCACGGGACCGACGCCGCGCAGGCGCCGGATGCGCGGCGCGACAGGACGGACCGGGCGGCGGAGTAGGGTAGGCGGCTGTTGGCGGGCCCGGTGCGGGCGCATGCGAGATACCGGCTGGTTGAGCGCCACCGGTCGCGGGCACGCGAAAATGCCGCCGGCGGCCGCTGGGTTTCCTAGCCATGCCGGGCGCACAGGTCTGGGACTGGTCCAGATTGCAAGCTGGTCGAAGGGAGAAGTGGCAGCCCGTAGGGGAATCGAACCCCTCTTTCCAGGTTGAAAACCTGGCGTCCTAACCGATAGACGAACGGGCCATGCCGAAGCGTGGGGAGCTATCTAGAATAGCTGCGGAGGCGGGGCAAGAGGTATTTTTCGGATTCTTGGCGGCTTCGAAACCGGCCGGAAACAGCAGCCGGGCGCCCCGTGAATCAAGGGGCCGCGCCCGCTTCGGCGCAGGTTCCCGTGCAGCCGGCGGCAGCGGCCCGCAGTGCCCGTTCAGCCGACCGGCGCGGCGTCGTCCAGGCGCAGCTGCGGCCGTTGCCGACCCTGCCAGTGGTTGATCTCCAGCCGGCCGGCCAGGTGGAAGGGCGCGCCGCCATGCGCCTCCAGTGCGGGCCCGAGCGGGCCGTCGAACGCGCCGAAGGCGATGGCCTCCAGCCGCGGGCCCATACCGTCGTGGAACGCGATCTTCAGATGCGCTTCGCCGATCCGCCGGACATGGGCGATCTTCTGGTCGGCGAAGGCGAAACGCGGGGCCGGTGCGCCCTGGCCGAAGGGGCCGGCCTCTTCCAGACGCTCGATCAGGTCGACCGTCGCCGCGCCCGGCATCAGCATCCCGTCGAGCGACAGGTCGCGCGGCCCCACCCGGTCGGCGCCCTGCCGCGCCAGAAGCTCGCCCAGCCGCGCCATCGCGGCCTCGATCCGGTCCTCGGCCACGGTCAGCCCGGCCGCCATCCGGTGGCCGCCGCCCTTGTCCAGCAGCCCTTCGGCCGCCAGCCGCTGCACGCAGGCGCCCAGGTCGATGCCGGTGACGGAGCGGCCGGAGCCCTTGCCTATGCCGTCCTCGACGCCGATGACGACAGCGGGCCGGTTCGTCGCCTCCTTCAGCCGCGAGGCGACGATCCCGACAACCCCGGGATGCCAGCCGGCGCCGGCCGCCCAGACCAGCGGCCCGTCGACCCCGCGCGCCTCGGCCTGGTCCAGCGCGGCGTCGCGCACCCGGGCCTCGATGTCCCGCCGCTCGGTGTTCAGCGCGTCCAGCCGCTCGGCCAGCGCGGCGGCCTCCGACGGGTCGGTCGTCGACAGAAGCCGCGCGCCCAGATCCGCCGCGCCGATCCGGCCGCCGGCATTCACCCGCGGGCCCAGCAGGAAGCCCAGGTGATAGGGCGTCGGCGCCGCATCCAGCCGCGCCACGTCCGACAGCGCCACGAGCCCCGGCCGCTCGCGCCGCGCCATCACGCGGAGCCCCTGCCGCACCAGCGCCCGGTTCACCCCGGTCAGGGGCGCCACGTCCGCCACCGTCGCCAGCGCCACCAGGTCCAGATAGCCCATCAGGTCCGGCCCCTTCACGCCCTCCTGGCGCAGCCGCCGGTTGACCTCCACCAGCACCAGGAACACCACCGCGGCGGCGCAGAGATGGCCCAGCTCGCTGTCCTCGTCCTGCCGGTTCGGGTTCACCACGGCGAGGGCCGGGGGCAGCGTCTCGGCTCCGAGGTGGTGGTCCAGCACGATCACGTCCGCCCCCTGCGCGGCCGCGATCGCCTCGTGGCTCAGCGTGCCGCAGTCGACGCAGACGATCAGGTCGTGGTCGCGCGCCAGCGCCTGCATGGCGGGCGCGTTCGGCCCGTAGCCCTCGTCGATCCGGTCGGGGATGTAGAGCGTCGCCGACCGCCCCATCTCGCGCAGCCAGGTCAGCAGCAGCGCGGCCGAGGCGCCGCCGTCCACGTCGTAATCGGCAAAGACGGCGATCCGTTCGCGCCGCTGCAGCGCCGCCAGGATCCGCGCCGCCGCCTCGGCCATGTCCTTCAGCTTCAGCGGATCGGGCAAGAGGTCGCGCAGGGCCGGGGCGAGGTAGCCGGTCGCCATCTCCGCCGGAACGCCCAGCCGGGCCAGCGTCCGGCAGACCGGATCGGGCAGGCCGGTCGCCTGGCGCATCGCCTCGGCCAGCCGCTCGGCCTCGACCGACGGCCCCACCCAGCGGCGCCCGGTCAGCGAAGCGGAGACGTTCAGGAAATCGCCCATGCGCCGGATCAAGCACGCGCGGCGCGGATTGGCAAGTCACGCG
>NZ_JARGYC010000160.1 GCF_029168335.1 Psychromarinibacter sediminicola
TCGGCGAACTCATCGACTGCTTCACGCACCAGGAATGCGAAAACTACTTCGCCGCCTGCGGATACGATGCAGATTGATCGGAAAACGCTCTAGCGATAAGCCCCTTCGGATTGAAGCGTTCAATAGGGCTGACCGCTTTGGCGAGTCTATATACAATATCACCAAAGAGATAGCGGAGAGAAACAGCTATTTACGGTACATATTGGTATGAAGTATTTTGTTGGGGTTTTCTTTGAGGACGAACGGGTAGACAGGTTGTTTGATCTTACCCGTGTCGTTCTTCAGCCGGATTTCGCTAGGAAAGCGCACATAACTTTGAGGGGACCGTACAAACACAGAAAAGACATCAACAAATCTGTTCTGGAAAAGCAGATGGATCCTATCCTGCTTTCCAAGCCCTCAACCTTTTTCAATGAAAGACAAAATACTGTCTTTTTGCGCGCTGAGATTGCATTTATTTCCGATTTCTGGAGAAAGCCGGACTACCCGGACGGCACACCCCACCTAACGATCTATGATGGGAAAGACAGGTCATTCGCTTGGCAAGTTCTTCAAGTTCTAAGAGATTTTCCTTGGAGGTTCTATGTTCGACCAACCAAGTTACGCATCCTGTCTTCGAAAGAACCTTTAGAGACCAAATATCTTAAGGACTTCACAAATTTTAATTTGGCACTAGACGAAGTCTCTGATCGCTCTTATTCGATGGAAGCTATTCGAAAAATGCATACCGGCCAGCGGATCGAGATACTACGACGTGTTTGTCGCAATCTACATACTCTCCATTCTAATAGTGACGAAGCCGTAGACTCCCAATTGAGCTTTCTGTGACCTTGCCTCAGTGGGTCTTCAAGTAGGCCCCACCTTCCACCCCCCACCAATTTCCGCCATACTCTCCCCACCCCCGGACACCGTCCGGACTCACCCACGCAGTTACCGCTACCACCAACAACATCAACACCTTACACCCCCGTCCAACCTCGGACGCCCCCATGCCCGCCCTCTGCCGAGACTGTCTGACCCGCTTCGAAACCGGCCGCCGCTGCCCCGCCTGCCGGTCGCCCCGGATCGTCGCCCATCCCGAGCTCGACAGCCTCTCCATCGCCCATATGGACTGCGACGCCTTCTACGCCTCGGTCGAGAAGCGGGACAATCCCGAGCTCCGCGACAAGCCCGTCATCATCGGCGGCGGCAAGCGGGGGGTCGTCTCCACCGCCTGCTACATCGCCCGGATCAAGGGCGTCCGCTCGGCGATGCCGATGTTCCAGGCCCTCAAGCTCTGCCCCGAGGCCGTGGTCCTGAAGGGTCGGATGGAGACCTATGTCGAGGTCTCGCGGCAGGTCCGGGCGATGATGGAGGAGCTGACCCCCTCGATCGAGCCGCTGTCGCTGGACGAGGCCTTCCTCGACCTCACCGGCACCGCCCGCCTCCACGGTCAGCCCCCCGCCGTGATGCTCGCCCGGCTGACCCGGCGGATGAAGGCCGAGCTGGGCATCACCGGCTCGATCGGCCTCAGCCACAACAAGTTCCTGGCCAAGGTCGCCTCCGACCTCGACAAGCCGCATGGCTTCGCCGTGATCGGGCGGGCGGAGACCGAAGCCTTCCTGGCGCCGAAGCCGGTCCGGCTGATCTGGGGCATCGGCCCGGCCGCGCAGGAGAGCCTGGAGGCGGCCGGCATCCGGACCTTCGCCGACCTCAAGCGCTGGGAGAAGGACCAGCTGATCGCCCGCTTCGGCGCCATGGGCGACCGGCTCTATCACCTCGCCCGCGGCGAGGACCGGCGGCGGGTCACCCGGGACGCGCCGGTCAAGTCGATCTCGAACGAGACCACCTTCGGCGAGGACACGGCCGACCCGGACATCCTCGACGGCCATATCTGGCGGCTGGCCGAGAAGGTCTCGGACCGGGCCAAGGCCAAGGGGCAGGCCGGGCGGGTGGTCACGCTGAAGCTGAAGCGGGCCAACCATCGCCTCCTGACCCGGCAGAGCCGGCTGCCCGACGCGACCCAGATGGCCGACCGGATCTATCGCACCGCCCGGGAGCTCTTCGAGATCGTCGGGCCGGAGGGGCCCTATCGGCTGCTGGGGGTGGGGATCAGCCAGCTGACCGGGGCCGAGGCGGCGGACCGGGCGGGGGACCTGCTGGACCCCCACGCGCTTCAGAGGGCCCAGGCGGAGCGGGCGACGGATGCGATCCGCGAGAGGTTCGGGCCGGATGCGATCGTGAAGGGCCGGTCGCTGCGGTAGGCGTCCGAGGTTGGACGGGGGTCCAAGTATCTGGTTTTTATTGCGGTACCGCTAACAGGGGAAGTTCGGACGCACGGCGCGGCACGTCATTTCGGACGCGGTTCGACACAGCGGGACGCCGGACAGCGCCGGCCCGACGGGGCGGTGTGACGGGGCGAGAATCGCTCTCGGACGCATCCAAGTCGCGCGCGGATTCTCCGTTGTACGTCAGAACTACTTGCCCCGAACGGACGGAGTCTCCGGCTTCTATTGGCAGGCCGCATCACACGATATCGGCCCACCCCTGAACGATGTCTGATCCGAACCGGACCTCGGTCGCCGGGCGCAGGAAGGTCGGCTACGCGGACGAACCTGCCGTTGCGGGTGCTCTGACGAATGTCAGCTTTTTTACTCTACTGGCGCGAGATTGACTTCAACCCGAGAAGCAACGCTGCGCCAATCATGACAACGCACGAATCGAGCGGCGGGCAGGCGTCGACATTCTCGATCCCGAGAGCCGCATCCGGTTCTCGACGACAGACCTCGGAAAGGCGCGTGTGA
>NZ_JARGYC010000161.1 GCF_029168335.1 Psychromarinibacter sediminicola
CTTCGCGCCGGGAGCTCACAGGAAATAGGATCAACAATGAATATTCCCGCAGCTACCAAACCCGCAATCTGGGGTGCCATCGGCGGCGCCATCGTCGCGATCGTGATAGGATTCGTCTGGGGCGGATGGGTGACTGGCAGCACAGCGGCCCAGATGCGGGCTGCAGGAGCGGAGGCAGCCGTCGTTCAGGCGTTTACACCCCTCTGCGTCGTCAAGGCCGAACAGGAGCCGGAACAGATCGCCTTGTTGAAGGAAGCAAGTAGATATCAGCGCGACAACTTCGTGGTTCAGGCTGGCTGGGTCGACAACGTGAGCGAAAAGTATCGCTCGGAAGTGGCCGATGCGTGTGCCAATTCGATCGTGGAAGGGATGCAATAACACGGGAGGGCGGGAATGGGCCTGACGTCCAACCTTCTCCGGTCATTAGGGCATTGTTATTGATAGGTTTAAACCAGCAGGCGCAAGCCAGTCCCACCGAAACGCCATCAGACAAGCGCGATGTCCGCCCCGCCTCTTGGGGCCAGGAGCATGTTGTCTTGTGCCGAAGCACTCTCCACTCTTACGAGCACCTCCATCGAGAGCAAATCGACGTTCGTTCCGACAAAGTTGCCTGCCACCGGGGTGACCTGTGCGATGTTGCGGGCCACGGCGAGTGGTATCAGGTTCCGGGACCCGAAGCTCCGGTTCGTGGGATCGAAGGCAATCCATCCGGCACCGGGGAGAAATATCTCGACCCAGGCATGGGTGGACCCGGAACCCGCAGACCCAAGGAGGCTTTCTTCAGCATCGGACAGATAGCCGGATACGATGCGGGAACCGAGTCCAAGCGTGCGCGCGGCTTCGGCGAGCAGGACCGCAAGATCACGGCACGAGCCCCATCGCCGATCGAGCGTCTCGATCGGTGACTGGGTGCCTTCAGTGTCGCGGCTTTGGTAGGCAATCTGGGTGAACACACCGTTGCTGATGTCCTTCAGCAAAGACAGCGTGTCGGTCGGACGCGCCATGACGAAGCCCTCGACCCATCGGGAAAGCCGACCGTCCGGGTCGGGGTATTGCGGAACCGTCAACGCGCCCAGATCGGTCCATTCGTCGGCGGCGTAGTCAAAGGGGTACTGCGCGGCCGAGGCGGCGATGGCAAAGACCGGCCATGCAGGCGCGGTGAGATCCACTGTGGCACGGCTCTCGATCACCAGATGATCCGTCAGGCCGTCAAAGACGGCGGTGGCGACAGCGTTGCCGGCCACGTCATGCGCCCAGGTTACTGTCGCCGTCGGAGAAATGGAGAGGGCATGCGCAAGTAGTCGCAGTTCCCTCGTTTCTCGGGGACGTAGCATCAACCGATGGGGCCCAAGGGGGACCTTTTGACGGTATCTGTAGGTCGTGGTGTGAACGATGTCCAGGCAGGCCAAAATGATGTTCCAGTTAGGATTGAGGAAGACGGCGCGCGGCTGTGGGGATCAGCGGCGGCGAGATGCGCCCGCGCTGACGGGCGCGGCGTTCCGCCAGGCATTCAACCCCTTGCAGCGTCGGCAAATCCGTTCTCCGAAGCCTTCGCTCCAGAACGAGGTTTCGCATCGCAGGCATCGGCGTTCTTGCGGAACATCACCCACGGCCCTTGGGGTCGCGATGTCCGGTACGTCACCCTCGGCGATGGCCTCGTCCGCCATCACGTTTTCCCCGCAGCCAGACGGGTGCGTAAGGACGGCGGCGAGTCCGGTCGTGGAGGCATGCCTTCGTTTTCGGCGGTCCGGATCGACTCTTCGTCCCGCGCTCCTCGGGCGGTCGTCTTCGAAGGCGGCGCAGCCAGGGTCGGATCGGATGTCCCAGACCCGGAATAGAGATGTCGCAGGTGCGCCTCGGAGACCCCGTCGGCCTTCATCACGAGCTGTACCATCGGATCAGCCAGCATTTCTTCAAGGAAAAAGTCGGACAACTCCCTGCCGGTCAGCTTGTCCCTGGCGCGTGCTTGGTCGAGGTCGGCAAGGGAAACAGTCAGAGTCCGTGCAAGTCCCGGATGAGATATCCTGGGATGAAGCTTCACAAGGACGGAGGCTTTCCAGGCTGCGGGATCCCGTTCATCAGGGGGTGAAGCCACCTCCGTTTCGATCTCATAATCTCCCGCCGGGAGAATCTCGTCAAAGCCCGGAACGGTGAAGGGCCGAGAAAAAACCGCAACGGTCTTGCTCGTCAGATCTTCCATTGGCGCGTTCCTTTCCCTTGGTGCTGTGGGCGGTCCGCGCCCCTCACGGGAATGAGGCGCGTAACCGGTGTACACCCTCAAGATGTCTTGGACTTGGCGGGTGCATCCTTGCCAGAAGCCTTGGGCTCGGTCTCCTTGGCAGGGGTCGTCGCTGTTTTCGCAGGCTTGGGCTTTAACGCAGCCGCAGCCCTGGCGGTCAGGTCCTTGAAGGACATTTCATCGATCCTTTGATTTTCCGACGCCAACTCCTCGTCCATGTCGGACCGGGATACCTCGCATCGGTACTGTACATATGGGGGCTGGCGACCCGAATTGCGATGGTGCATCGAGAAAGAAGCCGAGGTCAGTCAGGCCAATTCATCCGTCCAGACCTTGAATTCCATCAACGTGTTGCGGCCGAATGTCTGGGTCAGAGGGACATCGGCAGCATCGCGACCACGCGCGATCAGGATTCTCGCAAACCTCGGCTTGTTGTTCCGCGGGTCGAACATGTGCCATTCACCAGCGAGAAACACCTCCATCCACGCGGCAAAATCCCCGGGTGGA
>NZ_JARGYC010000162.1 GCF_029168335.1 Psychromarinibacter sediminicola
TCGGCGAACTCATCGACTGCTTCACGCACCAGGAATGCGAAAACTACTTCGCCGCCTGCGGATACGATGCAGATTGATCGGAAAACGCTCTAATACTACAGTTGCGTATTTGGCCGTCTTTTTCGGTGGGCGCTGGCGGCGGCAATCTGATGCTGCCTTCGCCATCGCGACCAATCCCATATGAAGGCAGTCGTGAGTAACGGCCGCGGCAGAAGGCGGGCGATCAGTCGGCGGAGTTCCGGGGTCGTCAGAGTTTGCGCCAGTCTGGTAATCATGCCGCTGCCACTCGATGCCCCGGACTCGTTTCGTTCTGTTTGCTAAAGGCCGCGCGCCGCTGGTTGGCGCTGAGGCGCGCGAGAAACGCGGCGGCGGCCATCACCAGACTCATGTGTCGATGCCATCCATGCCAGGAGCGGGCCTCGCAATGATCGAGGCCGAGATCGTCCTTGGCGCGCAGAAAACATTCCTCGATGGTCCAGCGCAGCCCGGCGGCGGCCGCGAGCTCCGGCAGCGTGGTCCCGGTACGGGCATGCGCGAAGTAGTACGCGATGGCTTGCGGGTCATGCAGGCTGCGACGCGCCAGCAGCCAGCGGGAAAACCCCTCTGCGGTCTGATCTCCGAGGGGGACCCAGGCCCAGTCGTAGAGCCGCTGTCCCTTGGTGCCTTCACCGGCGGACAGGGGCTGCCAGGCCTCGGCGGGGAGTTCGGAAATCATCGTCCTCGGATCCGTCTGCACCGGCGCCCACTCTTCCAGAACGCGCAACGTATGGGTCGAGCGCACCGCCAGCACGTAAGCCTGACCACGATCCTCCAGCATGCGCCGGAACCGATGGTCCGAGCCATAGACCGCATCGGCGAGGACAAAGGCGCATGGCGTCCCTTCATCCAGCAGCCGCGCAATCATCTCGCAGGCCATGGCCGGTTTGGTGGCGAACGTCACGTCGTCCGGCACATGCGCCTTGGCGCGCCGCTCCGGATCGCTGGTCCAGTCCTTCGGGAGGTAGAGCCGCCGATGGATCAGCGCGTGACCCCAGCGGCTGGCATAGGCGGCGAAAACACCGATCTGGCAATTCTCGATCCGGCCTGCCGTGCCGGAATACTGTCGGCCAACACCGACGGAATGAACCCCCTTCTTGGGAAATCCGGTCTCATCGATGACCAACACCCCATCGGGATCACCAAGCGCCTCAAGGACGTAGCTTCGTACCCGATCACACAGCCTGTCCGCCGACCAACTCGACCGGCCCAGCAGGGACTGGATCCGGTAAGGCCGCGCAAGTCCGGCTTCCTCCGCCAGCATCCAGCCGGTCTTGCGCTCAACTCCGGACAACAGCCCGTCAACAAAAGCGCTGGCGGACGCGCGCTGCTCGGTTCTCTTGAACGCTGGGGCGATAGAGGTCTTCATGCTTTCCAGCGCATCGCGCCAATCGGAAACCGTCCCAGCCCAATCCGAAACAGACATGACAAAACTCTCCAATTCGCTTTGGGAGAGTTGAATCAGAGATCAAACAAATGCGCAACTGTAGTACTAATGCGCGTTTCACCCGATCTGAGTCGCATGGGAACCTCAATCCGTCCGAAGGGCTGAATCATTGCATTGAGGCAGATTTTGGGGTTGGTGATGGGCAATCCACTGTCCATTGACCGCAGGGAACGGGCTATCTCCGCGGTCGCCCCGGGCCTGAGTCGACGGTCTGCAGCTTTGAAACACGGTGTCTCGCCTTCCACGGCAACGCGCAGGGACAACGAGTGAGGGACCGCCGGCTCTCTCTCACGTCCAAGCCGAAGGGCGGCGACACGAGGTATCGCAGGATTGAGGTAAACGCTGAGGTGATCCACGCTGCGCTCGGTGAGACGCCAAACATGACACTCGAGGAACTCTCCAAGCATCAGTCCGAGTACGGCCTCGACCTCATCGCTTTGGCGGTTCTTTCGCCGACACGGCATTAAAAGAAAGTAAGATCGGCAATGCCGTGGAACACGGTTGCCCGGCTGGATTCTCTTTTCAAGTGAGGCATCGAGTTTCTGTAGGCGGTGAGATCGATGTTGGCGCCGACGGCTTCGTGGCGCGCGAACTCTCCGCCGTAGCACCTATGGAAGGAAACATTTCGGAAGCCATGGCTACCTCCGCAGCCCCAGCAGGCAGCCATGGCCGGGTCTCAAGCCTCTACGATGGTTATTGCGAACCACACCGATAAGGAGACCGACCACGACCACTTGCCATCCTTTCCCAGCCGACACTGTTCTCGTAGCAATCGATATCTCCAAGTACCGCCACGAGGTACTGATCGAGGTCGCAGGGCGCAAACGGCGACGTCGGCTGACGATCCTGAACACGAGGGAAGATATCGATCGTCCGGTTGCGGTGCTGACGTCGTACGATCTCCGTCTTCGGAAACTCCATCTCCATCATGCCGCGCAAGCGGCACCATTCATCAAGCGTAAGCTGGTTCTGCCTTTGTCCCATGGTGATCCTGGGTATACCGCGCGTTGCGCTTGGAATTGTAATCTAATACTACAGTTGCGTATCATACAGTTTTTGATGGGCCTTCGCCGCGCCTGCCTGGTGTCGCTGTCGCCATCGCGACCAGGCGATGATGAAATCTGCCGCCGGGAGGCCGCGCAGGAGGCTGGCCGCGGTCTTCCAGCATGCGCCGGAACCTGTGATCCGACCCGTAGAGCGCATCGGCCAGGACGAAGGCGCATGGCGTGCCTTCGTCGA
>NZ_JARGYC010000163.1 GCF_029168335.1 Psychromarinibacter sediminicola
CGTACCCCGTTTCTAAGCGCTTCGTCGACCAAGGATCTTACTGCCTCCCGAAGCTCCGTTGCGCTTCCAGGCGTTGCTGGCATTCTCTTCTACTCCCTTCGAAGACCAACGGCGCATCGATGGGGCTCGCGCCGACATTTCCCGCACTCGTCTGGTTCCTATTTTTAGAGCGTTTGCCCACCGACCTGGATCGGTTTCGGCTTCCTAGTAAGCTCGTCCGGGCTGATGGCTCTCGATCACGGCTGCCCCTGCACCACCCTTAGATAGGGTGTCAGCTCTGTCGGTGCGGCACCGAATTTCGCAAACGCCTCCTCCTCACTGCAGCACTTGGGCAGGACGTACATGTCGCCCGGCGTCCAGTCTGCGGGGAGCTGGACCGACAAGTCGTCCTGGGCCTGTGCGCCATCGATGGCACGTAGGATTTCTTCGGTGCTCCGGCCGAGATAGGCGGGATAATCCACGATCAGTCGGATTCGCATGGAAGGGTCAAGCAGCATGGTCCGGCGACCCGGCAGTTCGCCTTGTTTCGGGTGGACCATGCCGAACAGCTGCGACAATTGGCCGTCGGCGTCCTCGACGCTGGGAAAGTTGATCTTCACCTCGAAGAGGGATTCTACCTCCCGGTGCCACGCCACCTGCGTAAGGAGCGAAGATTTCGTGAAGGCGAGCAGCTTGACGTTACGCCTCGCGAAGTCCCCGGATGCTTCTGCGAGGGCGGCCAGTTCGGTCGTGCATATGGGAGTGAAGGCGCAAGGGTGACTGAATAGCACCGTCCAGCTCCCCTCCGCCCATTCGAAGAACTGGATCTGCCCCTCTGTCGTGAGGGCCGTGAAGTCCGGGAAGATGTCGCCAATCTGCGGCATCCACGCGACGTGACGGCGGTACGATGCGGGCATACATACCGCGCCGCCCTTCCAGCTCGAGCCAGCAAACAATGTCATGTTCATTGTAGTACTCCCTCCCGCTAGTTCGCTCGGGAAGATTTGAAAGAAAAAATGGCAATCTTTTGGCACACTTGTATAGAATTGTACGACCAGCCCCCTTAAAGCCAAAGCACTCTCCGTGGACCTCGGAGAACGGGTGATCGAGGTGGTTGATAGCGGTATGAGTCCGCGCGCGGCAGCGTCGCGATACGGGATCGCGCCTTCGAAGGCTATACGCTGGGACACCATCGGCGAACTCATACACCGCGTCGCGCACCAGGAATGCCCGAGATTACTTCGCCGCCTGCGGATATGATGCAGATTGGTCGGAAAACGCTCAAATGCATCCGAAACGGCACATTGGCGCCGCGCAGTCAGCGAACGGTCGAGAGGCCGGACTCCAACAGCGCGTGCGCCGCTCTAGATAATATCTGATGCAACCACTCACCGACGTACTGACTAGCGAAAAGCCCACAGCATTGAGACGGATCGAGGATGCCCTGGGCAGCCTGGAGGAGCGTGGTGAGGCGGCGGAAGCCGCGCTAACATCTTTGATCTGGAGACGTCGGGTAAATGGCAGTTTCGGCATACTTGCCACATTCGCCTACACCGACTGCACCAAGCGGATTTCAGTCATACCTCAGCACCTGGATCACATCGGTGCAACGGAATCGGCTGCGGCGGTGAGATGGCTCCGTCGAGGTGTGCCGTTCGATGACGACCGGATTGTCAATGGCATCATTGACTGGCTTGAAGAGAACAAGACGCTCACAAGTCGCGCCCAGAAGTACGACCGCGAGTTGGACGACATCGCGCCGTGTATTTGGCGTTTCATGCAGTCCTCAGCCGACGCGTTCTCCAGCATCGAGATCCCGGAGAAACGCTTGGGGTTTCTGTCCCGCTTGCTAGATTTGGGAACCAATCGGAGCTTTTCTTGAGGCCGTAGTCGGCAATCGTAACTTTTCTGACGGCCGGCTCGTTCGCGCGGCGGGTTTCCATGCGCAGATGCTTCCAGCACTACTGCGAGGCGGCGGGCCCTTGCCGGAAATCTCTACTCCTCGCTGTCGGATCTCCTGAGCGCGACCCCAGCCCCGGCCGCCACGTCTCCGTTGTCCAGAAACTGGATGCCCTGGGCTTCGAGGGTAGTGCGTACGGCTTCGATTGTCTCAAAGCGTCCCGAAGGTTGCCCTCGCGTGGAATCCAATCGCTGGATTGTCGGATAGCTGATCCCCGATTTCTCCGCCAAGTCTGATGCTGTCCATCCCAGCAGGCTCCTTGCCGCCCTGATTTGCTCGCCGTTCACATGCCCCTCATATAGATCTTCTGTCATTATTGATAGATTTCCTATTGAAAGGTAGTCTATCGGATGCTATATATAATCTATCAAACGCACAGGGGTAAAGCAATGACCTACGACCGTTCCGCCATCATGCGCCGCGCCTGGGAAATCATCCGCAAGGCTGACGTTGCCCGGTTCGGTCTGAACGTCATCAAGCGCAATGCGCTGCGCGCGGCATGGCAGGAAGCCAAGTTCGCTGCAGAAGACGCGGCCGCCCGCCCTGTTGCAGAGCTGTCCGCCGCCGAGAAGGAACTGGTCTGCATCGAGAACAAGAACCGTCAGACCGATGCCGATCAGCGCCGGATGGAAGAACTGCGCCGGATCGT
>NZ_JARGYC010000164.1 GCF_029168335.1 Psychromarinibacter sediminicola
GTAAGCGCCGGGCCATCACCCTCGTTGTTTGAGGCACCTTTTCGTCCGAGGTGACACCTGCACAGCAGGAGGTGTCTCATGGATGGCGACGTACAAACTTACGGAAGTTTTCCCAGTGACGGCGAAGGGTATGCCGGCCGTATCGATGTCGTTACGGGTCCGACAGGGCGTCGGCGCTGGCCGGAGCACGTGAAGGCGGCGATCGTGCTGGAGACATACCACGACGGGGCGTCGGTTGCCGACATTGCCCGCAGACACGACATTTCGCCGCCTCAACTGCACGCGTGGCGCCGTGCTGCTCGTGACGGGCTTTTGCCGATGCCGGACGAGGAGGCGCTCGCGTTCCTGCCGGTGTCGATCTCGGGCGCCGCCGGGGATCCGCCAGACGGTCGGTCTGGGCCATTGACGCTGGAGATGGGCGACATCCGTATCCATGTCCCGCCGACGTTCGACGCGACGCACCTGAGCAGGGTGATCGCGGCAGTTCGGGGCGCTTCGTGATCCTGCCGGGCGGCCCCTATCGTGTCTACCTTGCGACCCGGCCGGTGGACTTCCGCAAGGGGCATGCCGGGCTGTCGCTGATCGTGCAGGAGGTTCTGGGGCGCGATCCCTTCGGCGGGGCGGTCTTCGTCTTCCGCTCCAGACGGGGTGACGCGATGAAGTGCCTGGTCTGGGACCAGACGGGGCTGGTGATGGTTTACAAGAAGCTCGAGGGCGGCCCCTTTCGATGGCCGACGCCGTCGGACGGAACGATCCGGCTGTCGCCGGCGCAGTTCTCGGCCCTGTTCGAAGGGCTCGACTGGCGCGCCGTTCGGGCGGAGCGGCGACACCGGCCCAAGGTTGCCGGATAGCCGCGACAGGATGACTCGGTGCTGCGTTTTGCGCGCCGTCCTCGTGGCCGGGGCGGTATACTCTGCCCATGGGATCCAGCGGAACGACCAGCGCAGCCAGGGTGGCCGAACTTGAGCGGCAGCTTGCCACTTCCGAGGCTGCCCGCATCGCAGCCGAGGCCCGCCTGGCGGCGTCCGAGGCGGCGCGTGCCCGGTCGGAGGAGGCCCTTGCGCGCCTCGAGCGCATGATCGCGCAGCTGCGGCGGGACAAGTTCGGATCCAGGTCCGAGAAAGCCAGCCCCGACCAGCAGCATCTGCCCTTCGAGGACGTCGAGGTCGCCGAGGGCATGCTGGAGGCCGCGAGCGAAGAGGTCGACAAGGCGCTCGGCGATCGCAAGACGAGCCCCCGCAAGGAGAAACGAAATAAGGGCCATCTGCCGGCGCATCTCGAGCGGGTCGCGCAGGTCATCGAGCCCGACAGCACGCTGTGCCCGTGCGGATGCGGCGAGATGGTCAAGGTGGGTGAGGACCGCAGCGAGCGGCTGGACGTCATCCCGGCGCGCTTCCGCGTCCTGGTCACGGTGCGCCCGAAATACCTCTGCCGGTCCTGCGACGGGGCCTCGCACGTGCAGGCGCCTGCGCCCGAATGGCTGGTGCCGCGCGGGCTGCCGACGGAGGCGCTGGTGGCACATTCCATGGTCTCCAAGTTCGGCGACTACCTTCCATTCTACCGCCAGGCGGACATTTACCGCCGGCAGGGCATCGACCTCGACCGGTCCATGCTGGCGAACTGGTCGGGGCGTGCGGCGCAGCTGTTGGACCCGATCATCGATCACATGATCAACATGCTGAAACGGTCCGACCATCTGCAGATGGACGAGACCACCGTACCGGTGCTGGCGCCGGGGACCGGCAAGGTCCGCAAGGATTATCTCTGGGCGATCCTGCGCGATCAGCGTGGGTGGGGCGGCACGGACCCGCCCATGGTGGTGTTCCACCATTCCCGAAGTCGCAGCGGCAAGGTCGCGCGGGATCTGCTGAAGGGATTTGCCGGCGGCACACTGATGGTCGATGGCTACACGGGCTACGACAGTCTCGCCGACCCGAAGCAGACGGCGCGGCCGTGGGATATCGCCTATTGCTGGACGCACTGGCGGCGTCGGTTCGTCAAGTTCGGGCAGGACACGCCGTCGCCGATCTGTGAGGAGATGGTCGCGCGCGTCTCACAGCTCTACGCGATCGAGAAGGAGATCAGGGGAAAGGACCCCGAAACGCGACGAGCCGTGCGACAGAAGCTGTCGAAGCCCATCATCGATGCGTTGCTGCCGTGGCTGGAGGCCCGCCTGCAGGATCTCTCGTCCGCCAGTGACCTGGCGCGGCACATCCGTTACGGTCTGAAGCGATGGGACGGGCTGACACGGTTCCTCTCCGACGGCCGGCTCGAGATGGACACCAACGGCGTCGAGAACGCCATCCGGCCAATTCCGCTTACAAGGAAGAATGCGCTCTTCGCCGGTTCCGACGACGGCGCCGAGACCTGGGCCCGGATCGCTTCACTCATCGGCACATGCCGGCTCAACCGCGTGAACCCGGAGGCCTACGTCGCCGCCACACTCCGAAAGATCCTCGACCAGCATATGCAGAGCGACATCGACGAACTCATGCCTTGGAGCTTCGCTGAATAGTCAACCCGCAGCGCCAAGGGTGATGGGCGGCCGCTTAC
>NZ_JARGYC010000165.1 GCF_029168335.1 Psychromarinibacter sediminicola
CAACTGTGCCTCAATGTCTACTCCGTCCCGCACTGCCGACCTCGAGACGTTGATTGTTCTGCGGCAGGGATGAAAGGCCGCTTCGGTGACGCTGCTGCGCCGCACAGGCGGTCGCGCCCAACGGCAGCTCAGGGCCGAAAACAACTCAGGCGGCGAAGCGTTTCAGACGGATACAACGTGCCTTATTCACTTCGAAGCACGCGCGGCAAGGACATGCCGTGGTTGGACCCCATTAAAAAGCTTCTGACCGGAGCGGAGACGGGCAGAAGTATCCTCTTTAGACGTCATCCATGCGCAGTTGCCCGGGACAAACCCGAGGCGCTTATCGATCCTGACGAAGCGGTGCTGGGGCGTCGGTGCCGTGCCGACTTCACCAAGCCATACGTCGAAATCTTCCCTCCAAGCCGGGTGAACGTCGACCCCCGGCAGATACGCTTTCGATGCAGGGCTGGTGTAATCCTTCAGCAGCGACCAGGCTTTGTATTCCTTCGACTTGACGCGCGACTCCCCCGGCTTTGCGGGCTTCTTGACGTCGATCCTTCCCTTCTCAAGGCGCTTCTTGGCAGCGCTGATGCTGATCCCACGGGTCTCCGAGATATATTTCACGCCAGCTCCGTGGCTATCGAACCTCTTCCCATCGATATCGACCGGCTGTTTAAGAGACCCTCCGCTCGATCCGCCCCGGTTCAGATTGAACCCGTCCGGATAGAGAGTGCGGAGCTTGTCGATCCATCTTATTTCGAGGGCTCCGAGTTCGCCCGGCCTGTTCGTCTTCGCGATGGGCTCAATCCGGAAGTCGCCCTTTCCGCTTTCCCGCATCGCATGATGTAGCGAATCCTCAGAGCTGATCGTCCCCTTGTCCGCATCTTCGCAATGCTTTTGCCACCGATCGTCCAACTCCATAACCGTCTGACCGACGTAGAGTCTACCCGTCGAAAGCTGCGTCACCTTATAGATGATGCCGTTTGCGAAACCGGGCTTCGGATCCTTGGCGAAGGCATCCTCCGGTGACATTCCTTTCCTGATCCAGCGGAGTATCGAAGTCGCTGAAGCCTTCGGCTTCAGTTCTCGGACTGCTTCTGCAATGTTTGGATAGCGTATACCATGCACGGTGATTGCCGTCGCCGTGTTCTTTTGGCCGCGCACGTAGCCGTGTTGAAGAGCCTTCTCCCGCGACATGCCATTGTAAATGCGCTTTTGCACACGCCAGTAATTCAGGCCGCGGCGCCTACACTCTTCCTTTAGCGAATCTTTCTTCCGCATATAGGCGTTCCCTCCAAACAATCAGTGCCAAAGATAACTCTTCGTAGGTAGTGGGGTGAGCTTGGCCATGGATTGGCGTGTCGAAGCGAAACATACGTTTCTTTGTGGCATTCTTGCGATGCTAAAACTAATAATGGCGGCACTGGGTCGTTAGCGGCTCGTCAGTTCGGTTGTTCGAACGTCGCTGTGTCGCAATAGTGATCGTTCGCACCTTCTCTATCGTGCAGCCGCGGCGAATGTCCAACGCGGTAAAGCTGCACCGCAGCGGCTGACCCATTCGCGAATGTCCGGAATGGGCCGATACCGGAATTCCGCGGCCGCAGTCGCCCTGCGAAGAACCACCCTCGATGAACGCAAGTTCACTGCCGTCGACATACCGATACGAAAAGGCCGGCTTAGCACAGTCCACCGACTACGCGCTGAGGATGCGATACACTGATGCCCGGCTGATCCCGAGTTCCTTGGCTATGTCGGTGGGTCCCTTCCCGTTCACGTGTAGGTCCTGTACTTCTTCGGCTTTCGCCCGTGCCGTGGGCTTGCGCCCCTTGTATTTACCAGCAGCCTTCGCCTTGGCGATACCTTCGCGTTGGCGCTCCAGCATGATCTCTCGTTCGAATTCCGCAATGCCGCCTAGGACGGTCAGCATCAGTTTCCCGGTAGGCGTGGCGGTATCGATCCCCATACCGAGTATTCGCAGGCTGGCGCCCTTGCCGGTGAGCGTAGCGAGCACTTCCAGTAGATGGGGAACGGATCGCGCGAGCCTGTCGAGCCGTGTCACGATCAGGGTGTCGCCCTCGCGAACGAAGTCCAGCGCCTCGGTCAGCCGCTGACGGGCGGCAACGTCCACGGATGAGACCTGCTCCTCGAACAGCTTCTCGCAACCGGCTTTCTTGAGTTCCTCGCGCTGGGCCTCCAGGCCGGCGGTTTGGTCAAGGGTGGATGTACGCGCGTAACCGATCAGCACTGCGGCTCTCCTGTCTCAGATGGGTCTAAGACATTTAGGCGCACCTTGTGTCAAAACGCAAATCCGACCCATATGAGACGCCGACCGCGTGCTATATCGGCGTCTCACTGGAGCAAGCCCTAAGGATTCAACTGCAATTGCGTAGCGCACTAACCGTAGGAAGCAGCCATCTCATCACCGACAGTTCGAATCCCACTTCCTCCGCCATTTGCCCTCGCGAAAGCGTTCTCCCGATCCGGCTGCGGCCGGATTTTACCGCGTTTTCAAAGGGGTTTGCCGGACAGGCTGAACACC
>NZ_JARGYC010000166.1 GCF_029168335.1 Psychromarinibacter sediminicola
TGGCCGTTTTCTACGGCCGCAGCCCATCATGTGCACAGGAAAAGGCCGCGGCGTGACGCTCATGAGCGTTGCCAGCCATAGTTCACGGATGACCATCTGAGCAGGGTGATCGCTGCGGTTCGGGGCGCGTCGTGATCCTTCCTGGCGGGCCGTACAAAATCTATGTTGCGACGCGGCCTGTCGATTTCCGCAAGCAACATGCGGGCCTGTCGCTGATCGTACAGGAGGTGCTCGGCCGCGACCCCTTCAGCGGGGCCATCTTCGTCTTCCGGTCCAAGCGTGGCGACCAGTTGAAATGCCTGGTCTGGGATCAGACGGGGCTGGTGCTGGTCTACAAGAAGCTGGAGGGCGGCGCCTTCCGGTGGCCGAAGCCGGCGGATGGGATGATCCAGCTGTCGCCGGCGCAGTTCTCGGCGCTGTTTGAGGGGATCGACTGGCGCGCCGCTCGGGCGGAACGCCGGCGGCGCCCCAAGCTGGCGGGATAGCCGCGACAGGATGACTCAGCGCCGCGTTTTGCGTACCTCCCCCATGGCTGGAGCCGTATACTCCGGCCATGGGCTCCAGCGGAATGATCAGCGCAGCCAAGGTGACCGAGCTCGAGCGGCAGCTTGCCGCCTCCGAGGCTGCCCGGATCGTGGCGGAGACCCGTCTGGCTGCATCTGAAGACGCCCGTGCCCGGTCTGAAGAGGCCCTTGCCCGGCTAGAGCGCATGATTGCGCAGCTGCGCCGGGACAAGTTCGGCACCAGGTCCGAAAAGGCCAGTCCCGAACAGCAGCATCTGCCTTTCGAAGATGTCGAGGTCGCCGAAGGAATGCTGGCGGCCGCCAGCGAAGAAGCCGAGAAAGCGCTCGGGGATCGCAAGACGAGCCCCCGCAAGGAGAAACGGAATAAGGGCCATCTGCCGGCCCATCTGGAGCGGATCGAGCAGGTCATCGAACCCGACAGCACGCTGTGCCCGTGCGGTTGCGGCGAGATGGTCAAGGTGGGCGAGGACCGAAGCGAGCGCCTGGATGTGATCCCGGCCCGCTTCCGCGTGTTGGCGACGGTGCGCCCGAAATACATCTGCCGCAACTGCGCTGGCGTGTCCCACACCCAGGCACCGGCCCCCGAATGGCTGGTCCCGCGTGGGCTTCCGACGGAAGCGCTGGTGGCGCATTCCATGGTCAGCAAGTTCGGCGACTATCTCCCGTTCTACCGACAGGCAGACATCTACCGCCGGCAGGGCATCGATCTCGACCGGACCATGCTGGCGAACTGGTCAGGGCGGGCAGCGCTGCTGCTGCAGCCGGTCATCGACGAGATGATCGCCCGGCTTCGGAGCTCCGATCACTTGCAGGTCGACGAGACGACCGTACCGGTGCTGGCGCCAGGCACGCGAAAGGTCCGCAAGGATTACCTCTGGGCGATGCTGCGCGATCAGCGTGGCTGGGGCGGTGCCGATCCGCCCATCGTGGTGTTCCACCACTCCCGAACACGCAGCGGCGAGGTCGCGAAGGGCCTCCTCGAGGGGTTTGCCGGCGGCACGCTGATGGTCGATGGCCACCCCGTCTATGACGTGCTCGCCGATCCAAAGAAGACGGCGCATCCGTGGACGACGGCGTACTGCTGGACACACTGGCGCCGCCGCTTCGTCAAGTTCGGGCAGGACACCGTGTCGCCGATCTGCGACGAGATGGTCAGGCGTATCGCTGAGCTCTACGCGATCGAGAAGACGATAAGGGGCAAGGCGCCCGACACCCGCAAGGCTGTCCGCCAGAAACTGTCCAGGCCCATTGTCGATGCGCTAAGACCATGGCTGGAAGCGCGCCTGCAGGAGGTCTCATCGGCCAGCGAACTGGCGCGCCACATCCGCTATGGCCTGAAACGCTGGGAGGGGCTTACCCGCTTCCTGGACGACGGTCGTCTCGAGATGGATACCAACGGCGTCGAGAACGCGATCAGGCCGGTGCCTTTGACCAGGAAAAATGCGCTCTTCGCAGGCTCGGACGATGGGGCCGAGACCTGGGCCCGCATCGCCTCGCTCATCGGAACGTGCAAGCTCAACAACGTAAACCCGGAAGCCTACATCGCCGCCACGCTACGCAAGATCCTCGATCAGCACATGCAAAGAGACATCGACGACCTCATGCCCTGGAACGTCGTCGAATAGTCAATCCGCGGCGTGAGGGGTGATGGGCGAGCGCTTACGTTCGAGGCGCTCTTCGAGGGACTGGACTGGCGCCGGGTCACGGCCCGCCGGATGGCCCGGCCCGCTGCGGCGGAATGACTCGGCGGGCGGCGTAGCGGCCCGGGAGGAGAGTGTTACACTCACCTCCATGCCGACGGACGCCGCGTCTCCCGACCTGTCCGGCCTGCCGCCGGAGTATCGGGCGCTCTTCGAAGCGCAGCAGGCCCAGATCGTCACACGTGAAGAATGGGCAAGCGATTGAGAACGTGTGGTTTTGGCTGCATTTGCAGTATCCGTTTTCGCAAGGTTTCCCGGCTTTTG
>NZ_JARGYC010000167.1 GCF_029168335.1 Psychromarinibacter sediminicola
CAAAAGCCGGGAAACCTTGCGAAAACGGATACTGCAAATGCAGCCAAAACCACACGTTCTCAATCGCTTGCCCATTCTTCACGTGTGACGATCTGCGGCCGCACCACCTGCACCGTCCCGTCCGACCGGCCGCGGGTGAAGGTCAGCGGGTCGGCCGGCAGCGGCACGTAGACGAACCGCCCGTCGCCGGCCAGGTCGCTGCCCTCGCCGACCCACATGACGAAGAGCGTCCCGTCGAACCGGCCGACCGGCAGCCGGTCGTAATCCACGACTCCGCAGGCGGAGAGGACGGCGCAACACAGAAGGGCCAGTCCTCGCATCGGAGACACCTCGCGGAAGGGTTGAACGCTGCGCCCGAGCCTAGCCGGGAATCCGACGCGGCGTAAGCCCCGCCGGGCGCAGACAGCCGTCCGTCCCCCGGCGCGGAGCCGTCAACAATCCCGCCGAACCGGTCCCGATCGTTTCGGAAAACCCTTCGAATCCTCGCCGAATCTTCCTTAAACCCGTATTATCTGCCAAATGCCCTTTCGGGGGCAGAAGGAGCGAGCATGACGGTATCCGGTCTGTCCCAATGGGTGGTGTGCGGTAAGACCCCCTATTCGATCGAGATTTTCAAAACCGACCTGCATCCCGGCTGGCGCGTGGACGCGATCGACGGCGTGGCGCAAAAGACCGTCTGGACCGGCACCGCGCCGGACGACGCCACGGCTTTCATCGAAGCGATGCGGCACATCCACGATCTGGCCGAGGCCGCGTAGGCCCGTCCGGTGATCTTCTGCCGAAAAAATGGGCGGAGCCGCGGCCCCGCCCTGTCCTGTCATACCCGCTGCAGCAGCTTGCCGACCTGACGGATCGCCGTCCGCGCCGTGCTCGCCTTTGACGTGTTCGCCGCCCGGCCGGAGCCGGACGGCTGCGTGCGCGAATGCGGGTGGCCGCCCGTCGGCCGCCGCGACCGGGAATATGTTCTAAGCGCCTTCTGCGCGAGACGTTTCAGGGACATCTCGACCTCCGTTCTGTGCGGCGGCCCGGTGCGGGCCGCCTGTCGGGAGGTCAACGGGCCCGCCCCGGCGGCGGTTCCCTTGTCGAGAGCATGTCGCGCAGGCGACCCGCTCTGACCGTCAGGCGCCGTACTGCATCACCGTGACGAGCGCCGACAGCGCGAAGACCGCCGCCGACAGGTAGTTGTTGATCTGCAGCGCGCGGCCCTTCGGCCGGGCCGTCCAGCTCATCCAGTGAGCCGTCTCGGTGGGGGGCTCCGGATCCTCGAATGGTCGTGCCATGCTGTGTCCTCCTTGGATTCGCGTGTAATGCGTCGTGGGTCTAGGCCCGAAATGCGGCGATTCTTTGTACCGCCTTCGACAATACCCGGAAGGACGAGCGGATCGTTTCCACATCCGACGGCGCGGACGGCGCCCGTTAGCGCTATCCTCAACAAGATCAGCGACTTGCCCCCCTGTCCAACCTTGGACACCCGGTCTGGCCCGAATCCCGCCCCGCCGCTATCCTTCCGTTCAGAAAAGGGGGATCACCGATGTTTCACCGCCGCCACTTCCTCGCCCTGGCCGCCGCCGGGCCGCTCCTGCCGGCCTGCACCTCCGGCTCCGGCGCGCGGGTCCGGATTCCCGCCGGCACCCGGCTGATCATCCTGCGCCACGCCGACCGCGAGGGCGAGGATCTGACCGCCGCCGGCCGGCGCCGGGCGGCGGCGCTTGTCCCGGCGCTCGACGGTATCGAGATCGACGCGATCTACTACCCCGGAATCCGCCGCAACTTCGATACCGGCAAGCCGCTTGCCGATGCCCGCGGCCTTTCCATGCAGACCATTCGCGCCGAACACCCCGCCGCCACGCTGATGTCGGCCGGCGCCGGAAAGACGATCGTCTGGATCGGCAACAAGGGCAATCTTCACTCGATCTGGGAGGATCTCGGCGCCCCCGGCGAAGCGCCGCTGAATTACGGCGACCTGTACATCGTCGAGCCCGGCCCGGGCGGCACCCCCGCGGTCCTGCGCCGCCGTTTCGGCGCCTGAGACGGGATTATTGAACCCCGACGGCGGGTCGCGCGATCCCACAGCGAGTGGACCCGCAGAAAAAGGACCCGTCAGAGATGCCCCGCCGCACCCCGATCCGCACCCCGATCGCCGATCCGCACCGCCCGCGCCCCCGCCCCCGCCCCGATGCCGGAACCGACGCCGGCCCCCTACCGCTTTACCGACTGGGCCGCCATCTGAGACCGCGGCGCGCGCCGGTTCGCAGCGCCCTGCCCCAAAGTCGGCACCGCGCTGCCTCAGTCTCGCCAGACGCGCCGTTACCCTAACAGGCTGCTGAAAAACTCTGCCTCGACAGGGGTTTGAGAACGTGATTCACCCTTTGCACGGCATGCTGGGGGTGATGATGCGCGGGACG
>NZ_JARGYC010000168.1 GCF_029168335.1 Psychromarinibacter sediminicola
CGAAATGCCCTGCCGACAGGCGATTGCAGAGCAATCGCCGAGAGGCGGCGCTGCACGGCGTTCCGCCGCGCGACGCAGGTGGAAATGTCCCACGGAAAATCCAGTGTCGTGCAGTGTGACGACGCGCGGACAGTTAGCGGTAGCATGAATAATATCAAAGACTTGGCACCCCGTCCAACCTTGGACACCCCCGGACATCACCGATTTCACGGGCCGCCCGGGGCCGAGATCGCGCGAACCGTCACAAAAGCTCGAAACGAATCGCTTATGCGCGCTGCGACGGTCCGATGGACGCATGGGGGACGCGATGACCGAGATCGACCCGCTTCGCTTCGTATTGCAAAGCTGCTTCGGCCGGGCCCGCCGCGCCCGCCGCGGGATCGGCCTGCTGTTCCGCGCGACCGCCTCCCCGGCGCCGGCGCGCCAGCCCTAATCGGCCAGGCAGCCGGGCACCTCGTCGGCCGGCACCGCCCGCCCGAGCAAGCGATAGGCGATCCGTCCGATCCATTCCTTCACCGCGAGGTTCAGCACGTCCAGATTGAGCGCCAGCCGCCAGTCGGGGCGCCACGCGCCGCCCTCGCTGCGGTGATCCACCGGCCAGGGCACCAGCCACCGCCAGCCCGCGGCGCAGAAGGTCTCGACGCTGCGCGGCATGTGATAGGCGCTGGTCACCAGGATCCACGGCCCCTCGGCCCCCTCCGGCAGAAGCGGCAGGGTCAGCCTTGCGTTCTCGGTCGTGTTGCGCGACTCCGATTCCAGGATCAGCCGATCCGGCGCAAGGCCGGCACCGAGGAAGATCTCGCGCGCGATGGACGCCTCGGCCGTCTCGGGCGTCAGCGCGGCCGCCCCGCCGGTGAAGATCACCCGCGCCTCGGGAAAGCGCTCGGCCAGCATCAGCGCCGCGACCATCCTGTCGCCGGCACCGTTCAGGCTCGGCAGGCCCCAGTTCCGCGTCACCTCGGTCTCCTGCGCGCCGCCGAGCACGACGATCCCGGCCGGCGACACGACGTCCGGCCGCACGGGATAGGCGCGCTCCAGCGGCGCGATCACGGCCTCCGCCAGCGGCAGAAGCCCGATCGCCAGCATCGCCCCGATCCCCAGCACCATCGCGCGCAGCGCGCCGCGCCGCCGGCCGCGCCACAGAAGCCACGCGGCCAGGACGAAGACCAGGAGCAGAAGCGTCTCGGGCCGGGTCAGATATCCGACGAGTTGGGCCGCGATGAAGAAGAGTGTGTCCACGCCAGACCCCGTCGCGGCGATATGCGCCCCAGCCCTAACCGATCCGTCCGGAAGATGGTACCGCCTCCCCGGCTCGAACGGGGGACCTCTGGATCCACAATCCAGCGCTCTAACCAACTGAGCTAAGGCGGCCCTGCCGGGCGAATTAGCCCCGGCGCTTCTCGAATGCAAGGGGATTTGCGGACAGAATGGCTGCGCTTCCCGCTCGACCGCGTCAGGCGGGACTGGCTTGCCCGGCCCCGTGTGGTACGCTACCGCCCTGCGAAGCGAATGCGAGGCAAGGGCATGGGCATGGGCATCAACACCGAAAGCGACATCGAGGCCAACCTGCAGATCGGGCCGACCAGCGAAGGGATGGTGCGCATCTATGTCGAGGGCGGCGGGGTCGAGCTGCCGATGGATTTCTCGCCCGACGAGGCCGAGGACATCGCCGAGGAAATCCGCGCCGCCGCGGCGCGCGCCCGCGGGCCGTCGCGCAAGCGGAAGTGACCGGCGGGCGGGCGCGATTTTTCGACGAAAAATCGTCGCCGGCTCAGAGGTCGGTGAGGGGCAGGTCCGGGTCGCGCGCCGCCTGCCAGCGCAGCGCCGCGTGGCGGGCGAATTTCTGCAGCATCGTCTTGCGGCGCGCGCCCGCCAGCTTCGTCTCCGGCCCCATCCGCACGATCTCGGCATCGTAGGCATCCGCCACGATCAGCCCCGTTTCTTCCGGCAGAAGCTCGGTCGGGAACGCTTCGTCGACCGCCCAGAAATAGCGGTCGCACCATTCCAGATAGCCCTGCCACTTGCGGTCGGTCTGAAAATCCGCGCGGCTCGACTTGCACTCCACGACCCAGATCTCGCCCTTCGGACCCAGCGCCATCACGTCGACGCGCAGGCCCGGCGCCGGCACCAGCTCCTCCACCGTCACGAAGTCGTGGCTCAGAAGATGCCGGCAAACGCCGCGCGCCAGCAACTGGCCGGGTTTCATCTCGGGGCGAGGCAGATCGTCGGGCATGTCCGAATTCATGAACAATTCGTGAACAAAAATCAAGCCCCCGTCGCCCCTTGCCGGGCCGCGCTCTTCGGCTTATGTCCGGTCTCAGGCGGGCACTGCCCTTCCCGTGCAGAGGTCATATTCCGGTGGCCTTTAA
>NZ_JARGYC010000169.1 GCF_029168335.1 Psychromarinibacter sediminicola
ATCCGGGCTGACATTTTGGGCTCGATGCAGACATGCGGCGGTGCAGTGGTCTTTTAACCGACGGCCCTGGCCAGTTGCTCGGTCGGTCCCGGCCCTTTCCTGCCGTTCTCCTCTTAACATTCATGCCGCAGCGCGGCCCGTCGAACCCGCCTTTCATGGCGTCGTGCAGCATGACCTGACAGGCCGAAGCCCGCTGTGCGGACGAAACTGCCGTTCGCGCAACAGCAGGCAATTGCGACAGCCAGCATAGTGCAGCATAGTAGGTCAATTGACTGCTGCGCCTGCAACATGTGTGCGGGGTCGAAAGGTCAAGCCTCCTGCCCGATGTAGTGCTGCACTACGCTCGGCCGGGGATGTCCGGGGAATACAAGGTTGGAAGTCCCTCGCGGAGATACGCGAGGGACTTGTCCTCACACTACCGTCACCGGCTCGGGATCGTCCCGCTTGACGGCGGTGCCGCGGGCCACGCGCACGTCCTCGCTCGGTGCGCCGATGCGCTCACCGTGTTCGCGGATGGCCTCGCGGTCGCTGGCCTCGTAGATGCAGACCGACCCGATGCGGCCGTCCTCCTCGGTTACCGCGTAGCTGCGGATCCAGCGCAGCCGGTCCTTCATCTCCTCGCCGACCTGGAGCGATTTCTCGTTGGTCGCGGCGAGTTCGTCCTCGTTCAACCAGATGCCATGACGGCGGATGATGTAGAGATCCATCTTTGCCTCCTCTCGGTTTGTTCATAACCAGAGAATTGGCCCGGACCGGGCAAAATGGCACCGGGTGATGCTGACGGAAAGCAGGGGCTATCGTGCCAAACAGTCTTGCAGCGGGTGAAATCCGGGCGCCTTGATGGCAATGTGGATGAAATGACGGAGAGAAGCGACAAGCTGGACGTCGCGGTCGTTCTCGTCAACGACGGTTACGCGTCGACGGCCGTTGGCCCGATCGAGGTCTTCTCGGCTGCTGGAACGATGTGGAACGAAATGTGCGGCGATGACCCCGAGCCGCGGTTCCGCGTCACCACGGCGTCGATGACCGGCGAGCCGGTCAAGAGCGCCTATGGGTTGCAGATCGTCCCGGACCGGGCCATCGCGGACCTCGGGCCGGTCGACCTGGTCATGGTCTCGGCCTCGGGCCCGGTGCCGGACGAATGGATGGCGCGCCACGCCGCGATCCCGCCCTGGCTGGCGGAGCGGTATCGAAACGGTACGCGGATCGCCGGGGTCTGTTCTGGCGTCGCGTTGCTGGCCGAGACGGGACTGCTTGCCGGTCGGACGGCCACGACGCATTGGGGCGTCGCCGACGGCTTCCGGGAGCGATACCCAGATGTCGACTGGCAGACCGACCTGCTCATCACCGAGGATGCCGGTCTCTACTGCAGCGGCGGTGTCAACGCCGCGAGCGATCTGAGCCTGCACCTTGTCGAGCGTCTCTGCGGTCGCGACGTGGCCATCGAGTGCTCGAAGGCCTTGCTTCTCGACATGCCGCGACCGAGCCAGTCCGGCTATGCCCTGCTGCCGCTGGCGCGGCCGCACGGTGACGACAAGGTCCGCGACGCCGAGCAGCACCTCACGGGACACTTCGCCCACGACGTTCCTGTCGAGGAACTCGCAGACGTCGCAGGCATGAGCCGGCGCAACCTCGTGCGCCGCTTCAAGCAGGCCACGGGCCACATGCCGGGAGCCTATCAGCAGATGCTGCGCGTCGCGGCGGCGCGAAAGATGCTCGAGGACGGCGCGCCATCGATCGAGCATGTCGGGCTCTCCGTGGGCTACGAGGATGTCGCGTTCTTCCGGCGCATCTTCAAGCGCCATTGCGGCACCACGCCGTCCGCGTATCGTGATCGGTTTCGCCTGGGCAGGGAATAGACCCGGCGCGTGGACGTGTGGGAAAGGCTCCTCAAGCGGAGGAGCCCTTCTTGGGGCACAACACCAAGGATTTCCGGGTGCGGGCGCGATTACGGATGCGCACCCGGTCCTTCGAAGAGGATCATCTCGACGCGTTCGTTGCCCGCGACATAGGCGTCGTGACCCGGCGGGATCTCGAAGAAGTCGCCTTTGGTGATGGGCGTCTCTTCGCCGCTCTCGACCATCCGGACGACGAGCAGGCCGGACATGCAGTAACCGGTGTGGTGCATCGGGCAGGTCTCGGGATGACCGAGGAGCGGCTTCTCGTCTGCCTCCCAGGTCCAGCCGAGCAGCTTCGGCAAGGCGCACTGGCCGAAGGCCAGTTCCGGGTAGCCTTGTTTAGCAGGCTGCTGAAAAACTCTGCCTCGACAGGGGTTTGAGAACGTGATTCACCCTTTGCACGGCATGCTGGAGGTGATGATGCGCGGGACGGACGAT
>NZ_JARGYC010000016.1 GCF_029168335.1 Psychromarinibacter sediminicola
GCTGGCCGTTTTCTACGGCCGCAGCCCATCATGTGCACAGGAAAAGGCCGCGGCGTGACGCTCATGAGCGTTGCCAGCCATAGTTCACGGATGACTAGATCCAATAAATTCAGAAGGTTGAGTATGCGTCCAACCTTGGACACCTACTCCCACGTGGGATGAAACAGCCCCTTCGGCGACAGCGTGAACAGCTCGTACCCGTCCGCCGTCACCCCCACCGAATGCTCGAACTGGGCCGACAGGTTCTTGTCCAGCGTCACCGCCGTCCAGTCGTCCGCCAGCACCTTCGTCTCCGGCCGGCCCAGGTTCACCATCGGCTCGATCGTGAAGAACATGCCCTCCTCCAGCACCGGCCCGGTCCCCGGCCGGCCATAATGGAGCACGTTCGGTGGGGCATGAAACACCCGCCCCAGCCCGTGGCCGCAGAAGTCCCGCACCACCGACATCTGGTTCGCCTCGACGAAGCGCTGGATCGCGTGGCCGATATCGCCGAAGGTATTGCCCGGCTTCACCGCCTCGATCCCCTTGAACAGTGCGTCGTGGGTCACGTCGATCAGCCGCTTCGCGAACCCCTTGGGCTTGCCCGCCACGTACATCCGGCTGGTATCCCCGAACCACCCGTCGACGATCACCGTCACGTCGATGTTCAGGATATCGCCGTCTTTCAGCCGGTCGTCGCCCCGCAGCGGATCCTTCCGGGCGGAGTTCGTCTCCTTCTTCCACATCGGCACCGGGCTGCCGGGAATGCCGTGGCAGACCACGTGGTTCACGCTGATGCAGGAGGCGTGCTGATAGCCCTTGTAGCCGATCGTCGCCGAGGTTGCCCCCGCCTCGTCGACCATCCGCGTGATCTCGGCGTCGATCTCGCCGGTGCCGCGCCCGACCTCGATCATCGGCGCGATATCGTCCAGGATCTGCGCGGCCAGCGCCCCCGCCTTGCGCATGCCCTCGAAATCCGCCGCCTCGTGAATGCGGATGCCGTCCTTGGTCAGCCGCCCCCGGCTAGTGTCGTCCACGTCGCGCCTCGTCGCTTGAATACCCGCGCTACATAAGGGAACAGGCTCCGCGACGCCAGACCGGGGCGCCCCATTTCCCGCCCCCCGGCGCCGCGCCTAGTCCAGAACCGCGACCGGCGCGTCGAGCGTCACGCCCTCCGGCGAGATCGCACAGCGGTGGCAGATCACCTCGACCCCGGCCGCCCGCGCCGCGGCGAAAGCGGCCGCGTAGCCCGGGTCGATGTCGCCCGCCACGCCCATCCGCGCCGCGTCCGTCCGCTGCACCAGGAACAGCACCGCCGCCCGGTGCCCCTCGGCCACCATCGCCGCCAGCTCGCCCATGTGCCGCGCCCCGCGCACCGTCTTCGCATCCGGAAACTCGGCCAGCCCCGGCGTGCGGCACAGCGTCACCGACTTCACCTCCACGTAGCAGTCCGGCAGCCCCGCGCCCGACAGCAGGAAGTCCACCCGGCTCTTCGCGCCGTACTTCACCTCGGCCCGCACCTCGGGATAGGCCGCCAGCGCCGGCACCGCCCGCGCCTCCAGCGCCGCTTTCAGCATCCGGTTGGGCAGCGCCGTATCGATGCCGGTGAAATGCCCGTCCGTATGCTCGACCAGCCGCCAGCCGTATTTCAGCTTCTTGCGCGGGTCGTCGTTCGGCTCCAGCCAGGCCCGCAGCCCCGGCTCCGCCAGCCCCATCATCGAGCCGGGGTTCGGGCAGTGCGCCACCACCTCCTGCCCGTCCTCCAGCCGCATGTCGGCGAGGAACCTCTTGTAGCGGCGGATCAGGCGGGCGGGCACGAGCGGGCGGTCGAACTGCATGGCGCACCGCCTTACACGGGGCGGAAAATTCTTCTACAAGAATTTTGCCCCGCCCGGGGACGCGCCAGAGAGGAGACCGGAATGCCCAACCCCACCGCCGCCATGCTCGTGATCGGCGACGAGATCCTGTCCGGCCGCACCCGCGACGCCAACATGTACCACCTCGCCGGCAAGCTGACCGAGGCCGGCATCGACCTGAAGGAAGTGCGGGTCGTGTCGGACGACCACGCGGCCATCGTGGCGGCGGTGAACGCGCTGCGCGGGGCATACGGGACCGTCTTCACCTCCGGCGGCATCGGGCCCACGCATGACGACATCACCGCCGACGCGGTGGCCGATGCCTTCGGGGTGGGCATCGACGTGCGCGAGGACGCCCGCGCGGTGATGGAGGCGCATTACCGACGGCAGGGCACCGAGATGAACGCGGCGCGGCTGCGGATGGCGCGAATCCCGGACGGCGCGGCGCTGATCGACAACCCGGTGTCGGCCGCGCCGGGCTTTAGCCTGCGCAACGTCCACGTGATGGCCGGGGTGCCCGCGATCTTCGAGGCGATGGTGGAAAGCGTTCTGCCCACGCTGACCGGCGGCGCGCCGGTGCTGTCCCGCACCGTCCGGGTCGAGCGCGCCGAAGGCGACGTCGCCGGGCCGCTGGGCGCGTTCGTCCGGGCGCATCCCGAGCTGTCCTTCGGGTCGTACCCCTTCAACCGCGACGGGGTCTACGGCGTGAACATCGTCGTCCGGGGGCAGGACGCCGCCGCGCTCGATGCCGTGGCCGATGCGCTCGTGGCCGAGCTGGGAGGGGTCGCCGCGTGACGCTGCCGGACGCGCGGCAGCTGTCCCGGGCGGTCGAGGCGACATGGCCCGCCGCGCGCCGGGTCCGGGCCGGACCCTGGACGATCCGCGACGGGCAGGGCGGCGGGCAACGTGTGTCCGCCGCAACGGCCGAGGCGCCGGTGAGCGCCGCCGATATCGCCCTGGCCGAGGCCGAGATGCAGCGGCTCGGCCAGCCGTGCCTGTTTCTGGTGCGCGAGGGCGAGGACAGGCTCGACCGCCTGCTGGAAGAGGCCGGCTATCGCCTGCACGATCCGGTCGCGCTTTACGCCATGCCAGTCGCCGCGCTGACCGATGCGCCCGTGCCGCCGGTCTCTGCCTTCACCATCTGGCCACCGCTGGCGATCATGCGCGATCTCTGGGCCGCGGGCGGAGTCGGGCCGGCGCGGCAGGCGGTGATGACTCGCGTAAGCGGCGACAAGACCGGCGTTCTCGCCCGCACCGACGACGCGCCGGCGGGTGCCGCCTTTGTCGCCTGTGACGGCAAAACCGCAATGATTCACGCGATCCACGTGCAGCCCGACCTGCGGCGGCGGGGCGTGGCCACCAATATCATGCGGGCGGCCGCGCATTGGGCACAAGATCGGGGAGCGGATACGCTGTCTCTGGCGGTCACCCGCGCAAACGACGCCGCAAATCGTTTGTATTCTTCCATTGGCATGCAGGTTGTCGGATACTATCACTACCGCTTAAAATAAGGCCGAAACGGCCATGGAGCAGTTGTGACCGACCCCAAGACGCCGCCGACCGCGCTCGACCTGCCGATGGTCGATCCGTTGCCCGACGCAACGCAGAAGTATTTCGACATCTGTCAGGAGAAGCTGGGCCTGGTGCCCAATGTCCTGCGGGCCTACGCCTTCGATATCGACAAGCTCAACGCCTTCACGGCGATGTACAACGACCTGATGCTGGGCGACAGCGAGCTGTCGAAGCTGGAACGCGAGATGATCGCGGTCGCCGTCAGCTCGATCAATCGCTGCTGGTACTGCCTCGTGGCGCATGGCGCCGCGGTGCGCGAGCTGTCGGGCGATCCGGTGCTGGGCGAGCGCATGGCGTTCAACTGGCGCACGGCCGAGCTGGACGCGCGGCAGCGCGCGATGCTGGCCTTTGCCGAGAAGGTGACGACGGCCAGCTACACGATCGAGGAGCCGGACCGCGCGGCGCTGCGGGAGGCCGGGTTCTCCGACCGCGACATCTTCGACATCGCCAGCGTCGCCGCCTTCTTCAACATGACGAACCGGGTGGCCTCTGCCGTGGCGATGGCGCCGAATCCGGAGTATCACGCGGCGGCGCGATGAGCTGGGCGGTGGCGATATCCGCGCTGGCGCTGGGCGCCGCGGCCCCGGCCTGGGCCGAGACGCTGCGCTTTCCGGCCGCGGCCGAGCAGACGGCGCATCGCGTCGTGGCGGATGACAGCCATTTCCTGCCCACCGGGCCGCATGTCGACGGGTCGATCGACGGTCTCGTCGCCGAGGGCCGGGTGGAGACGACCGCCTGGGTCGTGGGCGACGGCGACCTGACGACGATGCAGCTGATGGGCCCCTTGCGCGACCAGCTGATCGACGCGGGGTTCCGGCCGGTCTTCGAATGCGAGACGCAAGGATGCGGGGGCTTCGACTTCCGGTACGAGATCGACGTGCTGCCGGAGCCGGACATGCATGTGAACCTGGGCGATTTCCGCTATTTCGCCGGCAAGCGCGG
This sequence comes from Psychromarinibacter sediminicola, assembly GCF_029168335.1. Classification (GTDB taxonomy): domain Bacteria; phylum Pseudomonadota; class Alphaproteobacteria; order Rhodobacterales; family Rhodobacteraceae; genus Psychromarinibacter; species Psychromarinibacter sediminicola. The sequence goes on from NZ_JARGYC010000016.1 coordinate 4,350, forward strand.
CGACGGGGCCGAATTCGTGAGCCTCGTGGTCAGCCGCAGCAGCAATACCGGCTTTGTCCAGATCACCCGGATCGGCGCCCCCGAGGTCACCACGGCCTTCACCGCGTCGACCAAGACGCCCGCGCCCGACGCGCCGGTCGTGCCGGCGCCGGACGGGCCGGTCGCCGCGCTTCTGGAGAGCGAAGGCCACGCCACGCTGGACGACCTGGCGTTCCGCAGCGGGGCGTCGGAGCTGGGCGGCGGCAATTTCGAGTCGCTCAAGAGCCTGGCCGACTACCTGAAGGCCAATCCGGACCGTCGCGTCATGCTCGTGGGCCATACCGATGCCGAAGGCCCGCTGAGCGCCAATGTCGATCTGTCCCGCCGCCGCGCCGCCGCGGTGATGGAACGTCTGATCCAGCAATACGACATCCCGCCCGACCAGGTCGCCTCCGACGGGGTCGGGTTCCTCGCGCCGCGGGCCAGCAACCTGACGCCCGAGGGACGCACCGAAAACAGAAGGGTCGAGGTGATTCTCACCTCGACCCAGTAAAGTGCACCTGGAGGGATTTGTGCTACTCTACCAGTTGTCGGGGCCCTTGTCTGCAAAATGGTGTACAAGGAAGTCGATAAATGCGCGCACCTTCGGCTGGGTGAACCGCCCCGGCGGGTAAACCGCGTAGATCCCTTGCGTTTCGTGCGGCAGATCCGGGATCGCCTCTTCCACGAGACCCTTTTCCAGCGCGTCCGCGTAAAGGAAGCTGGGCAGATAGGCGATGCCCAGCCCCGAGATCGCCGCGTTCAGCAGGGACTGGCCGTCATTCACGCTCAGCCAGCCGGCGGTGCGCACCTGTCGCTTCTCGCCCGAGGGCGCGGTCAGACGCCAGACATTGCCGCTTGACTGGCTGGAATAGTGCAAGAGCTTGTGCTCGTTCAGGTCGTCGATCTTCTGCGGCCGGCCGTATTTCTGGAAATAGGACGGCGAGCCGATCATCCGCTTCGTCGTCTCGGTCAGCTTGCGGGCGCGCAGCGTGCTGTCCTCCAGCTCGCCGATCCGCACCGCCATGTCGAACCCTTCCGAGATCAGCTCCACGTAGCGGTTGTTCAGCACCATGTTCACGGTGACGTCCGGGAAGTCCGACAGGAACTCTCCCAGCACCGGCGACAGGTGGTTGACGCCGAAATCCGTGGCCACGCTGATCCGCAACAGGCCCGAGGGCGCGGATTGCATCGAGGTTACCAGCGCGTCGGCCTCGCCCGCGTCGTTCAGCACCCGGCGGGCGCGGTCGTAATAGGCCAGGCCGATCTCCGTCGGGCTGACCCGGCGCGTCGTGCGATTCAGCAACCGGGCCCCCAAGCGGGCCTCCAGCGAGGAGACATGCTTGGACACGGCGGATTTGGAGATTCCCATCTTCTTGGCAGCGTCGGTGAATCCCCCCTGGTCCACGACCGTGGCGAAGGCCTCCATTTCCGTCAATCGGTCCATAACGTACCCGTTCTCTCTTCGCCCCTCGGTGCAGAGGTATGGCGGCGAAATCGGGCAGGACTTTGATCGAGGGCCGACAATATCTGGGTTTTCGCCCGTATCGTCGTGGTCGGGGAAACGCCCGGCCCCGCATCGCGAAACGGCCGGCGCGGCCTGCCCCTATTGGCCATGGAACGCGGTCGCCGGGCGCGCCGCGCGCCGGGGCCCGTTTCGCCGCCCCCGCTCCCCTGCGCCAAAAATCCGCCGCAATGCGCCGGCACCCTGGGCGGCGACCGAGGACAGGAGTTCCAAATGTTCGGCAGCCGGATCATCGAACTGGCCAAGTCGTTCCTGATCAGCATCGCGATCTATCCCGTCGTGCTGGTCGGGGTCTGGGGCCTCGTGGCGCTGGGCACGGTCGCCGCCGACATGCACATGCCCGCCGACACGATGCCGCTGATCTACGGGCTTGTCTTTGCGGTGCTCACCGTGGCGCTGATCGACCTTCTCGGCGTCGCCAGCGTCGTGCTGGCGCTTGTCGCCAGTGCCAATCTCATCGAATACGCGCAGCTTCTGGTGCCGGGGCGCAGCCCGTCGGCCGTGGATTTCGTCGCCAGCCTCGTCGGCGTCGTCGTCGCCGCCACGCTGGTTTGGGTCGCGCGGGCGCTGGTCGAGCGGCACGCGGCGCCCGACCACTGAGAACTACATCGTCTCGACGCAGTGCCGGCGGAACGCGCGCTTGAGCAGATCCAGCTCGGCGCGCAGCAGGTCGACCTCGCCGCGGATGTCGTCGCTGAGCGGTTCGCCGGTGACGATGGTGAAGCTGTCGAGCGTCTCGCCGCTGTCGGCCGCGGTGATCAGGAACGTCTGGACCCCGTCGGACAGAAGCTCGGGCGGGATCGCGATGCGCACGCCCCAGGTGCCGGGGGCGGAGGGATCGGGCGTGACCGTCACCGTGTCCACCGGCTTGCCCAGATGCGTGACCTCAATCTCCGGCGCCTCGACGACCGTGGCGCCGCGCGCCGTCAGCACGCCCTCCCAGATACCGCCCTGGATCCGGGTCTTGACCAGCGAAAGCTCCGTCATCTCCGCCCGCTCCTTCAGATTTCCGACCGCGGCCGCCGCGTCAGCGCCACGTCGCGCAGGATGATCTGGTTCATCTCGGCCCCTTCGAAGATCAGGTCGAGCCACATCCGCTCCACCCGCTTCTCGTTCATCTTGGTATAGGCCAGGTCGAATTCCACCATCGTCTCCTCGTCGTCGCCCATCGGCAACTCGCGCACGATCTGCTCCACGTTGGGGCCGTTCTTGATGTTCAGCCGCGCGAAGATCTCCAGCGGCTTCTCGACCTCGACCACCGTCGTCAGGCGGATCAGGTGCCGCCGCTCCAGCCCGCGGGCGGCGGTGTCGGGCAGCTCGATGACCAGCGACAGGAAGGAGCCGTCGAAGCGGAAGACGTCCATCTTCAGGCCGAAGGGGGCGAGATCGGATTCGCGGGTGTTCCGGATCTGCCGCAGGGTCAGCTCGGTCACCCGGCAGTCGTGGAACACCTTTACCTCGTCGCCATACTCGGTCTTCGACTCGACGGCGACCATGCCGCGGGGTTCGAGCGGGCCGCGCCACAGCTCCGGCCGGTAGGCCCAGTCGCAGTTCAACGGCTTCTGGATGGCGTTGATGCCGATGGCCGGAAGGGTCAGCCGTTCCTCGGCGATATACAGGGCCTTGTTCAGCCGCCGCCGCACCTCGCGCGCGCGGGCGCGCAGGGCGCGCAGGTTCTCCAAATCGAGCGTCTGCGCCTCGCGCGCCGCCCGACCCCAGCGGCGCAGCACGCGCCGGTGCAGAAGAGTGTCGGTGATCCTGCCCATGGTCCGCGGCACTAACCCAAAACGATTAACGGCATACTGATCCTGCTGCCGAAATAGAAACCAATAGTCCCGGACAGGGAAGCCCCGATCACCCTGCCTCCTCTTGCGTCGGCGCGGGCGCGTGCCGTGCCGCCGTTTCTTGCCGGATGCGCGCGACCATGCCGCGCAGCGTGGCGAGGGCCAGGTCGCTGCCCATCGGCTGGTCGGCAAAGCTCATCACCGAGACCGTCACCAGCCGCCCGTTCGCCTCGAACAGGCCGCGCCAGTAGGTCGGGTCGGTTCCCGGGACGACATTCGCGCTGGTATCCCGCAGGTGGATGATCAGCGCCGCGCCGTCGCGCCGGGTCGACAGGACTTCCACCGATTCCGGCCGCCCGTCGCGCGCGAGTGCCGCGCGGCCGGGGGCGGAGGAAAGGAAGCTTTCCAGCTGCGGCACGGTCTCGGCGAAACCGGGCCCTTCGCCCGGGGCCGACACGGTGGCGGTCAGGACGCCGGGCTGCCGCGGCGCGTCGGCGCCCGCGTCGCGCGCGATCGACGCGCAGGAGCCGAGCAGGACGAACGGGCTTTCGCCGGTCAGGCGGCTGCCCGGCCGGTCGATGCAGTAGCCCTGCGGCCCGCCGATGACCACGTCGCCGCCGGCGACGGCCACGGTCTCCGGCGGCCGGCTCAACCCGAAGCCGCCGCAGGCCGCCAGGCCGAGCACGGCCAGGCCGGCGACGGCGGCGCGGGCCCGGTTGCGGGGCGGCGGGGCGTGTCCGGTGCGGGGCATCGTGACTCCCATCAACAGCGTGGCGTCGGGAATAGGCGAGCCGGACGGCCGAGGCAAGCAAAGCGGTTTGCCCGCCGCGCGCGAAGGCGCTAGCACGCCGACATGACCCCGCGCTATCCCGATCCGCTGGAAAGCTTCGTCCACCCGGCCCGCGCCGCGCCGGAACCCTGGCGGCTGGCGCTTGGCTGCCTGCTCTGCACCGTGATCTACGTGATCGGGCTGAACCTGTACCTCGTGCTCGTCACCGGCCTGCCCGGGGCGCCGAGCATCCTGGCGGTCACCCGGGCGCAGACGCCCGGCGCGGCGCTGTGGCTGCTGGGCTCTTTCGCGGCGATGGCGCTGGGCCCCTGGGTCGCCGCCCCGCTGCTGCATGCGCGCCCGCCGGTCACGCTGTTCGGCCATACCGGCCGCGAGGTTCGCGATTTCGCCACCGCGGCGGCCGCCGTCGGCGGCGTGCAGGTGCTCTCGGTCCTCGTCTGGTCGCTGTTCAACGACGCGGTTCCGGGGGTCGGCTTCGGCCTCTGGCTGACGTTCCTGCCGCTCTCCGTCGCGGTGCTGGCGCTGCAGGCCGGGGCGGAGGAGATCCTGTTCCGCGGCTACCTCCTGCAGCAACTGGCGGCGCGGTTCCGCTCGCCGCTGGTCTGGGCGGTGCTGCCATCTCTGCTGTTCGGGCTGCTGCACTACGATCCCGCGATGGGCGACAGCGCCTGGCAGATCGTCCTCGCGACGCTGATCTTCGGGCTCATCGCCGCCGATCTCACCGCCGCCACGGGCAGCCTGGCCGCCGCCTGGGGGATGCACTTTGCCAACAACGCCACCGCGCTTCTGCTTCTGGCGACCGAAGGCACCGTGCCGGGCCTTGCGCTCTACCGCACGCCCTATGTCGCCAGCGAAGCGGGCGGGCTGATCGTCTGGGACGTCGTCGTGCTGCTGATCGGCTGGGGCCTGGCCCGGCGGGCGCTGCTGCGCTGATTGCATTCCGCGGCCCCGCCGACTATCTGACCCCCAACACTCCGAACAGCCGCAGGGCGCGCGATGAACTGGATTTCCAACTACGTCCGACCGAAGATCAATTCGCTGTTCTCGCGGCGGGAAACGCCCGAGAACCTGTGGACGAAGTGCCCGGAATGCGGCTCGATGCTGTTTCACCGCGAGGTGTCGGAGAATCTGAACGTCTGCACCAGCTGCGACCACCACATGGCGATCGCCCCGCGGGCGCGGTTCGCCGCGCTGTTCGACGGCGGCGTCTTCTCCACCGTGCCTGTGCCCGAACCGGTGGCCGACCCGCTGCATTTCCGCGACCAGAAACGCTATCCGGAGCGGATGCGCGCGGCCCAGCGCGAGACCGGCGAGCACGAGGCGATGCTGGTCGCGCAGGGCGAGATCGGGCGAACCCCGGTGGTCTGCGCGGCGCAGGACTTCAGCTTCATGGGCGGCTCGATGGGCATGTATGTGGGCAACGCGATCATCGCCGCCGCCGAACGCGCGGTGGAGTCCCAGTCGCCGCTGATCCTGTTCTCCGCCGCCGGCGGCGCGCGGATGCAGGAGGGCATTCTCAGCCTGATGCAGATGCCGCGCACCACCGTCGCGGTCGAGATGCTGAAGGAGGCCGGGCTGCCCTATATCGTGGTGCTGACCCATCCCACGACCGGCGGCGTCACCGCCTCCTACGCGATGCTGGGCGACATTCACATCGCCGAGCCCAACGCGCTGATCTGCTTCGCCGGCCCCCGCGTCATCGAACAGACCATCCGCGAGAAGCTGCCCGAGGGCTTCCAGCGGGCCGAGTACCTGCTGGACCACGGGATGCTGGACCGGGTCACGCATCGCAAGGACATGCGGGACGAGCTGATCGCCATCGTTCGGATGCTCATGCGGCTGGGCCCGGCGGTGCGCGGCGACCTGCCCGCCCCGGACCCCGTCGAGGCCCTCGCGAAGCCGGCGGCGCCCGAGGCCCCGGACACCAGGGCGTCAGAGCCCGCCGAGGAGGCGAAGCCGGAGTGAGCGCCGACAGCTCCGACGTCATCCTGGACCGGATGATGTCGCTCCACCCCAAGATCATCGACCTCACGCTCGACCGCGTCTGGCGGCTCCTGCACGCGCTGGGCGACCCGCAGGACCGGCTGCCGCCCGTCATTCACATTGCGGGGACCAACGGAAAGGGATCGGTGCAGGCGATGCTGCGCGCCGGGATCGAGGGGGCGGGCCGTCGCGCCCATGCCTATACCTCGCCGCATCTCGTGCGGTTTCACGAGCGCATCCGCCTGGCCGGAGACCTCATCGACGAATCCGCGCTGACGGCCGTGCTCGACGAGTGCGAGGCCGCCAATGGCGGGGCCGACATCACCTATTTCGAGATCACCACCTGCGCCGCGCTGCTCGCCTTCTCGCGCGCGGCGGCGGATTACACGTTGCTGGAGGTCGGCCTCGGCGGCCGGCTGGACGCCACCAATGTGGTCGACCCGGTGCTGACGATCATCACGCCCGTCTCCATGGATCACCAGGGCTATCTCGGCGAGACGCTGGAGGAGATCGCCGCCGAGAAGGCCGGCATCCTGAAACCCGGCGTGCCCTGCATCGTCGGCCGGCAGGACGACGCCGCGCTGGAGGTGATCGAGCGGCAGGCCGCCCGCCTCGGCGCACCGCTTCTGGTCCAGGGGCAGGACTGGCACGTCATGCCCGAGGAGGGCCGGCTGGTCTATCAGGACGAAGCGGGCCTACTCGACCTGCCCCTGCCGCGGCTCATGGGGCATCACCAGTTCGACAATGCCGGCATCGCCTTGGCCGCCATGCGGCAACTCGGCCTGCCGGAGACAGCGCACGACGCCGCGATGCAGCGCGTGGCGTGGCCCGCGCGGATGCAGTACCTCACCCGCGGTCCCCTGCCCGAGGCGGCGCCCCGGGCCGAGCTGTGGCTGGACGGCGGCCACAACCCCGCCGCCGGGGCCAGCCTCGCCCGCACGCTCGGGGACATGCCGCCGAAGCCGCTGCATCTGATCTGCGGCATGCTGAACACCAAGGATCCGGTCGGCTACCTCACGCCGCTCGCGCCGCTGGCCCAGTCGCTGCACGCGGTCAGCATCGACGGTGTCACCGCCACCCTGTCCGCCGCCGAAACCGCCGCCGCCGCGCGCGAGGCCGGGATGCAGGCGACGGAGGCCGCCACCGTCCTCGATGCCGTGCGGGCCATCGCGGCGTCCGACCCGGACGCGCGGATCCTCGTCTGCGGCTCGCTCTACCTCGCGGGGACGGTCCTGGCCGAGAACGGCTGAGTCCGCTCCAAGCCGTACCGACCCCCGCTTCTTCTTCTCGTTGAAAATACGCCAGGGGGGTCGTCCATTGTGCGCCATTGGTGCAAGCACAATGGACGACGGGGACAGCGTCCCCCCAGCGGATCGGACCGCGCCAGCGGTCCGAAACACCCCTCACAACGGGTATTCCGCCAGCGCCTCGTGCACCGCGCCGCCCTTGCCCAGGATCGACCGGTACAGCACGAATTCCGTCACCTCGAAGGGCGGCGAGGGAAACGTCTCCCAGATCTCCAAAAACCGCCGCAGCTTTTCCAGCTCGTCCGGCTCCATCCGCTCGTCGAACCGCGCCAGTGTCACATGCGGCCGGAACCGTTCCCGCGACAGCTCGATCCCGGCCACCCGCGCCGCCGAGCGTACCTTGCCGCGCAGCTCCTTCAGCGCCGGTTCAGGCTCTACTCCGGCCCAAAGCACCCGTGGCTCGTGCTTGCCGAAGGTCCCCAGCCCGCGCATCTGCAGGGCGAACCGCGGCAGCTTCACTCGCTCCAGCTCGTGGTGCAGTTCTTCCAGCACGTCGCCCGGCTGGTCGTCCAGGAAGGCGAGCGTCAGATGGAACTGCTCGGGATCGGTCGGGCGCCCCACCGGCAGCCGCTCCTGCACGGTTTCCAGCGCCTCCTGCACGGCGAAGGGAAGGTCGACGGCGACGAAGGCCCGCATCACGGCCCCCAATCGGCCGACTGCATCTCGCGCAGGCGGCTGGCGGTGCGTTCGAATTCGAAACTGCCCTCGCCCTCGATATAGAGCCGCTCCGGCACGTCCGCCGCGCTGGCGATCAGCTTGACGCGCGCCTCGTAGAGCGCGTCGATCAGGGTGACGAAGCGCTTGGCCTCGTTGAAATTGGAACGGGACAATCGCGGGATGTCCTCCAGGATCAGCACCCGGACCGCCTCGGCCACCGCCAGATAGTCCGCCGGCCCCAGCATCCGGCCGCATAACTCCCAGAATTCACACCGCGCCACACCGTTCTGATACCCCGGAAGCACCACGTCGCGCCCCTTCACGCGCAGCGTCAGCGGCGCCCAGTCGCCGCCGGTCAAATCGTTCCAAAGCCGGTCGATCTCCGCCCGCGCCTCGGCGTTCGCGGGCGTAAAATAGGCATTGGAACGGGACAAACGGTCCTGGCGGTAGTCGGTGGGCGACTGCAGGTGGTGCACCACCATCCGCTCCTTGATCAGCTCGATGAACGGCAGGAACAGCGCCCGGTTCAGCCCGTCCTTGTACAGCTCGTCCGGCACCCGGTTCGACGTGGTCACCACCACGACGCCCGCGTCGAACAACGTCTCGAACAGCCGCCCAACGATCATCGCGTCGGTGATGTCCGAGATCTGCATCTCGTCGAAGCACAGAAGCCGCGCCGAGTCCGCGACCTTCTCGGCCACCGGCTTTAGCGCGTCGTCGACGTCCCGCTGCCGGGCCTCGTGCATGCCGGAATGGATTTCCTGCATGAAGGCATGGAAATGCACCCGCCGCTTCGCCTCGATCGGGACCGTGCCGTAGAACAGGTCCATCAGCATCGACTTGCCGCGCCCGACGCCGCCCCACAGGTACAGCCCCCTGGGCGGCTCGGGCGTCTTGGAAAACAGCCCGCGCAGGCCCTTTTTCTCCGGAACAGTCTCGAAATGCGCCCGGATCTCCTCCAGCACCGGCAGTATCGCGTGCTGCGCCGGGTCGGCGGCCAGCTCGCCCGCCGCGACGCGGGCCTCGTATATGTCCTGCACACGCTCGGCCATCTCCTCCCGGATAACTTCCGCGCGCGGATAAGGAAAGCTGATGCTGCGCCTCACGGTTTTGAATTTGACGCCGGCGAGCATCCGGGGCAACTCTCGCCGCCCGACAGCCGGAGACCTCCGATGCCCCAGTCCGCGCGCCTCGTCACCCCGATCCTGATCGGCGGATGCCTGATCATCCTGGTCAACTTCGCCATCCGGGCGAGCTTTGGCGTGTTCCAGATTCCCGTGGCGGAGGAATTCGGCTGGCTCAGAGCCGATTTTTCCATGGCCATCGCCATCCAGAACCTCGCCTGGGGCATCGGCCAGCCGCTGTTCGGCGCCTTCGCGGAGCGGTTCGGCGACCGCCGCGCGCTGATCCTCGGCGCGCTGGTCTATGCCCTTGGCCTGACGCTCTCCGCCTTCGCCGTGACGCCGGCGCAGCACTGGGCGCTGGAGGTGCTGGTGGGCTTCGGCATCGCCGGCACCGGCTTCGGCGTGCTGCTGGCGGTGGTCGGCCGCGCCGCGAGCGACGCCAACCGGTCGATGGCGCTGGCCATCGTCACCGCCGCCGGCTCGGCGGGGCAGGTCGTCGGCGCTCCCATCGCCGAGGCGCTGATGACCGTGGTGCCCTGGCAGACGGTTTTCCTGATCTTCGCCGCCGCGATCCTCGCGGTGCTCTTCGCCCTGCCGATGCTGCGCGGCGCGCCGCAGGCCTCGGCCACGGGCCTCGATGAGCCGCTGGGCGAGGTGCTGGGTCGGGCGCTGCGCGACCCGAGCTATACGCTGATCTTCCTGGGCTTTTTCTCCTGCGGCTACCAGCTGGGCTTCATCACCGCGCATTTCCCGGCGATGGTGACCGAGATGTGCGGCGCGATCGACCCCTCGGGCACGCTCGCCTCGGTCGGCGTCGCCACCACCTCGGCGCTGGGCGCCGTGGCGATCTCGGTGATCGGGCTGGCGAATATCGGCGGGACACTCGCCGCCGGCTGGCTCGGCAACCGTATCCCGCGCAAGTACCTGCTGACCGGGATCTACACCGCCCGGACCCTTGCCGCGGCGACGTTCATCCTGCTGCCGATCACGCCGGCCTCGGTCATCGTCTTCTCGGTCGTGATGGGCTCGCTCTGGCTCGCCACCGTCCCGCTGACCAGCGGCCTCGTGGCGCATATCTACGGGCTGCGCTACATGGGCACGCTCTATGGGCTGGTGTTCTTCAGCCACCAGCTTGGCTCGTTCCTGGGCGTCTGGCTGGGCGGGCGGATGTACGACGCCTTCGGCGACTACACCGCCGTCTGGTGGGTCGGCGTCGGCATCGGTGCGTTCAGCGCCATCGTCCACCTGCCGGTGCGGGAAGAGCCGCTGGCCCTGCGGCGCCCGGCCCTCGCGGCGGAATAGGGTCAGACGGCGGCCGCGTCTTCGGGCAGCAGCCGCTCCGCCACCAGCCGCCGGGCCAGCCCCTTTGGCCCCTCGAACAGGTGCCCCTGCCAGCCGCGGGCGCGGGCCGCCTCGATGTTCTCGGGCCTGTCGTCGGTGAAGAACAGCCGCTCCGGCGCGACGCCGGTTTCTGTCTCTAAACGGGCATAGATCTCCGGATCCGGCTTGATCGCACGCAGCGTGGCCGAGACGAAGCGATCGTCGAACTCGGTCAGCGCGGGATAGGCCGCGTCGGCCATCGCCAGCGTGCGCTCCCCGAAATTCGTCAGCGCGTAGACCGGCACCCCGCGCGACCGCAGCGCCCGGAGCAACCGCACCGATCCCGGGATCAGCGAATGCGCCATCTGCAGCCAGTCCGAGTGCCACAGCCGGATCAGATCGGCATGGGCCGGATGCGCCGCGGCGTATTCCTCGACCAGCGCGGCGATGTCCTCGCCCTTGTCCGAACGCAGGTTCATCCCTTCCAGGTCCACGGCCGCGAACAGCGCCTCACGCGCCGCACGGCCGATCCGGCGGTCATAGTACCCTTCGGGATCCCAGTTCAGCAGCACCCGGCCGATGTCGAAGACGACCGCGTCGATTGTCGCCATTCCGGGACTCCCTGCCTGTCCGTGGTCTGCCTGGGGGCGCCTGATCCCCGTCATCGCCGAAGGCGCGGCCGAGGGGCCTCGCGGCCGGCTTGCGTCTCGCGCCAGATCAGGAAGAGACCGGAGCCGACGATCAGCACGATCCCGCACCAGGCGGCGAGGTCCGGCCACTCTCCGAAGATCGTGACGCCCCAGATCACCGCCATCGGCATCGCGATGTATTCCATCGGCGCGACCAGCGCCGCCTCGCTGATCCGGTAGGCCTGGCTGATGAAGAATCCGCCCGCGCCGCTGCACAGCCCGACCAGCCCGATCACCGGCCAGTCGCCGGCGGCCGGCCAGGTCCAGCCGCGGAAGAAGAACTCCAGCGAGGGGCTGTCCCACCCGGTGAAGCGGCCGTCGCCGATGGCCAGCCCGATGGTGCCGGAGACGAGAATGAACGACAGCTGGATATAGACCGCCATCGTGGCCGCGCTGTCGGTCGTGCCCAGCCGCCGGGTGAAGGTGTGAAGCCCCGCGTAGCCCGTCGCGCCCAGCAGCGGCAGCAGCGCCGCGGGCTGAAACGCCGAGGTGCCGGGCCGCAGCACGATCAGCACGCCCGCCAGCCCCAGCGCGATGGCGGCCCAGCGGCGCGGGCCGACCGTCTCGCCCAGGAAGATCACCGAGAAGGCGGTGATCAGCAGCGGGCTGACGAAGAAGATGGCCACCGCGTCGGCCAGGGGCAGGGCGGCGACGCCCAGGAAGAAGGCCATGTTGGCGACGACGACGCAGAGCCCGCGCACCGCGTGCAGCCCGGGCCGCCGAGTCTTCAGGGCGGACAGGCCGCCCGAGACCGGTAGCACCACGGCCAAGATCAGCACGAGCGCGCAGAGCGAGCGCAGCAGGATCACCTCGTGCAGCGCATAGTCGCCCGAGAGGAACTTGATCGCCATGTCGTTGACCGAGAAACAGAACACCGCCACCGCGCCGCAGAGCGCGCCGACAACGGGCGGGGCCTTGGTGACGGTGGACATGGGGCGCGGACTCCGGCGTGTGCGCGATCTGTGGCAGAGCGCGGCGGCGGGGTCCAGAGCGGGCGATGGTCCGGCGGCTGCGGGACCGGCGCAACGCAGGGCGACAGGCGGCCGCCTGTGCCGCGGTCGGGCCATGCTGCGCGCTCGTCAGCCTGGGGATGTGCGGCAGTTGGGGCCACGCCTTTCGGGAGAGGGCGCAGGAGTGGGGTCGGCGGTCCGCCGGACCCTCTGGCACGCCCTGCAGGCCCCAGTGACGGCTCAGCGGTCGTGGAAGCCCTTGCCGTCGCGTATCCTGGGCGCGGCCTTCTCGACGCGGGCGGTGCGCGTCTTTGCCTGCTTCGCGCCCGAGACATGGATGACCCAGCCGCGGCGGCGGCCGGGCGTGAGGGCGGCCCAGGCCTCGGCCAGCGCCGGGTCGGCGTCGAGCGCCGCGGCCAGTTCCTCGGGCAGGTCGAGGTCGTCGGGCGGCATCTCGGGGGAGAGGCCGCGCTTTTCGTTCTCGATCGCCTCGTCGAGGTAGGCGTGGAGCGCGTCGGCGCGCGCGTCGATCTCTTCCAGCGACGTGAAGGGCGCATAGCGGGCGGAGCGGGAATTCGGGCCGGGCGGCTCCAGCATCCCCTCGGGATCCGTCAGCAGCGCGCCCTTGAAGAAGGACAGGACGCAGCGGTCCTTCAGCCCGTCGATCGTGGCGACATTGCCGCCCGCGTGGCAATAGACCGGCTGGCGCCACTTCAACTCCTCGGTCAGCGGGTGGTCCAGGACGATCTCGCGCAGCCGTTTCTTCTCGGCCTTCCACGGCGTGTCGCGGTCGAAGAACCTGTCGAAGCGCGGGTTTCGCTCTCCCATGGCGTGCCTCTTCGCTGTTCCGGATTGACGCCGGGAGTGTCGCCCGAATCCGTGGCGCCGTCCACGGGCGCGGCCGGCGGGGGCGGGAATGCGCTTGCCCGGGCGCGCCGCAGCGGGCAACGTCGCGGGCATGGAATTCGGACCCTATCTGATGCTCGCCACGCTGGAAGGCGCCGTGACGGCGGCGGTGCTGGCGCTGACCGCCGTGGGCCTGTCGCTGGTCTTCGGGATCATGCGGGTGGTGAACGTCGCGCATGGCGAGTTCTTCATGCTGGGCGCTGTGCTGGCCTGGTGGGTGGCGTCGTGGTTCGGCGGGCACGCGGCCATCGGCTTCGTCGCGGCGGCGGTGCTGGCGCCGCTGCTGGTGGGGGCCTTGGCGGCGCTGGCGGATGTGACGGTGCTGAAACGGGTCGACTATGACCCGGAGCGGACCATCGTGGTGACCATCGGGCTTTTGTACGTGATTCAGCAGGTCGTTCTGATGACCTACGGGCCGGAGGCGCGGCCGGTGGAGCCGCCGTTCAACGCGCGGCTGGCCCTGCCCTGGGTCGAGTGGGGCGAAAGCGGGCCGGCGCTCTACTGGCCCTGGGGGCTGTCGACCACCAGCTACAAGCTGTTCGTCATCGGCGCGGCGGCGGTGGTGCTGGCCGCCGTTTGGCTGTTGATGCGGCACACCCGGATCGGGCTCGTGCTGCGGGCGACGCAGATGGACGGCGAGATGGCGCAGGTCTTCGGCATCCCGGTGGAGCGGGTCTATGCCTTCACCTTCGGGCTGGGCGCGGCGCTGGCGGCGCTGGGCGCGGTGCTGATCGTGCCGATCCAGCAGGCGCACTACCTGATGGGGGGCGATCCGCTCTTGCTGTCGTTCATCGTGGTGATCATCGGCGGTCTGGGCTCGCTGCCCGGCACGGTGGTGGCGGCGCTGCTGATCGGGCTGTCGGACGGCATCATCTCGGTCTTCTTCTCACCGACGCTGGCGAAGATCCTGGCGACGCTTCTGGTCGCGCTGGTGCTGGTGTTCCGGCCGCAGGGGCTGTTCGGGACGCGCGCGGCATGAGCGACGGGGCGAAGGCGGCTGTCCTGCACGGGGCGCTCATCGCTGCGCTCTTCGCGCTGCACTTCGTCCTGCCGGCCTATCATCACGGCAACCTGGCGCGGGTGATGGTGCTGGCGACCTACGCGATGGGCTACAACCTGCTGTTCGGCTACACCGGGCTTCTGAGCCTCGGCCACGCGATGTTCTTCGCGGCCGGGATGTACGGCATGGCGCTGCCGGTGACGCATCTGGGCTGGGCGCCGGGACCGGCGCTGCTGAGCGGGCTGGCGGCGGGGGCCCTGCTGTCGCTGGTGGCCGGGGCGCTGGCGCTGCGCACCGTGGGGGTGGCGTTCCTGATCGTGACGCTGATGTTCGCGCAGGCGGTGTATCTGACGGTCCTGTATTTCGCCGAGTGGACCAACGCCGATGACGGGCTGGTCCTGCAGCGGGCCGAGCGGGTGCTGTGGGGTCTGGACCTGAGCGACGCGGGCGTGCGCTACCTCGCGGCGCTGGTGCTGTTCTCGGTCTGCCTGGTGCTGTCGCTGTGGCTGGTGCGGCGGCCGTTCGGCAAGGTGCTGATCGCGATCCGCGAGAACGAGGCGCGGGCGGAGATGCTGGGCTACGACGTGTTCGCGCACAAGCTGGGCGCCGTGGTCGCCTCGGGCACGATGTCGGCGGCGGCGGGGGCGGCCTATGGGCTGCTGTTCGGGTATGCGGGCGCCAGCTTCGCGGGAGTGCAGTATTCGATCCTGCCGCTTCTGTGGGTGCTCTTGGGCGGAGCGGGCACGGTGATCGGGCCGTTTCTCGGCGCGCTCTTCACCTTCTACCTGATCGACATCACCAGCGGGTTCACCACGGCCTATATGGCTGTCGTCGGCGTCGTGCTCATCGCGCTGACGCTCTTCGCACCGCAGGGGATCGGCGGCGAGATCCGGCGGCGGGTCTGGAGGGGACTGCCATGAGCCTGTTGCAGACGCGGGGGCTGACCAAGGCGTTCGGCGGGCTGCACGCGGTGCAGGACGTGGATTTCGACCTGCCCGAAGGCGAGGTGCGGGCGCTGATCGGGCCGAACGGGGCGGGCAAGACCACCTTCGTGGGCATGCTCTGCGGCCGGGTGGCCCCGACGGCGGGGGCGGTGCGCTTTGCGGGCGCCGACATCTCGCGCCTGCCGGCGCATCGGCGCATCCGAGAGGGGATGGCCTACACGTTCCAGATCACCTCCGTCTTCGCCCGACTGTCGTGCCGCGAGAACGTGGCGCTGGCGGTGCGGCGGCGGAAGGGCGACGCGGCGCGGGAGGTGCCGGCGGCGCTGGCGCGCGTGGGGCTGGGGGACCGGGCCGATCAGCTGGCGGGCGATCTGAGCTATGGCCACCAGCGGCTTCTGGAGATCGCGATGGGGCTGGCGCAAAAGCCGCGGCTGCTGATCCTGGACGAGCCGACGCAGGGGCTGGCCGACAGCGAGATCGAGGGGTTCGTGGCGCTGGTGCGCGAGGTGAGGGCCGAGGCGACGGTGCTGCTGATCGAGCACAACATGAGCGTGGTGATGGACACGGCCGACCGGATCACGGTGCTGAACTTCGGCGAGGTGCTGGCCGAGGGCACGCCCGAGGAGATCCATGCCGACGGCCGGGTGCAGGACGCCTATCTGGGGACCGGCGATGCTTGAGCTGAAGGGCATTTCCACCGGCTACGGCGCGGCGCAGGTGCTGCGCGAGGTGTCGCTGGAGGTGCGCGCGGGCGAGATCCACTGCCTGCTGGGGCGGAACGGGGCCGGCAAGACCACGACGATGAAGGCCATCGCGGGGCTGCTGCCGCTCTGGGCCGGGGCGATCGCCCTCGACGGCGCGGAGATCGGCCCGCTGCCCGCGCACAAGGTGGGACGGACCGGCGTGGGCTATATCCCGCAGGGGCGGCGGCTCTGGGGCGAGCTGACCGTGGCTCAGAACCTGGAGGTCGGGCTGATGACCCGCGGCGCCGGGCGCGACGTGCGCGAGCGTGTGCTGGACCTGTTCCCGCGGCTGCGCGAGCGGATGGGGCAGCGGGCGCAGACCCTGTCGGGCGGCGAGCAGCAGATGCTGGCCACCGCGCGGGCGCTCTGCGTGGAGCCGAAGGTGCTGCTTCTGGACGAGCCGACGGAGGGGTTGCAGCCGTCGATGATCGCGGCGATCCGGGACGTTATCGTGCGGATGCGCGGCGCGGGCGTCGCGATCCTGCTGGTGGAACTGCGGATCGACGCGGTGCTGGCCGTCGCCGACCGCGTGACCTTCCTGGAGAACGGACGGGCGCGCGAGACCTGGGCCGCGGCGGAGCTGCGCGGCCGGCACGAGGTGATCGACCGGTATCTGGGGGTTTAGGGCGGGCGAGTCGCGCGCGCCGCCCGGTCGCGACCGACGACGAGCGAGAGGGGCCGCCGCGCCCATTCGGCATTGCAGCAACGGCGGCCGGCAGAAGGCGCGTTGGCCCCAAGGTCCGCTTGCACAGCCCGTGTTTTTACCGCTAACTTTTTCCTGCGCCGGATGCGGGAGACGAATGTGCCGAGTGACGACCTGGAAAACCCCAATCGCCCCCTCACGCTGAAGGACGTGTCGGAAGCCTCCGGCGTCAGCGAGATGACGGTCAGCCGGGTGCTGCGCAACCGGGGCGACGTCAGCGAGGCGACCCGCGAAAAGGTGCTGGAGGCCGCGAAATCGCTGGGTTACGTGCCCAACAAGATCGCCGGGGCGCTGGCCAGCCAGCGGGTGAACCTTGTCACCGTCATCATCCCGTCGCTGAAGAACCTGGTTTTCCCCGAGGTGCTGTCGGGCATCTCGGAAGTGCTGGACGACACGCCGCTGCAGCCGGTCGTGGGCGTCACCAACTACAAGCCCGAGCGCGAGGAGAAGGTGCTGTACGAGATGCTCTCGTGGCGGCCCTCGGGCGTCATCATCGCCGGGCTGGAGCATTCCGACGCCAGCCGCGCCATGCTGACCGCCGCGGGCATTCCGATCGTCGAGATCATGGACAGCGACGGCGAGCCGATCGACGCCATGGTCGGCATTAGCCACCGCCGCGCCGGCCGCGAGATGGCGCGGGCGATCGTCGACGCGGGCTATCGCAAGATCGGGTTTCTCGGCACCAAGATGCCGCTGGACCACCGCGCCCGGAAGCGGTTCGAGGGGTTCACCGAGGCGCTGGCGAAGGCCGGCCTGGAGATTCACGACCACGAGTTTTACGAGGGCGGCTCGGCGCTTCTGAAGGGGCGCGAGATGACCGAGGCGATCCTGAAACGGTCGCCGGACCTCGATTTTCTGTACTATTCCAACGACATGATCGCCGCCGGCGGTCTGCTTTACTGCCGCGACAACGGGATCGAGGTGCCCGGCCGCGTCGGGCTGGCCGGGTTCAATGGGGTCGAGCTTCTGGACGGTCTGCCGGTGAAGCTGGCGACGATGGACGCCTGCCGTGCCGAGATCGGGCGCGAGGCGGCCAAGATCGTCGCGGCCCGCGCCGCGGGCGAGGAAGGCGGCCACGAACGGGTCGTGCTGACCCCGACGCTGCAGCTGGGCGAGACGCTGAAACGCTGACCGTGCGCCGCCGGCCCTGGTCGGCGGGCCGGCGCGGAATATCTGGATGACGCGACCGTGCCGTGCGGGCACGGGCAGAACGGGTTCGGTGCGGTTCATGCCGGTGGCAGGTTTTTGCGTTGATGATCGGGCCGGCGCGGCACCGGACAGGCGCCGGGGCGCGCGGTGACGCGGGGCTGGCTGGTCCCGGCGACGGCCGCGGTCGTCGCGGTGACGCTGTGTCGCGTCGCCCTCCTGTGGCTCGACGGCGCCGACGCCACGGCCGCGGAAGCGCGGGCCTGGGCCGGGGCGCCCTGGCTCGGACAGCTGGGCGCGCCGCCGCTGACCGGCTGGGTGATCTGGCTGTTCGCGCAATTCGGGGACGGCCCGGTCTGGCTGCGCCTGCCGGGGCCGCTGCTCCATGCCGCGGCGGCGCTGATCCTGGGCGGCATCGCCGACCGCCTGTTCGGCGCGCGCGTCGCGGCTCTGGTGGCGGTGGGCTGGATCACGCTGCCGGCCGTCGCCATCGCCGCGCTGGGCACCGGACCGGGGACGGTCATGGCGCCGCTGCTGGCCGCGGCGCTGGCGCTTTACATGAAGCTTCTGGACGAGTACCGGGCGTGGGTCGCGGCGGCGACGGGCCTGTTTCTGGGGCTGGCCTGCCTGGCGAGCTACTGGGCGATCCTGTTCCTGGCCAGCGCGGTTCTGGCCGGCCGCGTCTTCTCCGAGGCGCGGCCGTCGCGGTCGCAGGCGGTGCTGCTGATGGCGGTCTGGGGCGCCGTCATGACGCCGCACCTGGTGGTCGGTGCCGTCGAAGGCGGGCTGTCCTGGGCGGTGTCGGGCCCTTGGGGCGGCTGGGGTGCGTTCCTGGCCGTGGTCCTCGGGGCCGGGCCGCTGGCGGTGCCCTTGGTGCTGGCGGCGGAGCGGCCCGGCAACCCGGTCGTGCAGTTCCTTTTGATCTTCTTCGGACCGGTCGCCGCGCTGACGGCGCTGTCCGCGCCGCTGGGGATCGGCGGCGGCGGCTGGGCCGCGGCGTGGCTGGCCGGGCTGCCGGTGGCGCTGGCCTGGCTGCGTGGAAAGCGGCGCTGGCGGAGGATCTGTCTGGCCGTGAACGCGCTGGTCTGCCTGGCCGTGCCGCTGGCGCCCGTCGTGGCCGAACGGGGCCTGCTGCAGACCCTGCCATGGGTCGAAACCCGGGCGGGCCGCGGCGAGATGAGCGCGACGGTTCTCGACATTGCGGCGGACCTGAAGATCCGCGCCGTCGTGGCGGCGGATCCGGAATTACGGGCGGATCTGTCCTATTTCGGCCGCGGCCGCGGCGTGGCCGTCCATGCCCCCGGCGCGTCCGGCGTGCCCGAGGCGCGTGACGTCCTGCTCATTCTGCGTTTGGGCGTTGTGCCGCCGTGCCCGACCGAGGTCATGGAAGTGGCCGAGATCGCGCCCGATCACGGGGCCTATCGCCGGTGGCCGCAGGTGCTCCACCTGGTTCCGGGAAGCTGCTTGCGTTAGGCGCGCGGCCTCTCAGGCGACGAGCCTCGGGTCGAGGATACGGCACAGCCCGTCGTTCGAATCCACGAGCTCCGACAGCGTGACGGCGTCGAGATGGCTGTAGAACGCCTCCATCGCCCCCAGGATGCAGCCGCGCAGGCGGCAGGCCGAGACCAGCGGGCAGGTGTTCTCCTCGACCACCATGCACTCGACCAGCGGCACATCGGCTTCGAGGTTGCGGAACACGTCGCCCACCGAGATCTCCGCGGGCGCGCGGGCCAGCCGGATGCCGCCGCGGCGGCCCCGGATCGTCTTCAGAAAGCCCAGCTGCCCCAGCCGGTTGACCACGTGGCCCAAGTGGTTCTCGGACGAGTTGCAGCCCGCGGCGATTTCGGCCTTTGTCACGTTGCGATCGGTGTTGATGGCGCAAAACATCAGCACCCGCATGGCGAGGTTGGTCCGCTTGGTAATCCGCATCTCGGGCACACTCCTCTTGGCCGGATGGGATAAGGACATACCACCGGGGCGCGCGGGCCGAATTGATGCAGATCAATTGCGCGTTTCGGATTCCGAATTGGCCCGGGAGTCGCCGCGTCAGGTGTCGTTGGTGTCCGGGTAGGCGCCGATAACCCGCTGGTCGAAATCCATGACCGACCCGGTGACGACGCCGGATTGCGGCCCGAGGAAAAAGGCCGTCTGGCGGGCGACCTGTTCGGGCTGGACCAGCGCGCCGAAGGGTAGGTTCGCGGCGGCCTCGGCCTGCCAGCCCGCCGCCCGGTCGTGATAGCGGCGCTGGACCGCGTCCTCGGCCGGCGTGTCCATCCAGCCGACATTGATGCCGTTCACCCGGATGCGGTGACGGGCGAGCGTGTTGGCCGCGTTCTTCGTCGTGTAGAGCAGCGACGCCTTGGAGGCGCCGTAAGGCGCGAGGAAGGGCAGCCCGCCGTGCACGACGATGGACAGGATGTTGACGCAGCCGCCCGGATGGCCGGCGTCGATGCAGCGCTGCGCAAAGCGCTGGAGGGCGAAGAACGGACCGCGGGCGTTGGCGTTCTGGATGCGGTCCCACTGGTCGGGCGTGGTGTCGAGGATCGACCCCCGATCGGTGAGCGCCGCGGCGTTGACCAGCGCGGTGACCCGGCCCATGCGGCCGGCGGCGGCATCGACCATGTCCTGTGCCGCCTGCGCGTCGCCCATGTCGACGGGGTGAAAGCCCGCGTCGACGCCGTTCCCGGAGAGCGCTTCGGCGGCGGCCTGACCGGCCTCGCGGTTCCGGTCGGCGAGGACGAGCCGGCGGCAGCCCTGCGCGATCAGCTCGCGGGCGACGGCAAGGCCGAGCCCCTGCGCGCCGCCGGTGATCAGGGCGTGGGTGTCGGCGTGGAATGCGTCCATGGGGTCCTCCGGTGCGGCCGGAGAAAGAGGTGCCGCAGGCGGGGCGGGCGGTCAAGCGTGTCGGTGGTGCGGACCCCGTGCCGATCCGCGCGTTCGAACGATGGTCCGTGCTGCGTGTCTCTTTCCGGTCGCGCCGGAGCCGGTCGCAGCGGGAAGGGCGCTCATGCCTCCAGTGCGGTTTGTACGGCGTGCAGGAGCTCCTGCCGGTTGACCGGCTTCAGCAACACGATATCGCCGCGACCGTCGCCGTCGATCTCTCCGGCCGCCTGCGGATAGCCGGACTGGAAGATCACCTTCAGGTCCGGCTGCCGGTCCCGCAGATGCGCCGCGAGCGCCGGCCCCTGCATCGCTCCGGGCACCACGACGTCGCTGACGAGAAGGTCGAAGGGCCCGCCGGCGTCGAAGGCCGCGACGGCCTCTTCGGCATCCGCCGCCTCGGTCACGTCGATGCCGGAGCGTTCGAGCTGCAACGCGAGGATGCGGCGCACGGCCGGTTCGTCCTCGACGACGAGGACGCGCGTGCCGCGCCGGGGCCGGATGTCTTCGGACCGGACCGCCGGCGGCGCCGGGTCGGCCGCGGCGTCCTCCGGGACAGTGTTGAAATAGAGGTGGAAGGCGGTGCCGCGCCCGGGCGCGCTGTCCACCTCGATCCGGCCGCCGGCCTGCCGGATGAAGCTCTGCACCATGGCCAGGCCCAGGCCGGAATTGGCGACCGCGTCCTTGGTGCTGAAGAACGGCTGAAACACCTTGTCCCGCAGCTCGGGCGGAATGCCTGCGCCGGTATCCGCAACGGTCAGACGCACCTGCGCCTCCGATCCGTCGGCTGCCGGGTCCGCAGCCGGCAGGTCGCGGACCGAAACGGTCAGGCGGCCGCCCTCCGGCATGGCGTCGCGGGCATTGATCGCGAGGTTGAGCAGCGCGCTGTCCATCAGGCTGCGGTCCGCCACGACGGGCGCCGTCGGAGGCCCGGGCGCAAGGTCCAGCGAAATGGTTTCGGGCAACGTGCGGTACAGCAGTGGCCCCATGTCGCGCACCACCGCCGCCAGGTCGACACGGTCCGGCGCCTGCGGCGCGCGCCGCGCGAAGCCCAGCATCCGGCGGGTCAGGTCGCGGCCGCGCAGGGTGGCGGCGATCATCTCTTCGATCATCGCCTGCCGGTCGGCCGGGTCGGCGGCCTCGTCCAGCAGTTCGAGATTGCCGAGCACCACGGCAAGCAGGTTGTTGAAGTCGTGGGCGATACCGCCCGTCAGCCGGCCGAGGCTCTCCATCCGCAGCAATTCGGCCTTTCGTGCGGTTTCGTCCTGCTGGTCGGTGACGTCGGTCGCGACGCAGAAGAACCGGGCCACCTGGCCCGTCTCGTCGCGGATGGGGCGCCCGACGACGCGCAGCAGACGCGCGCCCGCGGCGTTGTTGGTGCGATAGACGATGTCGAAGGGCTCTCCGCTCCGGAGCCTGCGGAACGCCGCGCCGAACGTCGCGCGGTCGTCGGGATGGATCAGCAGGTGCGGCCCCTGCATACCGTGGGCGCGGGCGATGAATTCCCGGGGCGTCATGCCGAAGGCGGCGGCCATCTGGGGGGAGCATCGTTCGCAGGCATCGGTCTTTGCGTTCCAGACGATATAGCCGAGCTGCCCCAGGTCCATCGCCTGTTCCAGGCGCGCCGCGCGCTCCGCGGCCAGCGCCGCGCTGCGACGGCATTCGGCGCGCTCGGCTTCCAGCTCGGACCGCACGTCCTGCAGACGACGGCGCAATGCGTCGCGCTCGTGCAGAACGTCGCCGGCCAGCAGGCGCAGAAGCCAATTGCCGCGCACGCGCCCGGCGGCCGGTCGGCCGCGCGTGGGCGTTTCGGGCGCCTCGGGCATTGTCAGGCGCCCCTTGCGGGGTCCACGCCTCGAACTGCCGGAGCCTTCGTCGCGTCCGTGCCGCGCCCGACCGTCGGGCAGGGCACATTGCGGATCAGCGGGCGCGCATCACCCGGTCTACTCCCTCGAACCAATAAGCCGCCATCCCTTCACATGGGTACTCGCTTCCCTGTGGACAGTCTATTGCGACTCCGCCGTGCATTGACAAGGGTGGCGTAAGCTCTTCTTATAATTGAATGTTGTTAGTGCGGCAGTTTTGCGTCGCCCGCAGGTCCGGCGCGCCCTCCGTGTCCAGCACGACGCCGAACAGCGTCTTCGCCTGCGCCGCCGTGTAGTATCCCAACGCCACGTCGCGGGCGACCGCATCGGGGTCGCGGGTCAGCGGGTCGCCATAGCCGCCGCCGCCCGGCGTGCGGACATGGACGCGGTCGCCGGGCGACAGCGGGATGTCCTGCTCCTTCGACAGGTGCGGCGGTTCGTGCGCGGTGCCGCCGCGCCAAACGGTCACCGTGTTGGGCGCCCCGTCGCCGCCACTCAGCGCGCCCTGCGGGCCGGTGCGGCCGTGGTCCATGACGAAGCTCGCGCGCGCCTCGCCGCGGCGCAGTTCGACGAGATAGTCGAGCCCGAAGCCGCCGCGGTGGCGTCCCGCGCCGCCCGAGCCCTCGTGCAGGCGGTAGTGGTGGTAGAGCACCGGGAACGCCTGTTCCATGATCTCGACCGGCGGCGCCTTGGAGATGCCGATGGTCGAGCAGCCGTTCGACAGCCCGTCGGTGTCGGCATTGCCGCCATAGCCGCCGCCGGAGAGCTGGTACATGACATAGCCCCGCCCTTTCGCCGGGTCGTGGCCGCCGAGGGCGAAGTTGCCGGAGGTGCCGGCGGGGGCCGCGGTGACCCGGTCGGGCAGCGCCGGGGCGAGGGCGGCGAAGACGGCCTCGGCGATGCGCTGCGACACCTCGGCGGCGCAGCCGGAGACCGGGCGGGGATACTGCGCGTCGAGGAAGGTGGCCTCGATCCCGGTGACGTGCAGCGGCTCGAAGGCGCCGGCGGAGATCGGCACCTCGGGGAAGATGTGGCGCATGGCGAGGTAGACCGACGACAGCGTCGTGGCGCGCACCGAGTTCATCGGGCCGAGGCAGGGCGGGCTTGAGCCCGCGAAGTCGAAGCGCAGGTCTTCGCCGTGTTTAGAGACGCTCAGGCGGATGGCGAGCGGTTCGTTGACGACCCCGTCGCTGTCGATCCAGGCGGTGCTGTCATAGGTGCCGTCGGGGATGTCGGCGATAAAGGCGCGCATCTGTTGCGCCGCCCGGGTGCGAAGCTCGGCGATGGCCTCGGTCACCGTGTCGTCGCCGTAGCGGTCCATGAGCGCGGTCAGGCGGTCCTCGCCCACCATCAGCGCGGCCGCCTGCGCCTTGACATCGCCGATGCGCTGGTCGGCGACGCGGATGTTGGAGCAGATGATCTGGTAGATCTCGGGGTCCATCTCGCCGCGCTTGAAGAGTTTCACCGGGGGCAGGCGCAGGCCTTCCTGCTCGACGGCGGTGGCCGAGGCCGAGAAGCCGCCGGGCACGGCGCCGCCGGTGTCGGGCCAGTGGCCGGTATTGGACAGCCAGCAATAGAGCCTGCCATGCCGGTAGAACGGCCGGGCGAAGCGCACGTCCATCAGGTGGGTGCCGCCGAGATAGGGGTCGTTGACAATATAGATGTCGTCGGGCTCCGGCGCGGCGGTAAGGCCGGCGGCGATACGCTCGGTCAGGATGCGGGTGGATTCCTGCATGGTGCCGACGAAGACCGGCAGGCCGCCGGCGCCTTGCGCGATCAGCGCGCCGTCGGTGGCGTAGATGCCGTCGGAACGGTCGTTCGCCTCGGCGATGACGGGCGAAAAGGCGGCGCGGGAGAAGCTGAGATCCATCTCGTCGCAGACCTGCTGCAGGCCGGACTGGATGACCGAGAGGGTGATGGGGTCGAGGGTCATATGCGTCTCTTGCCCCGGTGATAGGTGAGCGCGCGGGAGAGGCAGAGGGAGAGGGCCTGTTCGTCGGGGTCGTAGGGCAGGAGGAGGGCGCGGTTGCCGGAGTATTGGAAGACATCGGGGAGGTCGGTGCGGAAGCTGTCGACCAGCGTGGTCTGGCAGTTGAAGAGGACGGCCGGGGCGCCCGAGACGAGACCGAGGCGGATCGTGGTGCCGGATTTCGTCCGTTCCGTCAGGTAGGCCGGCTCGCCCCATTTCAGGGTCTCGGTGAGCGGGCCGGTCCCCGTCTCTTCGGCCAGCGCGAAGATCAGCGCGCGAGCGCGGTCGAGCCGGGCGTGGGCCGTGTCGGGGAAGGCGGCGAAGGCGGCGGCGACCGCGTCGGGCATCCGCGGGCTCATCGGGCGACCTCCAGGATCAGGTTGCCGTGCGGGTCGGCCGTGGCCGTGTCGCCCGGTTCGATCAGGAGCGTGGTGTCCATCTGCTCGACGACCGCCGGGCCGGTGATCCGCGCCTCGGGCGGCAGGTGCTCGCGCCGGTAGACGGGGGTGTCCTGCGGGCCGCTGTCGAAGGTGACGGGGCGGGTGGCGACGCGGGCGGCGTCCAGCGTGACGCGGCGGGCGGACGGATCGAGCAGGGTCGACAGGTCGACGGGCGGGCGCGTGCCGATGACCGAGCTGTTGGCATTGACGACGCTGGCACGGATCTCGTCGAGAGCGACGCGAAAGCGGGCGAAATAGACCCTTTCGAACGCCGTTTGCAGCGCCTCGCGCGTGATCTGCGGGTCGGGGACGGGCACGCGGATCAGGTGGGTCTGGCCGATGAACTGCATGTCGACGGAATGCACGCGGCGCAGGTCGGCGAGGCGCAGGGTCTCGGCGTTGATCGCGGCCGCGCCCTCGGCGGCCTGCTCGTCGAAGACGGCGCGGAGGTCGGCCATGTCGAGCTGGTCGAGCGGCGTGTTGATCGTGCGCACGTAGTCGTGGCGCAGGTCGGCGACGACGCAGCCGATGGCGTTGGTGATGCCCGGGCGCGGCGGGACCAGGACGCGGGGGATGCCGAGTTCGCGGGCCAGCGCGGCGGCGTGAAGCGGGCCGGCGCCGCCGAAGGCGAAGAGCGCGAAGTCGCGGGGGTCGGCGCCGAGCGAGAGCGAGACCATGCGGATCGCCCCGGCCATGCGCGTGTTGGCGACGCGGATCACGGCGGCGGCGGCGTCCTCCGGCGACAGGCCCAGCGGCGTGCCGAGGCGGTCGGCGAAGATCCGGCGGATGTCGTCCAGCGACACGCCGCCCGTGACGTTGATGCGGGCGGGGTCGAGGCGGCCGAGCAGGAGGTTGGCATCCGAGATCGTGGGGTCGGTGCCGCCGAGGCCATAGCAGATCGGCCCCGGGTCGGCGCCGGCGCTTTGCGGGCCGACCTCCAGCAGCCCGGCGGCGTTGACGCGGGCGATGGAGCCGCCGCCGGCGCCGACGGAGCGCACGTCGACCATCGGCACGTGGATCGGCATGGCGTATTCGATCTCGGTCTCGTTGGAGACCTGCGGCTCGGCGTTCCGGATCAGCGCCACATCGGTCGAGGTGCCGCCCATGTCGTAGGTGATCAGGTTCTCCATCCCCGCCACCCGCCCGGTATAGGCGGCGGCCATGACGCCGGAGGCGGGGCCGGACATCACCGTCTTGGCGGCCTCGTCGGCGACGGTGCGCGACGAGACCATGCCGCCATTGCCGTTCATCACCAGGAGGTCGCCGGCATAGCCGCCCTCGGCCAGTTCCGTCTCTAGCCTGCGGATATAGCGCGCCAGCAGCGGCTGGACCGAGGCGTTGACGGCGGCGGTGACGCCGCGCTCGAACTCGCGGCTTTCCGACAGGAGCGCATGGCCGAGTGTGATGTGATCGTTGGGCCAGAGGGCGCGCAGGATCTCGGCGGCGCGCAGCTCGTGGGCGGGGTTGGCGTAGGCGTGGAGGAAGTGGACGACGAGTGCCTCGCAACCCTGCGCGAGCAGGGTTTCGGCGGCGGCGCGCAGGGCGGGCTCGTCCAGCGGGGTGACAACGGCGCCGGCGGCGTCCATGCGTTCGGGCACTTCGCGCCGCAGGTCGCGGGGGATGATGGGGCGGAAGGCGCCCTTCATGCTGTAGGGCTGCGGCCGGGTGCGGCGGCCGAGTTCGAGGACGTCGCGGAAGCCTGCGGTGGTGATCAGGCCGGTGCGGGCGAGCTTGCGCTCTAGCACCGCGTTGGTCGTGGTGGTGGTGCCGTGGACGATGAGCGACAGCGCGGCGAGATCGGTTTCGGCCGCAGACAGCGCGTTCAGCACGCCGAACGCCTGGTTGTCGGGGGTGGAGGCGACCTTGGCCAGCCGGACGGCGCCGGTGGCGGGGTCGATCTGCACGAGGTCGGTAAAGGTGCCGCCCACGTCGACGCCCGCGACCTGTCCCGCTGCCTTGTCCATCCGGTCCCTCGCCCTGCCCTCGCGGGTCGAGTGAAGGCGCGGGCGGCGGCGGTGTCAATCCACGGTGATCTGGGCCGAGGCGGCGATGACCTCTCCGTTCACCTCGTAGGCGCGGTGGTCGTTGGTGTTGAGCGCGACGCGCACCTCGTAGCTGCCGGGCGGCAGCGCGCCGATGCGGTAGCTGGGGCCGTAGAGGCGCGAGAGCTTCAGCCCGTCGAGATAGAGATGCGCGTGGCCGTGGCCGGGCTCGTGCGGGCCGTCGACGGCGGCCTCGTCGAAGGCGATGTTGTCGGTGTCCAGGGTAACGCGCCAGCCGTCGCCCTCGGGCGTGACGGTCATCGACAGCGACGGGACCGGCTCGCCCTCGGGCACCGCGTAGGGTGTGGTGCCGTGCGACTCTCCCATGCCCTCGACGATGCGGGCGCGGGTGGAGACGGCGCCCGCCTGGGCGAAGCGCAGGGTCACGGGGATCAGCCGGCCGGGCGCGGTGCCGCCCTCCAGCCCGGTGAGCATGCCGTGGGCGCCGTCGACGGCCAGCTTCGGCGAGGCGCCGGCGGGGATCGCGAGGCCCTCGGAGAACAGCGCGCCGGCGAGGATCAGCTGGCCCTCGGCGGCGGTGGAGATCTCCACCAGCCGGTCCGGCGGGCCGGCGTTGTCGATGGTCAGCGCCAGCGCGAGGCCGTCGCCATGCGGCTCCAGCGTGGCGTCGCGCAGGGCGATGTCGGGGCTGCGCAGGGCGACATACCAGACCGCCGCACCGGCCAGGCCGAGAAGGATTGCCGCACCCAGGATCCAAAGGGGTTTCACGCCGCCCTCCGCCGCGTAACATCCGCGCCATGAAAGCTAACCTTCTTCCCGGCGCCTGCAAAGCCTTCGTTCTCCTGCTCGCCGCGGTCGTGCCGGGGCGGGCGCTGGCCCATGCCTCGGAACAGGGGCTGGTGCTGCTCCTGCCGACGGATCTCTACACCGGCGCCGGCGTGGCGGCGGTGGCGGCAACGGTGGTTCTGCTGGCGCTGTTGCCCGCCGGCTGGGCGGCGCGGCTGTTCGCGTCGGTGGCCGTTCTGCGGTGGCGGGCCGAGGGGGCGCGGGTCGTCGCAAGCTGCCTGTCCTTCCTGTTGCTGGCGGCGCTTGTGGTGGCGGGGCTCGCGGGGCCGCGCGACCCGCTGGCGAACCCGCTGCCGCTGGTGGTCTGGACCGTCTTCTGGGTCGGGCTCGTCGTGGCGCAGGGCCTGCTGGGCAACCTCTGGGCCTGGCTGAACCCGTGGAGCGGGCCGCTGGCCGTGCTGCGGCGCCTCGCCGGCGGATGGCGGGTGCGGCGGTTGCGGAGCGGGGTGTGGCCGGGCGTGGCGACCTTCCTCGCCTTCGCCGGCTTCCTGCTGGCCGACCCGGCGCCGGCGGACCCGGACCGGCTGGCCGTGGCGGTGGCGCTTTACTGGCTGTTCACCTTCGGCATGGCACTGGTCTTCGGCCCGCGCTGGCTGCGCCGGGGCGAGGGGCTGTCGATGGCGCTGGCGGCCTATGCGCGGGTGGGCGTCTTCGGCCGCCGCGGCGGGCGGCTGCGGATCGGGGTGCCGGGCTGGCAGATCCTGCGCGGGCGGGCGGCGCCGGGAATGGCGCTCCTGTCGGTGCTGATCCTCGGCACCGGCAGCTTCGACGGCGTCAACGAGACCTTCTGGTGGCTGGGCGTGCTGGGCCTGAACCCGTTCGAGTTTCCCGGCCGCTCCGCCATCGTCTGGCCGACGCTGGCGGGGATGGTCGTGGCGAACCTGGCGCTGGTTGCGGTGCTGAGCGGCTGCATCTGGGCCGGGCTGCGGCTGGTGCGGAGCGGGATGCGCCTGTCCCGGGCCTTCGCGCTGTTCGCGCCGTCGGTGGTGCCGATCGCGCTGGGCTATCACGTGGCACATTACCTGACGAGCTTCATGGTGGACGGGCAGTACGCGCTGGTGGCGCTGAGCGATCCGTTCCTGACCGGGGCGGATCTGCTGGGGCTGGGCGAGTTCTATGTCACCACCGGGTTCTTCAACACCACCGGCACGGTGCAGGTGATCTACCTGGTGCAGGCAGGCGCGGTCGTGGTCGGGCACGTCCTGGCGGTGCTGCTGGCCCATGCGCTGGCGGTGAAGGCGGTGGGCGACGGCCGGCGCGCGGCGCTGAGCCAGGCGCCGCTGGCGCTGTTCATGATCGGCTACACGCTGTTCGGGCTGTGGCTGCTGGCCTCGCCGCGGTTCTGAGGGACGTTTCGGATCGCTGCGCGATCCGACCGAGGTGGGGGGCCAGCCCCCGCCGTCCATCGTGCTCGCACCGATGGCGCACAATGAACGGCCCCCCGGGATATTTCCGACCAGAAGAAGCATGGGGGCGCGTCTCGGGCGGGTGGCGCCGCGGCGGATGCGCAAAGAAATCCGTGGACAGTGCGGGGGTTGCTTTGCACACTCGGGACACAAACGGCGGACCGGGGTCCGCGCAGGCAGAACCGGGGGGTTCAGGAGATGACCAGCAACACCACGCGCCGCGGGGCGCTGAAGACGCTTGCCGCCGGGGGCGGCGCCGCGGCGACGCTGCCGCTCTGGGCTCGCTACACCCACGCGCAGAGCGCCGAGCCGATCCGCATCGGGTTCCAGGTGCACCGCACCGGGATCGGGGCGGCCTATGGCCGCTGGTACGACCGGACGACGCAGGCGGCCGCGACGCTGATCAACGAGGCGGGCGGAATCAACGGCCGCCCGGTGGAGATCGTCGCCGAGGACGACGGCACCGATCCGCGCCGGGGCGCCGAGGTGGTGGAGAAGTTCGCCAACCAACACAACTGCGACATCGGCTTCGGGACGCTGTTTTCCCACGTCGTCATGGGCTCCGCCCCGCGCGCGGGCGAGCTGCAGCTGCCGTATTTCGTGGTGTCGGAGGGGCATCACGTGGCCTCGGGCGCGCTGAACCGCTGGACGCTGCAGCCCGGCATCACCGACGTGAAGAGCCAGGTGATGTCGATGGCGCCCTGGGTGCTGGGGAATCTCGGCAAGAAGGTCACGATGGTGTTTCCGGACTATGCGTTCGGCCACGACCACCGCGACTTCTTCTCGGCCGCGGTCGAGGCGAATGGCGGCGAGATCGTGGGGCTGGTGCCGATCCCGCCGACCGAGACCTCGTTCACCCGCTATTTCCCGCAGATCCCGCGCGAGACCGAAGTCTTGTATCACGTGATGGTCGGTCCCGCCGTGCTGACCTTCGTGAAGGAGCTGGGCGAGTTCTTCGGGCCGTCGGCGCCGGCGATCTTCGGGTTCATCGACTCGCTGGAGGCCGTGGCGCTGGATTCGCCGGGGCTGGACTTCCTGAACGACACCTATTTCTGGGAGGGGATGCCGCGCTATGCGCAGGCGGACCAGTCGGAGTACGACGCCTTCTACCGCGAGAAGGTGGGCGTCGACGACACCGGCTCTTCGGTCAGCGACCCGTCCGACGTGTCGACCTATGCCCACATGTTCGGCTGCTGGGAGACGCTCTACGTCATCAAGGACGCCATGGAGGCGGCCGGGTATTCGGGACCGCAGGACCGCCAGCTTCTGGTCGAGGCCGTGGAGGCGATGACCGAGTTTCCGCAGTCGCGCGAGCATCCGCAGGGGCCGAAGCGGTTCAACGGCAAGACCCACCAGGTGTTCGGCCAGCAATATATCAGCCGGGTCAACGACGGGCGGCTGGACGTGGTGCACACGACGTCGATCGAGGACACGATGTATCCCGACGAGGTGGACTACACCACGACGTCCTTCTGAGCCGCTGCGCCGCCGCGCCGTCGCAGGCGCGCGGGCGGCCGGGGGTCCGACACGGGCGCCCGGTCAGAACGGCACCTTCGCCTTGTAGGTCACGCCGGCGCCGCCATCGGGATGCCTAAGCCGCAGGCTCTCGGAGTGCAGCATCAGCCGGGGCCAGTCGCGCGCCGCGCCCTCGGCGTAGAACGGGTCGCCCAGGATCGGGTGCCCGAGTTCCTTCATATGCACCCGTAACTGGTGGCTCCGCCCCGTCTTCGGCATCAATCGCACCCGCGTGGTCCCGTCCTCCACCCGCATGACGCGCCAGTCCGTCTGGGCCGGCTTGCCCCGCGCGTGATCCACCATCTGTCGCGGCCGGTTCGGCCAGTCCACGATCAGCGGCAGGTCCACGGTGCCCTTCGCCGGGGTCAGCGCGCCCCAGACCCGCGCCACGTAGGTCTTCTTCGCCTGCCGCTTCTCGAATTGCAGGCCGAGGTGCCGCTGCGCCGGCTGCGTCAGAGCAAAGACCATGACGCCGGAGGTGTCGCGGTCCAGCCGGTGGACCAGCAGCGCCTCGGGGAAGGCCGCCTGCACCCGGGCCAGCAGGCAGTCGGCCAGATGCGCGCCCTTGCCGGGCACCGACAGCAGGCCCGCGGGCTTGTCGACCACCAGGATCTCGTGATCCGCGTGGAGGACCTCCAGCGGCACGTCGGGCGGGGCATAGTCCGCGCTCATGCCGCCCCGGCCCGGCTCGGGGATGCCGAGGGGCCCGTCACCGCGCGAAGACGGCGTCCAGGATCGCCGCCAGCTCTTGCGCGTCGGTCTCGTCGAAGGCGTCCGGCCGGTCGCTGTCGATGTCCCGGACCGCGATCAGGTCGCCCGCCCGGTTCCGCACCGGCAGCACGATCTCGGACCGGGTGGAGGCGGCGCAGGCGATATGGCCGGGAAAGGCCGCCACGTCCGGCACCAGCTGCACCTCGCCCGTCCGCGCCGCGGCGCCGCAGACCCCGCGGTCGAACGGGATGACGAGACAGCCATGCCCGCCCTGGTACGGCCCGATCTTCAGAAGCCCGGGCGCGGTGACCCGGTAGAACCCGGTCCAGTCGAACCGGTCGTCGGCATGGTGCAGCTCGCAGGCCACGGTCGCCATCAGCGCGATCTCGTCGGTCTCGCCGGCGGTCAGACTGGCGATGGTCCGGGCGAGGGCGGGGTAGTCCATGCGTGGCTCCGTGGATCGGGCAGGGCGCTCAGGGGCGCTCGATGGCGATGGCCGTGCCCTCGCCGCCGCCGATGCAGATCGCGGCCACCCCGCGCTTCAGGTTCCGCCGCTCCAGCGCGTTCAGCAGGGTCGTCACGATCCGCGCGCCCGAGGCGCCGATGGGATGGCCCAGCGCGCAGGCGCCGCCGTTGACGTTCACCTGCGCGTGGTCGAGCGCGAGTTCCTTCATGAACACCATCGGTACGACGGCGAAGGCCTCGTTGACCTCCCACAGATCGACGTCGTCGGTCTTCCAGCTGATCGTCTCCAGCAGCTTCCGCGCCGCCGGGATCGGCGCCGTGGTAAACCAGCCCGGTTCCTGCGCGTGGCCGGCATGGCCGACGATCCGGGCGCGGACGGTCAGGCCCTGCGCTGCGGCGGCCTCCTCCGAGGCCAGCACCAGCGCCGCCGCGCCGTCGGAGATCGACGAGGAATTCGCCGGCGTCACGGTGCCGTCCTTGCGGAAGGCGGGCTTCAGATGCGGGATCTTGTCCGGCTGAGCCTTGCCCGGCTGTTCGTCGGTCGCGACATAGACCTCGCCGCGGCGGGTGGTGACGGTGACGCAGGCGATCTCGTCGTCGAAGGCGCCGCTTTCCTGCGCCTCCAGCGCGCGCGACAGCGAGGCCAGCGCATACTCGTCCTGCGCCTCGCGGGTCAGCTGGAATTTCTCGGCGCAGTCCTCGGCGAAGGTGCCCATCAGGCGGCCCTTGTCATAGGCGTCCTCCAGCCCGTCCAGGAACATGTGGTCGATGGTCTGCCCGTGCCCGATCCGTGCGCCGCCGCGCATCTGCGGCAACAGGTAGGGGGCGTTGGTCATGCTCTCCATCCCGCCCGCGACGAGAATGTCGGCGCGGCCCAGCGCGATCTGGTCGGCGCCGAGCATCGCCGCCTTCATCCCCGAGCCGCACATCTTGTTCAGCGTCGTCGCCGGGACGTCCTCGCCCAGGCCCGCGGCAAAGCCCGCCTGCCGGGCCGGCGCCTGGCCCTGGCCGGCGGGCAGCACGCAGCCCATGACCACCTCGGCCACGGCGTCGGCCTCTGCGCCGGCCCCGTCCAGCGCCGCGCGGATCGCCGCGCCGCCCAGCTCGGGGGCCGTCAGCGGCGCCAGCGCGCCCTGGAATCCGCCCATCGGGGTCCGTGCCGCCCCGGCGATCACGACGTCCTTCATGCCTTGGTCCTCCAACCGAGTCTCCGCATCGCTGCATACCGAATGGTAACGATTGCCGTCTAGGGTCGCCGTCGCGTCCGGACGAAGGAGAGCGTGATGCGGCTTGAAACGGAAACCGTGGGCGGGACGCGGCTGATCCGGGTCTGCGAGCCGCGAATCGACGCGGCCTCGGCCGTCGAATTCAAGGATGCGTTCCGCGACTGCGCCGCGGATGCGCCGGGGCGGGTGGTCCTGGACCTCGGCCAGGTCGAGTTTCTGGATTCCAGCGGCCTCGGCGCCGTCGTCGCGGCAATGAAACTGCTGGCGCCGGACCGCCGGCTCGACCTCGCGGCGCCGCGCGGCAAGGTCGAGAAAGTGTTCCGCCTGACCCGGATGGATACCGTCTTCGTCATCCACCCCGATGTCGCCACGGCGATGGACGCAACGGCCGATGCCCCCTGAGGCGGAGGCGTCGACCTGCGGCGACACGCGCCCGGGCCCGCGGCTCCGGCGCACCCGGCTGAAGCCCTGCGCGCGCGACGTGCGGCGCATCCTTGCCGACCTCTGCGCCGACTGGCGGGGACAGGGCGTGCCCGATGCGCTGATCGACCGGGCCGAACTGGTGCTGGCGGAGGCGCTGAACAACGTGGTCGAACACGCTCAGCGGGACCGCCCCGACGGCACGATCGAACTGCACTCCGAGACGCGCGACGACGGGCTCGACCTGTGGCTCTTCGACGACGGTGCGCCGATGCCCGGCGATACCGTTCCGCAGGGCGACCTGCCGGACACGGCATCGCGCGCGGCCCGGACGCCCGAGGGTGGATTCGGCTGGTACCTGATCCGCAGCCTGGCCGACGACCTGACATATGCGCGGCTGCCCGGGGGCAATCTGCTCCGAATGCGCCTGCGCGAACCCGGCAGGTGATCCGCCCCGCCTGCGGCGCCCGCGTGGCGGCGGGGCGCATCTGTCACGAAAACACCCAGCCATGGTCTTATCCGCGCCGCGCGCCGGGGCGACAACACAGGTGTAGCTGCATGGCTTCACCCGGCGCCGCGTCGATTTTTGCCCCCACCCAGCACGTGGCGCCGGGTTTGCACCTCCCCCGAGAATACGGCTTTCCGGTTTTCCCCGGCCGCGTTGCCCCTTAGGCTGCAGCGGACACGAACAGGGAGGTTCCATGCGCCGGTTCCAGACGCCCGGCCGGTCGCCGGTCTTCGCCGAAAACGGCATCTGCGCCACCTCGCACCCGCTGGCGGCCAAGGTCGCCGTCGCGATGCTGGAGCAGGGCGGCAATGCCGTGGATGCGGCGCTGGCGGGGTCCGCCGTTCTGGGCATCGCCGAGCCGCAGATGACCGGCCTCGGCGGCGACTGCTTCGCACTGATCAAGGCGCCCGGCGACACCCGGATCGTGGCGCTGAACGGCTCCGGCCGCGCGCCGGCGGGGCTGTCGGCGCAGGACCTGCGCGCCGCCGGTCACCGCACGATGCCGCTGAACGGCGTCGCCGCCGTCACCGTGCCCGGGGCCGTCGATGCCTTCTGCCGGCTGTCCGGCGACTACGGCCTGAAGGGGCTGGACGACGTCCTGGCCCCCGCGATCCACTATGCCGAGGCCGGCGTGCCGGTCGCCCCGCGCGTGGCCGCCGACTGGGCCGAGGCCAAGGGCTGGCTGCAGGGCGTCGCCCGCGACTACTACCTGCACGATCGCCGCCCGCCGCGCGCCGGCACCCTGTTCCGCCACCCCCGCCAGGCCGAGGTGCTGCGCCGGATCGCCGCCGAGGGGCGCGCCGGCTTCTACGAGGGCGAGGTGGCCGAGGACATGGTCGCCTCGCTCCGCGCGCTGGGCGGCACGCACACGGCCGAGGATTTCGCCGCCACCGCCAGCGCCTACGGCGAGCCGGTCTCGGGCGACTACCGCGGCATGGAACTGGTGGAGCATCCGCCGAACGGGCAGGGCGCCACCGCGATCCTGATGGCCAACATCCTGTCGCATTTCGACCTCGGGGTGCTGGACCCGTTCTGCGCCGACCGCGCGCATCTGGAGGTGGAGGCGGCGAAGCTCGCCTACGACGCGCGCAACCGCTTTCTGGCCGACCCGGACCACGTCACCCGGCTGGCCCACATGTTGGATCCGGCCACGGGCAAGGCGCTCGCCGGGCTGATCGACCGCAACCGCGCCGCGCCGAACCCCGCCGCGCTGGCCGAGGCGGTGCATCGCGACACGATCTACATCACCGTGATCGACCGCGACCGCATGGCCGTGTCGCTGATCTGTTCGATCTTCCACAGCTTCGGGTCGGGGCTGGCCAGCGACCGCTTCGGCATCCTGTTCCAGAACCGCGGCGCCGGCTTCACGCTGGAGGCGGGCCATCCGAACGAGGCCGGCGGCGGCAAGCGGCCGATGCACACGATCATCCCCGGCATGCTGCGCAAGGGCGGGCGGCTCGACACCGCGTTCGGCGTGATGGGCGGGCAGTACCAGCCCTGCGGCCATGTGCGGTTCATGTCCAACATGGTGGATTTCGGCATGGACCCGCAGACCGCCATCGACGGCCCGCGCCTGTTCCCCCAGCCGGGCGGGCCGCTGATGGTCGAGGACGGCTATTCCGACGCGGTGATGCAGAACCTGTCGAACCGCGGTCACGAGGTCGCCCGCCCGCCCTTCGGGCTCGGCGGCGCGCAGGCGATCCGCATCCACCACGACATCGGCGTGCTGGAGGGCGGCTCCGACCCCCGCAAGGACGGATGCGCGCTCGGCTATTGAGGAGATCGACATGCCCATCCGCCCCGTGACGGAACTGGTCGCCGAGGCCAAGACCCGCATCGCCAGCTTGACCCCGGACGAGGCGCGGGCGAAGGCCGAGGCGGGCGAGGCGCTGCTCGTCGACATCCGCGACATCCGCGAGCTGTCCCGCGCCGGCCGCATCCCCGGCGCCTTCCACGCCCCGCGGGGCATGCTGGAATTCTGGATCGACCCGGCCTCGCCCTATCACAAGGAACCGCTGGCCACCGACCGCACGCTGGTGCTGTTCTGCGCCAGCGCCTGGCGCTCGGCCCTGGCGGCGGACGCGCTGCAGCAGTTCGGGCACGACAACGTGGCCGAGATCGAGGGCGGCTTCACGGCGTGGAAGAAGCGCGGTCTGCCGGTCGAGACCGACGACCCGTAGGGCGGGGGATCCGCCCGCAACCGCCTAGTTCAACTGAACATGCAGCGGGTAGTGCCCGTCCTCGAAATCGCCGAACAGGTCCGGCAGGTCGGGGTGATCCACAGGCTCGCCGGAGTAATCCGCGACGAGGTTCTGTTCGGACACATAGGCGACGTAATAGCTGTTCTCGTTCTCCGCCAGCAGGTGGTAGAACGGCTGATCCTTGGACGGACGGCTGTCCTCGGGGATGGCCCGGTACCATTCCTCGGTGTTGGAAAACATGGCGTCCACGTCAAAGACGACCCCGCGAAATGGGTGTTTTTTGTGGCGAACCACCTGCCCGAGAGAGTATTTTGCGCGCGTTCTCAACATATTTTCGCCCCCGTTTCTCCATTTTCCTAGCGAATGGCGAAGGTCCTTGTCCATGCCGGGGGCCGGAATTTCCCAGAAACAGTGTGTGGAACCGCCTCCGACAGTGATTCGGCGCGGGCCGGCCGGCACAGCCTGCGCTTTTGTGATCCGGCTGTCTTGAAAATCCGTTTCGGGCCCGGTCAAAATTCGCTAGAAAGCGGTAACAACGAAAAAATCGAGGGGCAAATGGGCAGGACCCTCCGAGCGCTGATTCTGATGGTTCTCGTCGCGTCCTGCGGCGGGGGCGGCAGCGTGGCGCCGCCGCGCAACCTGGACAACGCCTGCGCGATGCTGCGCGAGCGTCCCGATTTCCGCCGCGCCTTCGAGCGGGCGGAACGTAAGTGGGGCGTGCCGCTGCACGTCATGATGTCCACCATTTACCACGAGTCCAAGTTCGAGGGCGACGCGCGCACACCGCTGCGCTTCGTGCTTGGCGTGATCCCGATGGGCCGGCAAAGCTCGGCCTACGGCTACAGCCAGGCGCTGGACGGCACCTGGGACGAATACCTCGCCGAAGAGGGCCGCCGCCGCGCCAAGCGCACCGATATCCGCGACGCGGCCGACTTCATCGGCTGGTACATGACCAATACCGAGAAGCGGCTGGGCATTTCCAAGCGCGACGCGCGCAATCAGTACCTCGCCTATCACGAGGGGCAGGCCGGCTATGCCCGGGAAAGCTATCGCGCCAAGCCGTGGCTTATGCGCTATGCCGACCGGGTGCAGGAGCGCGCGATCATGTACGAGGTGCAGCTGAACCGCTGCCGCTGAGGCGTGTCGCGGCCCGCCCTCCCGGACCGCGCGGGCGTTAGCGTCCGCGCCGCCGGATCTCCTGCGGGATGTTGAACAGCCCGGCGCGCAGCGAAGCGTCCGTCTGTAGGTCGTTCAGCGTCACCGTGGTGCGCGTGCCGTCTCCGCTGGTGATGATCCACTGCCGCAGCTCGACCGGCGGGCCGGTGAATTTCAGGCGGATATTGCCGTATTCCGGGTTCTCGGGATCCTGTGCCACGATCATGGTGGCCGTGCCGTCGTATTCGAAGGCCGTCACCATGTTCTCGCGCTGCAGGTTCACGTCGCGCTTCAGGATCAGGTTCAGCGGCGTGCGGCTCAACGGGTACTGCTCGGGCGGCTGGTTCGACTTGGGATCGAAGATCGCCACCTGCCCGCCGCCGGCCATCACCAGCGCGTCGTTGGGCGGGTCGTATTCGAACCGGATGCGCCCGGGCCGGCGGATATAGATCGTCCCGGTCGAGATCGAGCCGTCGTTGTTGATCTGCGTGAACCGCCCCTGCGCCGTGTCGATCGAGTTCAGGTAGCGGGTAATCTGGTTCAGGTTCAGCGCCTCGGGAAAGGCGGGCTGCACCATGGCCGCCAGCATCAGCGGCAGAAGGAGTAAGCGAACGAGTTTCATGCCGCGCATTTAACCATGTCGCAGCGCGTTTGCACCCGCTTTGGCTTTCACGTTGCAGAGATTGGCCGACAGCGGCGCGGTCGGGCGTCGCTCAGATTCCGGACAGCAGGGCATCGACGGCACGTACGATCTCGTCGTGCATCTGGGCGAGCGATCCCACGCGCTCTCCGAGTTCCGCCAGCGCCAGCGTCGCGGCCAATTGCGGCATGACGAGGTAGGGCGCCTCGCCCAATGTGACCGCGGGATTGAGCGACGTCATGACCCGGTCGACAGACCCGGCGGGAACGAGCGGCGCAACGACACGTGTCTGCAACCGGTCAAGAAGGTCGCTTTGAAGGATGACGACAAGGTCTCCGCCGTCCACCCGGTAAAGGTCGAACTGCGACGCCAAGCTCAGAATTTGCGGAAGCGGCTCAGGAGCACGCCGTTCGCTTCGACGAAAGCGTTGTAATCGTCGATCGCGCCGGCGTTTTCCTCTTTCCAGACCCTGGCCCGCTCCGCCCGGATTGCAGAGACCAGCCCGCCCTCTGCGGCCTGCGAGATATTGATGCCGAGCCGCCTGGCCTCGTCCAGAACGTCGCCATCCAGCGTCATGCTCGTGGACCTGCGTGTCCGGTGCGTCATCGCGCCCCTACCTCCGATCATACCCCAAATAGTACCGCATTGGCGCCATGAAAGCCATCCCGACGAAAAAGCCCCCGCGCAAGGCAGGGGCCTTTCACACCGGGACGTTTCCGATCCTACTGCTGTTCCGGCACCAGGATCTCCCGCTTGCCGACATGGTTCGACGCCGAGACCAGCCCCTCTTCCTCCATCTGCTCCACCAGCCGCGCGGCCTTGTTGTAGCCGATGGCCAGCTTGCGCTGGATGTAGGAGGTGGAGCACTTGCGGTCCTTGATGACGATGGCAACCGCCTGATCGTAGAGCGCATCCTCGCCGTCGGTATTGCCGCCCAGGCCCAGCACCAGGTCGATGTCGCTCTCCTTTTCCTCGTCCGGCCCGTCCACGACGCCGCCGACGTAGTCCGGCGGGCCGTAGGCCTTGAGGTAGTTGACGATCTCCTCGACCTCCTCGTCCGACACGAAGGGCCCGTGAACCCGGGTGATCCGCGCGCCGCCGGCCATGTAGAGCATGTCGCCCATGCCCAGAAGCTGCTCGGCGCCCTGCTCGCCCAGGATCGTCCGCGAGTCGACCTTCGACGTGACCTGGAAGGAAATCCGCGTGGGGAAGTTCGCCTTGATCGTGCCGGTGATGACGTCGACCGAGGGCCGCTGCGTCGCCATGATCAGGTGGATACCGCTGGCCCGCGCCATCTGCGCCAGACGCTGGATGCAGGCCTCGATCTCCTTGCCGGCGACCATCATCAGGTCGGCCATCTCGTCCACGATCACGACGATATAGGGCAGCTTCTCGGGCTGGAACTCCTCGGTCTCGAAGACCGGCTCGCCGGTGTCGTCGTCAAAGCCCGTCTGCACCGTCCGGCTGAACATCTCGCCGCGGCTCAGCGCGTCGTCCACGCGGCCGTTGTAGCCCTCGATGTTGCGCACGCCCATCTTGGACATCTTGCGATAGCGCTCCTCCATCTCGGCCACGACCCATTTCAGCGCCACGACGGCCTTCTTCGGGTCGGTGACGACCGGGGACAGCAGGTGCGGGATGCCGTCATAGACCGACAGTTCCAGCATCTTCGGGTCGATCATGATCAGCCGGCACTCCTCCGGTGTCAGCCGGTACAGGAGCGACAGGATCATCGTGTTGATCGCGACGGATTTACCGGAGCCGGTGGTCCCCGCGATCAGCAGGTGAGGCATCTTGGCCAGGTTCGCGACGACCGAGTCGCCGCCGATATCCTTGCCCAGCGCCAGCGGCAGCTTCTGGTTGGTGTCGCCGAAGTCGCGCGCCGACAGGATCTCGCGCAGCAGCACCTTCTCGCGGTTGGCGTTCGGCAATTCGATCCCGATGACCGACCGCCCCGGCACGGTGGAGACGCGCGCCGACAGCGCCGACATCGACCGCGCGATATCGTCGGCCAGCCCGATGACACGGCTCGCTTTCAGGCCCGGCGCCGGCTCCAGCTCGTACATGGTGACGACGGGGCCGGGGCGGACCGCGACGATCTCGCCCTTCACGCCGTAGTCGTCCAGCACCGTCTCCAGCATCCGCGCGTTCTGCTCCAGCGCCTCGTCGGACAGGTGATGCCGGGTGATCTCGGCCGGGTTGGTCAGAAGCGACAGCGGCGGGTGTTCGAACGCCTCCGCCGGCTCCTCGAACTGCAATTGCGGCTGTGCCTCGGCCTGCGCCTGGCGCGAGGGCGCGGTGGGTTTGCGCGGGGCGTGCTGGACCACGGCGCGCGGCTCGGGCTCCGGCGGGCGGTGCGGCGCCGGGATGGCGGAGCGGTCGACCCGCTCGCTCTGCATCTCGGGCTCGGCCTGCGTCGCGTGATAGGCGGCCCAGGACTCGTCTTCCGTGTCCTCGGCGGGCTGCGGCGCGGAGGGCCGCACCGGCGTCGTCACCGGCGGCTCCTGCAGATGCGCCTGATGCGCGGTCAGCGGCGGCTCGGCGGGCATCCCGCCCTCGGCCGCCGCCGGGTTGTTCAGCAGCATCGGCTTCGGCCCGTGGCCCCGGCCGCGCGTCAGCGACGGCTCAGGCTGGCTGGTGTGCCGCCCGGAGACCTGACGCACGCGCGCCTTCACCGCGCTGGAGATCTTCGCCTTGATCCGGTCGCCGTTTTCCGCGTCGAACGGCTCCAGCTCGGGCGTGTCGTCGGTTTCCACCAGTTCCGGCTCGGGCAGGTCCTCGGTCTCGCGCTTCATCAGCCCCGGCAGGCGCAGGCGCAGGCCGGCCTTCTGCGACGCCTCCGGCGCGGGTTCGGGATGCGGTGCCTCCTCGACGAACGCCTCCGCCGGCCGCCGCGCCACCAGCGGCCGCGCCGCGCGGGTCATCCGCGGGGCGACCTCCATCTCGGCGGCCATCGCCTGTTCCTCCGCGGCGGCCTGTTCGGCGGCCAGCCGGCGGCGCTCCGCCCGCTCGGCCCGCGCCGCCTTCAGCGCCGCGGTTCCGCGCATCGCGCCCGTGACGGCGCCGGTCGCCCCGCGGCCGAGCAGCGACAGAAGGCTGGCATAGGCCAGCACGAAGCCCACGCCCATGAACTTCGCCAGCCCGCGCAGCTCCGCCACGGTGAAGCCCAGAACGAACAGGGCCATGCCCACGGTCCCCAGCGCGAAGACCAGCGCCAGCACCTTCAGCCCGAAGGTCGCGGTGATCGGCACCACGCCCAGCACCGCGCCGAGCACCGTGTCGCCGAACAGCCCGCCCAGGCCGAAGGCATGCGTCCAGACGCTCGACGGCACGTGGGTCGAGGCATAGACCGAGGCCAGCGCGATGGCGATCGGGGCAAAGATCACCCGGCTCAGCGCCTGGTCGGATCCCTTGTGCAGCAAAAACCGCACGCCCCAGCCGAAGAACACCAGCGGAAAGCCCCAGGCGCCGAAGCCCACGATGATGAACAGCGGCGACGCGATCGAGGCGCCGAACCGGCCCAGCAGGTTCCGCGCCGGCTCGTCGGTCGCCGACATCCACGACGGGTCGTCCGGCACGTAGGAAAACAGGATCATCCCCGTCAGCACGCCCAGCACCACCAGCGTGACGCCCAGAAGCTCCTTGCTGCGCCGCTCCAGCACCGCCTGGGTCTTGCTGTCGAAAAGACGCTCGCGCTGTCTGACCTGATAAGATGCCATGTTACTCTTGTTCCTCACCCGTATAAGCAGTCGCGGAGCTGTGTAAGCCCGCGCCGCGTGTCCTCGAACGGGGCCACCAGTGCGGCCCGAATATACCCCGCGCCCGGGTTGCCGTCTCCGGTGTCGCGGCCGAGATAGGCGCCGGGCAGCACCCGCACGCCGGTCTCGGTCCAGAGCTTCAACGCCGCCTCCTCGCTGTCGGCCACCGGCAGCCACAGGAAGAACCCGGCCTCTGGCGGCAGATAGCCGGGGATGTCGCCGAAGATCTCGTCTGCGAGCCTGTATTTCTCCTGATAGAGCGCGCGGTTCTCCGCGACATGCGCCTCGTCGGCCCAGAGCCGCTCGGCCACCCGCTGCAGCGGCAGGGGCAGGGGGGCGCCGGCATAGGCCCGCAGCGTCTTGATCCGCGCGATGCTCTCCGGTCCGCCGGCCACGAAGCCCGACCGCAGGCCCGGCAGGTTCGACCGTTTCGACAGCGAATGAAAGATCACGACCCGCTCCGGCGAGGCGCCCATCTCGTAGGCGACCTGCATCGCGCCGACCGGCGGGTCGTCGCGGTACAGCTCGCTATAGCATTCGTCGGCGAAGACGGTGAAATCGTGCTGCTCGGCCAGTTCGATCAGCTCCGCCCAGTACGGGCGCCCGGCGACCACGCCCTGCGGGTTCGCGGGCGAGCAGAGATAGACGATCTCGGCGCGTTCCAGCACCTCCGCCGGCAGCGCGGCGAAATCCGGCAGGAACCCGGTCTCGCGCGTGGCGGGGACATAGATGGGCTCGGCCCCGACGGCCAGCGCGGCGACGGCATAGACCTGGTAGAACGGGTTCGGCATCAGCACCGCCGGCTCCCGCCCGCCGCGCGTCACCTCGGGGCACAGCGCCATGCAGGCGTTGAACAGCCCCTCGCGCGTGCCGTTCAGCGCCATGATCTGCCGGTCCAACGCCACGGGCACCCCGTAACGCCGCCCGATCCATCCGGTGATCGCGTTCAGAAGCTCCGGCGAGCCGTCGTTCGGCGGATAGCGCCCGAACTCGTCGAGATGGCTCGCAATGACCTGCCCGATCCAGTCCGGGAACGGGTGCCGCGGCTCGCCCAGCGACATCAGAATCGGCTCGCCGCCGGGCGCATAGTCGTCCAGCAGCGTCCGCAGACGCGGAAATGCGTATTCTGGCAGGTTCGAAAACCGCTCCGGGAACGTCATTGCTGCTCTTGTGCCTCAGGTCCGGGGTCGTTGCCGCCCCGTTTTGCCCTTGAAGGTAACGGGCGGGGCGGGACCGGTCCAGAAAGCCAAGCGTTTTTGCGACCTTGCCGCGGCGAGTTGTGGCTTTTAGGCCAGCGCCGCCTCGGCCGCCGCACCGATGCGCAGCAGCCGTTCCTCCTGCCCCGGCGGGGCCATGAACAGCACGCCGGCCGAGGGCAGCCCGGTGGGCAGCGTCAGCCCGCAGAGATCCAGCAGATTGCCGATCCGGGTATGCGACAGGGTCAGCAGGTTCTCGGTGACATAGTAGCTGTGGTCCTCCATCAGACGCGCCGCATTCGGGGGCATGTTGGGGGTCGTCGGGATGATGACCGCATCATATTGCGCCGCCTCACGCGCCCAGCCGGCCCGATAGCGGCGCAGGTCGCGCCAGGCAGCCACGAAATCCGCGCCGCCGAACGCCGCCCCGCCGCGAAACCGCTCCAGGATCATCGGGAACATCTTGTCCGGCGCCGCCTCGATCGTCTCTTTCCAGGTGCCGTAGGCTTCGGTCGCGTAGAGAACCGGCGAGAGCTTCAGCATTTCGGCGACCAGCGGAATCTCGCGCCATTCGATTTCCGCGCCGGCGGCCTGCAGCCGGTCGATGGCGCTCTCGAATCCGGCGCGCGGTTCGTCGCGAAGTGCGTCCATCGTGCCCGTGGTCAGGACCATCAGGCGCGTGCCCCGGAACGCCGCGCCGCGCAGGTCCGGCGCCCTGCCGCCCTCCAGCGCCGCCAGCAGCAGCGCCGCGTCCTCGACCGAGCGGCACAGCGGCCCGGCGGTGTCGAAGCTCTCGCACAGCGGCAGCGCCCC
The DNA here is from genome assembly GCF_029168335.1 of Psychromarinibacter sediminicola. Classification (GTDB taxonomy): domain Bacteria; phylum Pseudomonadota; class Alphaproteobacteria; order Rhodobacterales; family Rhodobacteraceae; genus Psychromarinibacter; species Psychromarinibacter sediminicola. The sequence goes on from NZ_JARGYC010000016.1 coordinate 47,956, forward strand.
CGCCAGCGACAGCCGCCCGTGCGAGCTTTTCAGCCCGACGAGGTCGTTCCACGCCGCCGGCACCCGCACCGACCCCCCGGTATCCGAGCCGATCCCCGCCGCCGCCAGCCCGAAGGCCACCGAGGCCGCCGCGCCGGAGGAGGAGCCGCCCGGCACCGCCTCGGGGTCGTTCGCGTTGGGCGGCGTCGCGGTGACCGGGTTCAGCCCCAGCCCGGAAAACGCCAGCTCCGACAGATGCGTCTTGCCCAAACAGACCAGCCCCGCCGCCGTCGCGTTCGCCAGGAGCCGCGCGTCGCGCTCCGGCACCCGGCCTTTCAGCAGCGCGGAGCCGCCCTCGGTCGCCACGCCGGCGCTGTCGTAAAGGTCCTTCCAGGAGATCGGCACCCCGTCCAGCGGCGACCGGCGCAGGCCCGCCCGCGCCCGCTCGGCCGCCGCCTTCGCCTCGGCGCGGGCGCGGTCCGGCGTCGTGCGCGCATAGATGCGGGCGCTATCGGCATGGCCGTCGATCGCGGCGAGGTAGGTATCGGTCAGCGCGACGGGGTCGATCCGGCCCGCCCCGATCCCGCGGCCGAGTTCCGCCGCCGTCTGCCACAGCCAGTCCTCGGACATGCGCGCCTCCGATTTCGCAACGCCACGCTAGCGGCAGCAAGGCGCATGGACAATCCCGCCCGGCGGCGCATATGACCCGGGCATGGATGCGATCCTCATAGGCGGCGGCCTGAACGGGCCCGCCCTGGCGCTGGCCCTCGCGCAGGCGGGGCTGGAGGTCACGCTCGTCGAACGTCTCGCGCCAGAGTTGCGCACCGATCCCGATTTCGACGGCCGCAGCTATGCGCTGTCGCACGCGCCCGCGCAGCTTCTGCGCGCCATCGGCATCTGGGACGCGGTGGCGGGCCACGCCCAGCCGATCCACAAGATCCAGGTCACCGACGGCCGCGCGGGCGAGGGGGCGGCGCCGTTCTTCCTGCTGTTCGACGGCGCCGAGATCGAGGAATGGCCCCCCGGCTACGTGGTCGAGGACCGCTACCTGCGCCGCGCCTACCAGGACGCGCTGGACGCCGAGCCGCGGATCACCCAGATCACCGGCGTCGACGTCACCGGCCACGCGGTGGACGACGGCGGCGTCACCGCGACGCTGTCCGACGGCCGCGCGCTGACGGCGCAGATGGTCGTCGGCTGCGACGGCGTGACCTCCCGCACCGCCGCCCGCGCCGGCATCGGCCGGATGAGCTGGTCCTACGGGCAGACCTCGTTCTCCTGCGCCATCTCCCACGAGAAACCGCATAACGGCATCGCGCACCAGTTCTTCATGCCCCCCGGCCCGCTGGCGATCCTGCCGCTGCCTGGCAACCGCTCCTCCATCGTCTGGACCGAGACCGACTCGGCCGCCCGCCGCATCGCCGAGCTGGACGACGACGCCTATCTCGCCCTGCTGCGCCCGCGCGTCGGCGATTTCCTGGGCGACATCGCCCTCGCCGGCCGGCGCTTTCACTATCCCGTGCCGCTGTCGATCGCCCACCGCTTCGCCGCGCCCCGGGTGGCGCTGGTGGGCGACGCGGCACACCGGGTGCATCCGCTGGCGGGGCAGGGGCTGAACGCCGGGCTGAAGGATGTGGGCGCGCTGGCCGAGGTGCTGGTCGAGGCGCATCGCCGCGGCGAGGATATCGGCCGGCTCGACGTGCTGCAGCGCTACGAACGCTGGCGCCGCTTCGACGTGGCCACGCTGGCCTGGATGACCGACGGCGTCAACCGCCTGTTCTCGAACGACAATCCGCTCCTGCGCCTGGGCCGCGACATCGGGCTCGGCGTGATCAACGGCCTGCCCGGCCTGCGCCGCGGCCTGATGCGCGAGGCGGCCGGTGTGACGGGCGATGTGCCGAAGCTCCTGCGCGGCCGGGCGCTGTAAAAAGGAGCGCCTGCAGCGCGTTCTGTTGCTTGCGTTGGGGGGCCAGCCCCCCAAACCCCCCGGGATATTTCCGACCAGAAGAAACAGGGATGCCGGGGCTATTCCAGCGGGCGGGCCTCGTCGATCAGCATCATCGGGATGCCGCCGCGGATCGGGTAGGCGAGATGCGCGGCCTTGGAGATCAGCTCCTGGTTCTCGGCGTCGTAGCTGAGCACCGCGTGGGTCTGCGGGCAGACCAGCGCCTCCAGCATCCGCGGGTCGAACTTGGGCGTGTCGTCGGGCAGGCTCATTGCATCATCTCGTCGCCGTAGCCGCCGCGCAGGGCGAACTCGATCAGGGTCACCAGCGTCTCGCGTCGGGTGGTCAGCGACGGCGCCTCCAGCAGCGCCTGCTTGTCCTCGGGCTCGAACGGGCAGAGCATGGCCAGCGAGTTGATCAGAAGCTCGTCATCCGCCTCCTTCAGCGCGTCCCAGTCGGTCTTCAGGCTTTCCTCCTCGAAGTACCGCCCGAGCAGGTCGAAGAAGCCGTCGCGGTCGAACCCCTCGTCATGCTCGGTCGCGCCCAGGTCGCGGCCGAAGCCGTCCCAGTCGACCTCGCAGCGGCGATACGGGGTGAAGCCGTCCAGCTCCTGCCGGATGCGGAACCGCGAGATGCCGGTCAGGGTGACCAGGTAGCGCCCGTCCTCGGTTTCCGAGAACGCCGTCAGCCGCCCGGCACAGCCGATCCGGTGCAGCCTGTGGTTGTCGCCGTCCGGCGTCTCGTAGGGCTGCACCATGCCGATCAGCCGGTGCGTCGTCTTCATCGTGTCGTCCAGCATCGCCAGGTAGCGCGGCTCGAAGATGTGCAGCGGCAGCTTGGCGCGCGGCAGCAAGAGCGCGCCGGGCAGCGGAAAGACCGGGATGGACTCGGGCAGGTCGGCCGCGGGAAACATGAGGGCCAAGCTAGGCCGGGCGCCCGGTCAGGCAAATATCATCGAGGACAGTTTCCGCCGCCCGCTCAATGCGATGGGATCCTGCGGCTTCAACGCCTCGAAGATGGTCAGAAGCTGCGTCTTGGCGGCGCCGTCGTTCCACTCGCGGTCGCGGCGGAACAGTTCCAGCAACTGGTCGACCGCGCCCTGCACGTCGCCCGTGGCGTAGAGCGCCTGCGCCAGGTCGAACCGCGCCTGGTGGTCGTTCGGGTCGGCGTCGACCTTCTCCTGCAGCTCGGCCACGGGGCCGACGCCGGCCGCCTGCTTGGCCAGCTCCAGCTTGGCATGCGCGGCCTCCAGCTCGGGCGCCTTGCTGATCCCGGCGGGGGCACCGTTCAGGATCGCCTCGGCCTGGTCCAGGTCGTCCATCGCCACATGGGCGCGCACCAGCCCGCCATAGGCCGCGGCGTTCTCCGGCTCTTCGCCCAGGATCGCGGCGAAGGTCTGGGCCGCGTCCGTCGCGGCGCCGTCGGTCAGCATCTGCTCGGCCGCCTCCAGCGCCTCGGACAGGCCGCCGTCATCCTCGCCGCCGCCGCTCTTCATCGCGGCCACGCGGTCGATGAATTCCTTGATCTGCGATTGCGGCACGGCGCCCTGGAACATGTCCACCGGCTGCCCGTCGACGAAGGCCACGACCGTCGGGATCGACTGCAGCGGCAGGCCCTGCTGCGCCAGCGCCGAGGCCAGGCGCTGGTTCTCGTCGACGTTCAGCTTGGCCATCTTCACCTTGCCGCGCGCCGCCGTCACCGCCTGTTCCAGCTGCGGGCCCAGCGTCTTGCACGGGCCGCACCACGGCGCCCAGAAGTCGACGATGACGGGAACCTCCTTGGACGCTTCCATCACGTCGGCGACGAAGGTCTGCTCGGTGACGTCCTTGATCAGGTCGGCCGGCGCGGCGGCGTCGTTCGTCTGGCCCAGTTCCAGCATGGCGGGTGCCCCATCTCTCGTGCCTGTGTTCGCGTTTGTAGATGGAGCAGTCGGGCCCGCGTTGCAAGGGGCGCGGTGGGGGCGCGGCGGGGGGCGCGGGCGCGTCAGGCCGGCGCGTCGGGCGCGCGCAGGTGCGGGAAGTCGCCGGTGGCGATGTAGTCTTCCTCCTCGGGGGTGGAGACCCGGCCGAGCACGGCGTTGCGATGCGGGTGGCGCCCGAAGCGGCGGATGATCTCGCGCACCCGGCGCGGCTGGATCCCGGCATCGCCGTAGATATGGTCGTAGCGCGGGAAGGCGGGGGCGACCATGGTGTCGGCCAGCTCGACGCACAGATCCATGCGCGCCAGGTGATCGGGCCCCTCGCAATGCGACAGGACGATCAGGGGGAAATTCCGCTCCCACGGCGTGTCGAGTGCCTCGAAATGCCCATTCTCCAGCGCCTCCAGCACCAGCCGGCAGGCCTTGATGTCCTGCCCGTAGGCGGCCGGCGTGTCGCGCCAGACCGACCGCGGGAACTGGTCGAGCGTCAAAAGCAGCGCCAGCCGCCCGCGCGGATCCGCGGCCCATGCGTCGTAGGCGCCACGCGCCGCCGCATGCGTCACCTCGGCCCAGTCGCCGATCAGCGCCGTGTCCATCCCGCCCTGCATCCGGCTGCGCCAGAACGCTGCGTGATCGTCCGCGTCGCCCTTTGCCAGCGCCCCGGGAAACCAGAATTCCAGAATGTCCTGCGGCGTCACCGCCTCCGGCGCCCGTTGCGGCATGGCGAATACCCTCTCCCCCCGTGTCCCGTCGGGAGAGCTTACGCAGGCGCGGCGGCGCTGGCCAGCGTCAGAGGTCGAAGCTGGCGAAGACCGGGGCGTGGTCCGAGGGTTTCTCCCACCCCCGCGCGTCGCGCAGGATGCGGCTGGAATGCGCGGCGCCGGCGATGTCGGGCGTCGCCCAGACATGGTCCAGCCGCCGGCCCTTGTCCGCCGCGTTCCAGTCCTTCGCGCGGTAGGACCACCAGGAATAGAGCCGCCCCTCGGGGATGTCCTGCCGGGTGATGTCTACCCAGCTCCCGGCCTCCTGAGCCGCGCCCAGCGCCTCGACCTCCACCGGCGTGTGGCTGACGATCTTCAGAAGCTGCTTGTGCGACCACACGTCGTCTTCGCGCGGGGCGATGTTCAGATCGCCCACCAGGATCGCCTTCTCCGGCCGGTCACCATGGAACCAGTCGCGCATCTCGGCCAGGTAATCCAGCTTCTGCCCGAACTTCTCGTTCACCGCGCGGTCCGGCACGTCGCCGCCGGCGGGGACGTAGAAGTTGTGCAGCACCACGCCGTTCTCCAGCCGCACGCCCACATGCCGCGCATGGCCCAGCGCGGCGAAATCCATCTCGCCCACATCCTCGATCGGCCGTTTCGAGAGCACGGCCACGCCGTTATAGCCCTTTTGCCCCCGGGCCACGAGGTAGGGATAGCCCAGGTCGCGGAACGTCTCGGCCGGGATCTTCTCCACCGGCGACTTGCACTCCTGCAGGCAGATGACGTCCGGCGCCTCCTCGCGCATCAGCTTTTCCACCAGCGGCGCGCGCAGGCGGACCGAGTTGATGTTCCAGGTGGCAAGGGTAAAGGCCATGGCGCGTCTCCCGTTCGACGCGCCAGCCATAGGCGCCCCGGTGGCCAAGCTCAACCCGCGAGACCGCCCGCCAGGGCGGCCGAGCGCTCAGCGCAGCCCCGTCTCCTCCAGAAGTCCCCGCCGCTTCGCCTCGTAGTAATAGCCCCGCGCGTACCACCCGACGGCGGTGTCGAAATCGCCGTCCGACACCATCCACGCCCCGCGCAGGTACTTCACGGCGTAGCGCAGGTTGGTCTCCGCATCCAGAAGCCCCTCGGGCGGCCCGCGATAGCCCATCGTCCGCGCCGTCGTCGGGTGGATCTGCATCAGCCCTATATAGGGCCCGTTCCGCGCCGCCGGCCGATAGCGGCTCTCGCGCTGCACCACGCGATGCACCAGCGCCCGCGGCACGTCGTAGTAATCGGCATACTCGTTGATCAGCGCCCGCAGCGCCGGCGTCTCGCCCTGGTAGAGCGGCACCGCCTCGCGCGTCTCCCGCTGCCCGCAGGACACCGCCAGGAGCAGCCCCAGCCCGACAATCATCCACCGCAGCATCCGCCGGCCTCCGCCTTCGTCTTCGCCTTCGTCGCGCGCAGACTAGGCCCCCGGCGGCCCGGCGGAAACCCCCGCCCCGCGCGCAGGCGCCGCGGCGCCGACGCTTGACCGGACCCGGCAGGCTGCCAGAATGCACCGACGCCAGACAGCTGAGTCCCTCGGAGTCGCCCCCAATGCCGCGCCTCTTCGGCGTCCTTCTCTTCCTTCTCGCCAGCCCGGCCGCGGCTCAGGGGTGGGAGACCTTCAGCCACGATCTCGGCGCCGGCGCGGCGGTCTGTCCCTATGACGACCCCGAGACCGGCGAATTCTTCTGCTTCGCCGTCGCCTGCCTGCCCGACGGCGGCCCGCCGATGATCCGCGTGGCGTTCTACGGCCCCGACATCCGCGAGTACCGGGCGCCGCTGTCGGTCCGGATCGACGGCCGCATGGTCACGCACATGTTCCTCACCCGGCTGTCCGAGGCGGACCCGGCGGACGGGCTCTACGACTACGGCACGGAACTCGACCCGGAACGCGACGCGCGGCTGCTGGAGGCGCTGAAGACGGGAACCCGCGCGACGCTGGTCTTCGGCATCGGGCTCAAGGCGATCCTGCAGCAGGTCACGCTGTCCGGCTCGCATGCCGCGCTCGATGCGGTGCCCCGGCTCTGCGACGGCACCCCGGTCCCCGCCGGCGGCTGAGCGGAACCCGCCGGCCCGCCGGGCCGTTGAGTTCCGACCGAATGACAAAGGGGAACCCACCGATGCCACGCACGCTCTTCGCCGCAACGGCCGCCCTGGCGCTCGCCGCCACCGCGCCGCTCGCGCAGCAGACCGCCAGTTCGATCACCGGCACCCTCGGCCTCGACGCCGCGCAATGGCGCCTGACCGCGCCCGACGACGGCCCGCAGAGCGGCTGGCGCGAAACCGAGACCGGCCGCGTGCTGCACATGGTCGGCCGCCCCTTCGAGGGCGCCGGGGACGATGACGACCTCCTGTCGATCACGATCCGCACCACCGGCGGCGGCGACGCGGTCGCGGCCGAGGCGGTCGAGATCCGCTACGCCCCCGCCGACGGCCCCGAGGTGATGGCCAGCGGCCCGAACGCTGACCTCACGCTCACCGCCTTCGATCTCTCCGACGACGAACTCGCCGTCTCCGGCGATCTCGTGGCCACGATGACGCCCGGCGGCGCGGACGAGCTGATCGTCGAGCCCGGCGAGGACGCCGTCACCTTCGACGGCAACTTCCAGGCCACGCTGATCCGGCAGGACGACTAGCCCGACGCCCGGGCCGCGACGAAAAAAGGCCCGGGCACAAGGCCCGGGCCAGTCCAACAGGGAGGTGCATGTCGAAACCCGGACATGCGCGGGTTGGGATGGTTTCTATACCTGCCGCGCGGATGCGTCATTGATCTGGATCATTCCGCGCATGGCAAGACGCGCTCAGGCGACCAGCCGGTAGCCGCCGCTTTCGGTCACCAGCAGCCGCGCATTCGACGGGTCGGGCTCGATCTTCTGCCGCAGCCGGTAGATATGGGTCTCCAGCGTGTGCGTCGTCACCCCGGCATTGTAGCCCCAGACTTCGTGCAGCAATACGTCGCGCGCCACCACGCCCTCGCTGGCGCGGTACAGGAATTTCAGGATGTTGGTTTCCTTCTCGGTCAGCCGGATCTTCTTGTCTTCCTCGGTGATCAGCATCTTCATCGCCGGCTTGAACGTGTAGGGCCCAAGCTGGAAGACGGCGTCCTCCGACTGTTCGTGCTGGCGCAGCTGCGCGCGGATGCGGGCCAGCAGCACCGGGAACTTGAACGGCTTCGACACGTAGTCGTTCGCGCCCGCGTCCAGGCCGAGGATCGTGTCGCTGTCGCTGTCATGCCCGGTCAGCATCAGGATCGGGCACTTCACGCCCTGCTTGCGCATCAGCCGGCACAGCTCGCGCCCGTCGGTGTCGGGCAGCCCCACGTCCAGGATCACCAGGTCGTAGAGCCCCTCCTTGACCTTGTTCATCGCGTCGGCGCCGTTCGCGGCCTCGAACACGTCGAAATCCTCGGTCATGACCAGCTGCTCGCTCAGCGCTTCGCGCAGGTCTTCGTCGTCGTCGACGAGCAGGATCTTCTTCAGGTTGGACATGGGTTTGAAATGCCTCCGGTTGTCATGCTCAACGAGGTGTGAGGGGCTACGGTTCCGCGCAAGTTTTGCGTCACTCATTTCACGCGCTCGTGTCGACAGGGGGCCGAATGTTTCATATCCCGGGGCATCCGTAACGTTTTCCCGCCGGTCGCATGTCGCTCACGCCCTCGATCACCGAACAGCTCTCCCGCGCCCGCGCCGATCTGCGCATGGGCCTCCCCGTCGTGCTCTTCACCCCCGGCGGCGGCGCCGCGCTGGCCGCGGCGGCCGAGACGCTGGATCCCGCGCGGCTCGCCGACCTGCGCGCGCTGGGCCGGCCGGTGCTGGCGGTGACGGCGCGGCGGGCCGCGACGCTCAAGGCGCGCGCCTATGACGGCGACCTCGCCCGCATCGCGCTGCCCGAGGAGGCCGGCGCCATCTGGCTCGCGCATATGGCCGACCCCGCCGACGACCTCGTCGCCCCCCTCAAGGGCCCGCACGTCACCCTGCGCGGCGGCGACGCCACGCTGCACCGCGCCGCCCTGCGCCTGGCGAAATCCGCCCGCCTCCTGCCCGCCGCGGTGCTGGTGGAGACGGCGGACGACGGCCCCGCCTTCGCCGCGCGGCACGGCCTGACGCCCGTCGACGTCGCCGCCGCCGCGCCGGTGCTCGAAGGCCCGGTCCACATGGACGAGGTGATCTCCGCCCGCGTCCCCCTCATGGTGTCCGAGGCCGGCCGCGTCCATGTCTTCCGCCCCGACGACGGCGCCGAGGAACACTATGCCGTCGAGATCGGCAAACCGCCCCGCGACGCGCCGGTGCTGGCCCGCCTGCACTCCGCCTGCTTCACCGGCGACCTGCTGGGCTCGCTGAAATGCGACTGCGGCCCGCAGCTCCGCGCCGCCCTCGCGGCGATGGGAGAGGCCGGCGCCGGAGTCCTCCTCTACCTCAACCAGGAGGGCCGGGGCATCGGGCTCGCCAACAAGATGCGCGCCTATTCGCTGCAGGACCAGGGCTTCGACACGGTCGAGGCGAACCACCGCCTCGGCTTCGAGGACGACGAGCGCGACTTCCGCATCGGCGCCGAGATCCTCGCCCGCATGGGCTTCGGCAAGGTCCGCCTGCTGACCAACAACCCCGCCAAGGTCGCCATGATGCGCGACCACGGCATCGCGGTGACCGAGCGGGTGCCGCTGAAAGTCGGCCTCAACCCGCTGAACGCCAAGTACCTGGATACAAAGGCGAAAAAGTCGGGCCACATCCTGTGACGCCGCACGACCTCGTCCTCACCCCCCGCGGCCTCCGCGTCCTGGGCCGGACGCTCCCCTGCGCCATCGGCCGCACCGGCATCACCGCGACGAAACGCGAAGGCGACGGCGCCACGCCCGCCGGCACCCACCGCATCACCGGCTGCCTCTACCGCCCCGACCGCCTCGCGCGCCCGAACGGCTGGGCACAGCCCATCGGCCCCCGCGATCTCTGGTCCGACACCCCCACGGCCCTGGACTACAACCGACAGGTCCGCGCCCCCTACGCCGCCAGCCACGAGGCCCTGCGCCGCGCCGACCGTCTCTACGACATCGTCCTGCTGACCGACTGGAACGCCGCCGGAACGCCGCATGCCGGGTCCGCCATCTTCCTCCACCGCTGGCGCAAACCGCGCCACCCGACCGAAGGCTGCCTCGCCCTCCGCGCCGACCACCTGGCCTGGCTCGTCGCCCGCATCGCGCCCGGCACCCGCCTGATCGTGCCAGCCCCTTCTTCTCGTTGAAAAATACGCCCGCCGGAGGCAGCCGCCGCAGGCGGCTTCACTCGTAGACCCGCTCCCCGAACACGCCCGAGCCCACCCGCACAGAGGTCGCCCCCTGCGCGATCGCCCGCTCGAAATCCGCGCTCATCCCCATGGACAGCTCGCGCAGCCCGGTCCGCGCCGCGATCTTCGCCAGCAGCGCGAAATGCAGCGCCGGCTCCTCCTCCACCGGCGGAATGCACATCAGCCCCACGACCGGCAGCTCCAGCTCGCGGCACAAAGCCACCAGCGCGTCCGCCTCCTTCGGCAGCACGCCGGCCTTCTGGTCCTCTTCCCCGGTATTCACCTGCACGAACAGCTCCGGGCACTGCCCCGTCTCGTCCCTCAGCCGCGCCAGGGTCCGCGCCAGCTTCGGCCGGTCGACCGTCTCGATACGGTCGAACAGCTCCATCGCCTGCCGCGCCTTGTTCGTCTGCAGCGGCCCGACCAGGTGCAGCACCACGTCCGGATACCGCGCGCGCAGCGTCGGCCACTTGCCGGCCGCCTCCTGCACCTTGTTCTCGCCGAACAGCCGGTGGCCCTCTTCCAGCACCGCCTCGACCCGCTCCAGCGGCTGCACCTTCGACACCGCCACCAGCTTCACCGACCCGGCCGCGCGGCCCGCCTCGGCCTCGGCCTTGCGTATCCGCGCCTCGATCTCCGCCAGTCCCACGCTCACGCCTCCTTCGCGGGCGCGTAACCCTCGCCCAGCGCCTCGAACAGCTCGCCCAGCTCGTCCGCATACCGCTCCCACGCCTTCATCGAGCTGCGATAGATCGGCTGGCGCACCTGATGCACGCTCAGCGTATCCACCCGCCGCGTGTTCTGGTGGAAGTTCAGGCAGGCGTCCTCCCACTCCAGCCCGCAGGCGCCGATCAGCGCGCGCGATTGCGCCTCTGGCTCGGCGATCAGGTCCTCGTAACGGATCTCGTGGAACCAGCCGGGGCAGGTCTCGCGCCAGAACGCCACGATCTCGCGGAACAGATGATAATAGGTGGCCAGGTCCTTCAGGCTGTAGCTGTGCAGGTGCTGGCCGGGCGTGAACTGGTTCTTGTACATCGACAGCAGACAGTCCCGGGGGTCGCGATGCACCACGACAAAGCGCGCGTCAGGCAGCACGGCGCGAATCGGGCCGATCAGCGAATAGGTCTGCACGCTCTTGTCGGTGATCACATCCGCATCGGGAAAGCGCCGGCGCATCTGCGCCTCGGCGCGCTGCGCGGCGGCGGCCAGCTCGGCGTCGGGCACCGCATTCCAGTCACGGAACGCGCCGTCCGGCGTGGTCAGCACCGCATGCAGCTCGCGGCGCACGTAGTCCAGCTCGCCGCCGCCGGTCACGCGCGAATGGCTGGCGATGATCTGCTCGACCAGCGTGGTGCCCGACCGCGGCATGCCGGCGACGAAGATCGGCCCGATCGCCGGCGCCCCCTCGACCCGCCGGGCGGCGAAATCGACCGTGCCGAAGGCCTCGCGAATCCGCGCGAAGAGATCGACGCGCTCGGCGATGTCATAGGGGTACAGGCGGCGCATCGCGTCGTTGGCGGGCCGCAGATAGGTAAAGACCTCGTCGTGCTGCCGCGTGTCCTCCATCGCCTTGGCCAGCGCGAATCCCAGGCTGGCGCGGTCGGAATCGGGCAGCGCCGGGTCGTCGAACAGGGCTTTCATCTGCGGGATCAGCGGGTCGTCCGCCGCCAGTTTCTCGGTGGCGAGGAACACGCGATAGGTCTCGGCGTTGCGCGGCATCAGCTCCAGCGCCCGCCGGAAATCGGCGCGCGACGCCGCGAAATCGCCCGCGATCTGATGGATCGCACCGCGGGCGGCATAGGCCGGCCCGCAGGTCGGCCATTCTTCCAGCACGCCGGCCAGCTCCGCCAGCGCGTCGTCGACACGGCCGGAATCGGCCAGCGCCCGCGCCCGGCACAGCCGCGAATCCATCGGGTCGGCCCCGGCGCTCAGGGCCCGCTCGGCCAGCCCGACGGCCGCCTCGGGCTGGCGGTCCTGCAGCATCAGGCGGGCGTATTCCAGAAGCGCGCCGGGATCGTGCGCGTCGATCTTCAGCGCCTGCTCGAACGCCTGCGCGGCCGGTCCGTTCATCCGGTTGGTGCGGGCATAGGCCATGCCCAGCGCGACCCAGGCGCGCTTCATCTTCGGCGCCAGCCGCACCGCCTCGCGCAGCTGACCGATGGCGGCCTCGTGTTTCTTACGTTCCACGAGGAATCGGCCGTAATTCGCCCGCGCCTCGGCATAGGTCGCGTCGAGCGCCACGGCGGCCCGGAAATTCTCTTCCGCGGCGTCGGGCTGTCCCAGCTGCGCCTGCGCGTTGGCCAGGATGTCGGCGATGATCGCCACGTCCGGATGCGCCTTGCGCAGCGCGCCCGCAAGCCGCGCGGCGCCGGCGGCGTCGCCGGACTGCAACAGCGCGATGGCCTGCCGGATCTTCTCCGGCGGCGCGGTGCCGGTGCTGGTCTTCGATTTGGCGCGACTGTTCGAGAAGGCGCTCTGCATCGCCAGGACGAACTCCCGCGGCAGCGGCGCGCGTTTGGCGCGGTCAAGAAAGGCGCGGGTGCGGTCCGGGTCGCCGATCCGCTCCAGCACCCGGGCCTGCAGCCCCCAGATCGCGTGTTCGTCGGGCTTGATCGCCGCGGCCCGGTCCAGATGGCCCAGCGCGCTGTCGTAGCGGCCCTGCTTGAAGTCGATCTCCGCAAGCCGGAACAGGGTCGGGGCGCTGTTCCGGTCGACCTGCAGGATCGCCTCGTACTGGCGGCGCGCCTGGTCCAGCTTGCCGGCTGTCTCCAGGGCGCGGGCCTCCTTGAACAGGCGGGGAATCTGGGCGGGGCTGAGCGGCAGCATCGTCGGCACTTTGTCAGGAAGGACGGATCGCCGGAGCGCCTAGCACAGGGGGCGCGGCTTGTCGATTGGCCCGCGGCCCGCGGCGCGGCGCCCCGCAAAAAGAAAGGACGGGCGCAGGGCCCGTCCTTCCCGAAGCTGTTTGATCCGCGAGGATCAGAAGCTCATCGCAACACCCAGCGAGAACTGGTCGACCGTGGCACAGCCGGCGTAGACGCCGCAGGTCGAGGTGTCGCCGTAGCCGAACTGAACCTCGGCACCGCCGCCCAGGTCGTAGTCGATGGCCACGCCGAAGCCGTCCTGCTGGTTGGCGCCTTCTTCGTACATGCCGTAGTTGGCACCGACGGTGATCGCGTCGAAGGTGTAGCCGACGCCGACACCCCAGTGGGTTTCGCTGACGCCACCGGCATCCGTGTCGCCCAGTTCCTTGTAGTTCAGGATGGCCTGGAAGCCGCCCGCGAACATAACGTCAACCGAGACACCGAACGCATCTTGCGTGGCGCCGCCGGCGTTGACGTAGGACTGGTAGCCGAGGCCGAAGCCCAGATCCACACCGCTGAACGAGGTGCTGTACTTGGCGCCGACGCCGAACGTCGGATCGGCCACGCCGGTGTCGTCAACTTCGACCGACGCGCCGAAGGAGAAGTCGCCGAACGAGTAGTCGTAGCGGGCGATCTGGCCGTCCAGCATGCCGTCGGCTTCGTTGCCGCCGCTGTAGCCGCCATGCGCGGTGTGGGCGTCGTCGATCGAGCCGCCGATGGCCACTTCGGTCAGCGCCCAGTCCAGAGCGCCGTCGGTGTCACCCATGGTCAGGGTGCCGAACGCGCCGGAGAGGAAGACCGTCTCACCGCCCTGCGAGGTGCCGGCGAAGGCCGGCGAAGCGCCGACGGTGGTGCCGGCCGCGAAGGTGCCGGAGCCGTCCGACTCGTCGAGGTCGATGCTACCGCCGAAGGTCAGGCCGTTGTCGGTCTCACCCGAGAAGGTGAAGGTGACGTCCACGTCGGTCCAGAACTGGAAGTTGTCGCCGTAGGCGCCGCCGCCCACAACACCCATCTCAGCCGAACCGGAGAGCGCGACGCCTTGGGCAGACGCGATACCGGCAGAGGCCACGAGGGCGGTGGTCGCGAAGAGAACCTTTTTCATTGGTTTTCCCTCATTCGTTAAAAGGTGCACCTCAACCCGGTATTCGAATTGAGTATGTTGGGTGTGTCGCTCCAACGGCCTTCGATTGCAATGACTGCCCGGAGGTGCCTCCCCAATGCGTCCCCTGTTGATGCAGGTATGCCACAGTGACTTTTCGCACCCCGGAAGCCCCTGAAATGAAAATGCCTTGTCCGCTTTTTCCGCGTCCGGTACACCCTGCGCAATGGCGGGCACGGGGCAAACCAGCATGATGCACATCAAGCCTTTGAAATCTGTCGGGATTCTGGCGCTTCTGGGCGTCGTGGCCGGCTGCGGCGCCGGCACCGAGATCGGCATCTTCCGCAGCAACGCCTCCGGCCCCCCGAGCGATGCGGTCGCCGAACAGCGCAAGAATGCCCCGCCCGCGCTCCGCGAGCGCGAGCGCCGCGCCTCCGGCACGATCTGGGACCTGTTCGAGGGCAACCGCGACGACCCGAACGTCACCGTCGAGGTGAACAAGTACATCTGGAACGCCGCGCTCGACGTGCTGTCCTTCCTGCCGATCGAGGCCGCCGACCCGTTCTCGGGCGTCATCGTCACCGGCTACGGCAACCCGCCGGGCGGTGGCCGCGCCTATCGCGCCACGATCTACGTGCAGGATCCCGCGCTCGACGCCCGCTCGCTGACCGTCGCGCTCAACACCCGCGCGGGCCCGGCCAGCCCGGCCACCGTCCGCGCCATCGAGGACGCGATTCTCACCCGCGCGCGGCAGCTGCGCGTGCGCGATTCGAAGCTCTAGAATCTCCGCCACGCGCAAAGTATCAACGCCGGGCCGGACGCCCGGCGTTTGTCGTTCCAGACCAAGGAAAAAGCCCGACCCATGTCCCGCTACGACGCCAGCACCATCGAACCGAAATGGCAGGCTGCCTGGGAAGAGGCCGGATGCTTCCGCGCCGTCCGCGACGAAAGCCGGCCCAAATACTACGTGCTCGAGATGTTCCCTTACCCGAGCGGTCGGATCCACATGGGCCATGTCCGCAACTACACGATGGGCGACGTCGTCGCGCGCTACAAGGCGTCCTGCGGCTTCTCGGTGCTGCACCCGATGGGCTGGGACGCCTTCGGCATGCCGGCCGAGAACGCGGCGATGGAGTCGGGCGGCCACCCCAAGGACTGGACCTACGGCAACATCGCCCAGATGAAGGACCAGATGAAGCCGATGGGCCTGTCGATCGACTGGACCCGCGAATTCGCCACCTGCGACCCGGAGTATTACGGCCAGCAACAGGCCATGTTCCTGGATTTCCTGGAAAAGGGGCTGGTCTACCGCAAGGCGGCGACGGTCAACTGGGATCCGGTGGACATGACCGTGCTGGCCAACGAACAGGTCATCGACGGCAAGGGCTGGCGCTCCGGCGCGCCCGTCGAACGGCGCGAGCTGACCCAGTGGTTTTTCAAGATCTCCGACTATTCCGAGGAACTGCTCGACGCGCTGGACGGGCTTGACGACTGGCCCGACAAGGTCAAGACGATGCAGCGCAACTGGATCGGCAAGTCGACGGGGCTGCAATTCGCCTTCTCGCTGGTCGACGGCCCGCACGGCCACGACCGGATCGAGGTGTTCACCACGCGCCCCGACACGCTGATGGGTGCCAGCTTCGTCGCGGTCTCCGCCGACCACCCGCTGGCCAAGATCCTGGAGCGCGAGCGCGACGACGTCGCCGCCTTCAACGCCGACTGCCGCCGCATGGGCACGTCGGAGGAGGAACTGGAAAAGGCGCCCAAGCTCGGCTTCGACACCGGCCTGACCGTGCGCCATCCCTTTGACAATGCGTGGGAACTGCCGGTCTACATCGCCAACTTCATCCTGATGGACTATGGCACCGGCGCGATCTTCGGCTGCCCCGCGCACGACCAGCGCGACCTGGAATTCGCGCGCAAATACGACCTGCCCGTCGCCTCCACCTACGTGCCCGGCTCGGACGCCGAGGCGCATGTGCTGCCCGAGGACGGCGGCGACGCCTATGTGCCGCCCAAGACCCGGCGCGTGAAATACGTCCGCGGCTTCGCCGGCGACGAGGTCCAGACCGGCGACGAGGCAATCGCCGCCGCCGTCCGCTTCTGCGAGGAGAACGGCGTCGGCCACGGCGTCACCATCTACCGCCTGCGCGACTGGGGCCTGTCGCGCCAGCGCTACTGGGGCTGCCCGATTCCCGTGGTCCATTGCGAGGATTGCGGCGTGGTGCCGGAGAAGAAAGAGAATCTGCCGGTCACGCTGCCCTACGACGAGGGCGGCAAGCCCATCGACTTCTCGATTCCCGGCAACCCGCTGGACCGGCACCCCTCGTGGCGCGACACGAAATGCCCCGCCTGCGGCGGCGCGGCCAAGCGCGAGACCGACACGATGGACACCTTCGTCGATTCGTCGTGGTACTTCGCCCGCTTCACCGCGCCCGATGCCGACACGCCGACCAACCCCGAAGACGCCGCCTACTGGATGAACGTCGACCAGTATATCGGCGGCATCGAGCACGCGATCCTGCACCTGCTCTATTCGCGCTTCTTCGCCCGGGCGATGCATATCTGCGGCCACCTGCCCGAGAAATCGAAGGAGCCGTTCGACGCGCTGTTCACCCAGGGCATGGTCACGCACGAGATGTACGTCGGAACCATGGACGTTTCGGAACCTGCCTCTGAATTTCGTGCCGATGCTCCTGAAGGACAGACGGTGCAGGGAGGGCGCACGAAATACTACCTGCCGGCCGAGGTGTTGACGGTAGAAGCTGATGGTACGCGCTATGCGCTGTGGAAGGACGGTCTTCACGAGCATGGGGTGGATCCGGGGGACCAAGAGGCAGTCAAGGCTTGGTTGAAAGAGAGTCAAGGTAAGCCTCGGCCAAAAGCCGACGGCCAAGAGGTTATTCTGAGGATCTATCCCTCGGCGAAGATGTCGAAATCCAAGAAGAACGTGGTCGATCCCGAGCGAATCATCGCCGAATACGGCGCCGACACCGCGCGCTGGTTCGTGCTGTCCGACAGCCCGCCGGAGCGCGACGTGGAATGGACCGCCTCGGGCGCCGATGCGGCCTACAAGCACCTGTCGCGCGTCTGGCGCATCTGCGCCGACATCGCCGACATCGCCGACAGCGCTGAAGAGGGCTCGCCAGAGGCCGATGAAGAGCTGGCCCGCGCCATGCACCGCGCGATCCACGACGTGACGATGGGAATCGACTCCTTCGGCTTCAACGCCGCCATCGCCAAGCTCTACGCCTTTACCAACACGCTGCAGAAGTCGAAGGCCGGCCCGACCGCGAAACGCGAGGCCGCGCGCGTGCTGGCGCAGCTGATGTCGCCGATGACCCCGCACCTGGCCGAGGACTGCTGGCATATGCTGGGCGGCGAGGGGCTGGTGACGGGCCACGCCTGGCCCAAGGCCGACGCCTCGATGCTGGTCGAGGACACCGTGACCCTGCCGATCCAGATCAACGGCAAGCGCAAGTCCGAGATCGTGGTGCCCAAGGACCTCAACAAGGAAGAGGTTGAAAAGCTGGCGCTGGCCGACAATGCTGTGAAAAAGGCCCTCGACGGCGGCGCGCCGAAGAAGCTGATCGTCGTCCCGGGCCGGATCGTCAACGTGGTGATCTAGGCGGACATGGCGGCAGGCAAACCCCCTCGGACGGCCCGTCCGGACACAAGGGCAGTTAGCGCTATCTCTAGCGAGTCCAAAGGCTTGCACCCCTGTCCAACCTCGGACACCCCGTCGCGTCGCCGGATTCTCCTGGGCCTCGCCGGCGCCCTGCCGGCGCTCGCCGCCTGCGGTTTCTCCCCCGTCTACGGCCCTGGCGGCCAGGCCGCGGGGCTGCGCGGCCAGATCTTCGCCGCCGACCCCGAGGACCGCAACGCCTTCGTCTTCGTCGCCCGGCTGGAGGACCGCCTCGGCCGCCCCGCCTCGGCGCCCTATCTCCTCGACTACCGCATCCGGACCAACCGCCAGGGGCTCGGCATCACCCCCGACCGGGCCACCACCCGCTACAACCTCCTCGGCCGCGTCTCCTACACCCTGACCGACCGCGCCACCGACGCGGTCGTCGCCCGGGGCAAGGTCGAGAGCTTCACCGGCTACTCCGCCACCGGCTCGATCGTCGGCACCCTCTCCGCCACCGAGGACGCCGCGGAGCGCCTGATGACCATCCTCGCCGACCAGCTGGTGACGGAGCTGATCGCCACCGCCCCCGACTGGCGCCGATGAAGCTCTCCGCCCGCGACGCTGCCAGCCATTTCTCTCGCCCCGACCCGACCTGCGCCGCGACCCTGATCTACGGCCAGGATCCGATGCGGGTGGCCCTGAAGCGCCAGGACCTCGTCGCCGCCATCCTCGGCCCCAAGGGCGAGGAAGAGATGCGCCTGACCCGCATCGCCGCCGCCGAGCTCCGCAAGGACGCGGCGCTGCTGATCGACGCCATCCGCGAGCAGGGCTTCTTCCCCGGCCCCCGCTGCGTCCTTCTGGAGGATGCGACCGACACCCTTACCAAGCCCATCGCCACCGCCCTGGAGGACTGGCGCGAGGGCGACGCCCATCTCGTCGTCACCGCCGGGTCGCTGCCGGCCCGCTCGACCCTGCGCAAGCTGTTCGAGGGGCTGAAAAACGGCTTCGCCATCGGCATCTACAACGACCCGCCCAGCCGCGAGGAGCTGGAGCGCGAGCTGTCCCATGCCGGGCTGAAGAACATCTCGCCGGAGGCGATGACCGACATCACCGCCATGGCCCGCAGCCTCGACCCCGGCGACCTGCGCCAGACCGTCGAGAAGCTCGCGCTCTACAAGCTGGGCGACCCCGAGCCGGTCTCCCACGCCGACATCGCCGCCTGCGCGCCGGCCACCACCGAGGCCGCGCTCGACGACGTGCTGAACATCGTCGCCGAGGCCCGCACGGCCGAGATCGGCCCGGTGATGCAGAAGCTCGACGGCCAGGGCGTGCAGCCCGTGGGCCTCGTGATCGGCGCGACCCGGCACTTCCGCACCCTCTACGCCGCCGCCTCCGACCCCGGCGGCCCCTCGGCCGGCATCGCCCGCGCCCGCCCGCCGATCTTCGGCCCGCGCCGCGACCGGATGCAGCGGCAGGCGCAAAGCTGGGGGGCGCCGAAGCTGGCGCAGGCGCTGCAGATGCTGACCGACACCGACCTCACGCTGCGCTCGGCCCATCAGCGGGCGCCGCAGATGGCGCTGGTCGAGCGCACGCTGATCCGCCTGTCGATGCTCGCGGCCCGGCGCTGACCGTTGGGCCGGGCCCGCGCCTTTGCGGAGGCGCCCGCCCGCCCACCCCGCCTCCGCAAAGGCGCGGGCGCTCCGATCCCTGCGCTGTGCTTGTGGCGCGGCCGGATTGCGTATTTGGAACGAGAAGAAGCCCCGGGGTCAGCCCTGCAGACGGCGGGCGGCGGCGCGGCCGGCCCAGCGGCCCGTGGCGAGGCAGGCGGTGAGGAGGTAGCCGCCCGTGGGCGCCTCCCAGTCGAGCATCTCGCCGGCGGCGTAGGTGCCGGGCCGGGCGCGCAGCATCAGGTCGTCGTCGAGCGCCGCGTGCGGGACGCCGCCGGCGGTGGAGATCGCCTCGGCCAGCGGGCGGAGGCCGGCGTGGCGGATCGGCAGCGCCTTGATCCGCGCGGCGAGGGCGGGGCCCTCGGGCAGGGGGCGGCCGAATTCCATCAGCAGGGCGAGCCGCGCCGGGTCGAGCCGCAGGCTCTTGCGCAGGTGGTTGGTCAGGCTCGCCTTGCCGCGCGGCCGGGCGAGGCGGGCGGCGAGGGCGTCGGCGGACAAATCCGGCGCGAGGTCGGCGGTGAGCGGCGCCCCGTCGCGGAGGGCGCGGGTGAGGGCGTAGATCGCGCCGCCTTCGAGGCCGCGTTCGGAGAGGACGTATTCGCCGCGGGTGGCGGTGTCGCCTGCGGTCAGGCGGGTGCCCTTCACGGGGCTGCCGAACTGCCGGGCTATATGCGGCGACCAGTCGACGGCGAGGCCGGCATTGGCGGGGCGGAAGGGAGACACCGGCACGCCCTGCGCGGCCAGCCAGGGCGCCCAGGCGCCGTCGGAGCCGAGGCGCGGCCAGCTGGCGCCGCCCAGGGCGAGGATCGTGACCTCAGGGGTCAGAAGGCGCGGGCCCCCGGGTGTGTCGAAGCGGAGCGCGTCGCTGTCGAAGCCGGTCCAGCGCCAGCGGGTGCGGAGCGTGACGCCGCCTTCGGCGAGCCGGGCGAGCCAGGCGCGCAGCAGCGGCGAGGCCTTCATCGCGGTGGGGAAAACGCGGCCGGTGCTGCCGGTGAAGAGCTCCTGGCGCAGCCCGCGGGCCCAGGCCTGCACCTCCTCCGGCCCGAAGGCGTCGAGCATCGGCGCGAGCCAGGGGGCGGCCTCGGTAAAGGCCGCGCGGAACGCCGCCGGATCCTCCGACTTCGTCAGGTTCAGCCCCGACTTGCCGGCCATCAGGAGCTTGCGCGCGACCGACGGCTTCGCCTCGGCCACCGTCGCGGGGAGGCCGGCGCGGGCCAGTTCCTCGGCCGCCATCAGGCCGGCGGGGCCGGCGCCGACGATGAGGGCGGCTGGGCGTTCGGGCATGGCGGGGCTTGTCTCCGGCGGCGGACGCGCCATCCTCTGGCATCGTGACCGGGGAGACTCAAGACGAGGGGCCGATCTGTCCGCTTTGTGGGCGGCCGATCCCGCCCGAGGCGCCGCAGAGCCTGCATCATCTGGTGCCGAAGCTGCGCGGCGGCAAGGGCGGCGAGACGGTGCGGCTGCACCAGATCTGCCACAACGAGATTCATGCCACGCTGACCGAGGCGGAGCTGGCGCGGGACTATGCGAGCGTCGCGGCGCTGCGGGCGCATCCGCGGCTGGCGAAGTTCATCGGCTGGGTGGCGAAGCGGCCGCCGGGGTTTCATTCGAAGACGCCGGGCAAGCGGCGGGCGCGGCGATAGGGGTTGCGCCGGGCGTGCGCGGCGCCATTCTGGGGCGGAGCGATGGAGGGCCGGATGGCGCACAGGACGATGCAGGAGCTGCGGGCGGCGCTGCCGCATATCGAATCGGCGCCGAAGGACGGCACCGTGGAGGCGATCGTCGTGCGCCCGGCGAAAGGCGCGCGCGAGATGCCGGAGCGGGCCGAGCTGAGCTTGGCCGGCGGGGTCGCGGGCGATCACTGGGCGCTGGGCTGCTGGCGCGAGACGGAGGACGGGCGGCCGCATCCGGACGTGCAGATCTGCCTGATGCCGGCGCGGTGCATCGCGGCCATCGCCGGCGAGGACCGGGCGGACTGGGCGCCGGCGGGCGACAACCTGTTTGTCGAGATGGACCTGTCGCCGGGCAACTGCCCGCCCGGCACGCGGCTGGCGCTGGGAAGCGTGGAGATGGCCGTGACCGAAGAGCCGCATAACGGCTGCCAGGCCTTCATCGACCGGTACGGGCGCGATGCCTGCCTCTTCGTGAATACCGGCCGGGGCAAGGACTTGCGGCTGCGCGGGATCTATGCGCGGGTCGAGAAGGACGGCGCGGTGTCGGTGGGCGACACGGTCAGGCGGATCGGAGAAGGGAGCTGAGATGAGCGTTCAGTATGTAGAGCATCCCACGGAGAAATACGTGGAGATCGTGATCGACGGCGGCATCTCCAAGGTGGATATGGACGTGCTGTTTCCGAAGCTGGAGGCCTTCATGGCGGCCGAGGGAGAGATCGGCGTGATGGAGGTGATTCACGGGCTGGGCCTGGTCAACGTGCCGGCGGCGCTGCCGCATCTGGGGACCGGGCTGCAGGCGCTGGGCAAGGTGAAGAAGGTGGCGCTGGTGACCGACATGGCCGCGCTGGCGACGGCGACGCGGGCGGGGGCGGCGCTGTCGCCGATCGAGACGCGGGTCTTCGGGCGGGCCGAGGAGGCCGCGGCGCGGGAGTGGCTGGCGGCGCCCTCGGCGGCGACGGCCGGGGCCGAGTGAGCGGGTGTCCAAGGTTGGACACGGGGTTAGGTTATTGATTTTGTTGTAGATAGCGCTAACTGTCCGGGGTTGGACGCGCGACACGACACTGCTTCCTCGGCATTGCCGGATAGCGCCCCCGGCCAAACGGAACGCCGTGCAGCGCCGACCCGCCGGGGCGCGGTCGAGCTTTGCGATATCGGAGACAAAAGCATGTAGGTCGGGCACTTGGCACCGTCATCGCCAGAAGCGCCGCCCCGATGGGGGCGGGGCGGCGCTGCACGGCGTTCCGCCGCGCGACGCAGGTGGAAATGTCCCACGGCAAATCCAGTGTCGTGCAGTGTGGAGTCGGACGCTGTATGGTCCGGGACCAAGGCAGGGCGGCTACCCGGTGCGCGCGGCAGAACGCCCCGCGGAGACATCGCACCGCTATGACCCTGTGGCGTGACGGGCGCCCCGCGCCCGGACCCGCCGGTCAGATCAGCGCCTTGATGGCGCCGGCATGGTCCGGGGTGGCGGCGAGTGCGTGCTCGGCCAGCGCGCGGGCGCGGGGGATCAGCGCGTCCGGCGCCACGATCTCGTCGACCAGGCCGAAGGACAGCGCGTCGGGGGCGGCGATCTTCTGGCCCGCCATCAGGATCAGCTTGGCGCGGGCCGGCCCGACGAGGGCGCGCAGGCGGGCGGGGTCGGAAGGCTGCGGCAGGAAGCCCAGCTTCATCACCGGGTAGAAGAACTTCGCCTCCGGGACCGAAAGGCGCAGGTCGCAGGCGAGCGCCATGCCGAAGGCGCCGCCCGCCAGCGTGCCGTTCAGCGCCGCGATACTCAGGCCGGGCAGCGCGGCGATGGCGGCCGACAGCCGTTCCCAGACCGGGTCGGTGGCGAGGCCGGCGCGCGCCTCCTCCAGGTCGGCCCCGGCCGAGAACACCCGGCCCGCGCCGGTCAGGATCAGCGCCTGCGCCCGGCCGCGGGCGGCCTCGGCCGTCTCCGCCAGCTCGGTCAGCATGGCGCGGGTCAGGGCGTTCGACTTGTCCGGCCGGTCCAGCGTGACGGTCCAGAGGCCGCCGTCGCGGTCGAGCCGGATCCTGCCAGGCTTCATGTCAGGCATCATGCCAGGCCAAGCCGCGCGCGGACGGCGTCGTCGCGCATCGAGATTTCCTGGCCGCGCCAGTCGTCGGCCTCCGGCGTGGCCATCCAGACCAGCGCCCTTGCGGGCCATTCGGGCGGGATGTGGTCGGACCAGTCGAGCGCGCTGACGGGGTTCAGGCCGCTGGCCTTGATCTCGCGCTGCATCTGCGTGGCGACGGTGCCGGGGGACAGGCCCATCGCGCGGATGCCCCGGTCGGCGTATTCGGCGTGCAGGCAGGAGGTCAGCATCGCCGCCCCGGCCTTGGCGGAGCAATAATGCGACCAGCCCTCCAGCGGGCGATGCGCCGCGCCGGAAGAGACGGTCAGCACGGTTCCGCCGCCCGCGGCCAGCATCACCGGCAACGCCGCGCGCATGCCGTGGTAGACCCCCTTCAGGTTGACGTCGATGGCGTGGGCCCAGCCCTCGGGGTCGGACAGGGCCATTTGCGCAATCGGCTCGATCACCCCGGCATTGTTGACGAGAACGTCCAGCCCGCCGAGCTTGTCCGCGGTGGCCTTCACCGCCGTCTCGACCTCCCAGTAGCGGCTGACATCGCAGGGGATGGCCAGCGCGGCGGGGCCGATCCGGCCGGCCAGCTCGGAGATCGCGGCCTCGTCGCGCGCCAGAAGCGCCACGCGGGCGCCGGCCTCGGCAAAGGCCAGCGCCGCAGCCGCGCCGATCCCGCGGCTCGCGCCGGTAATCAGGGCTGTTTTTCCGCTCAGATCCATGTGACTGTTCCTTCGTGCTTTCGCGGTGGCTTCGGGGCCGGGAACGGGGTCGGGAATCCCCTGCCTTTACAAAGACGTTCCTTGACCCGAACGGCAACCCGCAGGAAGCTATGCGCCATTGGATTAGTCCTGGAAGGAAAAAAATGAAACACTGCAAAACCCTCTGCGCCACCGCGGCCCTATTCGTGGCCTTCGGTGGTCCGGCATCCGCCGATGTCACCAGCGCCGAGGTCTGGGAGGCATGGCAATCCGCGGCCGAAGAGATGGGGCAGACCTTTACGGCCGGCTCCGAGTCGCAGGATGGCGGGACGCTCACGGTCACCGACCTGCAGTTCGGGATGGAGACCACGGATGCAAGCGCCAGCGGCACGATCCCCGAGATCGTGTTCACCGAGCAGGGCGACGGCACCGTGGCGATCGACATGTCGCCCTCCTACGACATGACCGTCACCGTGGCGCCGGAGGGCGCCGAGGAGGTCGAGGTCGGCGTGAACATCGCCACCGACGGGCTGGACATGGTCGCCTCGGGCACGCCGGACGCGGTGTCCTACGACTACGTCGCCGCGGGGATGACCGCCTCGGTGACCGAGCTGGTCGTCGACGGCGAGTCGCTGGAGCTGGACACGACGGTCGAGCTGTCGGACCTGGCCGGCAGCTACACGGTGGGCGGCGATAGCGACATGGCATCGCAATTCACCGCCGCGTCGATGGTGCTGATGCTGCACATGGACGAGCCCGACGGCGGCGACGGCACGGTCGACGCGACCTTCGACTTCGCCGACCTGTCGGTGAAGTCCGACGGGTCGCTGGCGATGATGGCCGGCGGCGTGAAGGAACTGGCCGCGGCGCTGGGCGAGGGCATGTCCAGCCAGACCTCGGTGTCGCACGGCGCGGCCACCTACCTGGTCGACTTCCAGGACGGGTCGGACATGTTCCACCTGGACGGGTCCACCGATAGCGGCCTGCTGGAAATCGCGCTGAGCGCCGACTCCTTCTCCTACGACATCGGCAATACCGGCCTGGACTTCACCGTCTCCGGCTCCGAGATCCCGCTGCCGCAGGTCGCGGTGCAGATGGGCGAGTTCGGCTTCGGCCTGATGCTGCCGCCCTCGGCCAGCGAGGAACCGCAGGACTTCAGCTTTGGCCTGACCATGGCCGACCTGTCGATCGACGAGCAGATCTGGGGCATGATCGACCCGCAGGGCCAGCTGCCGCACGATCCGGCGACGCTGATCCTCGACGTGGCCGGCCAGGCGAACTTCCTGTTCGACCTGTTCGACCCGGAGAGCGCCGGCATGGTCGAGGCGGATATGCCCGCCGAGATCCACGCGCTGGACATCGAGGAGCTGCGGCTGGCGGCCGTGGGCACCGAGCTGACAGGTGGCGGGTCGTTCACCTTCGACATGGACGACATGGAGACCTTCGACGGCGTTCCCGCCCCGACCGGCACGCTGAACCTGCGTCTGACCGGGGCCAACGCGCTGCTGGACACGCTGGTCTCGATGAACCTTCTGCCCGAGGACCAGGCGATGGGCGCGCGGATGATGATGGGCCTGTTCGCCCGTCCCGGCGACGGCGAGGACGTGCTGGTCTCGGAGATCGAGATCGACGGCGCGACCGGCGCGATCACGGCCAACGGTCAGCGAATCCAGTAGGGCGCGCCCCTGCATGCCAACCGTGCCGCCGCGCCCCCGCGTGGCGGCACGTTTCGTTTCTGCCATTCGAACCCCGGAGACACGACGATGCTTCGCTTTCGATTTCTCACCGGCACGGCGGCCTGCGCGCTGCTGCCCGCCGCCGCCCTGGCCGATGTCACGCCCGAGGACGTGTGGGACAACCTGACCGCCTCCGTCGCCCCGCTCGGCGGGGAGACCACGGCCGAGACCGCCCGCGACGGCGACGTGCTGACGCTGCACGACATCGAGATGCGGTTCGGCCTGCCGATGGGCCTGGGCGAGGCGACCCTGTCGCTCGGCACCCTGACCCTGACCGATAACGGCGACGGCACGGTCGCGCTGGGCGGCCCGAACGAGCAGGACTGGCGGCTGGGTGTCGACATCCCCGGCGCGGGCGGCGGCACGGTGACGATGACCCTGCGCGTGGAGGACTATACCACCACCGCCTCCGGCGATCCGGGCGACGTGACCTACGACTACGACATCGGCCGCTATGCCGTCACCTTCGCCGATGCCAGCCTGCACGGGCAGGCGGCCGAAGAGGCGCCGGAGTTCAGTATCGACGGGACGATGACGATGAACGACCTGTCGGGGCAGTACACGCTCCGCGAGGCGGGGGAGCTGTTCACCATCGTTTCGGAGGGGGCCATCGGGTCCGGCGGCTTCGACTTCGCCTTCGAGACGACCGATCCCGACAGCGGCGAGACGGTCGCCGTGGACCAAACCGCCGCGCTGCGCGAGATGGGCGGCGCGGGCGAGGTGGCGCTGCCGGCGGGCGGCGTGACGCTGACCGCGCTGGCGGAGGCGCTGCGCGACGGGATGGCGCTGGAGTACGAGTTCTACTCCGACGGCCAGGAGAACGAACAGGTCATCACCGCCGGCGGCACCGTCGTGACGCGGCAGACCGACAGCGTCGGCCGCAACCAGGGCAGCGTGCACCTGGCCGCGGACGGCATCCGCGTTGCCGGCAGCGCCGTCGACTACGACCTGGCCATGGAACAGCCCGGGGCGATGCCGGTGCCGCTCTCCGTCGCCTTCGACACGGTGGAGGCGGAGTTCGCCATGCCGCTTCTGACCAGCGAGGAGCCGTCGACGGCCGTCCTGCGCGGCGCGGCGACAGGCGTCACGCTGGGCGAGGCGCTCTGGTCGCTGTTCGACCCGCAGCAAGAGCTGCCGCGCGATCCGGCGACGCTGTCGGTGGACGTGACCGCCGGGCTGCGGCCGACCGTCGACCTCGTCGATATCGAGGCGCTGCAGGGCCTGGAGGCCACCGGCGCGGCGCCGTTCGATCTCTACGACGTCACGGTGGCGGAGCTGTCGGTGTCGGCCGCGGGCGCCTCGGCCGCCGCCGAGGGGGCCTTTACCTTCGACAACGACGACCTGGAGACCTTCGACGGCATCCCGGCGCCCGACGGATCGGCGACGCTGCGCCTGTCCGGGGTGAACGGCCTGCTCGACGCGCTGGTCGCGCTGCACCTGTTGTCCGAGGACGATGCGATGGGCACGCGGATGATGCTGGGCGGGTTCGCGCAGCCGGACGGCGAGGACGGCTATGTCTCGGACATCGTGGTCGACGGCGAGACCGGCCGCGTCACCGCGGGCGGGCAGCGTATTCGCTAGCGACATACCGGCGTGGCACTTGCACAAGCCGGCCCCCGCGCGCATGTAGACCGTGCGGGGGCGCACACGCGCCCGTATCACCGGATTCTGCCCCGATCCTCCGGGGCCCACTGAGAGGGAGCCGTCATGGGACTTCGCATCAACGACACCGTTCCGAACTTCACCGCCGAGACCAGCCAGGGCACGATCACCTTCCACGACTGGATCGGCGACAGCTGGGCGATCCTGTTCTCGCACCCGAAGGATTTCACGCCGGTCTGCACGACGGAATTCGGCGCCGTGGCGCAGCTTGACGCCGAGTGGAAGAAGCGCGGCACCAAGGTGATCGGCATCTCCGTCGACCCGGTCGAGGACCACAAGAAGTGGATCGGCGACATCGAGACCTATGGCGGCGCCGATGTCGGTTTCCCGATCATCGCCGATACCGAGCTGGAAGTGTCCAAGGCCTTCGACATGCTGCCGGCCGACTACTACCTGCCCGACACGCCGACGCCGGCCGACAGCCAGACGGTGCGCTCGGTCTACATCATCGGGCCGGACAAGAAGCTGAAGCTGTCGATGACCTACCCGATGAACGTCGGCCGCAACTTCGCCGAGGTGCTGCGCGCGCTGGACGGGCTGCAGACCGCGGCGCGGGAGACCGTGGCGACGCCGGCCAACTGGGAAGTGGGCCAGGACGTGATCATCCCGACCTCGGTGTCGGACGCGGACGCGAAGGCGAAATACGGCGAGTTCGAGACCGTCTTCCCCTATCTGCGCAAGACGAAGCTGCCGGCGTGATGTGTCGGACCGCCTGGCGGCGGTCCGATCCGCTGGGGGGACGCTGTCCCCCCAGACCCCTTACTCTTTTCTTTCAATCGCTTAGCTCAGCGGTGTCCATATTGTGTCCATTTCGTGCAGGATATTTTGCCCATCCTGAAACTGTAACAGCCGCCTCTCCGCAATGAGAGAACGGCTGTCTTCGTGTCAGTTTCCCTTGCCTCAGAAGGCAGAGAAATCGGTTATCTCGACGACATTTTCGCCGGATGGGCCGACGGGGCCAGTCGGGCCGACTTTGAGGCTGAGACTCGCGTGTCCGCCGCGCGGGGTGGCCTGGCAGCGCGTCAGGTCGT
>NZ_JARGYC010000170.1 GCF_029168335.1 Psychromarinibacter sediminicola
TCCCCAATCGATTCATGTCGGTGGGCAAACGCTCTAATCTGGCATGCGCAATGCCAGAGGTATGGCGGCCTGGAACCGGAGCTCCAGCGCACGCTGAGGTCTCTCGCAGAAGGCAAACCGCTGCGCCGGGCCACTGGCGGTGCACCGCGGCCCGGGACCCAGCTCGTCCGCGAGTGGAACGGGCGGACCTATCGGGTGAACGTCACGAAAGACTGCTACGTGATGGCAGGGGAACGCTTCAAGTCGCTGTCCGCCATCGCGCGGCGCATCACCGGGACCAGTTGGTCCGGGCCCCGGTTCTTCGGCTTGAACGGGACCGCGAGGGCAGGCACATGAACCGCATCCGCTGCGCCATCTATACTCGTAAGAGCTCCGAAGACGGGCTGGAGCAGGAGTTCAACTCGCTCGACGCGCAGCACGAAGCCTGCGCAGCGTTCATCGCCAGCCAGAAGGCCGAAGGCTGGGTCCTGCTTCCGGAGCGGTACGACGACGGAGGCCTCTCCGGCGGCACCATGGACCGGCCCGGGCTCAACCGGCTTCTGGCCGAGGTAGATCGGGCCACCATCGACCAGATCCTGGTTTACAAGATTGACCGGCTCACCCGCTCATTGGCGGACTTCGCGAAGAGCGTCGAGCGCCTGGATGCCGCCGGTGCCTCCTTCGTATCCGTCACCCAGTCGTTCAACACCGCGACCAGCATGGGGCGTCTGACGCTCAACATGCTCTTGAGCTTCGCGCAGTTCGAACGCGAGGTCACCGCGGAACGGATCCGGGACAAGATCAGCGCATCGAAGAAGAAGGGCCTCTGGATGGGCGCCACCGTCCCTCTCGGCTACGCGCCCGATGGCCGGACGCTGAAGATCGCCGAGCCCGATGCCAGCGTCATCCGGACCATCTATGATCTCTACCTGCAGCACGGGAACGTGCGGATCGTCAAACAGGAGGCCGATGACCGAGGACTCCGGACGCCGGTGCGGACACTCGGCAGCGGCCGGGTCAAAGGGGGCGCGCCCTTCAGCTATGGCCACCTGCACTACATCCTGACCAACCCGGTTTATGCCGGTCGCATTCGGCATCATACGAAGGTGTACCCGGGCCAGCACCCGGCACTGATCGCGCCGGAGGTCTGGGACGACCTTCAGGAGCAGCTGAGAGCGGACGCGGTCAAGGCCCGGAGCTTCACCCCGCGCAACCGCGCGGGCGGCAAGCCGTCGGTCTCAGAACTCGCCGGCAAGCTCTTCGATCAGACCGGCGATCGCCTCACCCCCAGCCACACCAAGACGGCGAAGGGCCGCCGCCTGAGATACTACGTCTCCCATCGGCTCATCCGCGGATCGATACCGCGGGACCCCTCCGGCTGGCGATTGCCGGCGTCCAACCTGGAGCAGGAGATCGCCCGGCTGCTCGAGCGACACCTGAACACACCGGAGGTACAGGCAGGGCTCCTCATCGACGCGACGACCGATGAGATCGCGGAGGTCCAGCAGAAGCTTGCACCTCCGACCGAAGAGCAGCGCGCGTCGGACCACGCAACGGCCAACCTCCTTGCCCTGGTGGATCGCATCGACATCGCTCCCGGCGAGGTCCGGGTCGCGATGTCGACCGATGCGCTCGCGGCGCTCATCGAGATGGAGCCTGACCGCATCACCGAGGACCTCCTGACCCTCACCTCGTTGTTCCGGCAACGCAAACGCGGGGTCGAGACGAAACTCGTGCTCGAAGACGCGCCCGCCGCGATCGACGAAACCCTGCTGCGCAACATCGCCCGCGGCGATCGCTACTTCGCACAGGTCCGGTCAGGCAAAACATTCGGAGAGATCGCCGATACCGAGCAGGTGTCCAAGCGGCGGGTGCAACAACTCGTCGAGCTGGCGTTCCTCGCACCGGCCGTCATCCGCGCCGCCCGGGATGGAACGCAACCGATTGGTCTCACCACCGAATGGCTGATGCGGCATGCGCTCTCGCCGCTCTGGCAAGACCGGAGTGATCTCTTCGCAACTCTCTGAGGCAAGACGCTTGAAGCTCTGGCCCTGCGCCGGAGCTGCGTTGTTCGATCTGCCGACGCCTACAGCGTAACCGCGGAGAGGTCAGTCTTGCGAATCTAGCGCGATCGAGTTCACGAGGGTTGGGCACTGCTGCGCCTAGCGATCTAGCCATCGCCTATGCATCTGATCAGCGCCAAACTGCTAGAGCCTCGTGCGGAAAACCAGAGTCGGGGATTCCCATAAGGAAGGGTTTGTGATTCACTATATGTGGAGGTGGATCATGGGAAAACCGCTA
>NZ_JARGYC010000171.1 GCF_029168335.1 Psychromarinibacter sediminicola
ACTCGGCAGGATATGCGACCTGTTCTCTCCGGTTGAATGCAGAAACTATTTCCAGGCTGCGGGATATGCGCCTGGTTAATCCCGAAAGACTCTAGACCGCGGCCAGATGCGCCCCGGCCAGGTCGCGCAGCGTTCCCCGCTCCAGTTCCATCTCCTCGAACCGGTCGCGCACGATGTCGCCGATCGACACCAGCCCGACCAGCTTGCCGTCCTCGCAGACCGGCACGTGCCGCACCCGCGCCCGCGTCATGCGCTGCGCGACGACGCCGATCGTGTCGCCGGGCGCGCAGGTGACGGGCCGGTCGTCCATGACGTCCGCCGCCGTCTCGTGCAGCGCCCGCGGCCCGTGATCCACCAGCGCCTGCAGGATGTGCCCCTCGGCGATCACCCCTTTCAGCCGCTCCTCCGCGTCGCAAACGACCAGCGCGCCGACGCGCTCCAGCCGCATATGCGCGGCGCAATGCTCCAGGATCGTGTCGGGGCGCACGGTCTTCACCTCGTGCCCCTTGCGGTGCAGGATTTCGCGAATGTGCATGGCTCACCTCCTCCCATCGGGATTGCGCCCGCCGGAGGAGACGTCCCGCGCCTCCGGCGGGCTCTGATGGGTCGAGCCTAGCACATCCCGGCGCGAGTCGCCTGCCTTCTCGACTCCGGGGCGTGCGGACGGCCTCAGCCGGCGCCGGCCAGGGCCGCCTCCCGCCCGGCCGCAACCGCCAGCACCTCCGCCGCCGCGCCATCGTCCCCGGCCCAGGCCACGTAGTGATCCGGCCGGACCAGCACCATCTCGGCCCCGTAGCGCGCCGCCGCCGGCCCGCGCGCGTCGGCCACGCGCTCGAACGGCAGCCCCAGCCGCGCCGCCGCCTCCCCGAAGGCCGCGCCGCGCCCGTCCGCGGTGAAGTCCAGAAGCGTGAAGCCGTCCCCGATGGCGTCGTACACGGCCCGCCCGTCCGACAGATCCGCCGGCGACAGGTGATGCCCCGCCCGCGCCGCCAGCGCGTGCCGGCCCTTGGCGCTCGGCCGCGCGCCGGGCACCGGGCACAGGGGCGAGCCCTCGTAGTTCGGCTCGAAGGCATCCACCTCCGCCGCGTCCAGGTTCCGCCCCTCCCAGGCGGCGCGGAACGCCTCGGGGTCGGCGTCGGGCGAATGCGTCTCCAGAAACGCCCGGTCCTCGCGGATATAGCGCTCGATGAACCCTTCCGCGAGGCTTTCGAAGACCGGCCGCCGCTCGGCGTCGTAGCTGTCCAGAAGCGCCTCGCCGCCCCAGCCCTGGATCGCCGCCGCCAGCTTCCAGCCGAGGTTGCGCGCATCCTCCAGCCCCATGTTCACGCCATAGCCGCCATAGGGCGGATGCGAATGACAGGCATCGCCGGCGATGAACACCCGGCCGGTGCGATAGCGGTCGGCGATGGCGATGCGCAGGTCCCAGAACCCCAGATAGTCGATCTCCAGCGCCACGTCGGCGCCGATGGCCGCGGCGATGAAGGCGCGGAAGTCGAAATTCTCGGTCGTCGTGTCCAGCGGCACCGGCGCGTGGAAGAAGAAACTGCGCCCGTGATCCACCCGCCCGAAGAACAGCCAGTAGCCCTCGTAATCGGGATGCAGCACGCAGAAGAACGCCTTGCCCGGGTAGCGCTCCAGCTTCTCGTGCAGCTCGGGCGAATCGAACACCGCCAGCACCATGCGCCGGTCGTGGTCGCGCAGCGTCTGGGGGATCCCGGCCGCCTCGCGGATGAACGACTTGCTGCCGTCCGCCCCCACCAGGTAGCGGCCCCGCAGGCTGCGCCGCGCGTCGCCTGTCCGCTCCGCGATCTCCAGCGTCACGCCGTCCGCGTCCTGCGCCAGCGCCGCGCCCTCCCAGCCATAGAGCACGTCGACCGCCTCGATCTCCGCCGCCCGCGCGCGCAGCACCCGCTCGGTCGCGTATTGCGGAAGCCGCGCGTTGGCCGTGGCGTAGTAGTCCGCCACGCTCTCCCGCGTCAGCCAGTCGTAGGTATAGTCGCTCAGGAGCGTCCGGTAGGTGGTCAGCCCGCCGATCCCCGCCCCCTCCGGGATCGGATGCGCCACGCGCAGTTCCGCCTCGCAGGCCCAGGCCCGGAAATGCTCGGCCGTGCGCTGGGTCAGGTTCTGCCCCTTGGGCACCGGCTGCGGCTCGGGATAGCGCTCCACCACGCAGACCCGCACCCCGCGCTGCCCCAGCTCGATGGCCAGCCCCATCCCCACGGGCCCGCCGCCATTGACGATCACATCATAGTCCCGCGTCACGCACGCC
>NZ_JARGYC010000172.1 GCF_029168335.1 Psychromarinibacter sediminicola
AGCGGTTTTCCCATGATCCACCTCCACATATAGTGAATCACAAACCCTTCCTTATGGGAATCCCCGACTCTGGTTTTCCGCACGAGGCTCTAGAGTAGCGTTTCCGAGGTGATCTATGACGGAAGGACTTCCGGAATACCTTATTCAAGGTGAGGCCGCCCGTCTGTTCCCAGTTCTTTCAACGACATCCAAAGAGGGCAGGACAACTTCCATACTGCTCGCCTGTCTATCCAGGATCGAGGAATTTGGTGCCCTACTACTCTCTTCCGTGGGGCAACGTGTCGGCAAGCGTGCATCGATCACGGCGTTCACTGAGGTTTGCTTCAAGAACCAAAGCTCCTCGATAAAGGAACGTCCCGACGGCCTGATCGTCCTGAGGGTTGGATCGAGGGAATGGCGCGCCCTTGTAGAGGCCAAGGTCGGAAACGCGGAACTGAAGCCGGATCAGATTGAACGGTATCGGATACTGGCGAAGGACAACGGAATCGACTGCGTCATAACCGTCTCGAACCAGTTTGCGACGAAACCGGGCAGCCATCCCGTTGAGGAAGTTCGTCGTAGCCGCTCAAAGGTGCCCGTCTACCATTGGTCCTGGATGCATGTCCTGACAGAGGCCGACCTGCTGCTTAGCCAGGAGTCCGTCGGAGACACGGACCAGCGCTTCCTTCTGAACGAACTTCGCAGGTTCCTAAGTCATGAGAGTGCGGGCGTCAGGGGCTTCGACCGGATGCCCTCGTCGTGGACTGAACTGAACCGGTTGGTTTCTAGTGGTGGAGTCATCGGCACAAAGTCGGTGGAAGCCCAGGAGGTGATCCAAGCCTGGCACCAGGAAACGCGCGACCTCTCCCTCATTCTCAGCCGCATGACGGGAACGGCAGTGATGGAGAAGCTTCCCAAAAAGCACCGCAACGATCCGGCACAAAGAATGAAGGACGAGTACACGCTGCTGAGAGAAAGGACTCAGTTGGTTTCCTGTCTGGATGTCCCGGACGCGGCAGCGCCCATTGACGTGGTGGCCGATATCACTCGTCGATGCATTGATGTAGGAATGACGCTAAAGGCACCAGCCGACAGGAAGTCATCCAAAGCACGGGTCAATTGGCTCCTTCGCCAGATCAAAGTCGAGAAGGCAGACGACCTGTATGTCAGGCTCATGTGGCCCGGAGCCAGCGAGCCGACGCAATTCCTTGTATCTGACCTTCGGGACAATGTGGGCATCTGTGAAGAAGGCAAAGAGCACCTTACGACACACGGGTTTCATATTTTCCTCTCGCGACGCCTCGGGGCCAGATTCACGCAACAGGTGAATTTCATCTCGGACCTGGAAGCCATTGTACCGGCGTTCTACGGCGAGGTCGGGGCCAACTTGTCTGCCTGGAAAGCACCGGCACCCAAGATCAAACAGCCGCGTGACACCGCGGAGGATGTGTCCACCGGAGGCATAGCTGAGGACGCGGAAGGCTATGACAGCTAGCGCCTACGCCGCCCGAGAGGCCCCCGTCTATGACAGCAGCTTCTCGAACGCCTTGTCGGTGGGCAGCCGGATGCTGCCTTCGCGCAGCCCGAGGAGCCGGTCGAATGCCTGCTGCTCGGCGCGCAGCCGGCGTGCAAGTCTCTCTTCCGCCGCCTCTCGCCGGCCCTGCCGCGCCGCGTCGTGGATGTCGATGAACGCCAGCCACCTCGTTCTTGCGAGCTGCAGGAAAAGATCGGCCGTCACGTCGATATCGGCCAGATCGAGAACGCCCTGCGTCACGCCTTCCGACAGCAGCTCTCTCAGGCCGGGAAGCGACCGCCGGCCGCTTTCCTGGCTCAGCTTCGTGAAAACCGACCGGTTTCCCGGACGCCGCGCGAGGCGCACGATGCCGATGACCTCCTCGGTGTGATCGAGCTCCCAGCTCATCGCGTCCCACAGATAGCGCGAGATACGCTCGACCACGCTCGCCCCGTCGGCCTCGGCCCCGGTGGTCGCGGCCGCGGTCGCGGCGTCGGCGAAGCGGCGGACCAGGGCTTCGAGGATATCCTCCTTGGAGGAGAAGTGGTGGTAGAACCCCCCTTTCGAGAGCCCGGCTTCGCCAAGGATCTCGCTGACCGTGAGCGCCTCCCAGCCGCGCGAGGCAAGCAGGCGCGCCGCGGCATCGAGGATGGCGGATCGGCGCTCTTCCGCGGACAGGCGAAGGCGAGCGGGCATGTGACGTCCTCCGGGTATTGCAACATGTCGATCCGT
>NZ_JARGYC010000173.1 GCF_029168335.1 Psychromarinibacter sediminicola
TTCAGCATCACTGTCGGCGGGCGTGAGCTCTGGGCTCTCACTCAGCTAGCGAATGCCGGCCAGAAGGGCTGCACGCCGATAGACAACCCCGCGCCTCGCTGGTCGCACTATGTATGGTGCCTCCGCGAAAAGGGCGTGGATATTGAGACCGTCACGGAAAAGCATGACGGACCCTTTGCCGGCACCCATGCGCGGTACGTGCTGCGCTCCCGCGTCCGCTTCCTCGGCCAGAACGAGGTGGCGGCGTGATGCAGGACAAGCACAACATCCCCGCAGCCGTCCGCGACCTTCAGGAGCGGCGCATCCGCCGGAAGACCGGTCTCCCGGAGCAATTGGCCCGCGAAGTCGCGGCCTTCGCCTTCGGAGGTGCCTGCAAATGATGGACGCACGCACCTTGACTTACCAACTCGGCGGTCACTGGAAAAACGGGAGGGGGCAGGCACCTTGCCCCCTCTGCCAGCCGGAGCGCCGCCACGACCAGCGCGCGCTCAGCGTCGGCGCGGCAAACGGGAAAATCCTGCTCTACTGCTTCAAGTCCGGTTGCAGCTTCGTGGAGATTGCGAACGCGGCCGGAGCCGACCTCGGCGCGGTGCAACTCGATTTCGAGGCCCATCGCGAGGCCGACCGGAAGCGGAAGGCCTACGCGGCGCACCAGCTCGAAAAGGCCCGGTCGCTCTGGGAGGCGGCGAAGCCCATCGAAGGCACCAAGGCGGAGACCTACCTGCGGCGGCGGGGCATCACGGCGGACCTGCCGGACAGCCTGCGCTTCGCGCCGGACATCTACCACCAGCCGTCCAGTTCATGGGCCTGCGCGAAGGTGGCAAACGTGGAACCGACCGGAGGTGTCCACCGGACCTACCTCGACAAGAAGGGTGCGCGGCTGTCCACGAACGCGAAGCTGATGCAGGGACCGTGCGCCGGCGGCGCGGTACGGCTCTCCGAGGGGCCTGACGCCCTGGTGGTCTGCGAGGGCATCGAGACCGGGCTTTCGCTCCTGTCGGGCCTACTGCCCTGCTCGGCGACCGTCTGGGCGGCTCTTTCCACCTCCGGCCTGAAGTCCCTTGTGCTGCCCGAACGCCCCGGTGAGTTGATCATCGCGACCGATGGCGACACCCCCGGACGGGAAGCGGGGGATGCCCTCGGCAGACGCGCCCACACGCTCGGGTGGACCGTCAATCTGATGGCAGCCCCGGACGGGCAGGACTGGAACGACGTTCTTCAGGAGCGGGAGGGCGCGGCATGAGCAACACCGAAGCAGCCATCCTCCCGTTCGACGCTGCCGCAGGCTGGCCTGACCCGGATATGACGGTGATCCGTCCCGACAGGCCGCCAGCGCCGGAGATGACCGACGAAGACTTCCAATCCGTCTTCGGACCGTGGTCGGACTGGATCAGGACCGCCAGCGAGGCCAAGGGGGCGCATCCGGACTACGTGGCTCTCTCCCTGCTGGTCACGGCCAGCGCGGCCATCGGGAACGCACGCTGGGCGGTCCCGTGGGATGGGTGGAAGGAGCCGCCCGTTCTCTGGGGCGCGCTGATCGGCAACCCGTCGGCCGGGAAGAGCCCTGCGTTGGATGCCGTACTCGACCCGGTGCGGGATATCGAGCGCGACCTGGCCGAAACCTACAAGACGGAGCGGGCCGAGTGGGATGCCAAAAGCGAGATGGCGGCCATGGTGCATAGCGCCTGGAAGTCGGAGGCCAAGGCGGCGATTACCGAGGGGGACACGCCGCCGGAGAAGCCCGCTGACGCTGACCCAGGGCCGGCCCCTGTCCGCGACCGCATTCGAATTG
This sequence comes from Psychromarinibacter sediminicola, assembly GCF_029168335.1. Classification (GTDB taxonomy): domain Bacteria; phylum Pseudomonadota; class Alphaproteobacteria; order Rhodobacterales; family Rhodobacteraceae; genus Psychromarinibacter; species Psychromarinibacter sediminicola. Next base: position 1,793 of record NZ_JARGYC010000173.1, read on the forward strand.
CCGATGCGACGACGGAGAAGGTGGCGGACCTGCTATCCTCGACCTGGCGCGGCCTGCTGCTCTGCCGGGACGAGCTGTCCGGCTGGATCGGCGGCATGGACCGCTACAACGGCGGCGGCGACCGTCCGTTCTGGCTCGAAGCCTACGGCGGCCGGGCGTATTGCATCGACCGGAAATCCAGTCCCGACCCGATCACGGTCGAGCACCTGACGATTGCGGTGATCGGCAGCACCCAGCCCGACAAGCTGGAATCGCTTCTGGTGAAGGCTGATGACGACGGGCTGCTGGCGCGGTTTCTGACCGTCTATCCCGAGCCACTGCCGCCGGTGCGCCCGACGGTGCTGCTGGACAGCGAGACGCCAACAGCGGCGTTGAAGCGGCTCCGCAGTCTGTTTCCGGCCGTGGACGAGACGGGCCACAAGCGCCC
>NZ_JARGYC010000174.1 GCF_029168335.1 Psychromarinibacter sediminicola
GTACGTCGCCATCCATGAGACACCTCCTGCTGTGCAGGTGTCACCTCGGACGAAAAGGTGCCTCAAACAACGAGGGTGATGGCCCGGCGCTTACGATCATCTGAGTGCCGAGGCCGGAGATCAGCAGGATCGCCGGGTCGTGCGGCGCGCCGGTGCTGTCGTAGGCCAGGCGGAGGCCGCCGGGGGTCACGATGCTGTCCGCGGGTGCGGCGTCGGGAATGGGGGCTGGGGCTGTCATGGCGTCACCTGCTGCGATGGGACGCTATTTATACCCGGGTAAAATGACTCGCAATAATATCCGGGTAAAATGTATCGCAGACGCGAAACGCCCCCGCAGGTTTCCGCGAGGGCGTGGTGCTGGGGGCGGGCCGCCGGGGCTCAGGCCGCCGTCGTCTTGTCGTGCAGCACGACCTTGGCATCCATCGGCGTGCGCTCGAACAGGTGGACGACGTGGCTGTTCACCAGCCGCACGCAGCCGTTGGAGATCGACTGCGCCACCGTCCAGGGCTTCGGCGTGCCGTGGATGCGCAGCGCGGTGTCGTGGCCGTTCCGGAAGAGGTAGAGCGCGCGGGCGCCGAGCGGGTTGTCGGGGCCGCCGGGCATCCCGTCCTCGTATTTGGCATAGCTCGGGTCGCGCTCGATCATCGAGGCGGTGGGGGTCCAGGAGGGCCACTCGACCTTGCGGCCGACGGTGAACTCGCCCGCCTCGTAGAGCCCGTCGCGGGCGACGCCGACGACGTAGCGGATGGCCTTCCCCTCTCCCTCGGTCAGGTAGAGGTAGTAGCGGTTGGGGTCCACGTGGATCTGGCCCGCGGGGTAGTCCCGGGACACGCGCACCCGCTTGGGCATGTGCGTCTCGGGGACGGTGTAGCTCTCCCGTGCGAAGGCGGGGGTCGCGGCGAGCGCGGCACCGCCGCTGGCGAGGAAGGTGCGTCTGGTATACAATGTCTTTCCTTTCCGGCGCGAGCGCGCGCCTTGTCCGTGTGCCCGATAGGCGTTGCTGACGTGTTCGGGTGTGGGAACGTGCCAAGACGCGGAAAGGTTCAAAAACGGGTTCGTGAGGGAGGAGCGGGCGGGTAGTGGAGGACAGTGGGCGGTAATGAATGATAATGGCGGTAATGAATGATAATGGCGGATAATGAAGGGTAATGGCGGATAGTGAAGGGTAGTGGTGGTTAGCGGAGGACGGGAGAGGCTCAGCTTCCTAAGCCTGAGTATTGGAAACTACCGTAATCCATGTTGCGAACGAGCGGGTGGGGAGGCGATAGAAGCCCTTGCGCGCTTCATCGGATAATATGATTTCCCGCCTCTTGAGAGCCGATAGCGCATTGTTTATATTTGTTTCGCTTACGTCGCAATTTTCAACGATATTCTTTCTAGAAACCCAAGAATCTCCAAATCCTGACATAAAGTTAAGAACTTTTCTATAGTCGTCAGACCAAATTCTAGAAAAATACATTTCACTAAAGTATTTTGCGCCCAGCTGAGATATCGCACCGTTTTCTGAAGATGCACCCATCGTAACATCATCTGGAGAGATCCTGCCGTCGATATCGGCCTCGAATGCCGAATAAGAGAATTGCTGTAGAAAATGAGGATAGCCTTCGGAAAGAGATGCGAGAAGATGCACTGCCTCATCGTCGATGCTTGTTTTTTCATCGTTTTTCTTGTTCGCAGTCATAATTCCATGGCGTACGACATGCAGACGTTCATCTGGTTCCAGAGGTTGCATATCAAGCACGTGGAATACCCTCAGTGAGGACTCGTGGCTATCTCTAAGCTTTGAAATGACAACCGGTTGCCCTGCCAGAACGAAGAGCACTCGGTTGCAGCCCCGCTTCGATAGTCGCTCAGTCGCGATCTTTAGAAACTCGCCAAGGCCAGCCTCAGATGGCGGGCTGTCTGCCTCATCAAGCAAAACTGCCACTCCATCAAAATTACCAGTCTCAGCTATTTGAGAAAATAGGGAGATCAAATCATCCAATGCTTCGTCTGGGTCAATTTCGGCCTCACGTCCTTTGTATGCGACTCCAAGGATTTCCCATTGCGAAACAAAATCCCAAACTTTCTGCGCTCTCTCCTTAGAGCGTTTTCCGATCAATCTGCATCGTATCCGCAGGCGGCGAAGTAGTTTTCGCATTCCTGGTGCGTGAAGCAGTCGATGAGTTCGCCGA
>NZ_JARGYC010000175.1 GCF_029168335.1 Psychromarinibacter sediminicola
GTCACGCGGCGGCGGGGGCGAGGCCGGCGTCGGACTGCGGCAGGCAGCCCTGGCCCTCCAGCGACCGCCGCAGCGCCAGGTCCGCCGGCGTGTGCGGCAGGTCGTCCCCGAGAAAGCCGCGCAGCTTCGCGCCGTCCAGCTTCACCGGCGTCCGCCAGAGATAGCGCATCTCGCGCAACTCGCGGAAGGTGGTGACGACGGGCGACAGCGCGTCCAGCGCCAGCCACGGCATCCGCCGGATCGGCGCGTCAGGGACCCCGGCGACGGGGCGCAGCCGCTCGGCGATCTCGACGCCGCGCTCGAACCAGTGCCCCTCCATGTGAAACCGCTCGAAGACGCCCAACTCCGCCTCCCGGTCCATCAGCCGCGCGATCGTCTCGCCGAAGTCCGGCAGGTAGGCCCAGGCGTGCCCCACCTCGCGCGCGCCGGGATAGGTCACGCGCGTCAGCGGCCGGCCGGGCTTGACGAGCGCCTGCGAGAACCACGAGTTCGCCGTGAGGTAGGGGCCGAAGAAATCCCCCGCCCGCAGGATCAGCACCGGGACGCCGTCGTGCGACGCCCGCTCCAGCCGGCGCTCCATCTCGACCCGCACGGCACCCTTCCGCGTCGTCGGGGATTGCGGCGAATCCTCCCGCAGCACGGGAAAGGCGTCCGGGCCGTAGTTGTAGACCGTGCCGGGAAACACGACTCGCGCGCCCGCGGCCCGCGCGGCGGCGATGGTGTTCTCCAGCATCGGGACGGCCAGCTTGTCCCAGTCGCGGTAGCCCGGCGGGTTGACCCCGTGAAAGATCAATTGGCAGCCCTCCGCGGCGGCAACGACGTCCTGCCGGGTCATGGCGTCGCCCCGGACCCACTCGGCATCGAGGGCAGGGGCCTTCTTCGGATCCCGGGCCAGCGCGCGGATGCGCCAGCCATGCGCGGCCAGCGCGCGGGCGGTTTCGGACCCGACGCCGCCGGTGGCGCCGAGGATCAGGGCGGTCTTCTGGTCTGTGCGGTGCATGTCAGCCTCCTTGTCTGCGACCTTGTCTGCGATGGCGCCGATATGCCCGCTGCTCCGCTTCAAGAAAATTGCGATAATCCGTGGCTCTGCTATACGGAAATAGATGAGCGCACCGACCTGGGACCATTACCGCTCGTTCCTGAGCGTGCTGCAGACCGGCAGCCTCTCCGCCGCCGCGCGCCGGCTGGGTCTGACCCAGCCGACGCTGGCCCGACACGTGGAGCAGCTGGAACAGGCGCTCGGCGGCGCCCGGCTCTTCACCCGCTCGCCGCAGGGGCTCGCGCCCACCGACCTCGCGCTGCGGCTGAAGCCTCATGCCGAGACGATGGCGGCCGCCGCCGCGGCGGCGGAGCGCGCGACCGAGGGCGAGGCCGGCGCGATGACCGGCACCGTCCGCATCTCTGCCAGCGACGTGATCGGGGCCGAGGTTCTGCCGGCCCTCCTGCGCGAGCTGCGCGCCCGCCAGCCGGGGCTGACCTTCGAGATCGTCCTGTCGAACACGACCTCGGACCTCCTGCGCCGCGAGGCCGATATCGCGATCCGGATGATCCGCCCCACGCAATCGGCGCTCGTGGCGAAACGGGTCGGGACGGTGGAGCTGGGCTTTCACGCCCATCCCGATTATCTCGCCCGGCACGGCACGCCGGACACGCTGGATGACCTGACCGCACACACGATCATCGGCTTCGACCGCGACAGCAGCGCCACGCGCGGCTTCGAGACCACCGGCGTCACCTTCGACCGCGCGCGCTTTGCCTACCGTATCGACAACCAGATCGCCCAGCTGTCGGCGATCCGCGCCGCCTGTGGCATCGGCATCTGCCAGACCGCACTCGGCCGGCGCCCGCCGCGCCTCACCCATCTCTTCGCCGAGGCCTTCGCCGTGCCGCTGGAAACCTGGGTGACGATGCACGAGGACCTGCGCCAGGATCCCCGCCTGCGCCTGACCTTCGACCACCTGTGCGAGACAATGGCGGCCTACTGCGCGGACTCCTGACGCCCCGCGCCACCGCCCCAATGCTTCTTCTGGCGAGAAATACTCCGGGGGGTCTGGGGGGCTGGCCCCC
>NZ_JARGYC010000176.1 GCF_029168335.1 Psychromarinibacter sediminicola
CCCCGGATCGGTGTCGCGGCGCCGCTGCAGGGGCGGCGCCGCGGAAGTCGCCTTACTCGTCCTTCCAGAACCACGTCTGCGGCAGGGTCGGCGAGGGCGTCGGGTAGTACCACGAGCTCGGCATGCTCTCCGGCACGTTCATCAGGTCGTTCTTGACGATCCCGTAGGTCGGCACCGCCTTGGACACGCCGATCACCTCGAACTCCTCCGCCGCGATATCGGCGATCTCGTGGAAGGTCTCGATGCGCTCCTGGGTGTCGGTCAGGCCGCGCGCGGTGTCGTAGAGCTCCAGGCGCGTCTTGATGGTCTCGGGCGGCTCTTCGCCTTCCGAGCCGCCGCTCAGGTACCAGTCGCGCCAGGCGATGCCCCACCGGCTGTCATGGTGCACCGGCACCAGCATCTGCGGGATCTGCCCCGGAACCCAGCTTTGCGTCGCCCGCCAGACCGCGGCGTCGTGGTCGTTGCTGTTGGACGTCCGCTCGTAGAAGAACGTGCGCTCCATCGGGTTGATTTCCATGTCGACGCCCAGCAAGGCCCATTGCTGCTCGATCAGCTCCAGCGAGTCCACCCAGGTCGGGTCGAAGGTCGGGATGACGTCCACCTGGAACCGCACCGGCTCGCCGTTCTCCATCCGGCGCACGCCGTCGTCGCCGCGCTCCAGGCCCAGCCCGTCGAGCAGCTCGTTCGCCCGCTCGGGATCGTAGTCGAGATATTGCGTGGAGAGCTGCTCGTGGTGATACGGATGGTCCTCGAACGGCCCGTGCTGCCACGGCTCGCCCTGGCCCAGCATCACCGTGTCGATGATCTCCTGCCGGTCCATCCCCAGCGAGAGCGCGACGCGGAAGTCCTTCTCGTTGAACAGCTCGCGCAGGTCGGGATCCTTGTGAGTGAGGTTCAGGCTGATCGACATGTCGGTGCCGCCGGTCGATTTCGCCTCGAAGAAGTGGTAGTCCCCCTCCTCGCGGTTCTCGGCCAGGACCGGCCGGTTCGCCGGCGGGTCGATGTGGCGCAGCCCGAAATCGACCTTGCCGCCGATCACCGACAGGATCAGGCTTTCGACATCCTGATCGATCGGCGCCACGACGCGGTCGATATACGGCAGCTGGTTGCCCACGGTGTCGATCTGCCAGAAGTAGGGGTTCCGCTCCAGCACGACGCGCGTCGCGCCGCCGACATAGGGTTCCGTGATGATCCACGGGTCCAGCGTCGGACGCTCCGGGTTGCCCCAGCGGGCCGGGATCTCGATGTCGCCGCACTTCTGCATGAACAGGTTCTGCCAGTCGGTGGCGCCGTTCTCCTCGATCAGCGCATCCACGTCGTCGTTGTAGTCCGGCATGAACTGCGCGCAGTAGTGCTTGGCATAGAGCACCGGGTGCTGGCCCAGCGGGCTGGCGAGCTCGGCCAGGAAGTCGCCGTAGGGCTCCTTGAAGGTGAAGCGGACGGTGTAGTCGTCGACCTTCTCCACCTGCATCGGCTCGCCGCCGGAGGTATAGCGCGGCGGGGTCGGCGCGAACTCGTCGTTCAGCACCAGATCCTCGATGTTGAACAGCACGTCATCGGCGGTGAACGGCTCGCCGTCCGACCACTTCATGCCGTCGCGCAGATAGAAGGTGAACACCCGGCCGCCTTCGGAGACTTCGAAGCGCTCGGCCACGTTGGGCACGATCTTGGTGTATTCGGGATCCCAGCGCACAAGACCTTGCGGCCCCACGACGCGCAGGATGTGGTTGTGGTCGGAACTGCCCCGCAGGTAGATCCGGAGATCGCCGCCATAATTGCCGATCGCGTTCAGCGGCTCCACGACCTCGGGCTCGTCGCCGACACGCGCCTCGACCGGCGGCAGATCTCCCGCCTCCACCATCTCCGAAAGCGACGGCGCCTGGCCGGTGACATCCTGCGCCGCCGCCGACAGCGCAAGCACCGGCAAGATGCCGGCGCCCAGCATGAGCCCGGCCCTCAGACGCCGCACCGGCGCAATTGACGAAACTGTTCGTACCATCTGGATCCTCCCTG
>NZ_JARGYC010000177.1 GCF_029168335.1 Psychromarinibacter sediminicola
TCGGCATCACGCAGCCCTGGGCGTGGCGACGGCCCGAGGTTGCAGATGCGCGGTACCTCCGTCCGGCCCATCCTGATCCTCTTCGCCGATGGCGCGGCGCATGTCGTCGAGGTCGGGGCTGTGCATGAACCGCAACCCGCTGTTCAGAAAGACAAACCGAAAGATCTTGACGCCACCTGCGTCGGACCATCGCTGCCGTCCGCACGTCTCATCTGGCCTGTATAGTGGGCAATCTGGTCCTTCATGCGCAGGCGCTGACGCTTGAGGCGTTTCAGCACCAGGCTGCACGGCATCGGGCGCTGCAGCTCCGCGTCGATCTGCTCCGCCACCTGGCGGCGGCGGCGCTGCAGCTGCGCGACCTTGACCGGAAGTGCGGTCCGCAGTCGGGCGGGTATCGTCGTCAGGACGGGTCTCCTGTCCTGGTGTGTGTGGGCGATCAAACGTGATCGCACCCGAGAAATGGGCGGGAGTCTTGATCGGAAGAAGGCAGCGCGTCCTGAAAGCCCGATAGGCCTTTCCTATATAAGCGCGGTCGCGTGCCGAAGGTTTTCCACGAGCATTTCATGTCCAGCGAACTGACCCTGCGCCAACTGGCCTATTTCGCGGCGCTTGCGAATGCGCGGCATTACCGACGCGCCGCCGAGCGGGTCGGCATCAGTCAGCCTTCCCTGAGCCAGCAGATCGTGGCGTTGGAGGCCGCGCTGGGGGTGACACTGGTGGAGCGCGGGCAGCGCGGCGCGGTGCTGACGCCGCAGGGACACACGATCCTCGCGCAAGCGAGGCGCGTGCTGGCTGGTCGCCATCGGAACCTCGCTGCCGGAGCTTGCCACCGCCATCGTCGCCGCGATCCGGCGCCATTCCGACGTGATCCTTGGCAACGTGATTGGCTCCAACATCTTCAATATTCTGGCGATCCTCGGCGTGACGGTGGTGATCAAGCCTATCGAGGTCAGCGCGCGGTTCCGCGAGATCGACACGCCGGTCATGCTGGGCGCTGCGTTGGTGCTGCTCGGCGCGCTGTTCGCCTCGAAACAGATCGGGCGCGTACTGGGCACGCTGTTGTTGTCTGCCTACGCCGTATACATGGAGTTCCTGTTCTCGACCGGGATCGCTGGCTGACAGATCGACAGCACATTACTCTCGGGAGAACACTATTCCGTCGCTCATGCAATGGGACGATCAAGATATCTGCGACGGCTGGGGCTCGCTACGCCGCTGGTGCACGTAGTCGCCAGTCGGGCAGACGCTCTTCGCAGTCGCGCGCGAGAGCTTCCTGATTTTTCACCAGGCGACAACCGATGGCGACCTGCCCAGTCGCTTCGCCGACTCTGAGGGACACCATCTCGGCTGGGTCGTCGATGCTCCTGACCTGCGGATACTCGCGCCCGACCTCCGGTCCGAGCGTACGCGGCGGCAAATCATGGGCCCGGGTGGTTGGGCGATGATGGAGGCTGAGGCGCAGCGGGATGTCCAGGGCCACAGCGTGCTGATGTCGAGCGTGCCTCTCTGCTCGGGCCCCGTTTGTCGCTCTTGGAAGCGCTCATGATTTTGATTCCGCGAATGCAGAAATCCGAGGACGATCTGCGTGACCAGTGGCAGAGCCGTGCGCACCGAGACAAGTGGCGCCGAATGCAGCGGCTGGTGTGCGACCTTGCACGACGAAACGGCCACGACATCTCCATGGTATCCGGCGAAATCCATTTGGCGACACGCGCGACCATGCACCTCGGGGACGGCTTGAACCTTGACCAGTTGGTTTCTTCCGGTATCGCGCATCGGGCGCCGCCGAAAAGCTCGGCGCGTTTCATGGGAGCCCTTTCCTGGCTTGGCGAAGGCCCGTTGCCGGAGCACCCGATACGCGTCGAACCCCTTCCCGGGCAGCGCAATCGATACCTCGCCGAGCGGAACTAGTCACACGTGAAGAATGGGCAAGCGATTGAGAACGTGTGGTTTTGGCTGCATTTGCAGTATCCGTTTTCGCAAGGTTTCCCGGCTTTTGGTG
>NZ_JARGYC010000178.1 GCF_029168335.1 Psychromarinibacter sediminicola
TCGCTGCGGAATGTCGAAGACCTGCTGCACGAACGTGGGATCGACGTGAGCCACGAAGCGGTCCGGTTCTGGTGGCACCGGTTCGGGCCGATGTTCGCCGCCGAGATCCGGCACCGCCGGATCACGGGAATGCGGTCGAGCCAGTGGCGATGGCACCCGGGCGAGATGGTCGTGAAGATCAACGGGGAGCGCCACTACTTGTGGCGGGCTGTCGACCATGAGGGCGAGGTGCTCGAGAGCTTCGTGACGAAGACCCGCGACAAGCAGGCGGCCCTGAAATTCCTCAGAAAATCGATGAAGCGCCACGGTCGGCCGGACTTCATAGTGACCGACCGGCTTCGGTCCTATGGCGCGGCGCTCAAGGAGATCGGTGCGGCCGATCGCCAGGAAACCGGTCGCTGGCTGAACAAACCGCGCCGAGAATTCCCACCTGCCATTCCGACGACGCGAGCGGGCGATGCAGCGGTTCCGGCGGATGCGAACATTGCAGAAATTCGCCTCCGTCCACGCCTCGGTCAGCAACCATTTCAACTCGGAGCGCAGCTTCTACTCCCGAGCCAACTTCAAGAAGAACCGTGCCGCCGCTCTCGCCGAGTGGCGCGGTCTCTGCGCGGCATAAGGGACAGCGTCACTGTCCAAGCCGAGACGAGTTGGAATCCCTCTGCCAGCACTTGCCGGTCGCCTTCATCTGCTTGGTCATAGCCAAGCACCCCGCCAAGATCGATCTTAGGTCAAACCAACCCTTGCGTAAACTGAGCCGTCCACACATGGCAGCACCTTTCGCATCTCTAAAAAAGGTGAAACTTATCCACTTTGTAGCTCGAGGGGCCGACGATGAGCGTTCATGCACTAGATAACAGGGAGGTTCGTTAATTGCGTACTAGGATACTAGGTCGCGGGCTGGCGGTCGCCGAGATTGGTTATGGTTGTATGGGCCTCGATCATCACCGCGGGCCGGCGGTGGATCACTCGGATGCTATAGCTCTGATTCGCTCTGCTTTCGATCAGGGCGTCACGCATTTCGATACGGCCGAAACCTATGGACCCTTTACGAACGAGGCGCTGGTCGGAGAGGCACTCGAACCGGTGCGCGACGAGGTCGTCATCGCCACGAAGTTCGGCTTCCGTGAGGGGCAACAGGATCTCGGCCTCGACAGTCGTCCGGAGCGCATCCGCCTCGTCGCCGAGGCGTCGTTGAAGCGGCTTCGCACCGACCGAATCGACATCTTCTACCAGCATCGGGTGGATCCCGCAGTGCCCATCGAGGATGTGGCGGGAACCGTTCGGGACCTCATTGCCGAGGGCAAGGTGGGGCACTTCGGCCTGTCCGAGGCCGGTCTCGACACCATCCGGCGTGCTCATCAGGTCCAGCCGGTGACTGTGCTTCAGAGCGAGTATTCGCTGTGGTGGCGCGAGCCGGAAGAGCTGCTGATGCCGGTTCTCGCCAAACTTGGCATCGGGCTTGTTGCCTTCAGCCCGCTCGGCCGCGGTTTCCTCACCGGCAGAATGGACGAGACGGTTTCCTTCGATGACCCAAATGACAGTCGCAAGAACAATCCGATCCTTTCAGCGGAGAACCGTTTGGCCAATCAGGCGGTGATCGACCTCGTGAACGACGTCGCTCAGCGCAGGGGTGCAACGCCGGCGCAGGTTTCGCTCGCGTGGTTGCTCACTCGCGGATCCTCGATCGTGCCAATCCCGGGCACCACCAAGCCAATTCGCCTGGCGGAGAACATTGCGGCCGCGGAGGTGGAACTCAGCGACGAGGAGGTGGCCGAAATCGACCGCCGTTTTGCAGCCATTGAGGTCCGCGGCGAACGCTTTAGCGGTTCGCTCGCAGCAGGGACCGCGCGCTAGAGCCTCGTGCGGAAAACCAGAGTCGGGGATTCCCATAAGGAAGGGTTTGTGATTCACTATATGTGGAGGTGGATCATGGGAAAACCGCTA
>NZ_JARGYC010000179.1 GCF_029168335.1 Psychromarinibacter sediminicola
TTGGCGCGCGCGGCCTCCTCCCTGTGCAACCCATACTGGCGCTCAACAATGTCGGCGATCTCGGCCTCTCGGCCCGGCAGGTTCACGTCGGCTTCTGTCGTGATGGCGAAGCTGTGGAAGGTATACTCGCGCACCACCGTCAGGTTGCGTACCGGTGAACCGAACAAGACACTATTTGGCACCACCGCCGTTCGACCGGTGTAATGGAAAGAGTTCGGCTGGAACTCCTGCAGCGTCGTGGCGAGCAGCGTATGATCCACAACCTCGCCCCGCACGCCTGCGACCTCGATCCAGTCGCCCACCGAGAAAGCCCGTGTGGAGGCCCTCATAAGCGAGCCTGAGAGGCAAAGAATCATCTCCTTTGTCGCCACGACAATTGCGACGGCCACGGCTGCGAGCGACAAGGCGAAGGTCCGAAGCTGCGGTGCCCAGATCAGGACAAGGCCGAGTAAGACAAGGATCAGGAAGGCGGTGCGGGTGGTGGCGATCCAGCGGCGCAGCACATGCGGTGGCAGATCGCTACGCAGCCTTATGAGCTTCACGATGACTGCCCGCGTGACCCAGAGGACGAGAACGAGGAGGAGCGAGGCGACGACATCGGGCGAGGCCGCATCAAGCGCGGATGAAAGGCTCCAATTGCGCGGGTCGAATGTCATTCACGAGGTCTCAAGGCCAGATAAGGTAGACGTAGGCTCCGTACCCTATGATAAGTGCAAGGCCCTCGAGGCGAGAGATCCGGAGGCTCGTCCATGCGACGAGCAGCAAGACAGCCGAGACGCCCAACATCACTAGGTTGTCGAAGGTGACGATCTCGGCCGGTACGCCACCCGGCGCGATCAGCGCGGTGAAACCGCCGATTCCCAGCACGTTGTAGATGTTGGAACCGACGATGTTGCCGAAGGCCACGTCGCCTTGCTTTCGGATCCCGGCCACAACCGAGGTCACGAGTTCCGGCATCGAGGTGCCGACGGCCACGATGGTCAGCCCGATCACCGTCTCAGAAATGCCGAAACCGCGGGCAAGCGAGACGGCGCCCTCGACAAGGAAGCGCCCGCCGAGGACGACAAGGAAGAGACCGCCGAGCGCGATCAGGAGCGAGACAAGGAGGGGCGAAGCGTCCTTCCGCGCTGGAGCGAGCCCGGGATCGGCCTCCTGAAGCGCGAGGCTCTTGTCGTAGACCGCGCCGTAGCTGCTCGCGGCGACGCGCTCCTGCCGGAAGGCGAGCCAAACGTAGAGGCCCAGACTGGCGACGAAGGCCGCTCCAACGACACGTCCGAGGGGCATCAGGGCCGCGATGATGGCGAAGGCCACGGCTGCGGCGACCATCACCGCACCGTCCCGCTTCAGCGCCTGCGACGCGACGGTGATGGGCGCGAGGAGTGCTGCGATTCCCAGGATGAGGAGGACATTGGCGATGTTGGAGCCCACGATGTTGCCATAGGCGATCCCCGGAGCTTCTGAGAGCGCGGCCTGTACGGACGTCACGAGTTCGGGCGTGGATGTGCCAAACCCGACGAGCGTGAGCCCAATTACCAGCGGCGAGACGCCAAGCCGGGTCGCCACGTTCACCGCGCCCCGGACAAGAAACTCGCCACCCGAAATGAGAAGAACGAGCCCCCCGAACAGGGGCAACCATACGTCAGTCATATCAATCGGTCCCGCGATTGCGGCCGTTGGGCTCGACATGAGCCGCCCTCGGTCCTCGCTGCTTTGATAGTGAAAAGAACTCGTCGGACTGTCGCCGAGTTCCGGCAAGCGGCGGGCCGCCGGACCGCGTTCCGTTTCCTTACTGGATCTCTGTGCGAAAACGGAGTGCGGATACGTGCTGCAACCCGCGAACGATAGGCAAGCGGACCTTAGGCCAGATTGCGGCGAAGGTCCGCTCTCCGCCC
>NZ_JARGYC010000017.1 GCF_029168335.1 Psychromarinibacter sediminicola
CACCGGCAAGATGCCGGCGCCCAGCATGAGCCCGGCCCTCAGACGCCGCACCGGCGCAATTGACGAAACTGTTCGTACCATCTGGATCCTCCCTGTGACCTGCGCCCCGCCAGCCAGGAGCGAACCCTCCGGGCAACTTGGACGCAGAACCAACAGGTATTAGAATAATTTACATTTTTCAACGCCGGATATACATTATTGAGAACGCCATTGATTGTCGTCGATGTCGCAAAGAACGTGCGATCCGCGAAAATCCTCGCGATTGCGCTGAGACAACAAGAATCGAGCCCTGACCAACCCGGGACGTGGCGGAGGAGTGCGCCTTGGAATCATACACGATCTTGCACAGGCTCTTCGGGCGCATTTGCGATTCTAGACATGTTGCTTTCCGATGAGTGATGACATCCGGCATGTCGGAACGGTTAACAGTGCGCCCAGGATGCGCTTGAGCGACACGGTCCGCGAGAACTTCGAGCACCTGACCTCCCGCGGCGACATCGCTTCTGACCGGCGCCTGCCCTCCGATTTGGAACTCGCGGAACGGTTCGAAGTCTCACGCCCCGTAACCGCGGCGCGCTGGCGCGCCTCGGAAATGACGGTGTTGTCGTGTCGCGGCAGGGGTCCGGCTCTTTCGTGCGAAGCCAACGGGACCGTGCGGAGCGTCCGCCGAAGAGCGACCCGCGCCGACGTCCAACGCTGCCGCGAGGTCCGCGCCAGCTTCGTGTCGGCCAGAACTGCGTTGCTCGATCAAATCAATAACGCGCGACAGCGCATGTTCGAAGGGAACCGATACATGACCGATTCAAGCCGACCCACCAATGGCGCCTGGCCGGGCCGCGCTCGGAGTCCGATCGAGCGATCCGGTCCGCGCGTCGCATTGACCGGCGCGTCCGGCTGGGTTGGCGTGCCGTCGAACGGGTCGACCAAGAACGCCGCGACGGCTCCTGGTCATATCCCTGCCGACAATGCCGGAACCCTGGCCGGGCCGGGTACCGAACGGAAGCGCCCGTCGCCCCTTCCAAGGATCGCCGAGCATCTACCGGGAGGCCGTTTCCGCGCGATCGGACATGACGGCACGGTTTGTCGGCGCCTGCAATGAGGGCATTCCGGGCGCACGCGCGACAGCCTGGCTCTGCGCGCCATGTCATTTCCAGCGACAGCATGGAGGCGGTCTTCTGGCCCGAGGCTGGCGGGCGCATGCTGCGCCTGCGTCATATCGATCACGGCGACCTTCTCGTGCCGCTGGAGGAGCGCTCCATCGACCTGGAAAACTGGCCCAAGGCAGGGGCCTTTCCGCTCTTTCCGTTTCATAACCGACTGCAGGGGGCCGCCTTCCCCCACGAAGGCCGTCTGATCCGCCTTCGCCCGAATTCGGGGAACGGCATGGATGTCATGCACGGTCCAGCCCATCGCCGGCCCTGGGTGACCTCCGACATGGGCGGTGATTTCCTCGAGATGAGACTGGAGTATCGCGCTGACGACTCGTGGCCCTTTGATTTCACGGCCATTCAGCGGTTCGAGCTGCACGGGAATAACCTCTCGGTGGCCTTGAGGCTAACGAATACGGGGGGTGCGGCCATGCCTTGCGGCATGGGCTGGCATCCGTACTTCCGATCGTGCAGCCGCAAGAGGATTCGCACCAACGCATGTCGCCAATGGAAACTCGCGGGCGGTTCGGACCTGCCGGAACAACTGGCTCGTCATGCCGGGACCGGAGAGGTCGCGATCGAGAGCGGACAAACGCTGCACTTTTCCGATTGGACCGAAGCAGCTGCCCTTGTCGGCGATGGTGCCAGCATGAGGATAACGGCCGATACCGGCATGTCACACCTCGTGATACACCTGAAAGGCGACTACCTGTGCATCGAGCCCGCCTCCCATGTGGCCGGTGCATTTGCGGATCTGCCGAACGCATCGAGCGACTTCGGATTACGTATCCTCGCGCCGGGCGATAGCCTGTCCGGTACGTTCAGAGTGGACGTGGAGTCGCCTCCGCCGGGCTCCGATCTTTCGGGGTAAGACCGGAGCCATCGCTCTATCTGGGTGCTGCATGTCGACTGGGCTCAGGGCCCGTTCATTCTCATTGCGTCGTCAGGCCTCCTCCAGATGCCGCTCGGCCACTGCGGCGGTCAGGAACCCGTCGAAATAGGCGGCAAGCTCCGCATAGCCGTCGAGCGGCAGGACCGTCGCGACATACTGATCGGGCCGCACCACGACGATGGCGCCCCGGGACCGGTCGATGCCGCGCGCGTCGAAGATGTCGGGGCCGTGCTTGAGGTCCGGGCAGAACATCTTTTCGTAGTCCTTCAGCCCGAACTTTCCCTTCCGCGGCTTCAGCATCTCCGGCATCGCCTCGACATCGAGGTCGCGGTAGGGCTGCTGGAAGATGGCGCGCAGGTCGAAGACGGCGTCGGGATCGGCAGCTTTCGGCGTGTATTTCACGACCGGCGAGTCGGGCGCGGTGGCGAGCGCGTCGCACAGCCGCGCGATGCCAGACCCCTCGGCCGCGGGATGGTCCCCGTCCGCGAAGGCGTAGAGGCGCCAGCGGCCGTCCGCCTCGTGCACATGGCCCAGATGCATGCGTTTCGCGTCGCCCAGCCGCACCACCGGGGCCGAGTGGAAGCGGGTGCCGACCTGGAAACCCTGCGCAAGCTGCTGGTGCCGTCCGTCGCCGGTCAGCACCGACGGCGCATAGACCGTCGCCGTGCCGGCGGTGTAGCGGCCGTGCTGCTGGAAATACGCCTGCACCTCCTGCGGGTCGACGCCCTCGCTTTCGGGGTCGTTCGGATCCTTCAGCGGCGCGCTCAGCATCTTCGCCCATTCCCGGTCGAAGTCAATCAGGGTCTTGGCGATGGCCTGCCGCTCGGCCGAGTAGGTGTGGAGGAACTCCGGCGCCGCCTGGTCGCGCAGCACCGCCGCCAGCTTCCAGCCCAGGTTGAAGGTGTCCTGCATCGACACGTTCATCCCCTGGCCGGCCTTCGGGCTGTGGGTGTGGCAGGCGTCGCCCGCGATGAAGACATGCGGCGCGCGGTCCTCGCCCGGCGGCACGTCGTCGAACTTGTCGGTCAGCCGCTGGCCGATCTCGTAGACCGACCACCAGGCCACGTCCTTCACCTCCAGCGAGTAGGGATGGAACACCTTCTGCGCGGCGCCGATCATCTGGTCCAGCGTGATGTTGCGTGCCTTCACCCGCTCGTGCGCCGCCAGCTCGTCGAGCTCCACGTAGATCCGCACCAGATACCCGCCCTCGCGCGGGATCAGCACGATCGAGCCGCCGTCCTTCGACTGGATCACGTTCTTCAGCCGGATGTCGGGGAAGTCCGTGACGGCCAGCACGTCCATCACGCCCCAGGCCTGGTTCGCCGCGTCGCCCTTCAGCACCCCGCCCAGCGAGGCGCGCACCGCGCTGCGGGCGCCATCGCAGCCGACGACGTATTTCGCGCGCACCGCCTCGATCTCGCCCGCATGGTCGGGATCGGTCCGCTCCAGCCGCACGGTCACGGGATGCGTGCCCTCGCCCACGGTCAGATCCAGCAGGCGGCGGGAGTAGTCGGGCGTCAGCCGGCTGGCCGAGTTGCGCATCTGTTCGAGGTAGAACTCGTGCACCCGCGCCTGGTTCAGGATCACATGCGGGAATTCCGACAGCCCGTCCTCGACGTCCTGGATGCGGCCGCTGCGGACGATGCGGTCGGGATTCTCGGCGTCGGGCTTCCAGAAGGCGACCTCGTTCACCCAGTAGGCTTCCTTCTCCAGCTTCTCGGCGAAGCCGAAGGCCTGGAACATCTCCATCGATCGGCAGGCGACGCCGTCGGCCTGGCCCAGCTCCAGCGGGCCGTCCTTCGCCTCGACGATGCGGGTCGAGATGTCGGGAAACCGCGCCATCTGCGCCGCCAGCGTCAGGCCCGCGGGACCGCAGCCGACGATCAGCACGTCTAGCGTCTCGGGCAGCGCATCGCTCTGCCGCGGCTCGTGGTCCAGCTTCGCGACATGCGGGTCGCCCACGTGAAAGCCGTTGAGGTGAAATTGCATGGCCGGGCCCTCCTCCTGCCGAAACGGTATTTACTTAGCATGCTGATTATAAGTATGCTTGTCAATATCCGAACGGAGCCGGGGCTGACATGAGGACAACCAACGACATGCCGGGGCACCTGGTGCGCCGGTTCCAGCAGGCGGCGGTGGCGATCTTCTACCGGGAGGTTGCCGCCACGGGGTACGACCTGTCGCCGGTGCAATTCGCGGCGCTGACGGCGGTGCGGGACAATCCGGGCATCGACCAGGCGACGCTGGCGGGGCTGATCGCCTATGACCGGACGACCATCGGCGGCGTCGTCGACCGGCTGGTGCAGAAGGGGTTTCTGGAGCGCAAGCACAGCGCGCGCGACCGCCGGGCGCGGGTCCTGAGGCTGACCGCGACGGGGCAGGGCGCGCTGCAACGGATCGAGCCGGCGGTCGAAGAGGCGCAGCGGGTGATGCTGCAGGGGCTGGACGCGGAGGAGGCGGCGCAGTTCATGGCGCTGTTGCGCAAGGCGCTGGGGGCCGTGAACGAGTTGAGCCGGGCACCGCTGAAGGAGGTGAAGCGCCCGCCCGCCGCGCCGGAGCAGCCGGGCGGCTAGGCCGCATAGGCGACCATCGCAGGGGCTATTGCACGGGCCATCGCACGGGTCCCGGAGGCATCGCGGCGCGGGCTGACTGCGCCGTGGCCGGGCGCCTGCCTCGGGAACCGACCCGTCGTCACGACTGGAGCGCTCGAAGAGCCCCCCGAAGCCTACCCGCCGTCAGCTTCCCGCGGCGAACTCGCGCGCCTGGCCGACCCAGTCGTCGCGGGTGGCGCGTCCGTTGACGCCGGGCAGCGAGCTGTCGACCCAACTCACCTCGGCCGGCGTCCAGGCGGCGATCTGGTCGAAGTGATAGATGCCGGCCTCGTTCAGATGTTGCTCCAGCTTCGGCCCGATCCCGGTGATCCGCTTGAGGTTGTCCGCCTGCCCGCCGCGCGGGGCATCCAGCGTCGCGGGCTTGTGCTCGTCCTCCGATACCGCCGCGTCGGCGGGCGACTTCGTTTCGGTGGCGGCCGGTGCAGGCTCCGGCGCGGGGGCGGGCGCGTCGGGCGCCTTCGGCCTCTCCGGCTCGGCCTGCGCCGGGGCCGACGTTTCCGGCCGCTCCGCCTCGGCCGGCGCGGCGCGGTCGGGCGCGGCGGCCGGGTCCGGCGGCGCGGGCGCGGGGTCGCGCGTGGTCGTCGTGTCGTCGGGCTTGAAGGGGGCCGGGTCGACCGGGCCGCGCAGGATATCGCCGCCGCCGGAACTCCGGATCTTCTCGCGCCGCCAGAACAGCACGGCGATGCCACCGACCAGCCCCAAAAGAACCGAGGCGCCAAAGCCGGCCCCGAGGATCAAGGCGAGAAAGAAGATCACGACCGCGGCCGCGCCGGCTTGTATGAGGGCTTGCTGTTGCAGATTGAACATGAACGGGGCTCCCTGAAGTCTACGTTTTTTCTGTTTGCGCGGGCGCGCGCCCCCTCCAGGACACGTGGTCTTCGCCCGCCGGTGCGCGGGGCGCCCGCCTGGCATGGCACGGGCGCCTCCGGCCGCCCCGTCCCCCTCCCGGGGACAGGAAGAAGGCCGCCCGCGCGGCCGCCCGCGCCGGCGTCTCCTCGTGCGCAAGATGCCCGAGGCCGGGCATTCGCACAACATGAGCGTGCAGAGGCCGGGTTGCGGCGCGGCCGGAGGTGTCGGGCGGACCGGCCGGATCGGGGGCCGCCGATCACCAGATGGGCAGGTGCCGAATTCTGCGGCAGCCGGGCCCGCGGGGCCTCGATGCGCCATAGCCGTATCCTCCTGCGCGGCCTTGGATGCGGTCGCCATCCTGCCTAGCTTGGGCTCAAGACAAGGAGTTCCCCGCATGTATCACTATTCGCTGCTCGACCTGTCGCCGGTGCCGGAAGGCGGCACCGCGGCGGATGCGCTGTCCAATACCGTCGCCCTCGCGAAGGCGGCCGAGCGGGCGGGCTATCACCGCTTCTGGCTGGCCGAGCATCACAACATGCCCGGCATCGCCAGCGCCGCGACGGCGGTGGTGATCGGGCGCGTCGCGTCCGAGACCTCCACCATCCGCGTGGGGGCGGGCGGCGTGATGCTGCCCAACCACGCGCCGCTGGTGATCGCCGAGCAGTTCGGGACGCTGGAGACGATGTATCCCGGCCGCATCGACCTCGGCCTCGGCCGCGCGCCGGGGACCGACATGGCGACGGCGCGGGCGCTGCGGCGGCACATGGTGCAGGAGGACAGCTTCCCGCAGGATGTCGTGGAATTGCTGCAGTATCTCAACGAGACCGACGAGGCCGCCCGCATCCGGGCCATTCCGGGGCTGGGAACGCATGTGCCGGTGTGGATTCTCGGCTCCAGCCTCTACGGCGCGCAGCTCGCGGCGCATCTGGGTCTGCCCTATGCCTTCGCCTCGCATTTCGCCCCGGCGATGCTGGAACAGGCGCTGACCGTTTACCGCGAGAGCTTCCGGCCCACCGGCGCACTGGCGCATCCCTACGCGATGATGGCCGCCGGCGTCTGCGCGGCGGAGACCGATGCCGAGGCAGCGTACCTGCGCTCGTCGCAGATCCTGTCCTTCGCGCGGCTGCGCTCCGGCCGGCCGGGCAAGCTGCCGCCGCCGGTGGAGAACGTGCGCGACCAGATCCCCGAGGCCGTGCTGGCGCAGGTGGACGAGGCGATGTCCTGTTCGGCCACCGGCTCGCCCGAGACGGTGCGGCGGCGGCTGGGCGAGCTGGTGGACCGCTACCGGCCCGACGAACTGATGGTGACGGGGATGATCCACGACCCGGCGGCGCGCGTGCGCTCGTTCGAGATCGCGGCGGAGGCGCTCGGCGACATCCAGGTGAAGGCGGCGGCGTGACGGCGCGATCAGGGGCGCTCGGACAGGCCGTGCCGCCGCCTACGCCGCGTCGGCCGCCCGGTACTTCGCGATGAACTCGTCGATGTACAGCCGCCGGATGTCCGGCAGCGCGGCGCGCAGCGCGTCGTGGCTCCAGTCCCACCAGGCGATGGCCTGCAGCGCCTCGGCCTGGTCCTCGCTGAACCGCCGCCGGATGGCCCAGGCCGGCACCCCGCCGACGATGGTATAGGGCGCCACGTCCTTCGACACCACGGCCCCCGCGCCCACCACCGCGCCGTCGCCGATGGTCACGCCGGGCAGCACCGTCACCCCGTGCCCGATCCAGACGTCGTGGCCGATGGTCACCCAATGGTCGCGGCGCCACTGGAAGAAGTCGGCGTCGTCCTCGCCCAGGTCGAACATCGCGGCGCGGTAGGTGAAGTGATGCTGCGCCGCGCGCCAGGTGGCGTGGTTGCCCGGGTTGATCCGGGCGCCCTGCGCGATGGAGCAGAACTTGCCGATGGTCGCCCAGACGGCGGAGCTGTCGGAGACGATATAGGAGTAGTCCCCCAGCGCCACCTCGCGCAGGGACACGCGGGCATAGACCTCGGTCCATCGACCGATGGTGCAGTCGACGACGCTGGCCGTCTCGTGGACCGTCGGGGTTTCGCTCAGCCTTTTCATCGCGTGCCCTCGTGCCGGCCGATGATGCGGCTGCGGATCAGGCCGGACAGGTAGTCGATCACGTAGACCATGGCGATGATCAGGAAGATGATCGACCAGGCCTCGTCCCAGCGATAGGCCGAGATGCGGTCGGACAGCAGAAACCCGATGCCGCCGGCCCCGACGATGCCGAGGATGGTGCCCGAGCGCACGTTGGACTCGAAGTTGTAGAGCAGCACCGACAGGATCACCGGCATCACCTGCGGCATCGTCCCGTAGCGGATCTGCTGCAGCCGCGAGCCGCCGGCGGCCCTCACCCCCTCCACCGGCTTGTCCGACGTGTTCTCGATGGCCTCCGAGAACAGCTTGGAAAAGGTGCCGATCTCGCTGACCGCGATGGCCAGGATGCCGGGCAGCGGGCCGAGCCCGAAGGCGCGGATGAAGATCAGCGCGAGGATCAGCGTCTCGAACGCCCGGATGATGTCATAGCCGCGGCGCACGCCCAGCCGCAGAGGCGACAGCCGGTTGATGTTCTTGGCGCCCAGGAACGACAGCGGAAAGGCGACGATGGCGCCCAGCAGCGTGCCGAGAAAGGCCATGGACAGCGTCTCGCCCAGCCCTTCGAGGATCGGCGCGAAGGCGGCCCAGCTCTTCCAGACATGCGGCGGGAACATGAAGCCCAGCACGTCGCCGAAGCGCAGGATGCCGGTCCAGATCCGGGCGGGCGCGAAGTTGAACGCCCAGAGGCAGTAGAGAAACAGCCCGGCGAACAGCGTCCAGAGCGCCCAGCGGCGCAGGCGCACGGGCAGGGCGGCGCGGAAGGCCAGCGGGTGCGCCGCGCGGGCGGCGGCGATGCGGTCGGGGGTCATGGTCATCCTTCGCGTCCCAGTCCGATGACCCGGTGGCGCAGTTTCTCCGAGCCGTAGTCGATGACCACCACGGTGACGAAGATGATGACGAACAGCGCCGACAGGTCGGTGTATTCCTGGAATGACATGGCGGTGCGGATCTCCTGGCCCAGGCCGCCCGCGCCGACGTAGCCGATGATCGACGAGGCGCGCACGTTGATCTCGAAGCGCAGCAGCGTGTAGCTGATGATGTTCGGCAGCACCTGCGGCACGGCGCCATAGCGGATCTGGTCGAACCAGGTGCCGCCGGCGGCCTTGACGCCTTCCAGGGGAGCCATGTCGATATTCTCGTTAGCCTCCGAGTAGAGCTTGCCGAGCGCGCCCGTGGCATGCAGCCCCACGGCGAGTACCCCGGCCATCGGGCCGACCGAGAAGCAGAAGACGAAGATCAGCGCCCAGACCAGTTCCGGCACGGTGCGCGCGATCTCCAGGTAGTGGCGGCAGATCCACAGCACCCATTTGTTGGGCGCCAGGTTGCGCGAGGCGGGGAAGGACAGGACGAAGCCGCCGATCACGCCCAGGGTGGTGGCCATGAAGGCGATCAGGATGGTCTCGATCAACAGCCGCAGCCAGACCTGCCAGCGCCAGAACCACTCGGCCAGGTCGGCGCCCAGGCTCTCCCAGCGCAGGGTGGGGAAGGTCTGGACGACGTATTCGCCCAGCCGCGGAAGGCCGGCCGGAATGATCCAGCGCCATTCGCGCGACCCGTCCTGCAGCGTGACCTGCGTGACCTTGAAGAAGTCGCCCAGCCAGGCGGTGGCGAGGAAGGCGGCGAGGAACAGCGCGCTGCCGACCGCCCAGTTCACGCGGGCGCGGCGGCGTTTCGTGGCGAAGTCCCGCTCGAACGCGGCGACGGCGCTGGGACCGGAGACCGGCGGATAGGCGGTGAGTTCTGCGGTGAGCGTCATGGCGTCCCGGACGAAGTGGGGGGCGGAGCCGATTTTTCGACGAAAAATCGCGCCCCGCCCCCGGGGGTCAGGCAGGGCGGATCAGGAGCCGCGGCGCTGGGTCTTCAGCCACTCGCGCATGTCGATGATCCACTGGTAGCGCTCGTGGTCGACACGGGCGAAGCCGGCATCCGGGTTCGGGTTGTCCGCGCTCCAGGAGGAATAGAGCTTGTAGCCGTCGGGGTCGGCCGTCGGGAAGTCCTCGATCGCGGCGGTGATCTCCTCGATCATCTCCTCCGGCAGGTTCTTGCGGAAGGTCCAGGGGCCCGAGGTGATTTCCGGGCTTTCCCAGATCTTGCAGATCACGCCCTCTTCCAGCATCCCCTTGCGCTCCATGCGCTGGTAGACGCCGTCCTCGTCGTTGTCCTGGTAGGTCGAGGCGGTGTCGAAGGTGCCGTTGGCCACGCCCTGCACGCCGGCCTCGTGGCTGCCCGAGAACGGGGTCGCCGCGAAATAGGTCGTCGGGTCGATGCCCTCGCGCTCGACGAAGTTGAAGTAGGGCACGGCATAGCCCGAGGTGGAGTCGGGGTCGGCGAAGGCATGGACCTTGCCCTCGGCGTCGTCCAGGCTCTCGATGCCGCTGTCGCAGCGGGTCACCACGATCGAGTGATAGCCGGTGTTCCCGTTCTGGGCGATGGTGGTCAGCGTCGGCACGACGCCGCCATCGGTGGCGGTGTAGACCGCGGCGTAGGAGGAGGAGCCGAAGCGGGCCACCTCGATCTGGTCGGCGGCGATGGCCTGCACGACGCCGTCGTAGTTGCCGGCGGTGAAGATCTCGACCTCGACGCCGAGTTCCTTTTCGAGATAGGCGCGCAGCGGTTCGTTCCGCATCAGGCGGTCTTTCTCGTTCTCGCCCGACAGGATGCCGAACTTGACGACTTGGTAGTCGTCGCGCCACCCGTCGGCGAGGGCCGGGGCAGCGATCAGCGCGGCGAGCGCAGCAGTGGTCATGAGCTTCATTGGAGAGTCTCCCGTGGTTGCCAATGAAAGGAAATCAGGCCGAGATCGTCTCGGCCTGGGGTTGGATCGACGTCGATGTGACGGACTCGCTGAACTCTTCGAGCCCGGCGGAGCCGTAGATGTCGCGCACCACCCGGTCGGTCAGGCCGGAGGCGGGGCCGTCGAACATCACGCGGCCGTCGCGCATGGCGATGACGCGGTCGCAGTAGCTGCGCGCGGTATCCAGCGTGTGCAGGTTGGTCAGGACGGTCAGCCCGTCCTCGCGGTTGATCCGGCGCAGCGCGTCCATCACCTTGGTCGCGTTGCCCGGGTCGAGCGAGGCGATCGGCTCGTCGGCCAGCATGATGCGCGGGTTCTGCACCAGCGCCCGCGCGATGGCGACGCGCTGCTGCTGGCCGCCCGACAGCGTGCCCGCCCGCTGCAGCGCCTTGGGCGCCATGTCCAGCCGGTCGAGCGCCTCGATCGCCATGGTGCGTTCCTCGTCCGAGAACTGCATGGCCATCGACGTGGCGAAGCCGTGATGCGCCAGCCGCCCGACCAGCACGTTGGTCAGCACGTCCAGCCGGTCGACCAGGTTGAACTGCTGGAAGATCATCGCGCAGTGCCGCCGCCAGTCGCGCAGCGCCTTGCCGCGCAGGTCGTTGACGGTGCGGTCGCCGAACACGATCTCGCCCGCGCTGGGGTCGATCAGCCGGTTGATCAGCCGCAGGAGCGTCGACTTGCCGGCGCCGGAGCGCCCGATCACGCCGACGAACTGGCCGGGGTCGATGGTGAGGGTGACGGCGTCGACGGCGGTGTTCTCGCCGAAGCGCCGGGTGAGGCCGGTAAGGGAAAGGGCATGACGTTCCATGGGGCGAGTGTGTCGCCCGATTCCGTGACCCGCGCTTTTCATTCGGATGAATTTTTCTCTGCCGTCGGACGACCGAAATATGACAGGGGCGCGGCGCCGCCGCCGCCCGGGCGGCCCGATCCCGCGGCCGGACCAGCCAAAACGGCGCCCCGCCACGAAACCGTCAAGGAAGCTTCGGCGAATCTTCACTGGACACCGCCCCCCGACTCGTCGCGTTAAGGGGCCTGAGCGCGGGTGTGACACAGACATCCGGCCGGCGGAGAGGGGAGCGGAACCGATGCAGGCGATGGTGTTCGAAGGCGCGCAGGTCGTGCTGCCCGACGGGATCGAACGGGTCTCCGTCCGGGTCGAGGACGGCCGCATCGTGGCGCTCGACGGTCCGGCGGACGGGGCGCAGCGGATCGACGCCCGCGGCCGGATGCTGGCGCCGGCGCTCGTCGACATCCACGGCGACGCCTTCGAGCGTCAGCTGATGCCGCGGCCCGGCGTCTTCGTGCCGACCGACGTGGCGATCCTGGAGACCGACCGCCAGCTCGCCGGCAACGGCATCGCCACCGCCTATCACGCGCTGACCTTCTCGTGGGAGCCGGGGCTGCGCTCCACCGAGCGGGGCCGCGAGCTGCTGCGGCGGCTGACCGCGCTGGCCCCGCGGCTCGCGGCGGAGAACCGGGTCCAGCTGCGGTGGGAAACCTTCTGCTTCGAGGCGCAGCCGGTGCTGGCCGAGGCGCTGGCGGGGCCGCTGACCCCGTCGATGGCCTTCAACGACCACACCTCAATGGCGATGCTGGCGCCCGAGGTGCCGCTGCAGGAGCGGCCGTTCGACCTTGCCCCGGACTATCCGGTCACCGACCTCGCGGATCCCGAGTTCCGCCGGAAGATGGCCGCGCGCGCCGAGCGGTCGAACGTTTCGGCCGACGCATACATGTCGCTTCTAGAGCGCATCTGGGCCCGCCGGCCGCAGGTGGCGGCGGCGATCGAGGACGTGTCCCGGCATGCACGGGCGGCCGGCGCGGCGATGCTCAGCCACGACGACAGCCAGCCCGAGACGCGGGCGTTCTACCGCGGTCACGGCGCGCGCATCTCCGAATTCCCGATGAACGAGCGCGTCACCCGGGCCGCCCGCGAGGCCGGCGACTGGATCGTCTTCGGCGCGCCCAACGTGCTGCGCGGCGGCAGCCATATCGGCGCCGCCTCGCCCTCGGCCGCCGACATGGTCGAGCGCGGGCTCTGCGACATCCTCGCGTCGGACTATTTCTATCCGGCGATGCTGTCGGCCGTGGCGCGGCTGCATGCCGAGAGGCGGGCGCCGCTGCACGCGCTGTGGAAGCTGGTTTCGGCCAACCCCGCGGCGGCGTCGGGGCTGTCGGACCGGGGCGAGATCGCGGTGGGGCGGCGCGCCGATCTCGTGCTGCTCGACTGGCCGGACGGCGCGGCGCCGAAGCCGGAGCTGACATTGCGCGCGGGCCGGGTGGCGCATCGGACGGGGGGCCGCGCTGTAGCCGGGGGTGTCTCGGACCGCTGACCCGGCCCGATCCGCTGGGGGGATTTCATCCCCGCCGCCCATCGGGCTCGAACCGGTGGCGCCGCGATGGGCGGCCCCCCCGAGCGTATTTGCAACGAGAAGAAGCGGCGGGGTCAGGCCTTGATCCGCCAGCCGGTGCGGAAAATCCACCAGATGATGCCCAGGCACAGCCCGGTGAACCCGGCGATCGCCAGGAGCGACCAGCCCAGCGCCACGTCGGCCATGCCGAAGAACGACCAGCGGAAGCCGGAGACGAGGTAGACGACCGGGTTGAACAGGGTGATCTTCTGCCAGGTCTCGGGCAGCATCGTGATCGAGTAGAACGAACCCCCGAGGAAGACGAGCGGTGTGACGATCAGGAGCGGCACGAGCTGCAGCTGTTCGAAGTTCTTCGCCCAGATGCCGATGATGAACCCCATCAGCGAGAACGACAGGCATGTGAGGACCAGGAAAGCGACCATCGCGACCGGGTGCTCGATGCGGATGTCGACGAACAGGTTCGCCGTGGCCAGGATGATCAGCCCGATGATCAGCGCCTTGGTGGCCGCGGCGCCGACATAGCCGATGACGATCTCCAGGAAGTTGATCGGCGCGGCCAGCAGCTCGTAGATGGTGCCGATGAATTTCGGGAAGTAGATGCCGAAGCTCGCGTTCGAGATCGACTGCATGATCACCGACAGCATGATCAGCCCCGGCACGATGAACGAACCGTAGGCCACGCCCTCGACCTGGTCGATGCGGCTGCCGATGGCGGTGCCGAAGACCACGAAATAGAGCGAGGTGGAGATGACCGGAGAGACGACCGACTGCCAGATGGTGCGGACCGTGCGCGTCATCTCGTAGATGTAGATCGCCTGGATCGCCCGCCAGTTCATGCCGCGTCCTCCGCGTTGTTGTCCCGGACCAGACCGACGAAGATCTCCTCGAGGCTCGACTGCCGCGTCTGGACGTCGCGCAGCACCAGCCCGGCCTCGGAGAGGTCGGTCAGCAGCTGGGTGATGCCGGTGCGCGCGGCCTGGGTGTCGTAGCTGTAGATCAGCACGTCGTCGCGCTCGCCGTGGCGCAGGTCGTATTTCGACAGGCTCTCGGGGATCGTTGCGACCGGCTCGTGCAGCTCGATCAGCAGGTCCTTGCGGCCCATCCGGCGCATCAGGCTGCCGGTCTCCTCGACCAGCAGGATGTCGCCGCGGCTGATCACGCCGATCCGGTCGGCGATCGCCTCGGCCTCTTCGATGTAATGGGTCGTCAGGATGATCGTCACGCCCTGCGCCTTCAGCTCGCGCACGATCTGCCACATGTCCTTGCGCAGCTCCACGTCCACCCCGGCCGTGGGTTCGTCGAGGAACAGCACCCGGGGCGCGTGGCTCAGCGCCTTGGCGATCAGCACCCGGCGTTTCATGCCGCCCGACAGCTCGCGGATCGGCGTGTCGCGCTTGTCCCAGAGCGAGAGCTTCTTGAGCACCTCGTCGAGATAGCTGTCGTTGCGGGGCAAGCCGTGCAGCCCGCGCGACAGGGCGACCGTGTTGATCACCTTCTCGAAGGGCTCCAGGTTCATCTCCTGCGGGACCAGTCCGATCATCCGGCGGGCGGCGCGGAAGTCCTCGATCACGTCGTGGCCGCCCACGGTGATCTTGCCCGAGGTCAGGGTGGCGATGCCGCAGATGATCGAGATCAGCGTGGTCTTGCCGGCCCCGTTCGGGCCCAAGAGCGCCAGGATCTCGCCCTCCTCGATCTCCAGCGACACGCCCTTCAGCGCCTCGCCGCCGCCGTCGTAGACTTTCCGGACGTCCCGTATCGACAACATGGTACTCATCGCGCGTCTCCCTTCGCAGGTCCGCCGGACCGTAGCGTCGATTTGCGACATCGCAATGAGAAACCGGCGGTCCCTTGCGGAACCGCCGGCCCTGGGTAACGACGGAGGGTCGTGGAAATCACATGGCGATCAGCACCTCGGCCTCGTAGGGCTTCAGTGTGGCGCGGGCCTGCGGGCCGTAGGCGGCGAGGTCGTGCGCCAGTTCAGGGAACAGCTTGAACAGCTCGGCCCGCTTGGCGGCGTCGAGCTTGCCCAGCCGCGCCTGGCCGGGATGGAAGCTCTCGGTCTCGGCGCCGTTGGAATAGACGATCTCGTGGCGGTCGAACATGAAGTGATAGTAGGTGACCGCCCGGGCACCGTGGTCGACGGTGATGGAATGGTCGTTGAGGAGCGCCTGCGCGGTGGCCAGCACCTCGTCCTCGCCGAACAGAAGCTGGCAGCGCCAGTCGTCGAGCAGCACGCAATGCTGCGGCGAGACGATCAGGTCGCGGGCGGGCTTGGCCTCTCCCAGCGCGCCGGCGCGGATGCGGATCGGGCGCAGGGTCGGGTCGGCCGCCAGCGCCGCGGCGTCGAGGGTGCGGGCCGCGATCCAGCGCACCGGCTGAAGCCCGTTGTCCTTGGTGCGGACGAGGTCGCCGACCTGCAGCTCCTCGACCGGCTTTCGGCCGCCGTCCACGTCGATCAGCGTGCCGGCCATCAGCGGCAGGGCGTGCGGCGTCTCTTCGGTGCGATGGGCCAGGGGCATGGCGGGACTCCCGCTGTGATTCTTCGGTCGGTTCCAGACTCGGCGGCGAAATCGGTGAAATCCGGCCGCCAATGTGGCCGAATCTGGGTTTTCCGCGCGGGCGGCGGGCCGCCCTTTCCCGGGCCGGCCCGGGCCGGCGACGACGGCTTCCGTGGCGGTGTCGCCGTGCCACGCCCGCGCCGTCATTGCGTCATACCTGCACCGCGGGCTTGTGCCATCCTGCGCGGTGAGAGCAGAACCAAAGGCATGAACGCCGGGGGCCGCGCGAGCGCCCCGGCACATAGCAATACGGGCCGCCGGATGAACGAGACAAGCGACGCCGAGGCGCTGCGGCGCCGGACGAAATACCATTTCATCGTGGGGCTGCCGCGGTCGGGCTCGACCATGCTGGCCGCGCTCCTGAACCAGAATCCGGATGTCCACGCCTCGGGCACCAGCGCCGCGCAGATCATCTTTCAGATGCTCTATAACCAGTTCTCGGGCGCTTCCGAGCTGTCGGCGCTTCTGGACGACGATCAGCGGCGCGAGGTGATGCATGCGGTGATCGACGCGGTGCATCACAAGCGGGGCGCCCGGCGCGTGGTGTTCGACACGAACCGCCGGTGGCTCCTGCGGGCCGAGCAGCTGGTGGCGCTCTATCCGCTGTGCCGCTTCGTGGTCACGGTGCGCGATCCGGCGCGGGTGGTCAGTTCGCTGGAGAAGGCGCGGCGGTCGCTGACCTTCCGCCAGTCGCGGCTGTTCGACCCGGACACGACGCTGACCCAGCGGGTCGACCGGCTGATGTCGCCCGAGGGGATCGTGGGCAATTCGCTGAACCTGGTGCAGGACGCGCTGGCCGGGCCGCTGTCGGAGCGGATGATCGTGATCGACTACGACCGGCTGCTGGCGGCGCCGGCGGAGACGATGGCGCTTCTCTACAAGTTCCTGCGCGAGCCCGCCTTCGAGCACGATTTCGAGGACTTCTCCTTCGAGCTGCCGCGGCTCGACACCTATCTGAACACGCCGGGGCTGCACACGATCCGCGGGCCGCTGCGCCCGCCGACGCGCGAGATGCTGCTGCCGCAGGAGATGGCGGAGAAGCTGTCGAAGCAGGCCACCGCCTGGACCGAGGTGCCGGGGACGCAGGCGACGTTTCTGCTGTAGCGTTTCTGCTGTAGGGCGGGGCCGCGGCTAGAGCCCCAGCCAGCGGTTCGGCTTGTTCAACTCGGGCCGTTTGGCCGCCGCCATCGCCCAGGCGAGCTTGAACTTGCGCCGCGACAGGGCGGTGCCGATCTTCGCCCGCGCCGTCTCGCGCGTGAGCAGCGCGCCGCCCTCGGCCATCGACAGGATCGTCTTCGCCCCGTCGATCAGCGCCGTGTCGGTCGTCAGGTCGCCGCCCACCTCCTCGGCCATGTAGCCCACCGACGACTGATAGGTGTTGATCGGGATCACCACCGGCAGGTTCAGGAACGGGCCGTAGCGCCCTGCCAGCGTCTCGGCATCGGGCAGTTCGCCGTGCGCGTCCAGGAGGTCCGAGGAGCCCACGTTGCCGATCTGCAGGTTCAGGTGCTCGTTGAAGAGCTGCGTCGGATCGGCCCAGGCGACGAGATCCCGGGAGGCCGCGATGACCGTGCCGTCGGAACCGGTCACGCCCAGCTTGGCCGTGGCCTCGCAGATGTCCCAGACGGTGACGGAGAGGACGGCCCGGAGGCTGCCATGGCCCTTGCCGATCCGGCCCTCGGACTGCAGCACCTGCAGCCGCCGGAACACGTCCCCGGTGACTTCCGACAGTGGCACCCAGCCCTCTTCGAAAAACATCGCGCCTGCCTTCCCGTGTCGCCTGCGCCCTGATTGCCGCAAATCGGCGCGCCTGACCAGAGGCCGCTCGTCCGCCCGTGCCCGGGCATCCTCGCTGCGTGGCCGGCGGCCGCCGGAGCGCGTCGGGCGGCCGCCGGCGGCCGGCTAGACGCCCATGCAGATGTATTTCATTTCGAGATAATCCTCGATCCCGTGGCTGGAGCCCTCGCGGCCGAGGCCGGACTGCTTGACGCCGCCGAAGGGCGCGACCTCGGTCGAGATCAGGCCGGTGTTCACGCCGACGATGCCGTATTCCAGCGCCTCGGCCACCTTGTAGACCCGGCTGAGATCGCGGGCGTAGAAGTAGGAGGCGAGGCCGAAGATCGTGTCGTTGGCGAGCCGGATCACCTCGTCCTCGTCGCGGAAGCGGAACAGCGGCGCGACGGGGCCGAAGGTCTCCTCGGTGGCGAACTTCATGTCGTGCTCGGCGCCGGTGATGACGGTGGGCTCGTAGAACAGCGGGCCGGCGTCGTGCGGCGCGCCGCCATAGATCACGCGCGCGCCCTTTTCGGAGGCGTCGGCGACGTGGTCGCGGACCTTCTCGACGGCGTTGGTGTCGATCAGCGGGCCGAAGTCGGTGCCGTCCTCCAGCCCGTCGCCGGTCTTGCGCTTTTTCAGGGCCTCCACGAGTTTCTCGGCGAAGGCGTCGTAGACGCCGTCCTGCACGTAGAGCCGGTTGGCGCAGACGCAGGTCTGGCCGTTGTTGCGAAACTTGCACATGATCGCGCCCTCGACGGCGGCGTCGATGTCGGCGTCGTCGAAGACGATGAAGGGCGCGTTGCCGCCGAGCTCCATCGAGCATTTCATCACCTGGTCGGCGGCCTGTTTCATCAGGATGCGGCCGACCTCGGTGGAGCCGGTGAAGGACAGCTTGCGCACGATCGGGTTCTCGCAGAATTCCTTGCCGATGTCGCTGGCGCGGTCGGAGGGGATGACCGAGAAGATGCCCTTGGGCAGGCCGGCGCGTTCGGCCAGCACCGCCAGCGCGAGGGCGGAGAGGGGCGTCTGCGAGGGCGGGCGGCAGACCATGGCGCAGCCGGCGGCCAGCGCCGGGCCCACCTTGCGGGTGATCATCGCGTTGGGGAAGTTCCAGGGCGTGATGCAGGCGGCGACGCCGATCGGCTGCTTGATGACGGTCAAGCGCTTGTCGGGCTGGTGGCCGGGGATCGTCTCGCCATAGATGCGGCGGGCCTCCTCGGCGAACCATTCGATGAAGGAGGCGCCGTACATGATCTCTCCCTTGGCCTCGGCGAGCGGCTTGCCCTGCTCGGCCGTCAGGATCGTGGCGAGGTCGTCGGCATTGGCGACCATCAGGTCGAACCAGGCGCGCAGCAGGTTGGAGCGGTCCTTGGCGGTGCGCTTGGCCCAGTCCTTCTGGGCGGTCTCGGCGGCGGCGATGGCGCGGGCGGTTTCGGCGCGGGAGAGGTCGGCGACCTCGATCAGGGTGTCGCCGCGGGCGGGGTTGGTGACCTTGAAGGTGCGGCCGTCATCGGCGTCGGCCCAGTCGCCGGCGAGGTAGGCCTTGCCGGTCAGGAGCGAGGGGTCCTTCAACAGGCCGGCGAGGTCGGTGGTGGCGTCGAGCATGGGGGTCTCCCTGGATGAGTGCTTGCCCCGCTCATAAGCCCCGGCCGGGGCGGCGGCAAGGGGCGCGGGAGGGGAGTGTCCGAGGGTGTCCGAGGTTGGACGCTATGTTAAGATTTTGATTTTATTGATGATAGCGGTAACTGCGGTTCGCGTCCATGCGGCGCCGGGGAGCGGGAGAGGGCCCGGATCGGGGTCCGGTTCGGGGTTTGGGGCGGGTCAGGAGGCGGGGCCGAAGCGGGTGGTCCAGGTCGGGAACGGGTCGGCCTCGGCTGCGGTCGCGTGGAAGACGCCGCGGGCGATGGCGCGGGACAGGCAGAGCGCGGCGGCGTGGCCCAGCAGCATCGGGTCGTCGATGGGGCGGGCGCCGGTGGCCGCGGCGAAGACGAGGTCGCCGTCGGCGGGCGTGTGGCTCGGCACCAGCGCGCGCGCCATGCCGTCATGCGCCGCCGTGGCCATGCGGGTGGCCTGGGCCTGGGTCAGCGCGGCGTCGGTGGCGACGATGGCGATGGTGGTGTTGCGCAGGCTGTGCTTGGTGGCCATCGGCAGCGGGTGCGGCGCGGGCGCGGGACCGAGGCCGCCGAATTCGGCGTTCAGCTCGAACGGCGCGGCCCAGAAATGCGGTGTGTCGTCCACGGTGGCACTGCCGATGGCGTTGACCACGGCGAGCGCGCCGACCGTGTGGCCCGAGGGCAGGACGAGCGAGGCGGAGCCGAGCCCGCCCTTGAGCCCGGCCGTGGTGGCGCCGGTGCCGGCGCCGGCCGTGCCGAGGGCGAAGGGCTCGGCCGCGCTGTGCAGCGCGGCTCGCCCCATGGCTGGGTAGGGGTTTTCGCCCCAGTCCTTGGCGCCGCCGTTCAGCAGGTCGAAGACGATGGCCGCGGGGACGATGGGAACGACCTGGCCGCCCACGTCGAGGCCCCGGCCCGCGGCGCGCAGGGCATCGGCCACGCCGGAGGCCGCCGAGAGCCCCAGCGCGGAGCCCCCGGACAGCACCAGCGCATGCGCCTCCTGCACCGTCTTGTCCGGGGCGAGCAGGTCGGTCTCGCGCGTGCCGGGCGCCCCGCCCATCACATGGACGCCGGCGGTGAACGGGGTGTCGGCGGTGAGGACCGTGACACCGGTCTTGATCCGGTGGTCCTCGGCGTGGCCGACTTTCAGGCCGGGGATGTCGGTGATCAGGTTTCTCGGGCCGGGCTGCATGGTGGGGGGCTGTGCGTGTGTCGCTGTCGGAATTGCGTATTTGGGACGAGAAGAAGAATGGGGGGCGGGGTGCTAGCGCCGGGGCGCGTGGGGGGGCGTGAGGCGGGTGTCGGATGTGGATCGGGGATTTCGGTGAGCGGGCTTCTCGGGCCGGGTGGCATGATCGGGGGCCTGTGCCTGGTGTCGCTGTCGGAATTGCGTATTTGGAACGAGAAGAAGCTGGGGCGTGGGCGCGGGGTGCAAGCGCCGGGGCGAGCGGCTCGCCGTGGGGCGGTGCTCAGATGCAGCGGCCGCCGTCGACCTCCATCGCGACGCCGGTGACCAGGCCGGCCTCGTCGGAGCAGAAGAAGCAGGCGGCGTTGCCCATGTCCTCGGGCGTGGAGAAGCGGCCGAGCGGGATGGTGGAGAGGAATTTGGCGCGGGTCTCCGGCGTGTCCTCGCCCATGAAGCTTTTCAGCAGCGGGGTTTCGCCCGCGACCGGGCAGAGCGCGTTGACGCGGACGCCGTGGGGGGCGAGCTCTACCGCCATGGTCTTGGTGGCGGTGATCATCCAGCCTTTCGAGGCATTGTACCAGTTGAGGTTGGGGCGCGGGCTGAGGCCGGCGGTCGAGGCGATGTTGAGGATCGCGCCGGCGCCGCGGGATTTCATGTGCGGCACCAGCGCGCGGGCGGTCAGGTAGACGGATTTCGCGTTGACGGCGAGGACGCGGTCGAACTCGTCCTCGGGCACGTCTTCCATCGGCATCGGCAGGTGGGTGATGCCGGCGTTGTTGACCAGGATGTCGGGCGTGCCGAACTCGTCCAGCGCGGCATTGGCCATGGCCGTGACGCTGGCGCCGTCGGAGACGTCGACCGTCCAGGCGAGGGCGCCGAGGTCGGTGGCGGTGCGCTCGGCCGCCTGCGCGTCGATGTCGGCGACCATGACGCGGGCGCCCTCGGCGGCGAATTTGGCGGCGATGCCGGCGCCGAAGCCCGAGCCCGCGCCGGTGACGATGGCGGTCTTTCCCTCTAGGCGCATGCTGCTCTCCCCGGTTCGCGTGCCGCGTCAGACTATCCGGTTGGCGGCGGATTCCAAGCCGTCGCGCTGGCGGGACGGGCGGCCCCGGGCCGGACCGGGGTGAAACCGGATGACGCAACCTTGCAAACGCGGTAGACAATCCGCAAGTGCACTGGATTGATTGACTTGCGAGGAAAGCGATGAGCGATTTCGATGCCCAGGTGCGGGAGAGCCAGGCCCAGGTGGCCGAGGCGCAGTCCAAGATCAGCGAGCTTACCAGCCGGGTGGAGCAGATCGGGGCGAAGGCGAAGTCCGGCGAGGACATCTCCATCGACATCGAGAACGCCACGCTGGACGACGTGCACAAGCACACCGAGTTGATGAATGCCAACATCGCCGAGCTGATCATGGGGCTGGACGATGTGACCAGCGGGTTCAGCCAGGACTTCGACGAGATGCGCAACAAGACCGGCTGGGAGAGCTTCGTCGGCATCTTCGCGCCGGGCAAGGCCGAGTCGATGCGCGAGGAGCGGATCCGCACGGCGAATATCGACGACAAGCTGCAGGATCTGATCGGCAAGTCGGACACCATCGTGAAGCTTCTGGAGAACCAGCTGACCGTGCTGAACGAGCACAAGGCGCAGGTGGAGGCGAACCTGTCGGGCACGCTGGACGAGCGCGAGGCGACGGTGGGCGAGCTGGAGAGCTTGCGCGCCGAGATCCAGGCGATGGATCCGAAGATCATCGAGCTGGAGAACAAGATCAGCGTGGAGCAGGACGCGGCGGCGCGCACCAAGCTGGAGAGCGAACTGGCCGAGATGAACGCCAGGTACAACGAGATGGTGCAGCAGGAGCAGGTGAAGCTCGCCAAGTCGCAAACGCTTGAGCGCTATATCGAGAAGGGCAAGACCTGGGTCGACAGCCTGCAGAACCAGGCGGCGACGCAGATGGTTCTGATCAACAAGCTGCAGACGGACACCAAGCAGCGAGTGGTGCTGTACGATGCGCTGACCAAGAGCTTGAAGACGGCGCAGCAGCAGGACGTGGCGCACCGGATCAACGAGATCGGAGTGGAGACCGACAAGGAGGCGCAGGCCGCCATGGCCGGGATCGGCGCCGCGACGAACCAGCGGATGGCCGACATGATGGAGGCGCACGAGGACCACATGGTCTTCGCCCGCAAGGTGCTGGAGCAGAAGGCGAAGGCGGACGAGCGCTTCGCGCGCCGGTTCCAGGCGATCGTGGAGAAGCACGACAAGAACTTGTACGGGGCGTGAGGTTTCCCTAATATAGCTAAATTAGCTAATTACGGGAAAGCGGGGAGATTCCATGCGCGAATACACCTCCACGGATCTGGCGAACAACACGGGCGACGTGCTGTCGGCCGCGGCGCGGGAGGCCGTGGAGATCACCCGGCACGGCAAGCCGCGCTTCGTGCTGATGAGCTATGAGAGCTACGAGCGGATGCGCGCCGGTGCCGATCCGCGGCGCGCGGTCCGTGTGGCCGAGATGGACGAGGCCGAGCGGGCCGGTCTGATCGCGGCGCTCGACGCGGAGCTGGACGATGGCTGATCGGCCGCGGGCCGGCGATGTGTTGGACTACCCTTATCTCTGGGCCTGGCAGGCGGGGCGCGGCGAAACCGAGGGGCGAAAGACGCGGCCCTGTGCCGTTGCCGTGGCGCTGCGCCGGACGGACGGGCAGCATGCGATCTTTCTGCTTGCCGTGACCAGCCGGGCGCCCGGGGCGGAGCGTCAGGCGATCGAGGTGCCGGAGACCGAACGGCGCCGCGCCGGGCTGACCGAGGACCGGGCGCTGTGGATCGTGCTCGACGAATACAACGCGGATGTGGTCGAGACGTCCTTCTACCTGGAAGCGGACGCGCGGATCGGTCGGTTCGGGGCGTCTTTCCTGCGGCAGGTTCAGGAGCGTTTCCGGGCGGTTCTGGCGCAGCCCGCCGCGCTGGGGGTACGGCGCGATGACTGACCGCGTCACCGGCGCCGATCTGTCCCGCGATCATGCGGGGCTGACCGACACCTTCGCGGCGCGGCGGTATTTCCGGAAGTTCGAGGCGATCACCGGGCATCTGGCGCGGGTGGCTGCCGTCATGGAGCGGGAGGAGCGGCTGTCGAAGCTCGACGTCAAGGTGCTGGGCGACTACGTGCAGCGGCTGGCGGGGACGTTCCGGGCGCTGTCGCTGAAATACCTGATGACCGGGCGGGACACCGGGACGTTCTTCGGCTCGCTGGCCATCGACCGGACGGAAAGCGGGTTTCCGGTGTTCCGCGAGCTTCTGACCATGGCCAACGACGCGCAGCAGGCGCCGACGCACCTGGCCGGGTCGATGGACACGACGCAGCTGAAGGACGCGATGATCCGGCAGATCGTGGGAGAGCTGGAGATCCCCACCAAGCTGCAATTCGCGATGTCGCAGCGGCTCTATTACGAGGCGCTGGAGGCGGGCGGGCTGTTCTGGGCGCAGAACGATCCGGATGCGCAGTGGCTGGGCGATATGGGCCCGGACCGGCGCAAGTACCTGCTGCACTGGGCGGTCTATGACAGCCAGGTGAACCTGCCGACGGTCTACCTGATGGAGCTGGAGGATAGCGGGCGGCGCGGGCTGCCGGTGGACGAGTGGCGCTGGCCCGAGGTGCAGGCGCATCTGATGGCGCAATCGCTGAACGGGCTGAAGCTTCTGACCATCGCGCAGGGGTTCGACCGGGATTTCGACGACCTGCACCCGAAACGGCTGCGCCGGTTCCATGTGGGGCCGATGTACTCGGGCGCCTACACGCTGCAGACCGGGCCGATCCACGACGTGCTGGAGGAGGCGCGGGCGCCCGAGGGCCAGGACTGGGCGCTGGCCTGGACCGAGGAGCGGCTGGAGAGCGAGCGGGTGGAGCGCGAACGGTCGGGCTGGTTCGGAACGGTGGAGCGGGAGATCTTCGCGCTGGACCCGTTCGCGGGGCGCGGGGTGGATACCGGAGCGACGGCGACGGAGCGGTCGATCATCATGCCGACGCGGCCCTTCCAGGTGCTGGCGGAGAAGAACCCGCCGGGGTTCCGCGAGGTGCGCAAGTTCGTCGTGTCGCCGAGCGGGCAGGTGGTGAGCTACCGGTGAGCGGGGGGCTGTCAGATTGTGCGCCTGCGGCGCGTTGTTTCTGGCACTTCGTGCGCGTTGGGGGGCCAGCCCCCCAAACCCCCCGGATTATTTCTGCCAAGATGAAGCAGGGGGCCGGCAGGCCGTGGAGGGCTGTGTGCGTCTGCGTATTTTGAACGAGAAGAATCGGGATTCGAGATGAGCGTTTCGGGCGACCAGATGGAGCTGCGCGAGGAGGAGATCGTCGCGCATTACGACGCGGCGGTGGCGATGCTGGAGGGGTTCGACCACACGCCGCGGATCGCCAAGGGCGCCGAGCGGCCGCAGGCCGAGCGGTCGAGCGGGATCGGCACGCGGCGGCGGTTCCGATCGACGACGCCGGGGCTGGTGACGCGGTCGACCGCGCGGCCCGAGGGGGTGCATCTGCTGGAACGGATCGAGGCGTCGGACGGGGGCGACGCGCTGGTCTCGCCGGTGCAGGCGACGGTGATGCGCTCGCTGCGGCGGGCGATCTCCATCGCGCTGGCGGTGGGCGAGGCCTATTCCGAGGCGACCGGGCTGACCGCGCTGAAGAAGGAGAACCTGGAGGGGCGCATCGCCTCGGCGCAGTCGGCGGAGTTCTCCGAGCTGTTGCAGGCCGAGGCGCTGGCGGTGCTCTACACCTTCGGCAACGCGACGGCCTTCCTGCTGGCGTCTTCCGCGAGCGAGGTGACGGTGGAGCTAGGCGGCATCGACGAGGTGCTGACCGACAACGCGCAGCTGGCGCTGCACGGCGTGCTGTGGGAACTGGACCAGGACCTGGAGAAATTCGCCGATACCGAGGCGCGGCTGGTCGCGGTGGTGCTCGCGTTCTGCGAGATGCTGATGGAGAAGGTCGGCCTGCGGGCGCAGACGGCGCCGCGGCTGGGGGCGTTCACCGGCGCGAGCTGGCGGGTAGAGGCGGACGATTTCACCATCCAGGGGTTCACGCCGGCGCGGAAGGCGCGCGGGTCGGCCCTGACCATGCAGTTCAAAAAGCCCAACGAGGTGGTCGGCAACCACATCGCCAAGTACCAGGCGATGAAGCTCTCGAAAATGCTGATGGCCTACGACTTCGAGCGCAAGCTGAACCCGTTCGCCGAGATGGGCGGGTTCATCTTCACCTTCATGGGCGACGGCGCGCCGGGGACGGGCAAGACCACGCTGATCCAGATGATGGCGGGGCTGATTTCCGAGTACTGCACGAACGCGGGCTACCCGTTCCGCTACCAGAACTTCGGGATCGACAATATCGACTCGTATCAGGGGAAGTCCGGGCAGAACGCGAAGGCCTTCATCGACAACGTGCTGGACCCCAACGTGATCGGCTTCGGCACCGTCGACGACATCGACCAGATCGCCGGCAAGCGCGGCGACCGGCAGTCGAGCGCGGGGCAGCAGGAGGTGACGGCCGTCCTGATGGAGGCGTTCGCCGGGGCGAACACGGTGGTGCGGGGGAACTGTACCTTCGGGATGTTTTCCAACTACCCAGAGAACGTGGACGACGCGCTGCGCCAGCGGGCCGGGGCGCGGTTCCTGGTGGACGGGCCGCAGACGCGGGAGGATTACATCGACATCCTCGCCCTGCTCCTGGGGCGCAAGCACGAGGTGCCGCTGGGCGATCACGATCTCTACGCCGCGCAGGAGATCCGGCGGGCCGTCGCGCGGTCGTTCGAGGCGCATTCGCGGCCGCAGGAGGAGGGCTTGCGGGAGGTCTGGGAGCGGGTCGAGGGGCGGATCGGGCGGCTGGACACGATCGCCAAGCTGGGGACCTACCTGAAGGCGATCCAGGAGGCGGACGCGCGGTTCACCGGCCGGGCGATCAAGAACATCACCGATGCCGTGAAGGTGCGCGCGATGGATTTCGAGCTTCCGGACGAGTGGATGGAGGAGCCGGAGCGGTTCCTGTTCAAATCCTACGACGAGAAGCTGGGGATGCTGGAGGAGATGCGGCAGCCGATCACGGATGAGATGGTGATCCAGGAGATCAACCGTTATGCCGATTCCGAGTTCCGCTATGCCGACAAGTCGGACGAGGCGGCCATCGAGGCGATGGTGCGCGACTTCGGCCGGCAGGAAGAGGCGCGGCGGAGATACGCCGAACGCAAGGGCTGAGCCGGGAGGTCCGTCATCCGACCCGAACCGATATCCTTTCTGAACACCGGGGTGCCGCTGATCGTGCTGGCCGCGCTGGCGGTGATCCTGCCGCTCTTGCTGGTGCCGCGGGGGACGCGCAAGCACTGGGAGGTCGCGGTGGCGATCTGGGGCGCGGCGGGGCTGTTGTTGCTGTGCGGCGGGGTCGTGTTCGCGGTGGTCTACGCAGCCGAGGGGGTCGGCGTGGGTCCGGCCTTCGGCCAGGCGCCGCTGGCGACGGGGTGGTTCTTCGTGCAACTGTCGGGAACGGCGGCGGTGGCGTGGCTGCCGGTGCTGTTTTTGGTGTGGCTGGGCCTGGCGCAGCGGGTGGAGAAGCGGAAGGGGCCGGATAAGGCGCGGGAGGGG
The DNA here is from genome assembly GCF_029168335.1 of Psychromarinibacter sediminicola. Lineage (GTDB taxonomy): Bacteria > Pseudomonadota > Alphaproteobacteria > Rhodobacterales > Rhodobacteraceae > Psychromarinibacter > Psychromarinibacter sediminicola. Next base: position 26,517 of record NZ_JARGYC010000017.1, read on the forward strand.
AGGAAGTAGTTAAGGCACATGGATGAGAAGGCGCTAGTGCACTTGCTCAGTTACGGATTGACTTGGGAAAAGCTACGAAGAATTCCCGAGGAACACCTGGCTGCGCTTTCGGTAATTAGCTACGCAGCAAGCGAGTTAAACGCGCTTCGCCGAATTTACCTTACGCAACCACATGAACCCTGTGATGTGAAGCCTGTAGATAGTGCGGCAAGTATCCAGAAGCTTGTAATTCTGCGTTCATGGAGCTCAAAGTTATTTGAAGTTGCTGAATTTGTTGAGTTTGGTGGGAGGAAGCCGACCACGTCTGACTCAAAGCTGCTTGCGCTTTCATCAAGGGCAGTGGAATCGTTTTCTGAGCTCAAGTCAGGTGAGGGCTATCAAGTGGCGCGGATAGTACGTCACGAAGCATCAAATCACTATTCGTTTTCTGCTGCAAAAAAGAATCTTCCTAATGTCCCCAAAAACATGGACTGTGATTTCTACGTTGGAGAGATGGGTGGAAACAGCTTCTTTCCATTGGGCGAAGCTGTCATGTTTCATGCTAGGCTGAGTCGAAAATGGGCTGCCATTGAACCTTCGGAGCAGCGGCAAAAGCTTTTTGAAGAGTGGCTCGATTGGTGTTTGAAGGCGAGTCGCTGGGTTGATGAGGTGCACGCTGATTTTGCGGATCAGCTTTTGTTCGAGGCATTCAAAGATAGGAAGTTTAAAAAGAAAGTGTATTGGGTGCCGCTTGAGTACGTTGGGCATCATTCTGAACACACTACGCCCGTTTTCCTGAAGAAAGAGCCCTAATGAAACGCCTCATCTCCAAGGGTCTGATGTTCGGGAACCTCGTCGAGGTGTCCTCGCCCGCGCTGGTGGACCGGTACAACCGGGCGCTTAAGCACCTGACGGGCAACACGACCGGGCTCAACGACTTCCACGTGGACATCTCCGGCTACAGCCCCGAGATCGGCGAGGAGCTGGGCGATCCGCTGTACCTGAACCCCAACGGCTGCAACCGGCAGTTCATCCTGCTGACGACGGAGCAGAAGACCGCGCCGCTCTTGAACGCCAAATTCTCGTTCTCGCGCCGGGCGCTTCGGGACTTCATCGAACAGAACGAGACCAAGCTCTTCGCGCTGGTCACGCGGGACGCGGTGGCGGGCGAGCTGATGAACTCGGTGCTGGACCTGTCGAGCCCCGAGCGGCTGTTCGACATTCACCGGATCGTGGTCGAGGCGGACACCACCGGCGGCGACGTGAAGAACGCGCGCGCGCTGCAGGAGAAGATCGAGCATTTCCGCGACGACGACGACGCCTGGTGGGACGACGTGCTGATCGCCGAGATGATCGGGCTGGCCAAGCAGACCGGCGACGTTACGCGCAACCCGGTGGACCTGGGCAGCTTCGAGATGAAGGTGCCGGATTACTGGACGGCGCATTTCGGCGGGCTCTACATCTTTCGCGGGGTGGAGCATCCGGCGGCGATCGCGGCGGGGGACAAGGCCGCGCTGGGCGAGCTGCCGGTCAAGTTCCTGCTGGGGATGGATCAGCCGAACCGGATCGCCAAGTTCCTGGAGCTGAACGACCTTGCCGAGCCGATCGTGAAGGCGCGCGGCATCGACGCGGCGGCGATCCTGCGCCAGAAGATGGATTTCATCCTGGTGGACGCGGCGGCCGAGCAGGGCCACGACCTGACCGGCGCCACGCGGCGCGACCTGAGGATGCTGGCCCGCCGGATCGGCAGCGACCTGCCCGAGGCGTATCACGGGCTGGCCGCGCTGCTGCGCTGGGCGGAAGGCGGCGGCCCCTGGCCGCGGATCGCCAGCGACCACCCGGCCTATTTCTACACATTGCGGGCGGCGGCCGGGCCGCGGCGCGATCTGGTGAACCAGCTTCTGGCCGAGCTGACGCCGCTGGACGTGCGGCAGCTGTTCATCTGCCACAAGGAGCTGTTCTACACGCTCTACCGCGGCTGGGGCGAGCAGAAGCGCGAGTTCGTGGCCGAGTTCCTTGCGGCCGAATATCAGGTGGACAAGGCCGGCACCCGCGCGGCACTGTTCGGGCACGAGCCGGGCATGGAAGAGCCCGCGCCCCCGCCCGAGCCCGCGCGCCCGTCGCGCCGGCGCGACGATCTGGTGGCGCGGGTCGGCCCCTGGGGTGCGGTGCGGAGATAGGCGATGTTGGGTCTGGTCAAGCTGATCATCTTCGGCTTCGTCATTCTGACGGTGATCTACGTGCTGGTCTGGCTGTATTCCCGCTCGGTCCGGCGCGAGCGGCTGGAGGACCAGTGGGACGCCGACAATCCGGAAGGGGGTGACCCGCAGGCGAAGGAGACATATGTGGAGGACGGCATGAAGGACTATCACGCCTCGATCCGTCCGAAGCTGATCCTTCTCGTCTATGTCATTCCCGTGGTGCTGATCGTCGCGGTGATGATCGTCATCAACTGGAGCTGAGGTCGCCGCCGATGGTTTATGTCAAGTGGTTCTTCCGCATCGTCGTCTTCGTGCTGCTGTTCGGCGTGCTGCACTACACGCTGCCGCAGCATGACGTGGTGCGGGTGGTGAACACCTATCAGGAGCGGCAGGACCTGAACGACTGGACCCGGATCTTCTGGGCCCAGCCCGACGACCAGTCGGCCGAGCTGGTGAACCGCGACGTGCAGTTCATCCAGACGGTGCGCCGCAAGACCTGGCTGTTCGGCTTCGTCCCGCGCGAGTCCACCGGCGTGATGGTCTATCGCAACGAGGATACCGGCTGGTCCTGGCCGTTCTACTTCAAGTTCGACACCGCGAGCCTGCAGACCGAGGCGGACGACCTGCGCTCGACCGCCGAGAACCCGAAATGGGCCGTGATGACGCATTACGGCTGGCGGATGGAGCTGCTGTCCGTCTTCCCCAACGCGGTCGCGATCCGGCAGGTCGACTCGCCCGACTACTACCCGATCCCGTGGTTCAACATCTTCTTCTTCGTCTTTCTCGGTGTCGCCTGGCTGTTCCTGCGGGCGATGTGGCGACAGTTCCGCGAACGCTCCATCGACCCGGTGGTCGACAGCGCCGGCGAGGCGTGGGAGAGCGCGGACCAGCGGTTCGACGACACCCGCGGGCGGCTGCGCAGGTGGATTGACAGCTGGCGCCGCTCGCCGCGGCGATGATGCTTCTTCTCGTTTCAAATACGCAATAAGGGCTGACCGTCCCGCGTCGCCGGTCGGCGCAGGGTGGCGGTCGAGACCGGCCCCCGGCGGGGGCGGACCCGCCGGTTATTTCTTCACGGGCCGCAGCCGGTAGACGCCTTCGGGCAGGTTCAGCGCCGCCGACAGGTCGCGCAGCTGGGCGAAGGACAGCGTGATCCGCTGCAGCCGGTCGGTATGCGGGTCCAGCTGCTCGACCGTCACGCAGTCGTCGAAGCCGTTGATGATCACATCTTCCTTCAGATGCGGGCTGCCCTCGTCGACGAGGGTGATGACGGTGGCGTCGAAGTCGTGCTCGATGGTGAACATGCGGCGGAGCCTAGACCGCAACCGGACCGGGCGAAACCGATTCCCGCGCGGGCGGCGGTGCGGGGGCGCGGATTGATCCGGATCAAAGTCAGCGGGTCGCGAATCTGTTTGGGTCCGGCGCATCGGACAGGTCGAGGGGAGCCAAAGCCATGGGCAATCGGATGGAAGAGGCGAGGACGGCCTGTCTGATGCAGGGGATGTCCCGGACATTGGGCACGTCGCCGGCCGGCATAGAGGGACAGCTGGGCCGCGCGCGACTGGAGGCGATGGTGGAGACCTGCCGCGCCTGTACGAAGTCCGACGACTGCATCCTCTGGCTGCTGGAGCACGGGGCAGGGGCCCGGAGGGCGCCGGGATACTGCCTGAACGGCGAGCAGCTGGAAGTGCTGGCCGGCTAGGCGCGCAGGGCGGACCGCCCGGCCGGCGCCGGCACGCACGCCGCCCCCGAGGCCGACCGGCCCGGGGGCGGCGCTATTTCCGAAATTACCAATCGCCAGGCTGTTTCGAGTGTCGTTAAGATAGAGCCGCCGGCGCGTCGTCGTCATTGCGCCGGGCGTCACGAGAGGACAGTCAATGCTGAGCGAATTCAAGGCGTTCATCGCCAAGGGCAATGTCATGGACATGGCCGTGGGGATCATCATCGGCGCGGCCTTCACCGCGATCGTGAAGTCGATGGTGGACGATCTGATCAACCCCATCGTCGGGCTCTTCCTGGGCGGGGTGGATTTCACCGACAATTTCGTCGTGCTGCGGGGCGCGGGCGACTACCCCTCGCTGGCGGCCGCGCGCGAGGCGGGGGCGGCGGTGTTCGCCTACGGGTCGTTCATCATGGCGGTGATCAACTTCCTGATCATCGCCTTCGTGGTCTTCCTGCTGGTGCGCTACGTGAACCGGGTCAAGGACATGGCGGTGCGCAAGCCTGACGAGCCGGCCGAGGCGGCGCCGGCGGGGCCGACGCAGCTGGACGTGCTGCTGGAGATCCGCGATGCGCTGAAGAAAGGGTGATCGACGGCGGGTGCCGCATCTTTCGGATTTCGCGCCCACCTGTGCTAAGCTCTTGCCATTGCGTGAATTGATTCCGGAGGTGTCCCGATGCTTGCCCGACTGACGACGGCGGTGGCCGTTGTGTTCTTTGCCCTGGCCGCACAGGCCGAGACGATGATGGTGAATTCGCCGAACGACGGGTTCCTGAACCTGCGCACCGGGCCGGGGAACGGCTATCAGATCATCATGCAGATGCCGCACAGCTCGCTTCTGGAAACGCTGGAACGGTCGGGCAACTGGCTGCGGGTGCGCCACGAATCGGGCTACGAGGGCTGGGCCTATCGCAAGTACATGGTGCGCTACGATCCGACCCCGAACCTGTACCGGGTGTATTCGCCGAACGACGGCTTCCTGAACCTGCGCACGGGGCCGGGCACGCGCTTTGCCATCATCACGCCGATGTACAACGGAACCGAGGTGCGGATCCTGGAATGGTCCGGCAAATGGGTCCGCGTGCAGACCGAATACGGGCAGCAGGGCTGGGCCTATTCGAGCTATCTGGTGAAGTAGCCGCTGATCACGACATGGAAACGATGTGTTGCCGCGCCGCGTCTTTGGCGGACGCGGCGGCGTGGTATCCTTATGCGGATTGTTGGTGAATTCGCGGGGGCTTTCATGTTTCGGACACTGGGATTGGCGGTCGCGTTCGGCGTGGCCGCGACGGCGGGCGTTTCGGGCGAGGCGGTGCTGACGGGGCCGGCGGCGCTCTGGGCCGGGCCGGACGCGCATTACGAAACGGTCGGATCGGCCGGCGGCGGAACGCGGGTCGAGACGCTGTCGGGCGCCATCGGATGGACCCTCGTGCGCCTGCCGGGCGGCGCGCAGGGCTGGGTGCGGACGGCGAAGCTGGGCGCGCCGGGGGCCTATGCGGCGCCGGCCGTGTCGGCGGCGCCTGCGGCCCCCGTCGCGACCGAGGTCGCACCCTATACCTCCGTCGTCTGGCCGGAGGTCGGGCCGCTGACCCTGCGCGCCGGGCCGGGCATCGGCTATCCCGCCCTGCGCGGCATGGTGCGGGGCGACTGGGTCGCCGTCGTGGCCGAATCCGGCCCGTGGGTGAAGGTCGAGCATGAATCGGGCGCGACCGGCTGGGCCTGGCACGCCTATCTGACGCGCTGAGGCCCGGGCCGTCGCGCCCGGCTCGCTTCGCCGCGCCCGGCGGCGGGCGCGGCGTGGTGCGGACGGATCAGCTGTTGTTCATCCGCTCGTAGTCGAACTCCGGCAGTTCGGCGACATCGCCTTCCAGGTAGGGAAGGTCGTAGGTCGGATTGCCGGGCGCCCAGCCGCCGGCCGGCGTGCCGTCGATCGCACCGTAGGTGCGCGGGCTGTAATACGGGTAGGCATAGGTGCCCGGCCCGTAGCTGCCGGCGGTGCCGACGATGGTGGCGGAAATGCTGCCGTCGGAGATGATCAGGTCGCTGACATAGCCGTAATTGAGCCAGGATCCGCCGCTGTCATCCTGAATGCGCACGTAGTCGCCGATCAGGTCCGAGGCGCGCCAGGCGTCGGTCGTGAGCGGCACGTCGTCCAGCCCGGTGGTCACGCCCTGGCCGAGCTCGGTGCCGGGCAGGCCGGAATACTCGAACAGGTCGTAGTCGTTGACGGTCTGCTCGGTCACCGGAATCGTGATCCGGGCGCCGGACATGTCGACCTGCTGCAGCGGTACGCCGACATGGGTGTCGGCAATGTCCCAGAAGCCGCCGACTTCGGCGATCATCGCGACGATCTCGCCGTCGGCGTTCAGCACGAAGTCCTCGACATCGCCGATCTCGTCGCCGGTTTCGCCGTAGACCGGCTCTCCGAACATCTCCTCGATGCTCCAGCCGTCGCCGGAATAGATGTCGCTATAGGTCCAGGTGTTGAGGTTGATCTTGCCCGCGTCGATGGCGTCCTGCGCCGTGGCATCGGTGTCCTGCGCCAGGGCCGGCGCGGCGCCGGCGGCGGCAAGGGCGATCGCGGAAATCGTCAGGCGGGTCATTTGTGCCTCCGTTCTCTGCTCTGCGTTTGCAGGCGGGGCCGGAGGAGTGCGCCTCCCCCGGCTGCCTCTCGCCATGTCAACGCGGAACGGGCGCAGGTGTTCCCGGGCGACGCGCAGCCCGGGTGCCGCGCGTCGCGCCCGTGCGGGCGCTCCTTGCTATTGCTTCAGTGCGAGGTTCGGCGACAGCACGTCGATCTCCAGCGCGCGGCCGACCGGATAGCTCGTCAGGTGCCCCGCATGGACGTTCAGCCCGTCCAGCAGGTGCGGGTCGTCCTCCATCGCCTGCCGCCAGCCCTTGTCGGCCAGCGCCATCAGGAACGGCATCGTCGCGTTGCCGAGCGCGATGGTCGAGGTACGGGCCACCGCGCCGGGCATGTTGGCGACGCAGTAATGCATGATGCCGTCGACCTCGTAGATCGGATCCTCGTGCGTCGTGGCACGCGAGGTCTCGAAACAGCCGCCCTGGTCGATGGCGACGTCGACCACGGCCGCACCGGGCTTCATGTCGGACAGCTGCGCGCGGGTGACGAGTTTCGGCGCCGCCGCGCCGGGGATCAGCACGGCGCCGACCACCATGTCGGCCGCCGCCACCAGCTCGGCATTCGCGCCGGCGGAGGCGTAGCGGGTGCCGAACAGCCCGCGGAACGTGTCGTCGAGATAGCGCAGGCGGGGCAGCGAACGGTCGAGCACCGTCACATCCGCGCCCATCCCGGCGGCGACCCGCGCCGCGTGCGTGCCGACCACGCCGCCGCCGATCACGACGACCTGCGCCGGGCGCACGCCGGGCACCCCGCCCAGCAATACGCCGCGCCCGCCATTGGCCTTCTGCAGGGTCCAGGCGCCCATCTGCGGCGCCAGCTTGCCCGCCACCTCGGACATCGGCGCCAGGAGCGGCAGCCCGCCCTGCCGGTCGGTGACCGTCTCGTAGGCGATGCAGGTCGCGCCCGAGGCCATCAGGTCGCGCGTCTGCTCGGGGTCGGGGGCGAGGTGGAGATAGGTGAAGAGGATCTGCCCGGCGCGCAGCATGGCGCGTTCGGGGGCCTGCGGCTCCTTCACCTTCACGATCAGGTCGGCCTGGGCGAAGACCTCCTCGGCCGTGTCCAGAAGCGTGGCGCCGGCCTCGGCATAGTCGGAATCGGGAAAGCCCGAACCGGTGCCGGCGCCGGACTGTACCACGACCTGATGGCCGTGTTCGACCGCCTCGCGGGCGGCGTTGGGCGTCAGGCCGACGCGGTATTCCTGTGCCTTGATCTCTGTCGGGCAACCGATCTTCATGGACACCTCCCTTCCCTGATGTTGGCAGACTGGCCCAGGATCTGTGCAAATGCTTTGAAAAGACCGGTGCATATTGCGGGAGATCGCGCTAGGATGTTCGACGAAAACCGGGTTTGGCGGGAGAAATCTTCACGAATGGTCGAGATCGACGACACCGACGCGCGCATCCTGACCGCCCTGCAGAAGCGCGGGCGGATGTCGAACGCGGATCTCAGCGAACGGGTGAACCTGTCGCCCTCGGCCTGCCACCGCCGGGTGCAGCGGCTGGAGGCCGAAGGGGTGATCGCGCATTACGTGGCGCTGCTGGACGCGCGCAAGCTGGACCGGCCGGCGACGGTGTTCGTCGAGATCACGCTGGCCGGCCAGACCGAGGAGGCGCTGGACGCCTTCGAACGCGAGGTGGCGTTGATCCCCGACCTGCTGGAATGTCACCTGATGGCGGGGACGGCGGATTACCTGCTGAAAATCTCGGCCCGCGACACCGACGATTTCGCGCGCATCCACCGGCGCTACCTTGCCCGGCTGCCGGGCGTGGCGCAGATGCATTCGTCGTTCTCGCTGCGAACCGTGTTCCATACCACGGCGCTGCCGGTCTGAACCTTGCCGCAGATCAATGCGCGCGGCCCGGGGCGGGAATAGACGGGGCGCGACACAGGAGGGACATGCGATGATCGAACTGAGACCGACCGGCCGCGACGACACGATCTCGCTGCGGATCGCGCCGCCGGTGACCGAGGCGGATTACCGCGACGTGCTGATGCCGGCCATCGACGCGGCGGTCGAGACGGGCGACGGCGTCAAGCTGCTGGCGACCATCGAGGCGGGGCCGTCCGAGTTCACGCTGGGCGCGCTGTGGGACGACGCGCGGATGGGGCTGAAGCACTGGCGCGGGTTCGACCGGATCGCGGTGGTCACCGGCTCGACGGGCATGGGCTATGCGGTGCGGGCGCTGTCGGTGGTGATGCCCTGCCCGGTAAAGCTGTTCGATGCGGGCGAGGAGGATGCGGCGGCGCGCTGGCTGAGCGAATCGTTGGGCGCGATCCACCAGACGAAGCTGGCGGACGGCGTGCTGCAGGTGCAGCTTCTGGGCCGGTTGGACAGTGCCGCCTATGCCGCCGAGATCGCCGATCTGAACGCCTTCATCCGCGAAAGCGACCGGTTCCGCCTGCTGCTGGATATCCGCGATTTCGACGGCTGGCAGGGGCTGGGCGGGCTGGCCGAGCATTTCCGGCTGGTGCGCGACCATGCCCCGGCGCTGGAGCGCGCGGCCATCGTCGGCGATGCCGGCTGGCAGAAGATGGCCGCGGCGGTCGGGCGGCGGATTCTGGGCCGCGAGGCGCGCTATTTCGCGGCGGAGGACTATGCGGCGGCGAAGGACTGGATCCTGGAGGGATAGGGGGCCGGAGGCTCTGCCCCGCTGCCGGTGTCGCCCGGGTCAATGGCTCGGAGTATTTTTGCCAAGATGAAGCAGCTGCGCGGCGTCCGTGCGGTGCGGCCGGGCAGCGGGCAGGGCGATCACTGGGCGGTGCGATGCGGGGGGCCCGGAAAAGACAAACCCCCGGGCCAGGCCGCGGGGGTCGTCGGAGTGGCGGGTCGCCCCGCCGGCCGTGTGGCCAAGGTTCTCAGAGGAGACCTTCGCGCTGGGCCTTCTTGCGTGCGAGCTTGCGGGCGCGGCGAATGGCCTCGGCCTTCTCGCGGGCGCGCTTCTCGGACGGTTTCTCGAAATGTTGCCGAAGCTTCATTTCGCGGAACACGCCCTCACGCTGCAGCTTCTTTTTCAGGGCACGAAGCGCCTGATCGACATTGTTGTCGCGAACGCTGACCTGCATGTGGTTGTCACCACCTTTCTAAGTTGGAGTTGCATAAGACTGCAGGAAGTGGCCGTATAGCAAAGCGCGGCTAGATTGTCCACTCCAAGTCCGCGAAAACACCGGAGGTTTCCGATGCAGACGACCGAGCGGGCCGCCGGCCCGGACGCCGAACAGGCCGGCGCCGAGACAGACCCGGATCCCCGCAGCCGGCTGTTGCGGGCCGCGATGCCCCATGTCGCCTTCGACGGCTGGTCCGAGACCACGTTCCGCGCCGCCTCAGAGGATGCGGGGCTTCACCCGGAGGAGGCGCGCGCGGCCTGTCCGCGCGGCGCGCTGGACCTTGCCGTTGCCTTCCACAAGGCGGGCGACGCCGAAATGCTGCGGCGGATCGCGGCGGCGGAGCTGGGCGATTTGCGGTTCCGCGACCGCATCGCCTTTGCCGTGCGCGCCCGGATCGAGGCGATCGAGGACCGCGAGGCGGTGCGCCGCGGCAGCGCCTTCTTCTCGCTGCCGCAGAACGCCCCCGAGGGCGCGCGGCTGATCTGGGAGACGGCCGACGCGATCTGGACCGCGCTGGGCGACCCGTCGGACGACATCAATTGGTACACCAAGCGGGCCACGCTGAGCGGGGTCTACGGGGCCACCGTCCTGTTCTGGCTGGGCGACGATTCGGACGGCTTCGCGGACACCTGGGCCTTTCTCGACCGCCGGATCGAGGACGTGATGCGGATCGAGACGGTGAAGGCGCGGGTTCGGGACAACCCGGTGCTGAGCCGGGTCATGGCCGGGCCGAACCGGCTGTTGTCGCGGATCCGGGCGCCGGCGCGCGACCGGGTCGACATGCCGGGGCGCTGGGGCCCATAAACCGCAACGCCACACCGAAACGGGACGGGGAGGGGACATGACCAAGACGATGACCGCCGTGGAGATCAGCGAACCGGGCGGGCCGGAGGTGCTGCGCGCCGCGACGCGGCCGGTGCCGGAGCCGGGCGCGGGGCAGATCCTGATCCGCGTGGCCTATGCCGGGGTGAACCGGCCGGATGCGCTGCAGCGGGCGGGCAACTACGCGCCGCCGCCGGACGCCTCGGACCTGCCGGGGCTGGAAGCGTCGGGCGTCGTGGCCGATGTCGGCCCCGGCGTGACGGAGTGGGCCGTCGGCGATGAGGTCTGCGCCCTGCTTCCGGGCGGCGGCTATGCCGAATACGCGGTGACCTCGGCCCGCCATGCGCTGCCGGTGCCGCGGCCGCTGGGCCTGAAGGAGGCCGCCTGCCTGCCCGAGACCTACTTCACCGTCTGGACGAACGTGTTCATGCGCGGCGGGCTGCGGGGCGGCGAGCGGTTTTTGGTGCATGGCGGCTCCTCCGGTATCGGGACGACGGCGATCCAGCTGGCCAAGCAGGCCGGCGCGCGGGTCTTCGCGACGGCCGGCAGCGCGGAGAAGTGCCGCGTCTGCACCGAGCTTGGCGCCGAGCGGGCGATCAACTACCGCGACGAGGACTTCGTCGAGGTGGTGCGGGCCGAGGGCGGGGCCGACCTGATCCTGGACATGGTCGGCGGCGACTATATCCCGCGCAACGTCAAGGCGCTGGCCGATGACGGGCGGCTGGTGATGATCGCCTTCCTGTCGGGCGCGAAGGCGGAGCTGAACTTCGCACAGGTGATGGTCCGGCGCCTGACGCTGACCGGCTCGACCCTGCGCCCGCAGAGCGAGCAGGCCAAGGCAGAGATCGCCGAGGGCCTGCGCGAGTGGGTCTGGCCGATGCTGGAGGCGGGGCAGGTGGCGCCGGTGATGGATTCGATCTTCCCGCTGGACAAGGCGGCGGAGGCGCATGCGCGGCTGGAAAGCTCGGAGCATATCGGGAAGATCGTGCTGGAAGTGGCGCCGTAGCGGCGTTTGGGCCGGTTGGGGAGGCCCCAATGCCCCCTCCCCAACCCACCCCCTGTCAGGGGGAGGGGGCTGCCGCGTCCTGGGTCGGGGGCCGTGCGCGTCTGTCAGGCGACGGCCTTGCGGTACAGGTGCCAGGTGCTGTGACCGAGGATCGGCAGCGCCAGGATCAGCCCGATGAAGGCCGGGATCGAGCCCAGGATCAGCGCCGCGGCGACGATGGCGCCCCAGGTCAGGACCACGCGCGGGTTCCGGCGGAACACCTCGACCGAAGTCGCGATGGCCACCGGCACGCCGACCTTGCGGTCCAGCAGCAGCGGGAAGCTGACCACGCTGATCGCCAGGGCGGCGAGCGCGAAGAGGAAGCCGACGAGAACCCCGACAACGATCATCGTCCAGCCCGCGGGCGTCGTGAACACGTCGCTGACGAAGGCCGCGACCGAGGCCGGCGACTCCGGCCCGAGCGTCAGCCGGTAGATGCCGCCCGCGGCCAGCATCCAGCAAAAGAACAGCACCAGCAGGTAGAGACCCAGAACCACGATCGCGCCGAAGTTCGGGCTTCGCACCACGCTCAGCGCCGCGCCCCAGCTGGGCGCTTCGCCCCGTTCGCGGCGCCGGCTGATCTCGTAGAGCCCGACGGCGGCCAGCGGCCCCAGCAGGGCGAAGCCGGCGGCCAGCGGGAAGATCAGCGGCAGCATGTCGGCGTTCAGCCCGAAGGCCGCCAGCACCACCCCGATCACCGGATAGAGCAGCACGACGAACATCACGTCGGCGCGCGCGGCGCTGAAATCCGCCACGCCCTTGCGCAGCGCGTCGCGCAGATCCTCGGTGTCGAGGTCCTGAACCTCGATCGTGCGCGGATCGTCGCTGCCGATCGTTTCGACGGAATGGGTGACGTGTTCGGCGGCGCCGCCGACGGTCTGCACCACCCAGGACAGGGGGTTTCCGATTGTCTTGACCATGGCCTTGCTCCCAGTTGCGTGTCCCACCGCTGGGCCGAGGTTCCGGTCTACGGGTCGGCCGGAACATCGGCCAACGCTGTCAATAGAGTAGCACGAATGCGCCGTCTGGCGAGGCACAATGCCGCGAGGGGCGCGTGCGGTCAGTCGATGGGGTCGAGCAGGGCGTCGCGCATCGTGCAGTCGCGCACCACGTCCGCGCCGCAGTCGCGCGGCACGAGGTCGCGGGTGAGGCACAGCCGCACCTCCTGGATGCGGCCGGATTTGCAGGTGACGGTGAGCATGTCGGGTGTGAGCTCGGGGTTGGCCTTCAGGAACGCCGCCTCGATAACCGCGGCAGGGGTGCGCACCGGCCGATCCAGCTTGCGGAACAGGTCGGGCCGCGCCACGCGCCCGTAGGCCTCGCGCGACAGGGCGAAATAGGCGTCGGCCGACAGGCCGGAGCAGCGGCCGTGCTTCTGCCACTGGTGCCACGCGAGGCCGGAGGTGCCCATGATGTCGGCCATCGCGGCGGTGTCGGCGCGCGACGGGTTGCGCTCTGGGGTCGGGCAGTAGCTCGGCCAGCCGGTGTCGTATTGCGGCCAGAGCCCGTGCAGGATCCACCCCAGGTCGCGCGCGTCGTCGCATTGCGGGCTGCCGCGCGCCTCGCCCTCCAGCGCGCACCAGGTGGGCGACCAGGACAGCGACAGCACGTAATAGTCGAAATCGCCCGGTGCCTCGCTCTCGGCGCGGGCCAGCGAGGCGGTCAGTAACAGCGCGGCGAGCCAGCGCATCGGGGCTTTCCCTTCGGTTCGGAAATCGCTATATGCTGCCCGAACTTCCCCGAAAACGAGGATCGGGTCCAGCCGGACCAGCCGTTTTCCCGGCGAAGAGAGATATTGTCGAAGGAGACGTGTGATGCAGGCAAAACCGATCATGGCGAAGGCCACCGCGGTCTGGCTGGTGGACAACACCACGCTCAGCTTCAAGCAGATCGCCGATTTCTGCGGTCTGCACGAGCTGGAAGTGCAGGGGATCGCCGACGGGGACGTGGCCGCCGGCGTGAAGGGGTTCGATCCGATCGCCAACAATCAGTTGACGCAGGACGAGATCGACAAGGCCGAGAAGGACCCGCTCTATACGCTGAAGCTGAAGCACAACCCCGCCGCCGTCGGCGAGGAGAAGCGGCGCGGCCCGCGCTATACCCCGCTGTCCAAGCGTCAGGACCGGCCGAACGCGATCCTGTGGCTGGTGAAGTTCCACCCCGAGCTGACCGACGGCCAGATCTCGAAGCTGGTGGGCACCACCAAGCCGACGATCCAGTCGATCCGCGAGCGCACGCACTGGAACATCTCGAACATGCAGCCGATCGACCCGGTCGCGCTGGGCCTGTGCAAGCAGACCGAGCTGGACGCCGCCGTGCAGAAGGCCGCCAAGAAGCGCGACGCCGAGGGCGAGGTGATGTCCGACGACGAGCGCCGGCGCCTGGTCTCGACCGAGCAGAGCCTGGAGATGGAGCCGGAGCCGAAGATGCCGACGGCGATTTCGGGGCTGGAGAGCTTCTCGCTGACCGAGGATCCGCGGGGCGAGGCGGACGCGGACGAGCGCGAAGAGGATCTGCCGGACGCCGACAGCTTCTTCAACCTGCCGTCCGACGACGACCAGCCGGACGTCGACGACGACGACGACGAGGACGACGAGAAGCGGTAACGCCGCCCCCGCGCGAAAAAAGACCCCGGCCCGGCGGCCGGGGTTTTTTCTTAGCGGTAGAACATGTCGATGCTGGTAAAGGCGTCCAGCTCGTGGTCCTCGCGGAACAGCGCGTGGTCCGAGATAAGCCGGTCGGCGGCTTCCTCGGCAAAGCGCTGCATGTCCGCGACGAACAGCGCGCGCGGGCTGGCCGCGGCGGCGATCGACGGCTCGATGTCATAGTCGAGCTGGCCAAGATCGTCCGACAGCGCGTGGCTCTGCGCCAGCGCCGCGCCGCAGACCCGCGCATAGCTCTTCCAGGTCGAGTTGCTGAGATCGCCCAGGTCGATGTCCTCGCGGAACGGGGCGCGTTCGCGCGACATGTAGCTGTCGCCCCAGATCTCGACCGCCCCGTAGAAGATGTCGCCATGGGCGAGCTGCACCTGCTGCGCATGCGCGATCCGGTCGGCCTTGTCGCCCGCGTCGAAGGTGCTGGGCGGCGTCAGCCCGGCCAGCGCCGAGCGGCGGGCGCGCTTGAACTCGATGATCAGGTCGTCCGAGCCGTCCTGCGTCGGCCCCTCGATCAGCACGTAATAGCGCGGCAGGCCGAGCGAGGCGGTGCCCTGCCCATGACGGATGCAGACGTCCTTGACCTTCAGCGCGCCGGCCCGTGGCGGATGCTCGAACCCCTCCGAGGCGGCCAGCTGGTCGATCGCCGCCTGGAAGGTCTCGATCTCGGTCGAGACCGGCTGCAGCTCGTCGGTGGGGCGAAAGCCGGTGCGGTTTTCGTTCAGGTAATCCTCGTGAAGCCAGCCGGAGCGTTCGGTCCAAGCCTCGTCGAACAGGCGGCGGACGACCTTGGGGGCATTGTGATAGCGGATGCTCTCGTTGCGCTCGGTCGGACGCTCGGCATAGCGTTCGATGGCGTCGAGGTAGCCCTCCACGAACCTCCGCACGATCTTGTGCCGCTTCTTGCGCGACAGATCTCCTTCGCTCTTCGCGGCAATCCAGAAGCCGGTGACGCCGCGCTTGATGTCCCAGGTGAAGGGCGCATAGATCGCCTCGTCGAAATCGTTGACGCCGAAGATGGGCGCGCCGTTGCGGTCCGGCATGACGCCGAAATTCGTCGGGTGCACGTCGCCCAGCGCCATCACCGTGGGCATCCCCGCGTCGTGCCCGGCCAGGTCGCGATAGAACAGAAGCGCGGTGCCGCGGAAGAACTTGAACAGGTCGCCCGCCAGGATGTCGAACTTCTTTCGCGCGTCGGGTTCGCGATCCTCGATGCGCGCGGCGTGGTCCTCGCGCAGGGTGGCGCGCACGTGGTGCCGGCGACTTTCGCCGGTCAGCAGCATCGGCGGGGTGGCCAGCGCGCCGCGCGCGACATCCTCGGACAGCTCGCGGAAGGCGTCGACCTTGCCCTCCGCCTTGCGGACAGGTTCGATGCGGGTCGTCTGCGTTTCTCCGTCCGCCGTCCGCGTCTCGGTCTTTCGGGATTCGGTACTCGTCTTCCGGTCCGCCTTTTTCCCGGTGCCGCCGGTCTTGGCCATCGCCTCCGCTCCGTGTGTGGTTCGACAGGCCCAACGCGCGGCTTGTCGCCGCGTTCCGGGGCGGCCCTAGCGCGCCAGGCGCCCGTCGTCAAAATCTTCTAGAAGATTTTGACTTTGCAGGATTTTCCAGAAAATCCTGATGCGCACGATCTTCTAGAAGATCGTGCTGCCCGCGGGCTTACAGGCTCTTGCGGGCCTTCAGCGCGGCGGTGATCGTGCCGTCGTCGAGATAGTCCAGCTCGCCCCCGATCGGCACGCCCTGCGCCAGCGAGGTGACGTTCACGCGCCCCTCCAGCTGGTCGGCGATGTAATGCGCCGTGGTCTGCCCGTCGATCGTGGCGTTCAGCGCCAGGATCACTTCGGTGATCCCCTCCGCCGCCACCCGATCCACCAGCTTGGGGATGCGCAGCTCGTCCGGGCCGACGGCATCCAGCGCCGACAGCGTGCCGCCCAGCACGTGGTAGCGGCCCTTGAACACGCCCGCCCGCTCCATCGCCCAGAGATCGGCCACGTCCTCCACCACGCAGAGCTCGCCGGTCGCCCGCTTCTCGGCGGCGCAGATCGGGCAGATCTCGGCGGTCGAGATGTTGCCGCAGTTCAGGCATTCCCGCGCAGTCTGCGCCACCGCCTGCATCGCCTCGGCCAGGGGCTGCATCAAGAAGCCGCGCTTCGAGATCAGGTGCAGCACGGCGCGGCGGGCCGAGCGGGGGCCGAGGCCGGGCAGCTTGGCCATCATCTCGATCAGGGTTTCGATTTCGGCGGGTGCGTCGGACATGGCCGCACGGTAGACCGGGATGACAGCGAGCGACAGGAGCGATCTGCGATGCGTCAGGGCGATGTGTCATTCTGGTATGCCGACATCGGCGGTGTGCCCGCGCGGCGGGCGCCGATGCAGGGCGACACGCGGGCCGATATCTGCATCGTGGGCGCGGGCTATACCGGGCTGTGGACGGCCTATTACCTGAAGCAGGCCGATCAGTCGCTGGACGTGCTGGTGGTGGAGAAGGACTTCGCCGGCTTCGGCGCCTCCGGCCGCAACGGCGGCTGGCTGACCGGCGGTTTCGCCTGGACCCACGACCGTTACCGTGCCGCTGCCGGGGAGGCGGGCGTGCGCGCCATGGTGCGGGCGATGAATGGCACCGTGGACGAGGTGATCCGCGTGGCCGAAGCCGAGGGCATCGACGCCGACATCCTGCGCACCGACGAGCTGGTCTATGCCGTGAACGACGCCCAGCAGCGGCGGCTGGAGGACGAGGCCGAGACGCGCATCCGCTGGGGCGAGGAGGGGCGCGTGCGCACCATCGGCGCGGAAGAGGCGCGGGCGCGCGTCGACGTGCCCGGCACGCGCGGCGCGATGGTGGTGGGCGGCGTCGCGCGGGTACAGCCGGCCAAGCTGGTGCGCGGGCTGGCCGCGGCGGCGGAGCGGCTGGGCGTGCGGATCGTGGAAGGCACGGCCGTGACCTCCATCGCGCCCGGACGGGTGGACACCGACCGCGGCCGCGTCACCGCGCCGGTGATCCTGCGCGCCACGGAAGGGTTTACCGCCACGCTGCCGGGGTCGGAGCGCGACTGGCTGCCGCTCAACTCCGCCCAGATCGTGACCGAGCCGCTGCCGGACGCCGTCTGGGACCGCATCGGCTGGCACGGCCACGAGATCGTCGGCGATTTCAGCCACGTCTACTGCTACTGCCAGCGCACCCGCGAGGGACGGATCGCCGTGGGCGGGCGCGGGATGCCCTATCGCTACGGCTCCGGGCTCGACGACAACGGCCGGCCCGGCGGTGATACGGTGGCACGGCTGATGCGCATCCTGCGCCGGCACTTCCCGGCCGCGGCGGAGGCGCGGATCGACCATGCCTGGTGCGGCGTCCTGGGGGTGCCGCGCGACTGGTGCGCGACGGTGGGCTTCGACCGCGACACCGGGATCGGCTGGGCCGGCGGCTATGTCGGCGTGGGCGTCAGCACGTCGAACCTCGCCGGCCGCACGCTGGCCGACCTGGCGCGCGGGCAGGAGACCGAGCTGACCGGCCTGCCCTGGGTGAACCGCCGGGTGCGGCGGTGGGAGCCGGAGCCGCTGCGCTGGCTGGGGATCACCGGGATGTACCGGCTGCTGGACGCGGCCGACCGGCACGAGGCGCGGGGCGGCGGGCCGTCGCGGCTGGCGGCGCTGGGCTATAGGCTGACGGGGCGTTAGGGGCGGCCGATACCCGTCCGTTGATCCCCTGTTCAGCCCTATGCCGTAGCTGGTCGTCCTGCGAGCTTCGGGTGATCTGTGCCTTTTGCGATCCCGCGCTGTCGCCGTGCTGCTGACGCCTGGCGCGGCACCGATTTCGCGGCGTCCTGTTTCCGGGAGCGACCGCCCTTCAGGCGGCAAGACGCCTTGCCCGCACGGTGACGCCGCCGGTCAGAACGGCAGCTTCATATCCGCCGGCAGCCCCATTTCCTCGGTGATCTTGCGCATCTCTTCCTGGCTGCGCTCGGACGCCTTGGCCTGGGCGTCCTTGATGGCGGCAAGGATCAGGTCCTCGACCACCTCTTTCTCGTCGGGCTTGAAGATCGACGGGTCGATGTCCAGCCCGGTCAGATCGCCCTTGGCGGTCGCCGTGGCCTTCACCAGCCCGGCGCCGGATTCGCCGGTGACGGCGATCGCGTCCAGGCTCTCCTGCATCTCGGCCATCTTCGACTGCATTTCCTTGGCCTTCTTCATCATGCCGGCCATGTCGCCGAAGTTGCCCAGTCCCTTGAACATCGCATCGCTCCTCAATCCGGGTGTCCCCGGACAGATACGGGCGGCGCCGGGCGGAAACAAGGGACGAAACCCGACACGCGCGGCGGCGACGGGCGACCGGCCGGGCGGCAACCCGGGCCGGGGCGAACACAGCGCGCCGCGGCCCGCGATTCGTGCTAGGATGCCGTGGCTGGCGGTGGGCCGGCTCTGCATGGGAGAAGAGCGATGCGGGAAGTGTTCGTAGGGATCGTGCTGGTCATCGGGATGGCAGCCGGGCCGGCCCCGGCGCAGAAGTCGGGGCAGGCCGGGGTCGACGTCGTGGCGCCCGAGACGACGGACACGCCGCCCCCGGTCCCCGCCGAGCCGACCGCGCCGGACGGCGACGCCAGCCTGACGGCGGCGCTGGAGACCCTTGGCGCCACCTTTCCCGAGGGCGAGGTCGCCGCGTTCCGAACCTACCTGGACGGCCTGCCCCCCGGCGTGACCGCCGCCACGATCGGCCACCTGATGTACATGCGCCGGCACTGGGACAAGGCGGCGTGGTTCTTCGGCACCGACGCGGTGGCGGACCCGACCGACGTCGCCTCGCTGAACAACGTGGCCGCGATGCTGGCCGAAGTTCATGCCGACGCGGACGGCGCGCTGCCCGACAGCCTGCTGCTGGCGGCCCACGATGCGGCGCGGGCGGCCACCGCGCTCGACCCGCAGGGCGCGGCGGGCTGGAACAACCTGGGCCGGATCGCGCTGGTGCTCGGCCGGGCCGCGGAGGCCGCGGAGGCGGCGCGCCGGGCCACCGAGCTGGCGCCGGACGAGCCGCTTTACTGGTCCAACCTGGCCCGCGCGCTGGAGGCCGCCGGCGACAGCGCCGGCGCCGCCGAGGCGCTCGCCCGCGCCCGCGCGCTGGAGCCCAACGGCATTCCCTATCTCAGCGCCCGCGCCGCGCTGCCCTCGGGCGGCGCCTATTCCGACGCGCTGGCCCGCGTCTGCAACGTCAACTTCCGCTGCCAGGAGATCTGCCCCAAAAGCATCATCGGCGGCATCCAGTCGGTCACCTGCGAGATCGAGAACACCAACGCCCAGGCGGCCTGCCTGGAGGGCAAGCCCTATCCCACCGCCTACGACTGTTCCGAGGACCTGCCGGATTACGGCATCCTGATCCCGGGCCTGAATTCCGGCTTCTCGGCCTGCGTGCCGGGCTTCTGCGTGCATGTCCTCGTCGACGGCGAGGGCAATGTCGACGCCCGCGTCGAGGCCGGGGCCAGCGTCGGGCCGGTCACCGGCTACGTGACGGCCGACGGGCATTACTCGCCCGAGAACGGGTTCAGCTATGACAATGTAGGCGGCGGCGTGCGCTGGTCGCTGGTCAACGGCTCGACCGCCGGCAACGTCGCCAGCGGGCTGGGCCACCCGCCGGTCCATGTCGAGGCCGAAAGCACGGGCGGCGGGCCGGTCAGCGTCGATATCGAGACCTACAACATGGGCGTGATCTCGATCTGAAGCATGTCGCATATAGTGGGATCCGGTTTTGTGCTCCCCGGACATGCGAAAACAACAAGTTAGGGCGTGTCGCTTGAACGCGACACGCCCTGGTCGGACCGGGGTGCCGCCCGCACGAGTCCGCACGGACCCGCGCGGGTCGGGATCAGTTGCCGGGCGCCGTCTTGGTGAGCGCCGGGGCGTTGCCGTTGCCGACCCCGCCGGGCTCGCGGACGATGCCGGTTCCGGTGCCCTTGCCCGGGACCAGACCGCTCTTCGGCGGCGGCGCGCAGTAGTGCTTGTCGCCGGCGGCTTCGTAGCGGCAGATCTCGCCGTCGTCGCAGGGCGGATCGCAGCCCGCATTGGCGATGCCGGCGGACAGGGCGAGCAGGCCGAACGCGACGATGGGAATGACTGATCTCATGACTTCCTCCAAGGATTCGTTGAAATGGGTCTTCGGTGCCGGAAATGGCACGGGGAAGCCTATTGCGGGGGCGTGGACGCCGTAAAGGAGTTTCTCCGCCCCGCGGCCGCGCCGCTCAGTCCTCCTCGAACGGATCCCACTCGTCCTCGACCTCGGGCAGCGCCTCTGCCTCGGCCTCGGCGGCGACCTCCTCGGGGGTGCGGATCTCGGTGATCTTCGCGCTGGGAAAGGCATCGAACACCGCCCGGACCAATGGGTGCTGGCGCGCCTGGTCCTCCAGCTTCAGCCGGTCGGCGTCGCGCTCTTCGGCGATCGTCGCGCCGCCGCCCTCGTTGACGACGGTCACGGCCCAGCGCACGCCGGTCCAGCCCTGCAGACGGCCGGCCAGGCGCGCGGCAAGGTCGGCGGGCGCGTCCTCCGTCGGCACGAACTCGATCCGGCCGGGCTGATAGCGGGCCAGGCGCAGGGTCGTCTCCACCTCGACCAGCAGCTTCACGTCGCGGTTGGCGCGGATCAGCTCGACCACCTGGTCGAACCGCGCGAACCGGGCCAGCGCCTGCGACGCATCCAGCGCCTGCGCCGTCGCCGCGCCCGAGGCGGTGCCGCCCGAGCGCATCCGCGCGGCATGGCAGGACACCGCCGAGGCGCCGGGGCTCGCCCCGCCGCCCGGGCCGGCCGGCGGCGCCGGCGCGGCGGGCGGCGGCGTGTCCTGCAGCTTGCGGATCAGGTCCTCGGGCGGCGGCAGGTCGGCGACATGGGTCAGCCGGATCACCGCCATCTCGGCGGCCATCATCGCGTTCGGCGCCTGCGCCACCTCGTCCAGCGCCTTCAGCAGCATCTGCCACATCCGCGTCAGCGCCCGCATCGGCAGCTGCTCGGACATCGCCAGGCCGCGGGCGCGCTCGTCCGGGCCGATGGTCGGGTCGTCGGCGGCCTCGGGGGTGATCTTGATGACGCTCAGCCAGTGGGTGATCTCGGCCAGGTCGCGCAGCACCGCCAGCGGGTCCGCCCCGTCGGCATATTGCCCTGCCAGCTCGGTCAGCGCGCCGGCCGCGTCGCCCGACATGATCATGTCGAACAGGTCCATCACCCGGCCCCGGTCGGCGAGCCCCAGCATGGCGCGCACCTGTTCGGCCGTGGTCTCGCCCGCGCCATGGCTCAGCGCCTGGTCCAGCAGCGATTCCGCGTCGCGCGCCGAGCCCTCGGCGGCGCGGGTGATCAGCGCCAGCGCCTCGTCGGTGATCTCGCCGCCCTCGGCATCCGCGATCCGGCGCAGCAGCGCGATCATCACCTCCGGCTCGATCCGCCGCAGGTCGAACCGCTGGCAGCGCGACAGGACGGTGACGGGCACCTTGCGGATCTCGGTCGTGGCGAAGATGAACTTCACATGGGCCGGCGGTTCCTCCAGCGTCTTCAGCAGCGCGTTGAACGCGCTGGTCGACAGCATGTGGACCTCGTCTATGATGTAGATCTTGTAGCGCGCGCTGGCCGCCCGGTAATGCACGCTGTCGATGATCTCGCGCACGTCGTTGACGCCGGTATTCGACGCCGCGTCCATCTCGTAGACGTCCACGTGCCGGCCCTGCGAAATCGCCAGGCAATGCTCGCACCGCCCGCAGGGCTCCGTCGTCGGCCCGCCCGCGCCGTCGGCGCCGATGCAGTTCAGGCCCTTGGCGATGATCCGCGCCGTGGTCGTCTTGCCGGTGCCGCGGATGCCGGTGAGGATGAAGGCCTGCGCGATGCGGTCGGCCTTGAAGGCGTTCTTCAGGGTGCGCACCATCGCGTCCTGGCCGACGAGATCGGCGAAGGTCTCGGGCCGGTACTTGCGGGCCAGCACCTGGTAGGCGGCTTTGTCTTCGGTCATCGCGGGATCGGCGGAATCGGGCATGGGCGGAGAGTAGAGCATCCGCCGGTCGGCCCCAAGCCGGATGTCGGGGCAGGGCGGCGCGCAAGGCCGTTCGAACGGCCTTGGCCACGCGGTTGCGCAACCGCGTGCAAGCGCCTTGAAAGGCGCTTGCGCCAAGGCGCTTCGAAGCGCCTTGCGCCCCGGGTCCGGTGTGAAGCTATGGACGCGGGCGCCCCCGAGGGCTACTCTGCCCCTGCCGATCAGAGGCGGCATCCGGGTCCGCGGAAAGCTGTAGCAGCACCTCGCACGACAGACCGACCACATTTCGGTTGAACTCATGCCCGACCAGCGGACCGACGGGCGACGAGAGGGATACCGATGACCCAATCCACCGAGAGACTCCGTCGCGCGGCCAAGGCGCTGCGCAAGGCATTTGCCGCCGGCAACCCGGACGCCGTCGCCCGCGTGCGCGCCGTCCTGCCCGACGCGGACGAGCTGAAGCACACGGGCGCGCTGCACGTGATCGCCCGCGAGGACGGCCATGCCAGCTGGCCGCGGCTCAAGTTCGCCCACGAGATGGCCGCGATGGCCCGCGACGAGAAGGTGCGACGGCTGGAGATCGCGCTGCATTTCGGCCAGCACTGGGTCGTCGAGGCGCTGCTGACCGAGACCCCGGATCTCGGCCGCGACGATCTCGGCCTCGCCTGCGCGCTCTACGACATCGACCACGTGCGCAGCATACTGGCCCGTGACCCCGAGGCGGCGACCCGCGCCATCCGTAACCGCCGCCCCCTCCTGCACCTCGCCTTCTCGCAGCACCTGCACGCCGGCGGCGACCGCAGCGCGATGATGCAGATCGCCGAGGCGCTGCTGGCCGCCGGGGCCGACGTCAACGACAGCTACCCGTATCAGGGCGATCCGAACGTACCGCTCTCGGCGCTCTACGGCGCGCTCGGCCACGCCCACAACCTGCAGCTCGCCGAATGGCTGCTGGACCACGGCGCCGACCCGAACGACGGCGAATCCCTCTACCACGCGACAGAGCTCGGCCAGACCGAGGGCCTGCGCCTGCTTCTGTCCCACGGTGCGCGCCCCGAGGGCACCAACGCCCTGCCGCGCGCGCTCGACAGCAACGACCACGCCATGGTCCGCCTGCTGCTCACCGCCGGCGCCGACCCGAACGAGGGCATCGCGCTGCCGCCGTCCGGCGAGGCGCCCTTCGTCATCCCGGCCCTGCCGCAGGCCGCGCGGCGCCTGTGCGACGGCGCGATGATCGACCTGCTGCTGGAGGCCGGCGCCGACCCGTCGGAACGCTGGCAAGGCATCTCCCCCTATGCCATGGCCCGCGTCTACGGCAACGCCGCCGCCGCGCGCCGCATCGCCGAGGTCGGCGGCGACACCGCGCTGACCCCGGCCGAGGCGCTGCTCGCGGCCGCGGCGGACGACACCGTGCCCGAGGGGCAGTTCGTGGACCCGCGCAGGCTGCCCGAGGAGTTCCGCACCCTGCCGCGCAGCCTGATGCAGCTTCCCGACCGCCTGCCACATATCCGCCGCCTGATCGCGCTGGGGCTGGAGCCCGACCGCCCCGACGCGATGGACCTGACGCCGGTGCAGGTCGCCGGGTGGGAGGGGCTGCCCGACGCGATGGCCTTCTTCCTGTCGCTCGGCCCCGACCTCGACCACGTCAACGGCTATGGCGGCGATCTGCTGTCCACCGTCGTCCACGGCTCGGAGAACTGCCCCGCCCGGGCCGAGCGCGACCACGTCGCCTGCGCGCGCCTGGCGCTGGAGGCCGGCCGCCCCCTGCCGCGCCGCGTCATCGACTTCGCGGGCGATCCGGACATGGCCGGTTTCCTCGCCGACTGGGCCGAGGCGCATCCCGACAGGGTGGACGAGGCCGACCGCTAACCGCGCCATTGCCTCCCCGCCCGGTTCCGGCCATTCTTAGCGCAACGACAAGCGCGCGAGGGAGGACCGCCATGCAACAGGACCGGTCACGGCTGATTGTCCTGGTCCTGCTGCTGGCCTGGGTCGTGGCCTTCTTCGGCGCGTTCATCGCCTTCTACCTGACGCCGGCGAAGGATTTCGGCCTGGCCCGCGGCTGGAACAAGGTCGGCGTGTTCATGGCCTGGCAGGCCGCCGCGACGTTGCTGGCGCTGTTGACCGCGATCTTCGCCTGGGGGCTGCCGCGGCGCACCGGCCTGCGCCGGGCCGGCTTCGTGCCGGTGGCCGTGCTGGGGCTGTCGGCCCTGGCGCTGGCCGGTCTGCTCGTCTGGGTGAACCTGTCGGATCCCAGGCCCGAACCCGCCGCGCCGCCGTCGTCGGCCCCCGCCCCGGCGCCGGACGCGGCCCCGGTGACGGAGCCGCCGCCGGAGTGAGGCCGCGCCGGCGGCGCCCCAGGGGCCCGATCAGACGTCGCCCTTGCGCCTGCGGTGGTCCTTCGTCACCGCCGCCACATGCCGTGCGAACGCCTTGCCGCGCGCCCGCGCCTCGGCGATCGTCTCGGTGCTGCGCGCATCCTCGCGCAGGAGCTTGCGCCAGCGCTTCAGCCGCTCGGGGTCCAGCTCCCCCGCCGCGATCGCGGCGGTGACGGCACAGCCCGGCTCGGTCTCGTGCGCGCAGTCGGAAAACCGGCACGCCGCCGCCAGCGCCGCGATGTCCGAGAACACCTCGCCGATGCCCTCGGCCGCCTCGGTCAGCCCCAGCTCGCGCATCCCCGGCGTGTCGATCAGCCAGCCGCCGGAGACCATGGGCAACAGCGCCCGCGCCGTGGTGGTGTGCCGCCCCCTGGCGTCATCCTCGCGGATTCCGCGCGTCGCGTCGTGCCGCCCGGTCAGCGTGTTGGTCAGCGTGGTCTTGCCCACGCCCGACGAGCCCACCAGCGCCAGCGTCTGCCCCGCCCGGCACCACGGCTGCAACAGCTCGGCCGCCCCGGGGTCGCGCGCGTCCAGCGCGATGGCCGAGACCAGCGGCGACAGCCGCTCGGCCCGCCGGGCATAGTCCCGCGGGTCCGAGGCCAGGTCGGCCTTGGTCAGGATCACCAGCGGCAGGCACCCCGATGCTGCGGCCAGCGCGAGGTAGCGCTCCAGCCGCGCGACGTTGAAATCGGCGTTGCACGAGGTGACGATGCCCAGCGTGTCGACGTTCGCCGCGATCAGCTGCCGCGCCGCCCGTTCCCCGGCGGCCCGCCGCTGGATCAGCGTCTGCCTCTCCAGCACCCGCAGCACCCGCGCGCCATCGGTCAGCACCCAGTCGCCCACGGCGATCTCGCCGGTGGACATCCCCCCGGGAACCAGCCCCAGCGGCCCCTCCGGGGTCAGCGCCGTCACCCGATCCCGGGCCACGGCGGAAATGCGCGCGGGGCTGCCGGTATCGTCTTCGGTCAGCTGCGCACGAAACGTGTTGGACCAGCCGAGGCCGGTCAGCGAAATATCGGTCAATGTCTTGAGTCCTTCGAACGGAAAAGGGGCGCGAAACCGCCGGGGTCTCGCGTCGAAGCGCGCAGGACGCGCTAAGCCTTATTGGACGACAAGCTCCATGAAGCCTTCCGTTCGATAGGGTGAGAGGTTGGACAACGACCCAAGCGGGGCTCGTTACGGCTGCTTCCTTCCGGACCTGACCGGGTTGGCGAGGCGCTTGCCCGCGCCAACCTCTCGACCGGTTACATAAGAAGATCCCACCGGATTCGCAAGAGAACGCGCCCGGGCTTCTTCTCGTCCGAAATACGCCGGGGGGTATGGGGGGCAGCGCCCCCCATCGCAGGAAAAACAACGCGCCGCAGGCGCTCCGTTTGGAAACGCCCGGCTCAGAGCGTGATGCGGAACCGCGCGAAGCCGTCCGGGCCGTCGCCGGCATATTCCATGTCCACGCCGGTGACGGTCTCGACGTATTCCTCCGCCGCCGGGCCGGTGTCGAACAGCACGCTCGTGCCCTCTTCCATCGGCGCGAAGGTCCAGTTGGCGTCGGCCGACGGGTTGATGGTGCCCTGGTCCACGATATAGCGCACGATCACGTCGCGGTTGGTGTCCGGCCCCTCGAAGATGATCGTCGAGCCGTCCGCGCCGGGGAAGCTGCCGCCGCCGCCCGCCCGGTAGTTGTTTGTGGCCACCACGAATTCCTGCGCCGGATCGACCGGCGCGCCCTGGTACTCCAGGTTCACGATGCGGTTGGCGTCCGGGTTCACCAGGTTGCCGTCGCTGTCGAACTTCGACGGCTCGGACAGGTCGATCTGGTAGGTCACCCCGTCGATCACGTCGAAGTTATAGCTGGGAAAGTCGGGGTTCAGCAGCACCTGGTCCGCCTCGCCCGGCGTGATCTGGTTGAACATCCCGGCCGACCGCTCCAGCCAATCCTTCAGCTCTGCGCCCGTGACCTTCACCGCCCGGATCGTGTTGGGATAGAGGTACAGGTCCGCCACGTTCTTGATCGCGATGTCGCCGGCCGGCACGTCGGTGTAATACTCCGGCCCGCCGCGGCCCCCGGCCTTGAACGGCGCCGCCGCCGAGACCAGCGGCAGGTCGGCATACTCGGTCTCCGCGAGCATCTGCTCGATATACCACAGCTGCGCGTTCGACACGATCTGCACCGACGGGTCGTCCGCCACCAGTGCGAAGTAGGAATGCAGCGGCGCCGAGGTCTTGCCCACCGCGCGCCGCACATAGGCCAGCGTCGCGTCGTGCTCGTCCTGCACCGAGGCCAGGACCTCCTCGTCGCTCTCCACCAGCGCCTCGACCGAGCGGTCCTCGTTCCGCTTCGAGATCGGCCGCGCAGAGGTCTCGAAGCCCATCACCGTCCATTCGTTGCCGTCCCTCTCCAGCATCACGTCGATCAGGCCCAGATGCGAGCCCCAGAAGCCGCCCATCGTCGCGGGCTTGCCGTGGATCGTGCCGGTGGCCGGATCGACGGCGCCGGAGGCTTCGTAGGCGGTGCCCGGGAAGACCAGGTGGTGGTGGCCCGTCATCACCGCGTCGATCCCCTCGACGGCGGCCAGCGGAACGCTGGCGTTCTCCATCCCCTCGGCATGCCGGTCGGCGCCGATCCCCGAATGCGACAGCGCGATCACGATGTCCGCCCCGGCCTCGCGCATCTCGGGCACCCAGGCTTCGGCGGTGGCGACGATGTCGCGCACCTTCACGTTGCCCTCCAGGTGCTTCGAATCCCAGGTCATGATCTGCGGCGGGGTGAAGCCGATGACGCCCACCTTGATCCGGTGTTCGTTGCCGGCGCCGTCCGTGACCGTCCGGTCGAGGATCACGTAGGGCTTGAACAGCGTGGTATCGCCCCGCGGCCCGCCGCCCTGTTCGGTCGCCACGTTCGACAGCACCACCGGGAACGCGGCGCCGGCCATCGACTTCATCAGGAAATCCAGCCCGTAGTTGAACTCGTGGTTGCCGATGGTCGCCGCGTCGAAGCCCACGGTGTTCATCGCGGTGATGATCGGGTGCATGTCGCCCTCCTTCATCCCGCGCTCGTAGGCGATGTAGTCGCCCATCGGGTTGCCCTGGATCAGGTCGCCGTTGTCCAGCAGCATCGAGTTGGTGGCCTCGGCGCGGATCTCGTCCACGATGGACGCGGTGCGCGCCAGGCCCACCGTGTCGACGGGCCGGTCGCTGTAATAGTCGTAGGGGAAGACGTGAACGTGCAGGTCCGTCGTCTCCATCAGTCGCAGGTGGACCTGGTTCGCGGCGGCCCGGGCGGAATAGGGATGGAGGGCGATCAAGGACGCTCCGGCGGCGGTGCCGGCGAGGAACGCGCGGCGGTTGAAATGCGGCGTGGACTTTCTAGCCATTTCGATTCTCCCTGACTATCTGCGCTGAGCCTATAGCGGCGGCGTGTGACACCAAAGCGATGGTTGTCGCCACGGCATCCCTGCGCCGGCCGCCGCCGACGGATCCGGCGGGCCGCCTCGATTTGCGCCCGCCCGTCCCGCGTGCGAAGCATGGGGCGGGACAGACGGGGGCACAGACGGGGGGCCGGCGTGCGGATCGCGGAACAGGTGACATTCGGAGGCTCGGCGCTGAACCGTGCGGCGGAACTGCGCGGCAATCCCGGGGCCATCGCGGCGCAGCTGGCCGATGCCCATGCGCGCGCCCTGCCCATCTGGCGCGGCAAGCCGCTGTTGACCGGCGAGGCGCTGGATCTGCCCGGCTGGCTGCCGCTTGACCACGCCGTCTTCGCGCAGGCGGGGCGGCCCGTGTTCCTGGGGCTGGACGACACCGGTCCGCGCTTTGCCTTCGACATCTCCGCCTGGGAGCCCGAGGAGGCGCCCGACACCCTCGGCGCCTTCTTCGACCCCTCGCAGCAGCGGCACCCGGCGCTGCCCGGCGACCACGTCTTCGCCGAGCTGCGCGGCGCGATGACCCGGATGACCCCGCGCGCGGCGGAGCTGGTGGCGACGGCCAAGGCGGTGCTGAGCTGGCACCACACCCACGGCGCCTGCGCCAAATGCGGCGCCCCGACCGAGATGACGATGGCCGGCTGGCAGCGCGACTGCCCGACCTGCGGCGCGCATCACTTCCCGCGCACCGACCCGGTCGTCATCATGCTGATCCTGCGCGGCAATTCCGTGCTGATGGGGCGCAGCCCGCACTGGCCCGAGGGGATGTATTCCCTGCTCGCCGGCTTCGTGGAACCGGGCGAGACCATCGAGGCCGCGGTGCGCCGCGAGGTGTTCGAGGAATCGGGCATCCGTGTCGGGACCGTGGACTATCTCTCCTCGCAGCCCTGGCCGTTTCCCGCCTCGCTGATGTTCGGCTGCCGCGGCGACGCGCTGTCGGCCGAGATCGAGGTCGACACGAACGAGATCGAGGACGCCATCTGGGTCAGCCGGGAAGAGATGATGGACGTGTTCGCCGGCAACAGCACGCGGCTGAAACCGGCGCGGCGGGGCGCCATCGCGCATTTCCTGATTTGGAACTGGCTGGCCGACCGGCTAGACTGACCGCCGGGGGCATCGGTCAGACGACGGAGACGGCAGGGGTGATGAAGCTTTCCACGCGCGAGGACATCGAGGCGCCGATCGAGCATGTCTGGTCGCGGGTTACGAATTTCGACGGGTTCGAGCGGCAGGCGCTGCGGCGCGGGGCCGAGGTGGTGCGCAACGACACCATGGGCGCGCCGGGGCTCGGCAGCGAATGGGACATCACCTATACCTTCCGCGGCCGGCCGCGCGAGATCGACGCCCGGG
The DNA here is from genome assembly GCF_029168335.1 of Psychromarinibacter sediminicola. Lineage (GTDB taxonomy): Bacteria > Pseudomonadota > Alphaproteobacteria > Rhodobacterales > Rhodobacteraceae > Psychromarinibacter > Psychromarinibacter sediminicola. The sequence continues at coordinate 55,825 of NZ_JARGYC010000017.1, forward strand.
TCGCCACGTTCGACGCGCCCACCACGCTGCGGCTGGAGGCGCAGTCCGGCGGGCTGGACGGGACGGTCCAGGTCGAGCTCGTCTCGCTGTCGCCGCGCCGCACGCGGATGCAGCTGTCGCTTGAGATGGCGCCGCGCAACCTGTCCGGCCGGCTGCTGGTGCAATCGCTGAAATTCGCGCGCGGCAACATGGAAAAGCGGTTCAAGGGCCGCGTCTACGACTACGCGCAGACCGTCGAGGCGAGCTACCGGAAGGCGGGGTGATCCGCGCCGCGACAGTCGTCTCGCGTCAACGCCGCTCAGCTGCGCGGCAGGTCGGCGGGGTAGGTGCCGAGGATCTTCAGGTAGCTGGTGAAATAGGCCAGCTCCTCCATCGCCAGCTTGACGTTCGGGTCGTCGGGATGGCCCTCGATATCGGCGTAGAACTGGGTCGCGGTGAACGAGCCGTCGATCATGTAGCTTTCCAGCTTGGTCATGTTGACGCCGTTGGTCGCGAAGCCGCCCATCGCCTTGTAGAGCGCCGCCGGAATGTTTCGCACGCGAAACACGAAGGTGGTGATCATGTCCTCGTCGCGCCGCGCCGGGTCGCCCTCGCGCGCCATGATCAGGAAGCGGGTGGTGTTGTGGGCGTGGTCCTCGATATGTCGGGCCAGGATGTTCAGCCCGTAGATCTCGGCGGCGAGGTCGGAGGCCAGCGCGCCGATCGTCCGGGTGCCCGTCGCGGCGATCTCGGCCGCCGCGCCCGCACTGTCGGCGGCGGCCTCGCCGCGGATGCCGTACTCGCCAAGGTACGAGGCGCATTGCGGCAGCAGCACCAGATGCGCGCGCACCGTCTCGATCTCGTCGATCTTCACGCCGGGCAGCGCCATCAGGCTGATATGCACCCGCACGAAGGCCTCGTCGACGATATGCAGTCCGCTTTCGGGCAGCAGCCGGTGGATGTCGGCGACGCGGCCGTAGGTGGAGTTCTCCACCGGCAGCATCGCCAGATCGGCACGCCGCGAGCGCACCGCCTCGATCACGTCCTCGAACGTGCCGCAGGGCAGCGCCTCCATGTCCGGGCGCGCCTCGCGGCAGGCCTGGTGCGAATAGGCGCCGGGTTCCCCCTGGAATGCGATACGTCCTGTCATGGTGCTAAACCTGCGAAAAAAGCCCGGAAAGGTCGTTTGGTCGCGCCTCATATCCCTTGAACCGGGGATTGGGAAGCGGGTAGATAGCGCCGGAATCTGGACAGGACGGAACGCGACATGTTCGACACTATGACACTGACCAAGATCGTGGGCGGCTTCTGCGGCATGTTCCTGATCTTCCTGCTGGGCAACTGGGCGGGCGAGGTGATCTATCACGTCGGCGAGGGCGGCCACGGCGACGAGCATCATCAGGCCTTCACCATCGAGACCGGCGAGGGGGACGGTACCGAGGAGGAAGAAGTCGTCGAGGAGGTCGATTTCGCCACCGTCTACGCCGAGGCCGATGCCTCCGCCGGCGAAAGCCTGTTCCGGGCCTGCCGCTCCTGCCACCGGGTCGAAGAAGGCGAGAACGCCACCGGCCCGCACCTCTACGGCATCGTCGGCCGCGAGGTCGACGCGGTCGAGGGCTTCAACTACTCCGGCGCGCTGGAAGAGGCCGCCGATGTCTGGACGCCGGAAAACCTCAGCGCCTTTCTCGAGGATCCGTCCGGCTACGCCCCCGGCACGCGCATGTCCTATAACGGCATGGACGATATCGAGGACCGCGCCGACCTGATTGCCTGGCTCGACACGCTCGACGATTGATCGCGCGCGCGCATGTGTTACGCAGGGGCCGTCCCGTTTCGGGGCGGCCTTTTTCGTGGACGCACGGATCACGCGCGTTTGACGCAATGCAACTTGTCATCAGCTTTTTTTTCCTGAAAGTCGCGCAACACGCGCTAGGCTGGACGAAAGCGTTGCAGACAGGTTCAGACCGGAGGAGCCCGACATGCCGATGACCGCCCCTTTCCACCGCGCCCTTCCGCTGGCCCTGGCGTCGCTGGTGGCGCTCGCCCCCGCCGCCGCGGCCCAGGAGGACAAGGTGGAGGACAAGGTGACCGAGGCGCATGGCGTGTCCAATTTCGGCGCGCTGAAATACGGCCCCGACTTCGAGCATCTCGACTACGTCAACCCCGACGCTCCCAAGGGCGGCGAGATCAGCCAGTCGGCCTCGGGCGGGTTCGACAGCTTCAACAACTTCACCCGCAAGGGCGTGTCGGCGGCGCTGACCGAGCTGATGTACGAGGACGTTCTGGTCGGCGTGGCCGACGACCCCTACGGCCTCTACTGCTACCTCTGCGAGACGCTGGAATATCCCGAAAGCCGCGACTGGGTGATCTTCAACCTGCGCGACGACGTGCATTTCTGGGACGGCACCCCGATGACGGCGGAGGACATCAAGTTCACCTTCGAGCTGTTCATGGAGCAGGGGATCACCGAGTTCGTCAACGTGGTCGAGGGCTTCATCGAGGATGTCGAGGTGCTGGGCCCGCACCGCATCAAGTACACCTTCACCGAGGACGCGCCGCGGCGCGACGTGATCGGCATCGCCGGCATCATCGGGCCGTTCTCCAAGGACTGGTTCGAGGAAACCGGCGCGCGGATCGACGAATCCACGCTGGAGCCGTTCATGGCCACCGGCCCCTACCGCGTCGGCAGCTTCGACGTGGGCCGGCAGATCATTTACGAGCGCGACCCCGACTTCTGGGGCGCCGACCACCCGCTGAACGTGGGCCAGAACAATTTCGACCGCATCCGCGTGGAATACTACGCCGACTCCGCCGCCGCGTTCGAGGCGTTCAAGGCCGGCGACTACACGTTCCGGGTCGAGAATTCGTCGAAGCAATGGGCGACCGGCTACGACTTCCCCGCGCTGGAAAACGACTGGGTCGTCAAGGCGGAACTGCCCGACGGCACCATCGGCTCGGGCCAGGCCTGGGTCTTCAACCTGCGCCGCGAGCCCTGGCAGGATCCGCGGGTGCGCGAGGCCGTGCGGCTGATGTTCAACTTCGAATGGGCCAACGAGACCCTGTTCTACGGGCTTTATGAGCGCGTGAACTCGTTCTGGGAGAACTCGGAGCTGGAGGCGACCGGCACGCCCTCGGAGGCGGAGCAGGAGCTTCTGCGCCCGCTGGTCGAGGAGGGGCTGCTGGACGAGGCAATCCTGTCCGAACCGGCGGTGATGGCGCCGTCGAACGAGGCGGAAGAGAACCTGCCGTCGCGCCGGGTCCGGCGCGACGCGGTGCGCCTGCTCGAAGAGGCCGGCTGGAGCACCGGGGCCGAAGGCGTCCGGATGAAGGACGGCGAGCCGCTGTCGCTGGTCATCCTGAGCTACAGCCCGGCCTTCGACCGGATCATCAACCCCTATGTGGAAAGCCTGCGCTCGATCGGCATCGACGCGCGGCTGGAACGGGTGGACATCGCGCAATACACCGAACGGCGCCGGCTGGGCGACTACGACCTCGTCAACCACACCTTCAGCATGGGCTTCGAGCCCGGCGTCGGGCTGCGGCAATGGTACGATTCCAGCACCGCCGAGGACAGCTCGCGCAACCTGATGGGGCTGGAGAACGCCGCCGTCGACCGGCTGATCACCCGGGTGATCGAGGCCAGCGACCTCGACGGGCTGCACACCGCCGTCCACGCGCTCGACCGGGTGCTGCGCGCCATCGGGTTCTGGGTGCCGCAGTGGTTCAAGGACGTCCATACGGTCGCCTATTACGACATGTACCGCTACAGCGAACCGCTGCCGCCGCTGGCGCTGGGGCACCTGAGCTTCTGGTGGTACGACGAAGAGGCCGCCGAAGAGCTCCGCGCCGCCGGCGCCATCAACTGACGACGGGAGTCCCGCACCCTTGGGAGCCTATATCCTTCGCAGACTGCTGCTGGTGATCCCGACCCTGCTGGGGATCATGATCGTCAACTTCACGCTGACCCAGTTCGTCCCCGGCGGTCCGATCGAGCAGATCATCGCCAACATGGAAGGCCAGGGCGACGTGTTCGAGTCGATCTCGGGCGGCGGCTCCGAGGCGGCGCAAAGCTCGGGCGGCGGGGGCGGCGGCGCGAGCGACCGCTACCTCGGCGCGCGCGGCCTGCCGCCGGAATTCATCGAGGAGCTGGAGCGCGAATTCGGCTTCGACAAGCCGCCGCTGCAGCGGTTCCTCGACATGATGTGGAGCTACCTGCAGTTCGACTTCGGCGAGAGCTACTTCCGCTCGATCTCGGTCGTGGACCTGATCCTCGAAAAGATGCCGGTGTCGATCTCGCTCGGCCTCTGGTCCACGCTGATCGCCTACCTGATCTCGATCCCGCTGGGCATCCGTAAGGCGGTCAAGGACGGCACGTCGTTCGATACCTGGACCTCGTCGGCCATCATCGTCGGCTACGCGATCCCGGGCTTTCTGTTCGCCATCCTGCTGCTGGTGCTGTTCGCCGGCGGGTCGTACTGGAAGATCTTCCCGCTGCGCGGCCTGACCTCGGACAACTGGGAACAGCTGTCGCTGATCGGCAAGATCGCCGACTACTTCTGGCACATCACCCTGCCGGTCGTCGCCTCGCTGATCTCGTCCTTCGCGACGCTGACGCTTTTGACCAAGAACAGCTTCCTCGACGAGATCAAGAAGCAATACGTCATCACCGCCCGCGCCAAGGGCCTGGACGAGCGCCGCGTGCTCTACGGCCACGTGTTCCGCAACGCGATGCTGATCGTCATCGCGGGCTTTCCGGGCGTGTTCATCGCCGTGTTCTTCTCGGGCTCGATCATCATCGAGACGATCTTCTCGCTCGACGGTCTCGGCCGGCTGGGCTTCGAGGCGGCCGTCGCCCGCGACTATCCGGTGATCTTCGGCACGCTCTTCGTGTTCGGGCTGATGTCGCTGGTGGTCGGGATCGTGTCCGACCTGATGTACGTCTTCGTCGATCCGCGCATCGACTTCGAGAAGAGGGAGGGCTGAGCCATGGCACTGCCGGACGACCAGTACCGCCCCAAGCCGGAACCGCACGAGCCGAAACCGGAACCGCGCCCCGAGCCCACCCCCGGCGACCCGGCCGCGCCGGTGCCGCCGGTGCGGCGGGCGATGTGGCTGTCGCCGCTGAACCAGCGCCGCTGGCGCAACTTCAAAAAGAACCGCCGCGCCTACTGGTCGATGGTGATCTTCTGCATCCTGTTCGGCCTGTCGCTGTTCGCCGAGTTCATCGCCAACGACAAGCCGATCCTCGTCAACTACCGCGGCGACTGGCACATGCCGATCTTCCGCTTCTACCCGGAAACCGCCTTCGGCGGCGATTTCGCGACCGAAGCGGTCTATGCCGACATCGAGGTGCAGTGCCTGATCGTCTCGGGCGGGATGGACAGCTGCTTCGACGACCCCGAAGGCATCATCGCGGACGCGGAGGACGGCATCGTCGGCGGCGAGGAGATCGCCAAGGGCTGGCTGATGTGGCCGCCGATCCCCTATTCCTACAACACGATCAACGACATCGACGGCACCGCCCCCTCGGCGCCCAACGCCGCGCACTGGCTGGGCACCGACGATACCGCGCGCGACGTGGTGGCGCGGGTGATCTACGGCTTCCGCCTGTCGATCCTGTTCACCATCATCGTCACCTCCATCGCCAGCCTGATCGGCATCGTCGCCGGGGCCGTCCAGGGCTTCTTCGGCGGCTGGCTCGACCTGATCTTCCAGCGGCTGATCGAGATATGGGTCTCGACGCCGTCGCTCTACATCATCATCATCATGTTCGCGATCCTGGGCCGATCGTTCTGGCTCCTGGTGTTCCTGACCGCGCTCTTCGGCTGGCCGGCGCTGGTGGGCGTGGTGCGCGCCGAGTTCCTGCGCGCGCGCAACTTCGAATACGTCCGCGCCGCCCGGGCGCTGGGCGTGTCGAACTGGACGATCATGTTCCGCCACATGCTGCCCAACGCCATGGTCGCCACGCTGACCATGCTGCCCTTCATCATCACCGGCACCATCGGCACGCTGGCCTCGCTCGACTTCCTGGGCTTCGGCCTGCCGTCCTCGGCGCCGTCGCTGGGCGAACTCACGCTTCAGGCGAAGCAGAACCTGCAGGCGCCGTGGCTCGCCTTCACCGCCTTTTTCACCTTCGCGATCATGCTGTCGCTGCTGGTCTTCATCTTCGAAGGCATCCGCGACGCATTCGACCCCAGGAAGACCTTCACATGAGCCCGCTTCTGGACGTCAAGGACCTAAACGTCTCGTTCAACCAGGACGGCGAGACGATCCGCGCCGTCAACGGCGTGTCGTTCCACGTGGAAAAGGGCGAGACCGTCGCGCTGGTGGGCGAGAGCGGCTCGGGCAAGTCCGTCACTGCGCTCTCCACCGTGTCGCTGCTGCCGGAAAGCGCCGAGGTGAGCGGCTCGGTCGTCTACAAGGGCGACGAGATGGTCGGCGCCTCGGTCGAGACCCTGCGAAAGGTCCGCGGCAACGACATCTCGTTCATCTTCCAGGAGCCGATGACCTCGCTCAACCCGCTGCACACGCTGGAAAAGCAGCTGCGCGAGTCGATCGAGCTGCACCAGGGGCTGAAGGGCGACGCGGTGAAGACGCGGATCGTGGAACTGCTGGACAAGGTCGGCATCCGCGACCCGGAAAGCCGGCTCGCCGACTATCCCCACCAGCTGTCGGGCGGGCAGCGGCAGCGGGTGATGATCGCCATGGCGCTGGCGAACGACCCCGACCTGCTGGTCGCGGACGAACCCACCACCGCGCTCGACGTCACGATCCAGGCGCAAATCCTGGAACTCCTGGCCAAGCTGAAGGACGAGCAGGGGATGAGCCTTCTGTTCATCACCCACGACCTGACCATCGTGCGCCGCTTCGCCGACCGGGTCTGCGTGATGAAGGATGGTGAGATCGTCGAGCACGGCGCGACCAAGGAGATCTTCGACAACCCGCAGCACCCCTACACGATCAAGCTCCTGAGCGCCGAGGCCGCCGAGGCCCCGGGCCCCGTCCCCGAGGGCGCCGAGACGGTGGCCGAGACCGACTCCTTACGCATCTGGTTCCCGATCCAGCGCGGCCTGTTGCGCCGCGTCGTCGGCCACGTGAAGGCGGTGAACGACGCCACCATCTCTGTCCGCGCGGGCGAGACGCTGGGCATCGTGGGCGAAAGCGGCTCGGGCAAGACGACGCTGGCCCTGGCGATGATGCGGCTGATCCCGTCCGAGGGCCGGATCGCCGTGCTGGGCCGCGACATCACCTCGCAGCCGCGCGGCGCCGGCGAGGCGGGGGCGTGGGACTCGTTCAAGCGGTCGTTCAGTTCCTCCGACCGCCGCAAGATCCGCAAGCTGCGCTCGGACATGCAGATCGTGTTCCAGGACCCCTACGGCTCGCTCAGCCCGCGGATGACGGTGGAGCAGATCATCGCCGAGGGGCTGGCGATCCACAAGGTCGGCGACGGCCGGCCCCAGCGCGAGCTGGTGGCCGAGATCATGGAGGAGGTCGGCCTGCCGCTGGGCGCGATGGACCGGTATCCGCACGAGTTTTCCGGCGGCCAGCGCCAGCGCATCGCCATCGCCCGCGCCATGGTGCTGCGGCCCAAGCTGGTGGTGCTGGACGAGCCGACCTCGGCGCTGGACATGACGGTGCAGGTGCAGATCGTCGAGCTGCTGCGCAAGCTGCAGGAGCGGCACAAGCTGGCCTATCTGTTCATCAGCCACGACCTGAAGGTGGTCCGCGCGCTGTCGCACAAGGTCATCGTCATGCGCAACGGCGATATCGTCGAGGCCGGCGACGCGGCCACGATCTTCGACGCGCCGCAGTCGGACTACACCAGGCAATTGATGGCGGCGGCCTTCGACCTGCACGCGGAGCGCGTGGCTTAGGGACGGGGCCGCGCCTTCGAGAGCGCACCCACCCACCCACCCGCGCTCTCGAAGGCGCGGCGCGCATGTGGCAGGGGAAGGAATTCAGCTTCTGGCTCACCAAGGCAAAGCCTCGAAGCCACCATCGCCTGAGCCTTGCCTGACAGACGCCGTCCCGCCGCTCAAGAGGAATAGCGGTTTCCACGCCTGCGGCGCGGACCCTCCGCGATTCCTCTTGCCCGTCGTGCCGTCGCCTGTCCGTCGGGTCTCAGGCGACGGCGGCTCCGAGGCAAAGCCCGGATCGGATCAGGACGCGGGGTCCAGCGTGGTGCATTCGATGTTGCGGGCGGTCAGGCGCTCGCAGGCCAGTGCGGCGCCGTCGCGGGTCATGCCGACGAAGTTCGCGTCGAAGCCGCGCGCCGAATGCTTCACCTTGCGCAGCGCCTCGTCCAGCGTGCCCAGCTCGGTGAGCGCCGTCTGCAACAGCACCCGCTCCGCCTGGTAGCGCGAGGCATAGCGGCCCACGTTGATGCCCCAGTGCCGGTCGCCGCTGGTCGACAGCCGCTCGACCACCACGCGCTCGGGTGCGGCCGTCTCGGCCACCAGCGTCTCGGGCCGCGGCCGGGGGACCGCCGGGCCGTCCTCGGCCAGCCCGGCCATCTCGACCAGCGTCTCGGGCTTCGGCGGCGGCGGCACCGCGGCCGCCTCCGGCAGGCCCGTGGCCTCGGGCACCGTTTCCACGGCCGTCACCGTCGCCTCGATCGTCTCGGCCATCGCCACCAGCATCTCTTCCGGCACCTCGCTGCCCGGACGCAGACGGGGCAGGGGGCTGCGCTCCGGCGCGCGCTCGGCGTTGCGGATGCGCCCCGCATCGACCCCGGGCGTGTAGGGCGGCTTCGACGGCTTGCGCAGCGCCACGTGCTCGGGCACCCGCGAGAAGCCCAGGTCCAGAAGCTCGGCCACCTTCTCGTTGCGCTGCGCGGTGGAGCGTCCGCCATACATCGTCGCGATGATCCGCTTGTTGCCGCGAATCGCCGAGGCCACCAGGTTGAAGCCCGCCGCGCGGGTATAGCCCGTCTTGATCCCGTCGGCGCCCTGGTAGGCGCGCAGGAACCGGCGGTTCGTATTGGACACCTCGCGCAGCTGGGCGTCGGTCGTGATGCGCGAGAACAGGTTGTAGTATTCCGGGTAGTCGAAGAACAGGTGCCGGCCCAGCGTGGTCATGTCCCGCGCCGTCGACAGGTGGCCGTTCTCGGTCAGCCCGTGGGCGTTCTTGAACGTCGTGTCGTTCATTCCCAGCGCCCTGGCGGTCCGGTTCATCCGCGCCGCGAAGGCCGATTCCGAGCCCGAGATCGCGAAGCCCAGCGCCGTCGCCGCGTCGTTCGCCGACTTCACCGCCGCCGCGCGCACCAGGTAGCGCAGCTTGATCTTCTGCCCCGTCCGCAGGCCCAGCTTCGACGGCGGCTCCGCCGCGGCCTCTTTCGGGATGGTGATGACGGTATCCATGGTCAGTTCGCCATGCTCCACCGCCTGGAACACGACGTAGAGCGTCATCATCTTGGTCAGCGACGCGGGATGCAGCCGGGTGTCGGCATTGCGCGAATGCAGCACCTCGCCCGAGCGCATGTCCATCACCATGGCCGCGTAGGGGGCGGCCTGGCCCGGCCCGCCCGAGAAAATCGCGATTGCGAAGAGAACCAGCCCGATGCGGGCGGCCTGCACGAGACGACGTGTCACGGTGCTTATCCTGTTTGCTGCCTCGGTGCGCCGGATCTCACGCCCGGTCGCCTTGTTGTGAAAACAGTACCACGGCGCCCGCACCCCGAAAACAAAGAAATTTCAACGCCTTTCAATTATCTCTTCACCCAATCTGCTAAATATTGGGAAACGGGATTGCAGGCCCCCAAGATGTTTCATTGTGGCGGCAATGTGGCCGCGCGCTCAGGCGAATTCCCGCAGGACTGTGGCCAATTGGCCAAGGTCGGGGATCTCGCGGAACCGCGGATGCTCCGGCGCTTCGGCATGTTCCAGGTCCCAGGCGAGGTCGTGCGGCACGAACACGCCCCAGCCGCCCGCCGCGATCGCCGGCAGCACGTCGGACTTCATCGAATTGCCGACCATCATCGCCCGCGCCGCGCCGTCGCCGTGCCGCTCGAAGATGCGGGCGTAGACGTCGGGCGTCTTGTCCGACACGATCTCGACCCCGTCGAACAGCTCGCCCAGCCCCGACTGCGCCAGCTTGCGTTCCTGGTCCAGCAGGTCGCCCTTGGTGATCAGCACGACGCGGAACCGCTCGGTCGCGGCCGCGACGGCGTCCTGCGCGTGGGGCAAGAGCTCGATAGGATGGCCCAGCATCTCCTGCCCGGCGGCGATGATCTCGGAAACGACGCGGGCCGGCACGCGCTCCTCCGTGACCTCGATGGCCGTCTCGATCATCGACAGCATGAAGCCCTTGATGCCGAATCCATAACGCCCGATGTTGCGCCGCTCCGCCGCCAGAAGGCGCTCGTTCAGGTGGTCGGGCTCGGCATGGTCGCGCAGCAGATCGCAGAATCGGTCCTGGGTGATGCGGAAGAACTGCTCGTTATGCCACAGCGTATCGTCGGCATCGAAGCCGATCGTCGTCAACCTTTCCGTCATTTGTGCCCCCTAACCTCGACACGGGCCCTTGCGCCCCCCTTTTCACGGGGAACCATGGGCTTATATAGTCGCGGCACAGCAATCAAAGAGTTTTGCCGGAGTAGACCCGCGTGATGCGTTGGCCCGATCAGATGAGCGACAAGCCCGACGAGCCCGATGGCGACGCCGGCGTCGTCACCGAGACGCGCGCCAAGACGAAGCGTCCGCCGCTCTACAAGGTATTGCTCCTGAACGACGACTTCACGCCGATGGAATTCGTCGTCCACGTGCTGGAACGCTTCTTCGGCATGAACCACGCGCAGGCCTTCGAGCTGATGCTGCAGGTCCACAAGAAGGGCGTCGCCGTGGTCGGCGTGTTCAGCTTCGAGATCGCGGAAACAAAGGTCGGCCAGGTGATGGATTTTGCACGCCGCCACCAGCATCCGCTGCAATGCACCATGGAAAAGGAGTAGGGCGGGCGCGCCCGATCCGATGACGGTGTCCCGCCTGACCGGCGCGCTGGACAGCGGCGCCCTCGTGCTGCCGGAGGCAGGGCGAATCGCCGTGTTCCGGCCGCGGGCGGGCTATGACCTCTCGGCCCTGCCGAAGGACCGGGTGCAGGTGATCCAGGGCTTCCGGCCCGATCACGACGCCTTCGCCGCCGCGGGCTACGACACCTCCGTCGCCGCCCAAGGCGACTATGCCGCCGCGCTGGTCTGCGTGCCGCGCGCCAAGGCCGAGGCGCGGGCGCTGGTGGCCCGCGCGATGGCGGCGACGGGCGGCGGCCCGGTCGCGGTGGACGGCCAGAAGGCCGACGGGATCGAGAGCCTGCTGAAGGAGGCCCGCAAGACCGGCACGGTGGGCGAGGCGCTGTCCAAGGCGCATGGCAAGATCTTCGTCGTCACCGGCGGCGATTTCACGGGCTGGGCCGAGGCCGGGGAAACCACCGTCGACGGCGGCTTCGTGACCGTGCCGGGCCTGTTCTCGGCCGATGCCGTGGACGAGGGCTCGGCCGCGCTGGCCGCCGCGCTGCCGGCGAAGCTGCCCAAACGCATGGCCGATCTCGGCGCCGGCTGGGGCTATCTCGCCGCCGAGGTACTGACCCGCGACGGCGTCGAGGAACTGCACCTCGTGGAGGCCGAGCATGCCGCGCTCGACTGCGCGCGGCGCAACGTGACCGACCCGCGCGCCCGCTTTCACTGGGCCGACGCGCTGAGCTGGCGGCCGGACGAGCCGCTCGACGCCATCGTCACCAACCCGCCCTTCCATATCGGCCGCGACGCCGATCCGGGGCTCGGCCGCGGCTTCATCGCCGCCGCGGCGGCGATGCTGAAACCCTCCGGCCGGCTCTGGCTTGTCGCCAACCGCCATCTGCCCTACGAGGCCGAGGCCCGCGCCCGCTTTCGCGAGGTGCAGGAGATTGCCGGCAGCGGCCGGTTCAAGATACTGGCCGCCGCCAAACCGGTATCCGCCCGCGGCGGCGGCCGTTAACCTCCCCCCAAGGGAATCGGGACACCCACTCATGTCATTCTCCATCGCTGGAAAGACCGCCATCGTCACCGGCGCCGCGAACGGCGTCGGCCTGGCCATCGGGCGGCACTTCGCCGAAATGGACGCCAACGTCGTCTTCGCCGACATGGACGAGGCGCGGCTGATCAAGGAGGTCGGCGAGGCCGCCGCGAAAGAGGATTCCAACATCCGCTACTTCGCCGGCGACCTACGCGAGAAGCTGACCATCAACAATCTGCTCTCGGCGACCATCGACGCCTTCGACACCGTCGATATCCTGATCAACGCCAGCCGGCAGGTGCAGGCGTCGGACCCGCTGAACCCCGACGACGACGCGGTCGAGACGCTGTTGCAGCAGAACCTGATGACCTCGCTGCGGCTGACCCAGCTGGTCGCCAAGCGGATGATCAAGCAGGCCGAGGAGGAGGGCGACGAGGGGCCGGCGGGTTCGATCGTCAACCTGTCCTCGATCGCTGCGCGGCGCACCCACCCGGACCTCCTGGCCTATTCGATCAGCTGCGCCGCGCTCGACCAGATGACCCGGGCGATGGCGGTGGCGCTGGCGCCGCACCACATCCGGGTGAACGCGGTGGCCTTCGGCAGCGTGATGAGCGCCAGCCTGAAGGACACGCTGAAGGAGAACGACCGCTGCCGCGACGACATCATCCGCCACACGCCGCTGGCGCGCATCGCCAGCGCCGGCGAAGTGGCCGAGGCGACGCGGTTTCTCGCCTCGGACGGCTCGGGCTTCATGACCGGCCAGATCCTGACGGTGGACGGCGGCCGCTCGTTGATGGATACCGTCACCACGGCGGCGCACTGACGCACCGCTCGTCAGCCCCTCCGGGCCCTCCTCGCGAGAAGGGCCCGCCCGGGTCCGACGAGCGCCGCGCCGCCAGCAGGAAGGGGAGCCCATGACCGACGACTTCGCAGACCGCAAATCCCGCGCCTCCGCCTGGTTCCGCGAGCTGCGCGACGAGATCGTCGCCGCCTTCGAGGCGCTGGAGATGAGCCAGGACACCGGCCCCTTCGCCGAGGACGACGCCGGCAAGTTCGACGTCACCGAAACCAGCCGCGCCTCCGACGACGGCTCTGACGCGGGCGGCGGGCTGATGAGCGTGATGCGCGGCGGCCGGGTGTTCGAGAAGGTCGGCGTCAACATCTCCACCGTCTACGGCACCCTCGGCGAGGCCGCGCAGAAGGCGATGGCCGCCCGCGGCGTGCCGGGGATCGAGGTCGACCCGCGCTTCTGGGCCTCGGGCATCAGCCTCGTCGCCCACATGCAGAACCCGCACACGCCGGCCGTCCACATGAACACCCGCATGTTCTGGACGCCGAACGCCTGGTGGTTCGGCGGCGGCGCCGACCTCAACCCCTGCATCGAATATGCCGAGGACACCGAACAGTTCCACGCCGCGCTCAAGGCGCATTGCGACCCCCACGGCGACGATGTCTACGACCGCTACAAGGCCTGGGCCGAGGAGTATTTCTACATCCCCCACCGCCACCGCGCCCGGGGCGTCGGCGGCATCTTCTACGACGACCTGAATTCCGGCGACTGGGAGGCCGATTTCGCCTTCACCCAGGACGTCGGCCGCGCCTTCCTGCCCGCCTACCTGCCGGTGACGGAACGCCGCCGCGACATGCCCTGGACCGAGGCCGACCGCGAGACCCAGCTCGTCCACCGCGGGCTCTATGCCGAGTACAACCTCGTCTACGACCGCGGCACCAAGTTCGGGCTGGCCACTGGCCACGACGCCAACGCCGTGCTGATGAGCCTGCCGCCGCTGGCGAAATGGCCGTGAGGTACCCGCCCTAAGACCGCCCGGACGCCGCCGCCCCCGCGCTGACCGCCGCCGCGCCTCGGCGCCGCGGCTCACAACAGGCTCGCATCCTCCTCGTCCAGCTTCTTTGGCGCCGCCGGCACGCGCGGCAACTGCCCCATCGGCGTGCCCGGCATCGCCACGGTCGCCGTCGGCATCTGGAACGCCCCCGCCGTCCCGGCCCCGGAGGCCGCCCCCGACGCCGCTCCGGCCGGGGCCATCTCGCCGCGCACCTGCGCCAGGTAGGCCCGGTGATCGCTGGCCGCCTGCACCGTCTGTTTCACCTGCCCGCGCAGCTGCTGCACATAGGCCTTCCACTTCGCCCGGTCCAGCCGCGCCCCGCGCGCCAGGTCGCCCCGGCCATAGCCGGTCTCGTAGACCCGCTTGCCCAGCAAGACGGCCTGATAGGTCGTGTGATCGAACAGCGACGCGAAGGGCAGGTCGTACTGCCCCGGCAGCGCATAGCGCCAGACCTCCAGCAGTTCGGCCAGCCGCTCCGGCACCTCCAGCGCCTCGCGCGCGTCGATCCAGTACTGCGTGTCGGTCCGGTTGCTCAGCGCGTAATGCAGGCAGATGAAATCCCGCACCTCGTCGTAGAGCTTGTCGGTCAGCCGGTTGTACTGGTCCCGAAGCGCCGGCGCGAAGTCGCTGTCGGGGAAGTAGGTGACCAGCCAGCGGACCCCCAGATCGACCATGTGGATCGCCGTCGATTCCAGCGGCTCGATGAAGCCGCCCGCCAGCCCCAGCGCGACGCAGTTCTTCACCCAGGCGTTGCGGGTGCGCCCCACCCGCATCGGGATCACCCGCGGCTCGGCATCCTTGTGGGCGGGGCCGAGATGGCGCAGGAAATCCTCGCGCGCGGCGTCGTCGCTGACATGGGCGCTGGAATAGACGTATCCGGTGCCGATCCGGTTATAGAGCGGCACCCGCCAGGACCAGCCGTTGCCGAGCGCCGTCGAGCGCGTGACCGGCTCCAGCTTCTGCGGGTCGGGATGCGGGATCTGCAGCGCCATGGCGCGGTCGTTGGCGAGGTAGTTCGAATAGCTGACGAATGGCTCGCCCAGGGCCTTGTTGATGATCAGCCCGCGGAACCCGGTGCAGTCGATGACAAGCTCCACCGGATGCCGCCCGGACCGCTCCAGCTGCAGCGCGGCGACATAGCCGTTGTCGTCCAGCTCGACCTCCTGCACGTCGTCCGGCACGTGCCGCACCCCGGCCGCGACGCAGGTCTCCTGCATCAGCTTGGCGAACTTGCCGGCGTCCAGGTGATAGGCGAAGCCGACCTTCAGCGTCTGGTCGAAGTCCCCCGCGCCGGGCAGCCGCGGCGCCTTGCAGGCCCGGATCAGGTCGACCGTCGGCGCGAAGGTCTGCACGAAGTCCAGGTTGCCGGCGCCGATGTCGTTGTAATAGACGCCCAGCTCCATCCGCCCGAAGGACGGCGGCAGGGCGAACGGGTTGATGTAGGAAATCGGCTTTCCGGCGCTGTCGCGGTTCCAGTCGACGAAATCGACGCCCAGCTTGAACGAGGCGTTGCAGGTCTTGAAGAACTTCCGTTCGGACAGCCCGGCATCCTTCAGCGTGCGGGGCATGTTGGGCACCGTCGCCTCGCCGACGCCGACAGTGGGCACGTTCGGGGATTCGATCAGCGTGATCTTCGCCTTGCGGCCCTGCGGCATGCCCTTCTGCAGCAAAAGCGCGGCCAGCCAACCGGCCGTGCCGCCGCCCACGATGGTCACTTCGCGTATCGGCTCCGCCATGCCGCCTGTCCCCCTCGCCTGTCTTTTCCGTAGGGGAAGTCTAGCCGCACGGGCCGGGCGGTGTCACGGGCCTCCGCGGGGTGGGGTATTGGTATGGCGCGCCGGGGCCCGGTGCTTTGGGGCGCGCGCCCGGTGCGCGCGATGCGGGGTGTCCGGCGCGACTCGTTCTACGCCGAACAAACCCGATTGCCGTGTGCCCGCCGGGAGCCGTGGCCAACGGAATGCCGGGCCATTCACGTAGGTCGCGCATCCCCGGACCTTGCGCACGGGGAAGGATGGGAGGGCTGTGGAGAGGACGCCACCCATTGCACGGCACCGGATCGGCGCGGACGATTTTCACCTGCCTCGCGTGGCGCACTGTTTGAGCGCGGCCGCTATCCGGCAGAGCCAAGGAAGGAGTGTCGAGCAGTACCGTCCGGGCCACACTGCACGACACTGGGTTTTCCGTGGGACATTTCCACCTGCTCCGCGCGGCGGACCGCCGTGCAGCGCCGTCCCTCCGCAGGCTTGCGCGGCGCCACTGGCGCCACGATCCTGCCTCGCGCCCGGGCAACTGTGTTCTCAGGTCGGTTTCGTCGGGCCGGCGCTGCACGGCGTTGCCCTCGACCGGGGCCGCTGCCCGGCAATGCCGAGAAAGTCGTGTCGTGTAGTATGCGTCCAGACTGTCCTGTTAGCGCTATCCGAAGAAATTTCAACAAGTTGGACCCCCGTCCAACCTCGGACACTCTCCGGACGGGCGCGATCCGGCCCCCCGCTACCCCCGGATCGCCTCCAGCATCCGATGCACGTTCTCCGGGTTCGCATCCGGCGTGATCCCGTGGCCCAGGTTGAAGATATGCGGCCCGCCCGAGAACGCCCGGACGATCCGCTTCGTCTCCGCCACCAGCGCCTCGCCGCCGGTCACCATGAGCTTGGGATCGAGGTTGCCCTGCACGCAGCCCTTCGTCTGGACATGCGCCGCCGCCCAGTCCGCATCGACCGAGTTGTCGAGCGCCACGCAGTCGGCCCCGGTCGCGGCGTGGAAGCCCTCGTAGAACTCCCCCGCCTCGCGCGGGAAGACGATGACCGGCAGGCCCGGATGCCGCTCCTTCAGCGCCGCCACGATCCGGCGGGCGGGCTCCAGCGCGTATCTCCGGAAAGCCTCGCCCTTCAGCGAGCCGGCCCAGCTGTCGAAGACCTTCACGACCTCCGCCCCCGCCTCGACCTGCGCCGAGAGATACAGGATCGTCGCCTCGGTGATCCGCTCCATCAGCGCGTCGAAGACGGCCGGGTTTTCCTGCCGTAGCGCGTGGGCCGGGCCCTGATCCGGCGTGCCCCGCCCGGCGATCATGTAGGTCGCCACCGTCCAGGGGGCGCCCGCGAAGCCGATCAGCGTGGTCTCCCCGGGCAGCTCCTTCGACAGGATACGCACCGTCTCGTAGACCGGCGACAGGGTCTCGTGGATCGCCCCGGCGGGCTTCAAGGCGTCGAAATCGGCCGGCCCGTCGATGGTCGACAGCCGCGGCCCCTCGCCGGTGACGAACCACAGGTCGGCCCCCAGCGCCTGCGGCACCAGCAGGATGTCGGCGAACAGGATCGCCCCGTCGAAGCCGTAGCGGCGGATCGGCTGCAGCGTCACCTCGGCGGCCAGCTCGGGCGTGTAGCACAGGGTCAGGAAATCCCCCGCCTTCGCCCGGGTGGCCTTGTATTCCGGCAGGTAGCGGCCGGCCTGCCGCATCAGCCAGACCGGCGGCACCGCCTGGGTTTCGCCCGCCAGGGCCTTGAGGATCGTCTTTTCTGCCATGCATGCCTCCTGTCGCCCGGCTTGGTCCCGCGCGGGTGGCCGCAAGTCAAGCCGGTATCGGCGGCGGCGGCCCGATGCCGCGGCAATCGAGGGCTTTTCCCGGCCGCCCGCCGGCGATAGAGCAGGGCGCATGACCAGGCCCACACCCGACGCCCCGCTCAAGATCGGCACCCGCGGCTCGCCGCTGGCGCTGGCCCAGGCCCACGAGACCCGCGACCGGCTCGCCGCCGCCTTCGACCTGCCCGCCGAGGCCTTCGCGGTCGTGGTCATCAAGACCACCGGCGACGACGCCGCGCTGATCGCGGCCGACAAGCCGCTCAAGGAGATCGGCAACAAGGGGCTCTTCACCAAGGAGATCGAGGAGCAGCTATTGTCGGGCGGCATCGACATCGCGGTCCACTCGATGAAGGACATGCCGACCGAGCAGCCCGCGGGCCTGATCCTCGACTGCTACCTCCCGCGGGAGGACGTGCGCGACGCC
This sequence comes from Psychromarinibacter sediminicola, assembly GCF_029168335.1. Taxonomy (GTDB): domain Bacteria; phylum Pseudomonadota; class Alphaproteobacteria; order Rhodobacterales; family Rhodobacteraceae; genus Psychromarinibacter; species Psychromarinibacter sediminicola. Next base: position 73,629 of record NZ_JARGYC010000017.1, read on the forward strand.
TTCGTGGCGCCGGCGCTGCAGCGGATCGCCGACCTGCCCGAGGGGGCGACGGTGGGCACCTCCAGCCTCCGGCGGAAGGCGCAGCTTCTCAACCGCCGGCCGGACCTGACGGTGGTCGAGTTCCGGGGCAACGTGCAGACCCGGCTGAGGAAGCTGACCGACGGGGTGGCCGAGGCGACTTTCCTGGCGATGGCGGGGCTGAACCGGCTGAACCAGCCGGGCATCCCGCATGCCCCCATCGACCCGGGCGACATGCTGCCGGCGATCGCCCAGGGGGCCATCGGGATCGAGCGGCGGTCCGACGATGCCGCGACGGGCGAGATGCTGGCGGCGATCCACGACGCGCGGACGGCGACGCTCCTGGCGGCCGAGCGGGCGTTTCTGGCGGCGCTGGACGGCTCCTGCGAAACGCCCATCGCGGGGCTGGCGGAGCTCGACGGCGGAACCCTGCGGCTCAGGGGCGAGATCCTCAGGACCGACGGGTCGGAGGCACTGGCCGACGCGGCCAGCGGCCCGGCGGAGGACGGCGCCGAGATCGGCCGGACGATGGCCCAGGGGCTGCTCGCCCGGGCCGGCGAGGGGTTCTTTGACTGGCGGTGAGCCGATGACGGCTTGAAAACCGCCGGCAAAGCCCGTATCTGCCGCCCACCCGACCGTTGAGGAAGACCCATGGCCACCCGCACCAACCCGCTTCAGTTCATCCAGCAGGTCCGCGCCGAAGTCGCGAAGGTCGTCTGGCCGACCCGGCGGGAGGTGCTGCTGACCACGGTGATGGTCTTCATCATGGCCACGCTGACGGCGATCTTCTTCTTCCTGGTGGACTGGATCATCCGGTCGGGGCTGCAGCTGCTCTTGAACGTGGTGGGCTGACGCCCGACGGGTGTCCAAGGTTGGACACCGTATCAACTCCCTGAAATCCTTACAGATAGCGCTAACGGCATTTGCGTCCGCGTGTGGATGTCGTGTGCTTCGGGAGCGGTGGACGACCCCGCGTCCGGGGGCGCGGGCCTACCGACCCCACGGACGAGGCCATGCCGGCGGGGCGGGCGGAAACGCTTGAATCCGGCGGCGTTGCGCTGTATCGGGGCCGGACTTCCCCGACACGACAGGCTTCGATTCGACCGGCCGGCCTTGACGTGTTCGGGAGCCAGACAAAACAACGGCGCGAATTTTCGTCGAAAATTCGGGGCACAGCGAGGACGGGAACGGTATGGCGAAGCGGTGGTATTCGGTGAGCGTGCTCTCGAATTTCGAAAAGCGCGTGGCGGAGCAGATCAAGCACGCCGTCGCCGATGCCGGGCTGGAGGACGAGATCGAGGAAGTCCTGGTGCCGACCGAAGAGGTCATCGAGGTGCGCCGGGGCAAGAAGGTCACGACCGAGCGCCGCTTCATGCCCGGCTACGTGCTGGTGCGCATGGAGATGTCGGATGCCGGCTATCACCTGATCACCTCGATCAACCGCGTCACCGGCTTCCTCGGCCCGCAGGGCAAGCCGATGCCGATGCGCGACGATGAGGTGAATTCGATCCTGAACCGCGTCGAAGAAGGGCAGGAGGCGCCGCGCACCCTGATCCATTTCGACGTGGGCGAGAAGGTGTCGGTGACCGACGGCCCGTTCGAGGGCTTCGACGGCATGGTCGAGGAAGTGGACGACGACAACCAGCGCCTGAAGGTGTCGGTGTCGATCTTCGGCCGGGCCACGCCGGTGGAGCTGGAATACACGCAGGTGTCAAAGCAGTCGTAGCGGCGGGCGCCAGCTTCTGCCTTCTTCAAACGCCCCGGTCCTGAGCCGGGGCGTTTTGCGTTGGGGGTGCGATTGCGCTCAGCAACAAGCCATCAAGGTACCAATACGCAGGAGGTTTTGCCTTGGGGTTCTGCCCTAGTTGACCCACTGGCGATGGGGGCGCGATGGAAGAGGGACAAAAGCGACCGTTCTTTGGCGCACTACTTCTGTCAGGGGTTTTTGACCGCCTCGCGTACGAGCCACCGGATTGCTGGCGAACGGTTGAGTTAGGTTTCCTTTGCTAAAGTTCGCTAGAACCGTTTCCGCACTCGCGCGGAGGTTACATGCAGCACAGTTTCGGGGACTTCCTCAGACATGGCGGCGACGGCCAGTATGTCATGGCGAAGCGGAACGGCCATGTCGTCGGTCGCCGTGTTGGACTTGCCTGGCACCCGGCGACGTCGTCATCCTGGACAACCTCTCTGCCCATAAATCCCAGGCATCTCAGGCCCTTCTGAAGGCCCAGGGAAACTGG
>NZ_JARGYC010000180.1 GCF_029168335.1 Psychromarinibacter sediminicola
TGGACCCGACGTTCGCATCTGCGAGCGACCCGCCTTCCAGCCCCGGCGACAGGAATAACGTCCTTCCAACCCGACTTCTTCAGCAGCCTGCTAAATGGACACAGAGCATCGAGGGTGCCGCCTCTTCCTCCTCCCGAGGGTCTGGTCCAGCCGATGCGGCCCGCCCGGCGCGAACCGGGCGGGCTTTGCCTCCGGCCCTCTCCCCGACCATCTGACGGTTTTTCGCGCATCGGCGCCACCGGCGCAGCATGGCCCGCGCCGCCTCTTGTCAGGCGCAGGCGCGCGCTTTACGGGAAGAGACAGGCCGGTTTTTCGGCGACGGCACGGCACGGACAGGAGTGCGACCAATGCGTATTGCGATGATCGGAACGGGGTATGTGGGCCTCGTCTCCGGGGTTTGTTTTTCGGATTTCGGGCATGACGTCATTTGCGTCGACAAGAACCCGGCCAAGATCGAGATGCTGGAGCGCGGCGAGGTTCCGATCTACGAGCCGGGGCTCGACACGCTGATGGAGAAGAACGTCGAGGCCGGGCGGCTGACCTTCACCACCGACCTTGCGGCCGCCGTCGACGGCGCCGACGCGGTGTTCATCGCCGTGGGCACGCCGACGCGGCGCGGCGACGGGCATGCCGACCTGACTTTCGTCATGGCCGCCGCCGAGGAGATCGCGAAGAGCCTGACCGGCTATGCCGTGATCGTCGTCAAGTCGACGGTGCCCGTTGGCACCAACCGCAAGGTCAAGCAGACGGTCGCCAAGGCCAACCCGAACGCCGATTTCGATGTCGCCTCGAATCCCGAATTCCTGCGCGAAGGCGCGGCGATCGACGACTTCATGAAGCCCGACCGCGTGATCGTCGGCGTGCAGACCGAGCGCGCGGGCGAGGTGATGGCCGAGATCTACCGCCCGCTCTACCTGCGCGAGTTCCCGATCGTGACGACCGACCTGGAATCGGCCGAGATGATCAAGTATGCCGCGAACGCCTTCCTGGCGACGAAGATCACCTTCATCAACGAGATCGCCCGACTGTGCGAAAAGGTCGGCGCCGACGTGAAGGAGGTGTCCCGGGGGATGGGGCTGGACGGCCGGATCGGCAACAAGTTCCTGCATGCCGGGCCGGGCTATGGCGGGTCGTGCTTTCCCAAGGACACGATGGCGCTGGCGCGCACGGGGCAGGACTTCTCGGCGCCGATGGACATCGTCGAGACGGTGATCAAGTCCAACGACGAGATCAAGCGGCGGATGATCGACAAGATCCTCGAGCTGTGCGGCGACACGTTCAACGGCAAGACGGTGGCGGTGCTGGGCGTGACGTTCAAGCCGAACACCGACGACATGCGCGACGCGCCGGCGCTGACGGTGGTGCCGGCGCTGGTGGGCGGTGGCGCGAAGGTGCGGGTGGTCGACCCGCAGGGCCGGCGCGAGGGCGAGGCGCTGCTGCCGGGCGTGCAATGGGTCGAGGACCCGTACAAGGCGGTGCAGAACGCCGATGCGCTGGTGATCCTGACCGAGTGGAACGAGTTCCGCGCGCTGGACCTGAAGCGGCTGGCCCGCCGCATGGCCACGCCGCGCATGGCCGACCTGCGCAACGTCTATTCCGCCAAGGACGCCAAGCATGCGGGGTTCGAGGCCTATATGGCCGTGGGGCGGCCTTCGCTGGAACCGCAGGCACGCGCCGCCGAGGAAGAAGCGAACACGGCCTCCGCCGCGGAGTGAGCGAGTGGGGCACCGGCAGTCGCCGGCGCGCGACGCACCAGAAACGAAAACCGCCAACTCACTGAGTTAGAGCCTCGTGCGGAAAACCAGAGTCGGGGATTCCCATAAGGAAGGGTTTGTGATTCACTATATGTGGAGGTGGATCATGGGAAAACCGCTAT
>NZ_JARGYC010000181.1 GCF_029168335.1 Psychromarinibacter sediminicola
TATGATCGCCGCCCAGTGAACGAGCGACACCAGCTATGAAGAAGCAGGTGGACGCCAGTTCCTACACCATTTCCCGGGGCACTACCCTGATCCGCATCACCTGGCCCATGAGGGTTCGCATCGCTCCGGCCGTCTCGTATGTCCCTTCGGCCTCGACGCGCTGCAGGATCGGCAGGAGGTCGCGCGGCTCGATCTCGGCCATTGGCCGGTTGTCGAGGTCGGACATCCGGCCGAGCCAGCGCCATCTATTCGCGATGGTCGAGGGTGACTGTTTCTCGGCGAGGCACTTCTCCATGTACTTCTGGGCCGCGTGCTTCCACGTAACGACACCCGGCGCAGGCTCGGCCGCGCCGTTCGTCGGGAAGGGGTCGGTCCCGTCCTTGACCGCCGCCTTGACCTCCTCACGCTTGAGCCGTGCCGCCGAGAGCTTCACGATGGGGAACTCGCCAAGCGAAACGTTTCGGCGCTTGCCGGCCGGATCGGTGTACTTGAGCCGCCAGAACTTCGCGCCCGAGGGCATAACCTCAATGGACAGCCCGCGTCCGTCTGTTAGGCTGAAGCGCGTGTCGCGGGGCTTCGCGGATTTGATCTTGGTGTCAGTCAGCATGTACGTGTGTCCATTTCGGTGTCCATCTGGTGTCCATTTAGGGCGTCTCACGATGTCCCCTCCTGTCTTCTCAAGACACACTTATAAAGTGAAGGACCGAGGAAATTAAGCGAAAGGTGTCCGCGCTCGCCCACGTAAGACGTGCATGTCCATGCTGGGAGAAGTGGTCCCCCCAGACCCCCCTGGCGTGTTTTCAACGAGAAGAAGATGCGGGCGTCGGCCGGGCCGGCGCCCCTTTTTTCGCGGTGTGAGGGCTAGGATGCGCGCCGGGCGGTGCGGTCGATGGCGTCGACGATCCGGGGCTGGACCGTAGCGGACAGGTCGTGGCCCATGCCGTCGATCAGCATGAGCTCGGCGCCGGGGATCGCGTCCGCCGTGTCCCGGCCGTGGTCCGGCGGGATCAGCGGATCCTCCGTGCCGTGGACGACAAGCGTCGGCGCCGCGATCGTCGCCAGCCGGTCGCGGCGGTCGCCGGCGGTGGCCATGGCGGCGAGTTGCCGCGCGGTGCCGGCCGGGTCGCGGGCGCGGCGGGCCTCTTGCAGGGCCAGCCTGCCCTCGGCCTCGGGGTCGAAGGCCGATCCGCTGCCGGCGATGCGGCGGGCGAAGGCCAGGCTGTGCGCCAGGAAGCCGTCCGGATCGGCCGCAGGGTCGGGCCGCGGCCGGGTCATCAGGGCCATGACCTCGGGGTCGGCCTGCGGCAGGGCCGGATTGCCGGTGCCGGACATGATCGAGGTCAGCGACAGGACCCGGTCCGGCGCTTCGCTTGCCATCGCCTGGGCGATCATCCCGCCCATCGACCGCCCGACGACATGCGCCCGGTCGATATCCAGCGCGTCGAGCAGCGCCAGGGCATCGTTCACCATGTCGGTCAGCGAATAGGGCATGGCGGGCCGCTCCCCGGCGACGAGCGCCGCGGCCAGCGCGCCGAAGTCGGGCGCGGGCAGGGCGTCGAGGTGGGTCGACAGGCCGCAATCGCGGTTGTCGAAGCGGATGACTCGGTAGCCGCGCGCGGCGAGCGCCGCGGTGAAGGGCGTCGACCAGCGGATCATCTGTAAGCGGCCGCCCATCACCCTTGGCGCTGCGGGTTGACTATTCAGCGAAGCTCCAAGGCATGAGTTCGTCGATGTCGCTCTGCATATGCTG
>NZ_JARGYC010000182.1 GCF_029168335.1 Psychromarinibacter sediminicola
ATAGCGGTTTTCCCATGATCCACCTCCACATATAGTGAATCACAAACCCTTCCTTATGGGAATCCCCGACTCTGGTTTTCCGCACGAGGCTCTAGGGCATCGCGATGCTCTTCAAACATGGAGAGATCGCGATGAGGATCTTATCGAAGCGCCAGTTGAAGGAGTTGGTTCTGTACTCGCCCCAGCACATCGCACGACTGGAAAAGGCCGGAAAATTCCCTAGGCGGATCATCCTTGGTCCCAACAGAGTGGGGTGGGTCGAGGACGAAGTGCTGGATTGGCTTCAGAAGAGGCTGGACAGCCGAGACACGACCTGACCGACACTCCCCATGCGGGAGCGAGGGTGGCCGGGCGTGCACAGTCCGGTCACCCTTCGCTGGATGTAGAAACGGCCCTTATGTATGTGCCGGCTGCTGTTTGCAATCGAGAATTCGGCGCGGCTTCGGAAATCGCTCATATGTATCCGGCCTGTTTGTCGGCTCGCGGGCCGTGGCCTCGATGGGGTTACGCACGCACCTTGGTCTCATTACCGGCAAGGTCGGTGATGACCATTTGGGCCGTGAGACTCTGGCGCTTAGTTTCTCCGTTCCATGCTGTCCTCTTTTGCGAACTTCGTTGTGACCTTGGAGGAATTCAGATCGCCTCCACGGCCGCGTCTCTTGGCGCGTCGAAGCGCGTCCCGTGCCGGAGGATGCTCCACGCGTGCGAGCCAGTTTGTTGGCCAAGGCAACTGCGGCCTTGCTTCTGGGCATTCGGCAGATAGCTCGCTCGAGCCACGCGCCAAAGCTGAAGTCTTGCGAGCGGAGAGGGCGCATAATGATCACTATGATCACTTTGCGGCCTAGGCGAACAGCATTCGCAGATGTAGGCTTCCCCGCTTGGTGATCCGCCCGAGGATGGTGCGACTGCCAGTGCTGAACCGCCGGGGCACGAGCCCAACCCAAACGGCGAAGTCGCGACTTCAGTCAAAGGCCTCCCCCTGAGCCACCGCCGCCACCATGGCCGTCGAAGTCATCGGCCCGATGCCCAGGATCGACATACTCTTCGCGCAGTTTTCCTCGGCGCGGCTGATATCTTTGGACACATGGCTGCTTCTCCTTTGGCGCAGATGATCTCGGATCAGGATAACCCGACAGTGGGGGGAAGTAGCCGGCACATCCCATTAGCGGACCTTGAGCGCCTCGGCACCCTCTCGCGAAACTCTCTCGCGAAACTCGTTGAACAGTATCAACCGGGAGAGGCGTCTGCTGGTTTTCGGGCGCTCTCTGCAGCGGGGTCGCTCTGCCCCGATGGAAAGGCATAATTGAAGAACAAATATGTCTTGATGTGTTCCGATTTCGTTCTTAGCTAAAGGATAATAAACCCTCGAAAGCCGGAGCAGTGCCACCATGACCGCGACGATCACATCATTCCCGATCGGGAATGCTGACTCGACCCGCCTCATCCTCGCCGACGGACAACGGCTCCTCTTCGATTTCGCTAACATGGAGAAATCGAAGGATTCTGGCATTCAGTTCGATCTACAAGCCGCGATCGTAGATGACCTGCGTGCTGCCAAGAAGTCCGGACTTTCGATCCTGTGCTTCACCCACCTAGATCGGGATCACTGCTTCGGCGCCGGAGATACATTCCATTGGAGTCATGCGAAGTCGCGGGTAGTGCCCCACGGGGTGGTGTAGGAGGCCGCGCGCGGAGCCATCTGGCGTAGCGCAGCGCGCGGCCTGTCTGGTGGCCACCGCGCTTCTTC
>NZ_JARGYC010000183.1 GCF_029168335.1 Psychromarinibacter sediminicola
TTTCGTCTCGAAATGCCCTGCCGACAGGCGATTGCAAAGCAATCGCCGAGAGGCGGCGCTGCACGCCGTTCCGCCGCGCGATGCAGGTGGAAATGTCCCACGGAAAACCCAGTGTCGTGCAGTGTGCGGACGGGCAGGACAGTTAGCGCTATCTGCAACGATTTCAGTCTGTTGGCCCCCCGTCCAACCTCGGACACCCGCCTCAGGGCATCAGCCGCGCCACATAGGGGGGCAGCGCGAAGGCGCCCAGATGCACCTCGGGCGTATAGTAATCCGTCGCGATGTCCGCCGCCGCGAAGCGCTTCTTCAGCGTCTCCAGGTCCACCTGCCGCGCCTCGCCGTCGGTGCCCCAGCCGAAGGCCATCGGCCCCCCGGCATAGGTCGGGATCGTCGCCAGATAGCAGGTCCAGTCCGAAAACAGCGCCTTGAACGCGCGCATCGTGTTGGTCAGCTCGTCGCCCTGCATGAACGGCACCCCGTTCTGCGTGACCAGCACGCCCCCCGGCGCCAGCGCCCGCCTGGCGTGGCCGTAGAAGCTGTCGGTGAACAGCACCTCTCCCGGGCCGATCGGGTCGGTCGAATCGACGATGATGACGTCGTAGCCGCCCCCGGTCTCTCGCATGAAGGCCGCGCCGTCGGCGATCACCAGCTCCAGCCGCGGGTCGTCGAAGGCGCCCTCCGACAGCATCGGCAGGTACTCCTTCGAGAAGTCCACCACGCCCGCGTCGATCTCGACCATCGTGACATGCTCGACCGCGGCGTGCGTCAGCACCGTCTTCGCCATGCCGCCGTCGCCGCCGCCCACGATCAGCACCCGCCGCGCGGCGCCATGGGCGAGGATCGGCACGTGGGACATCATCTCGTGGTAGATGAAGTTGTCGCCCTCGGTCGTCTGCACCACCCCGTCCAGCGTCAGGATGCGCCCGAAGGTCGGGTTCTCGATCACCCGCAGCCGCTGATGCGCGGTCTCGCTGTCGTACAGCACCCTGTCCGCGCGCAGCGCCTGGGCGTGGTCGGCGTGCAGGCGCTCGACGCTCCAGCCGGTCATGTCCGTCATCTCTCGGGGCCTCCTTGTCGGTCGGGGCCGAGCATGGGTCCGGCCGCGGCGAAGTCAACCGGGGACCGCGTTGGCTTTCGCGCTTCCCGGCGCTAGCAAGGTGGCATGGACCCGCGCCCCAAACTCGCCGCCCTGGCGGTGCTGCCGCACCAGGGCCACGTGCTGCTCGTGCGCCGCCGCAACCCGCCGGATGCGGGGTTGTGGGGCTATCCGGGCGGGCATGTCGACTGGGGCGAGACGGTGGCCGAGGCGGCGGTGCGGGAGCTGGCCGAGGAGACCGGGGTGCGGGGCGCGGCCGCGGGCTGGCTGACCAACCTTGACATCATCCTGCGCGAGGGGGGCGCGGTGCGGCACCATTTCCTGCTGGCCGCCGTGCTCTGCCGCTGGCGGGCCGGGGCGCCGCAGGCCGCCGACGACGTGTCGGAGGCGGAATGGGTGCCCCAGGCCGAGGTGCTGAGCCGCGCCCGCCCGCTCAGCCAGGACGTCGACCGCGTACTGCGCCTGGCCCTGGCGCGCGCGTGACGAAAAGGGCCGCCCCGTCGCCGGGGCGGCCCTTAGCAGGCTGCTGAAGAAGTCGGGTTGGAAGGACGTTATTCCTGTCGCCGGGGCTGGAAGGCGGGTCGCTCGCAGATGCGAACGTCGGGTCCA
>NZ_JARGYC010000184.1 GCF_029168335.1 Psychromarinibacter sediminicola
GTACGTCGCCATCCATGAGACACCTCCTGCTGTGCAGGTGTCACCTCGGACGAAAAGGTGCCTCAAACAACGAGGGTGATGGCCCGGCGCTTACCATTGAATGCGGCGTCAACGGGATCAATGTTCTGGGGTTGGCTACTGAGGTCACCAAGCTCATGCCGGACGAGCGCCGGCAGTTGGTCACCTGGCTGGCCAAAGATGGCGCAGGGCATGTGCCACTATCGGTGACAATCGCAGGCAATTCCGTGAAAGAGCAACACGATCAGATCGCACATGCCGAAGAAAGCGGCGTTGACTGGCTAATCCTGCAGCCGCCCTTGGTTGGTTCCTATCCTGCAGCAACGTATCTCGAATTCTTTGCGCGGGTTGCAGAGGTTACGGATCTTCCGGTCGCTATCCAGAATGCCCCAGCCTATCTGGGGCGTGGCCTGGGCGACAACGACATTCTTTGGCTTGCTGAGCGCTGCCCCAATTTCGGGCACATCAAATCCGAAAGCTCCGCCATTGAAACGGCGGAACTAGTGGCAAAGTCACCCGACAACTTTACCGTCCTCAATGGTCGGGGCGGGCTCGAGCTGATCGACGTCCTTCGTGCCGGTGCGGAGGGTTTCGTTGTCGCCCCCGATCTTGTTGATCCCGTTGTTCGGGCGTACGAGCAATGGATGCGGGGCGAACTCGTGGCGGCCGAGGCAACCTACGAGTCAGCATTACCGGCGATCGTATTCGTGATGCAGTCGGTTGAGCACCTAGTTACCTACGGCAAGCGCCTCATGGGGAAACGTGCCGGAATCGCGATCCACGACCGAGCACCAGCGGTGCCGGTGACGAAATTCGGCCTTGAACTAGTAAGACGGTACGCCGGTGGTGGCGCGCGTGATCCGGAAGTCGGTTAGGGAAACCAGCGTCTACGCAATCTCTTCAGAGCAAACCCCGGTGCGTTTTAGAGAGAACTCTATCCAGAATTGATTTGTCGACTCGATCCCTACCCCTCTCGAGGACTTCGCGGCAAATTTCCAGGCAAATTTCCTGTACCCTTTGGGCATGCCCTCCGCAATGCCAATAGATTTGCCGCCCTATCTCCTCGGAACTGATATCCGATCGTATCTGAAGTTCGTCGGACATGCCAATATTGACAAGATCGATGCACTCCTTCAAAGACAAAGGACCAATCGGATTCAAAATTTTGAGGCGATTGCGTAGAGGATCAATGTCGGATTGCCCTTCTGCGACGATCGATGAAAATTCCTGCGTGCCCACAACGCCGATCCGAAAAGAATTGGAAATCCAGAAATTCGCCTCGGTTGCAAAGATGTAAGAGACGATATGGTCCAGATACTTATTCTGGCCCAGAATCTGTTCAACATTCTCGAATACCAAGTACATAGGCCGCTCGTCGATATGCTCGGCCGCACTCTTCAGCAAGACGTGGAAAGCGGATTTTCCGGTTTTCGTATCACATTCCGATCCAAATAGCGGTTGTTCACGCGACGGCTCGATTAACGTCGATTCGTATATTGTGTTATTGAAGTCCACGATGCGCGCGAGGGATAAATCAATCTGGATATAGTCATCCGTGAACTATAGCTGGCAACGCTCATGAGCGTCACGCCGCGGCCTTTTCCTGTGCACATGATGGGCTGCGGCCGTAGAAAACGGCCA
>NZ_JARGYC010000185.1 GCF_029168335.1 Psychromarinibacter sediminicola
CTGCCCCCAGTATCTGCCCCAGGGTCAGTGAATCAGTCCCTCGGCCGAATGGGAATCCCCAATCGATTCATGTCGGTGGGCAAACGCTCTAAATCAAGGGTCGAGTCAAATGAATCCCTCTCGATATGATCTTCCAGTTTCGGCTTTTCTGAGAATAGCATTTGCAGCGCTGTCAGCTTCCATAACCTTCACCCTAGCGGCCATTTTGTTGCCTTCGGTTTTCGGGCAGTACGTATTTGCCTTGACCCTCATAACCCTAATTACGATCCCGGTGCAGAAGGGCTGTGTAAATTTGATAATTCGAGAGCTGTCGCGCGTCGAAAAACAGAATTATATTCGAACATATGGCTCATTGATAGTTTGGCTATCGGTCAACATTATATCTATTTCAACGATTAGCGGGGTAGTCATTTTTTTGCTTTATAAGACAGGAGTTTTAACGATCGATATTAGTGGACTTAGGGTTCTTGGAGTTGCCTGGGTGATATCATTTTCTACATCAGTGTGCGCAGTTATTTCTGCGATTTTGAGGTCTTCGGGCAGAGTTCACCTGGGACAACTTCCTGAATTTTTCTTTCGCCAGTTTATTTTTTTGCTCGCGATTTTCGTCTTGCTATTTTTCGTCGGCTACAAGCTGAAGTATTTGTCATCTGTTCTTCAGGTATATGCTCTATCAGGCCTAGCAGCAGTCTTATGTAGCTTCGTCGTCTTGTTGATTTCGTCGTTGCACAGGCGCATACATTTTCGCCAAATCGATATGCAGCTTTGGGGAGCGTGGTATGGTTCGATGTTTTCCCTTTCTCTCGTTGGTGGAATGGTCGTGCTGCAATCTAATGTGGACATAATTATGATCTCTCAGCTCGCTAGCTTTGAGGATGTTGCGGTGTATAAGCTGTCAATTTCTATTGTTGCATTAACCCAATTTGGGCATAATGCTGTGTTGAGCGCACGTTCGCAACGGTTTGCGTCACTTTACTTCTCTGAGAACTTGGCAGGGCTTGAACGTGAAGCAATTTCCGCGTCGCGTTTTGCGACTGGATTTGGTTTCATATCGTTCTTCGTTGTTCTAATATTGCTTTTGGCCTATTCATCAATATTCTCTCTTTATGAGTACGAGGGTATTCTGGTTCCATTCCTTATTCTTTTTGCGGGACAACTTCTTTCTTTGCTGCTCGGTCCTTGCTCTATTATACTCAATATGACTGGGCATGAAAAAAGAAATTTAATTGCCTCTCTATTCGGTATAGTTTCGAATGTTATCGGAAACTATATTTTGGTCCCTGCTTTGGGTGTTATTGGGGCCGCGCTTGCAACCGCTTTTTCTATTCTGGTTTGGAAGTTTGTAACTTATCGGATGCTCCGATCTGCTATTGGTATAGATACTATGGCGTTTAGGAATATTTGATCTGCTTCGAGCATTTATTCTTTGAGTGCCCAACCGAAAACTAAGTTGAACCGACATTTCCCATTTGGCCGGTTGCCGATGAGCCTACGGGCACCTGACCCAGCCTTCCAAGCATTTTCTACCTCGGTCTGTTTGGAGCGCTGGGAACCGGCGGTGAAGAGCGGCAAAGCAGACTGCGTCGGCCGGGTTTGGCACCGTTTCGCCGACTTCCGGACGCACCTGTCCG
>NZ_JARGYC010000186.1 GCF_029168335.1 Psychromarinibacter sediminicola
ATAGCGGTTTTCCCATGATCCACCTCCACATATAGTGAATCACAAACCCTTCCTTATGGGAATCCCCGACTCTGGTTTTCCGCACGAGGCTCTAATCGAGGGAGCGTGGAGTTACCGGATGCAGGCGCGCGTCGGCCGGAAGATGTTTGATCGGCTCGAGACGCTGCCTCAAGCAGTGCGCGACATCGCCTGGAAGGGGCAGTTGAGGATGTGTCACCGCCATCGGCACCTGATCGCGGCAGGCAAGCCGAAAGTGGTTGTCACCACAGCTATCGCCCGCGAAATGCTCGGCTTTATCTGGGCAATCGCTAGGGAGGTATCGGTGGCGCCCGCCAAGACCTGACTTTGGGTCACGCGAAACGGCGAAGCTCCTCAGCCGATGTGCAAGGCTGGGGGTGGAACGCGGTGGGGAACCCTCGGGAAGCATTGTGAGCCGGTGGCTGTGCAACCGACGCTCGTTCCCAGAACGAGGCTGCCCCAAGACGAAACCACGGTCATGCGGTAACCAACCCGCGTATGAGAGTCTGCTCAACCGTCGTCTCAGTTCCATCCCCTGCTTTGCACATCCATACAATTTTGTTCCCGGTCCCGCCGGTTAAATTGCTTTGGAGAAATGCTTGACTGCGATCATGAGAGTGGTCTGAGGTCATGCCGGACTGTCCCTGAAATCATTCCGTCTCGAACGTGTCCTGGGCGGCGATCCCTGCCACGTCTGCCAGCGCGTTTCTTCCCTGCAGCACATCGTGCAGGAGAATCCCCGTCGCGCGCTCCGGCTCCTCGAAGAGCGGGCTGTGGGCGGAGTTGTCGAACAGGTAGAACCCCTTCACCGGCGCGTCGATCCGCTCGAAATAGGCGCGCGAGAGCTCGGCGTTGGCCGTGTAGTCGTGGCGGCCGGTCAGGAAGTAGACCGGCAGATCGAACTCCGTCAGTCGCGCCGAGAGATCGTCCCGGAGGAGGTCGTCCCAGAAGAACGGCCGCGACCAGATCTTGCCGCGCCAGATGTTGATCTTCTCGTTAAGCGTGTAGGCCCGCACCCGCCACATGGGCAGGAAGATCCCCGTGATGACGGAGTCCATCTCGTGCATGTGGCCGACGCCCGCCTGGTGCATGGCCCGGTCGCGCAGCCGCATCCAGGCGCGCGATGTGCTTTCCTCCATGCTGACCGGCGCGGCCTCCAGCCGGCGGACCATCGCGTCGTCGTCGCGGGCGCGATAGGTTTCGAGCAGATAGTCGCGCGCCATCACCTCGGAGCGGAGCTGATGCGCGATCTGCGCCATCCCGACATAGGCGATAAACCTGTCGGGCGCCGCGGCAGCCACCTGGATGCCCAGATAGGCGCCCCAGGAATGGCCCAGCAGGACGATCTTCTCCTGCCCGAAGCGCGCCCTGAGGTAATCGGCCACCTCGATCGTGTCCGCGATCATCCGGTCCAGGGTCATGGTCTCGGGCGGGATGTCCGACGAGAATGACATGCCTGCGCCGCGCTGCTCCCACCAGACCATGGTGAAGTGACGCTCAAGGCCGGTGGGATAATCCTGTTCCATGAAGAACTCGACCATGCCGGGACCGCCATGCAGGAACAGGAGCACCGGGTTCGCCGGATCGGCGCTCTGGATGAACATGCCCTG
>NZ_JARGYC010000187.1 GCF_029168335.1 Psychromarinibacter sediminicola
GCGGGACGTCTTGAAATACTTGAACGGGCAGGTCACGGATCATAGGGCGGACGCAACCGACGCCCCTGCCCCGCCTCAAGCCGAGTTCCTTTGACTTTGCCATGAAGAAACACATGAGCGAGCTGTGCATCATGTTGGCGCCGAACGGCGCGCGCCGGACCAAGGCGGATCATCCCGCCATTCCCGTAAGCGCTGACGAGCTTGCGGAAACGGCTGTCGCCTGTCGCGCGGCCGGGGCCGGGGGCATCCATCTGCATGTCCGGGACAACCAACTGGTGCATTCGCTGGATGCCGATACGTATCGCAGCGCAATCGGCGCCATCCAGTCCGCCTGTCCCGATATCGCGATCCAGACGACGACCGAGGCGGCGGGGCTGTTCGACGTCGATCAACAGATCGCGGCGGTCCGGGCGCTGCGGCCCGCCTGCCTGTCTTTTTCGCTTGCCGAACTGCTTCGCGACGGAGAGGACAAGGCCGAAGCCTTCCTGGCCTGGGCGGCCGAGACCGGGATCGGGATCCAGTTCATCCTTTATGACGCCGAACAGATCGCCACCATGCGGCGCATGCTCGATGCCGGGACACTCCATGTGCCGGATCGGCCGCGCCTTATCGTCGTCGCGGGTCGATATTCCGCGACCCAGGATTCCAGCGCGGCAGAATTCGATGCCCTCCACAATGCTCTCGTTGCAACGGATTTGCACCGCGAGGCGATCTGGATGACCTGCGCCTTCGGCCGTGGAGAGATGGCCTGTCTGGACCGGACCATCGAACTGGGCGGCCATGCGCGCGTCGGATTCGAGAATGCCTTCGCCGACGCAGACGGCAAACTGGCCAGGGACAATGCCGAACGCGTCAGGCTGGTTGCGGCGCTCGCCGCGAAACACGGCCGGCCCCTTGCGGACGCGGCCGGGTCGGCAACGGTCCTTGGCCGCCTGTCCGACGCGGCGATTGTCTGAGCGGGCGGTATTGGACCGAAAGGTGCTGGCAGACGAAATCGAACCAGTCTACGCAAGGGCAGGATGACTGTCCCTTATACCGCGCAGAGACCGCGCCACTCGGCGAGAGCAGCGGCACGGTTCTTCTTGAAGTCGGCGCGAGAGTAGAAGCTGCGCTCCAAGTTGAAATGGTTGCTGACCGAGGCGTGGACGGAGACGAATTTCTGCAATGTTCGCATCCGCCGGAACCGCAGCATCGCCCGCTCGCGTCGTCGGAATGGAAGGTGGGAATTCTCGGCGCGGTTGTTCAGCCAGAGACCGGTTTCCTGGCGATCGGCCGCACCGATTTCCTTCAGCGCCGCGCCATAGGACCGAAGCCGGTCGGTCACGATGGTGTCCGGCCGACCATAGCGCTTCATTGCTTTTCTGAGGAATTTCAGGGCTGCCTTCTTGTCACGGCTCTTCGTCACGAAGCTTTCCAGCGCCTCGCCCTCGTGGTCGACAGCCCGCTACAAGTAGTGGCGCTCCCCGTTGATCTTCACGACCATCTCGCCCGGGTGCCATCGCCACTGGCTCGACCGCACCCCACGATCCGGCGTTTCCGGATCTCGGCTGCAAACACC
>NZ_JARGYC010000188.1 GCF_029168335.1 Psychromarinibacter sediminicola
GCCGAGCGAGCGGTTGTTGAGGTTGGAGGACCCTACACGCATCAGGCGGTTGTCCATGATGACGATCTTGGCATGAACGTAGATCGGGCCTCCGCGGTGCTGTAACCTGACGTCTGGAATTTCTTTCGGCGCTTGCGCCATGAGCCCCGACCGGGGCGCGCCCCGGTCGGGGCGATCCATTCTGGTATTCCATGGAGTTGCTACACGACCATGGAGAAGCGCGAATGGACGAACGCAAGGATACGGCGGTTGAGGCTGTCTTGGAACATCTGATGGAGCATGGGCCGGGTGACATCGCGACCGTCTTCGCGCGGGCGTTCGAGCTGGCCATGCAGATCGAGCGAGAGCGGTTCCTGGGAGCCGGCCTGTACGAGCGCACGGCTGAGCGGCGGGGCTATGCCAACGGCTACAAGCCCAAGCGCATCGACACGCCGGCAGGCACGGTCGCCGTCGACGTTCCCAAGACCGCAGGCCATGACACGCCGTTCTACCCGCAGTCACTGGAGCGCGGCCGTCGCTCGGTCCGCGCAGTGATGCTGGCGGTGGCGGAGATGTACGTCAAAGGCGTCTCCACACGGGAGGCCGAGAAGGTGATGCGCGAATTCGGCATCGAGAGCCTGTCATCCTCGCAGGTCAGCCGCGCGGCGAAGCTGCTCGACGAGGAACTGGAGGCCTGGCGCACCCGGCCTCTGGGCGAGACCCGGTATCTGATCCTCGACGCCCGGTACGAGAAGATGCGCCACGGCGGTGTCGTGCGCGATGCCGCCGTCCTCTCTGCGGTGGGCATTGGCTCCGATGAGCGCCGCCGGGTGCTCGGCGTCTCGGTCGCGCTGTCGGAGGCAGAGGTGCATTGGCGGGGCTTTCTCGAAAGCCTCCAGGCTCGTGGGATGCGCGGGGTGGAATATGTCGTCTCCGACGATCATGCCGGGTTGCGGGCCGCCCGTCGTGCCGTGCTCGGCGGGGCAACTTGGCAGCGCTGCCAGTTCCACCTCGCCCAGAATGCCATCCACCATGCGCCGACGCTGGACATCCGAAAACGCATCGGGTCCGAGCTGCGCTCGGTCTGGAACGCCAGCACGCTGGCCAAGGCCGAAACCGCCTTGGCCGAGCTGGTCACGACCTACCGGGACACAGTCCCGAAACTGGCCGCATGGCTGGACGAGAACGTGCCCGAGGGCCTCGCCGTCTTCTCCCTGCCTGAGCATCACCGCCGACGCCTGCGCACATCCAATCCGATGGAGCGCAGCGTCCAGCAGGAGCTCAAGCGCCGAACCATCAAGGTCAGAGTCTTTCCCAGCGAAGCCTCGCTCGAGCGCCTCGTCAGCGCCGTGCTCGTCGAGATCGACGACAAATGGGCCGCAGACAGCAAGGCCTACATCAAATGGGAATGCCAGGATGCGTGATCATCGCATCGCTGAAATTCCAGACCTCGGGTTGCTCAATCTCGGTCGGTAACTAGAGGACGGATCGACATGTTGCAATACCCGGAGGACGTCACATGCCCGCTCGCCTTCGCCTGTCCGCGGAAGAGCGCCGATCCGCCATCCTCGATGCC
>NZ_JARGYC010000189.1 GCF_029168335.1 Psychromarinibacter sediminicola
TCGGCATCACGCAGCCCTGGGCGTGGCGACGGCCCGAGGTTGCAGATGCGCGGTACCTCCGTCCGGCCCATCCTGATCCTCTTCGCCGATGGCGCAGCGCATGTCGTCGAGGTCGGGGCTGTGAATGAACCGCAACCCGCTGGTCGGAAAGACGAACCGAACAATCACGACGCCTTACCTTTCATCTGCGCTTCGACCTCTGCCATTCCGGGGATATGATCCGAGGACGGCAGGGAAGCGGGGATGGGTATCATGCTGGCTGCCCGCGAGGGCTCAGGTGGCATCTCCCCCCGCTTCCGAGACCCGTCTCGACCGCTGATTGGGCTGCGCGATCGATCGCTCTGTAAGGCGACGACGGCGAGGGCGGGGTGCCTTGGAGGGAAACAGCGCCGGCGGGAGGAATGGATGTCTTTATCGGGATCGACGTGGCCAAGGAGGTCCACTGGGCCTGCGCCATGGATCGCACCGTGCGGGCGCAAGAGTGCCGTCCGCGGCAGGTCGGGACGCCGTGCATCGCCGTCGCTCGCGCCCGGTGAGACGAAGGCCAGCTTTCCGCCCGCCCCCGCTCATTCCGCAGACGGCCCTATGCCGCCATTAGCCAGCCACGCTGCAAGGCAGCGTGGACAGAGCTGACGGCGCAGCCGCCGTCAGTCTGATCACTCAAGCCTCGTCCCGATTGACGCATTCAGGCGAGAAGGCCGGAGTGCAGATCGCCAGGTACTCGGCCGGTTCCTCCGGCGTGCTGTAGCGAACCCACTCGCCAGGCCCGCACAGAACGGCTTCGCCCGCGCGCAGGACGTCGCGGCCAGCCTCGGTCTCCACGACGAGCGCCCCGGACAGGACGGCGTGGATGTCGCGACCATCGGCACCAAGCTCAGATGCGAGCGGCTCGGGAGGCGCCGCGAAATCACCCTGCCCCGCTCGGCCGGGCGTCCCCGGACACCGCTCTACCCACCGGCAGCCATTAATTCAGATGATTTGACTGAAAAGCCGAATCGCTCCTATCGTGAACACCGATAGGAAAAGACATGGCGCTCAGAGGCACCAACCAAGAGCTTGGACGCCCGCTCAACAGACGCATCGTCCTCGAGACGATCCGGCAGAAGGGGCCCGTCACCCGCGTCCAGATCGCGCGGCAGGTGGGTCTCACTGTCCAAACCGTCTCGACGATTGCCGCCGAACTCGAGAAGCTCGGTATCATCGGGATCCATCCCGGCATGCCCAAAGGCCGTGGCTTCCCCGCTCCCCGGCTGGAGGTGAATCCGAACGGCGGTTTCGCTTGCGGCGTCTACGTGACCCCGCTCGGCCTGGAAGCCGGGCTCATGAACCTGTCCGGCGAGGTACTGGACACGTACTCGGAGGCCGCGACACAGATCAGCGCGGATGCCGCCTTCGACCGCATTTCCGCCGTTGTCGCGAAGCTGGTGGCGGACATCCCTCCCGAAAAGGTCTTCGGCGTCGGCATGGCGATGCCCGGCCCCTTCGACATCGAGTCCATGAGTTGCGTCGGCCCCACCACGATGGAGCAATGGCGCGGCGTCGATGTC
>NZ_JARGYC010000018.1 GCF_029168335.1 Psychromarinibacter sediminicola
ATCGCCGCCGTCAGCGTCGTCTTGCCGTGGTCAACGTGACCGATCGTCCCGATGTTCACGTGCGGTTTGTTACGTTCGAACTTTGCCTTTGCCATCCTCAGGGCGCCTCATCGTCATAAGGGGGCAGATGTGCCCCGGTTCAGTACGCGCGCCCGATTATCGGCTGAAACCCGGAAAATCAAGCGCGTCTTCGCCGGCTGCGGCGCTACTCGAACGGCGGTTCGAACCACTCCGGGTTCTTGCGCAGCCAGGCCTCGATCTGCTTGGCGGCCTGGGCCGACAGCGCTTCGAGGATCCGGTCCTTGGTGGGGAACGGCCCGGCCGAGGAGAAGGCGGAGATCACGCTGATCTCGTGCGCCTCCTCGTTCAGCTTGCGGCCGAGCGCATCGTCCCAGAGCGTGACCGTCATCAGCAGCACCGATTTCAGCGACGGCACCCCCGGAACGCCGGCGTCAAGGCTCGTGAGGAAATAGCCGTCGACGCTCATCCCCAGGTGATAGAGGCGGTCGCCGTCGTACCGGCCGAACCGCGCGTCGACCGCGCCCTCGATGGCCTCCTGCCACTCGGCCTCGGTCACCTTGATCGAGCCGGGCCCGACGGTCGGGTCGCGCGCGACGACGAGGTTGTGGCCCAGCTTGAACGGCCCGAGATCGACCGGCGGCTTGTCCAGGTCGGCGGCATAGTCGCAGGCGGACAGCACCGCCATCGCAGCGAGCGCAAGAACGAGTTGTACCGCGCGGTTCATGGCTGGCCCTCCTGCAATCGTCCGACCGGGCTTAGCGCAGGCCCGGATCATGTGCAACGCCGCGGGCTCATTGGCAGATCGACCGCAGGGCGCGCCAGTCCTCCGCCGCCAGAGCGGCGCGCGACGGCCCGGAGAGCGCGGCATCGGCGGTGCGCGCGGCCGCGATGCGGTCGCCCAGCGCCGGATGCGACGCGAAATGGCGCAGGAAGCCCGGCGGCTCGGCGCCGTCGCCGGCCTGCTCCGCGCGCAGCCGGTCGAACATGTCCGCGAGCGCCGACGGCCTCAGACCGGCCTCCGCCAGAAGGCCGTGCGCGTAGGCGTCCGCCCCGGCCTCGGCGGCGCGGCTGTACTCGGCGCGGATCAGCCGCTCGGTCAGGAACAGGACCACCGTCCCGCCCGCGAAATCGCCCAGCAGCAGGCCCAGGACACCGACGCTGCCCGCCGTACGCAGCGCCATGCGCGTGGGATCGCGCGCCGCGACGTGGCCCAGCTCGTGCGCCAGCACGGCGGCCACCTCCTCGGGCGTCTCGGCCGCCTCGATCAGGCCGCGGAACAGCACGACGATCCCGCCGGGCAGGGCCAGCGCGTTCACCATGTCGAGGTCCAGCACCCGGGCGGTCACGTCATAGGGCAGCGCCGCCTCGTCGGTCAGCCGCGCCGTCAGCGCCGCCAGCGCCCGGTCGCCGGCGGGGTCGTCGCACAGGCGGAGGAGGCCGAATCCAGTCTCGTCCAGCGCGCCGCGGATCTGCTCCAGGGTCCGTTCGCCCAGCACCCGCTCGCCCTCGGGCGGCAGGTATTCGGCCAGCTGGTCGGCCATCAGCGGGACGAGATACCAGATGATCGCCGCCACCGACAGAATCGCCGCAGCGCCCCACAGGATCAGGCGCCGCGTCCCGGTCACCGGCGGGCGCCGGTGCAGCGCGGGGGCGCGGGCGGCCAGGATGCGGCGGCTCTCGGCCTCGCGCACCACGAGGCGCGCATCGTCGTCCTCCGCGGTCCGCAGCACCATCTCCTCCCGGTCGGCCTGGTCGCGCAGTTGCCGGAGCGCGGCGAGCGGCCAGCGTTCGTCTGACGCATCCGGGCGCGACAGGATCAGCGCCGGGCCGTCCTCGTCGATCGCCAGCGACACCGGGCGCGGCACCGGGCTTGTCCCGTCCAGCAGGACGCCGGCGCCGCGGAACGGCTCCGGTTTCGCCCCGACGCGCAGCACGGCCGTCATATCGCCGCCCCCACGTCCAGCGCCTCGGCAAAGCCCTCGGCCTCCTGCGCGGCGTCGCGCGGCCGCTGACGCACGGCGGCCAGCGCCGGGGCGCCGGTGACCTGCAGCGTCTCGGCGAAGTGCCGCCAGAGCGGGAAGGTCAGAAAGACGTGGGTCAGCACGTCCCAGAACACGAAAGCGTTGAAATAGACGACCAGGGCCAGCACGGCCTTGGCCCAGGTCGGCAGGCCGCGCAGCCGTTCGGGCAGTTCCGCGATCACGCCGAGCTCGTCCAGGTTGCCGGCGAAGAACGCCGCCAGAACCAGCCCCAGAAGCGAGAAGAACGCCAGCACCGCCAGGACGATCAGCGTTGTGCCCAGCATGTAGATGCGGAACACCCGCCACGGCCGCGGCGCCGCGCGGAACCCGATCGCGCCGGCGGTCTTCGCCTCGGTCAGGCGCCGGAACGTCACGGTCCGGTAATGCGCGAGCCCGTAGACGAGCCATGGCAGCCCGAGGACCAGCCCGGTCATCACCTGCCGCTCCTCCTGCCAAATACTCACGACGATCACCGCGGCGCAGAACAGCAGGCCCAGGATCAGCGGCACAATGGCCGGGAACAGCATGGTCCAGCGCCCGGTCTGTTCCAGCCGCAGGTTGCCGTAATGGGTGCGATCGGTGCGGTACTTCTCCAGCCAGAAGGTCATGCGCGGCCAGAGCAGCCCGGCCGTCAGGATCGTCAGAAGCCAGTGCCCTATCGCCCGCCAGGCATAGCCCCAGGCCCCCGGCGCCAGCCCGAAACGCAGGCCGCGCCAGCGGGTGCGCGCCATCATATAGCGGCGCCGGCGATAGGCCGCATAGAAGATAAACGGGATCACGCCCACGAAGGAGATCGCATAGGCGCCGTAGTCGTGGTTCAGCAGGCTGAGGCTGAGGAACATCAGGACGAGGTTCACCAGCCCGATGTAGAAGGCCAGGAAGGTGACGGCGATCAGGAAGCCCAGCAATTTCTCCAGCGGCCGGCCGGTATATTCCAGCGGCAGCCCGCCCGGGCGGACCGAGGACCAGTAGTAGCGGCGAAGCCGGGTCTTCATCCAGAACCGGTAGAGCCCGAGCGTCAGCACGTTCAGGATCGAGAACCGCAGCGCCATCCAGAACAGCCGCCCGCGCCGCCCGCGAAATTCGGTATCCAGAACCTCCTCCATGCCGGAATCGTGACCCGGCCGGGCGGCAAAGGCAAAGCCTTTCGACAGGCCGAGACCGGCGTATCAGGGACACCGTTGCAGGGGGCCCGCGGCCGGCCCGCCCGCGCCCGCGCCTGCGAGAGCGCGGGGTGGGCGGGCGGGCGCGCTCTCGCAGGCGCGGGCGCCGGCCTCAGGTGAACCGGTTGTCCCGCGGGAACCCGCGCGGCGCCATGCGCCCTGCGCCGGCGCGCTTGCCCAGCCATTCGGCGAGGTCGGTCTGCGTCCGGGTCCGCCCCGCCGGGTCCTGCCAGCTCAGCCCCTCGGCCAGCGTGAAGGTCGTCACGTCCGACATCCCGCCATCCTTGTAGCGCTGTAGCCGGACGCCCTTGCCGCGCGCCATCTCGGGCAGTTCCTCCAGCGGGAAGATCAGCACCTTGCGGTTCTCGCCGACGACGGCCACGTGGTCGCCGGTCACCCGGCGGCAGACCTTCGCCTTCACCTCGCCGCGCACGTTCAGCACCTGCTTGCCCGAGCGGGTCTGCGCCGCCACGTCCGGCTCGGACACGACGAACCCGTCGCCGGCGCTCGACGCCACCAGCAGGCGTGCGGCCGGGTCGTGGATGAACAGCGCCACGATGTCGGCCTCGTTCGGCAAATCGACCATCAGCCGCACGGGTTCGCCCATGCCGCGCCCGCCCGGCAGGTTCGCCACCGACAGGGTGTAGAACCGCCCATTGGAGCCGAACAGCAGCAGCCGGTCGGTCGTCTCGGCGTGGAAGATGTACCGCCCCTCGTCGCCGTCCTTGTATTTCAGCTCCTGGTTCAGCGGGATGTGGCCCTTCATCGCCCGGATCCAGCCCATCTTCGAGCAGACGACCGTGACCGGCTCGCGCTCGATCATCGCCTCCAGCGGCACCTCCTCGACCACGCCGGCCTCGGCGAACTGGGTGCGCCGCGCGCCGCCCTCGGAGCCGCTGCCGAAGGTCTTGCGGGTCTCGCGGATCTGGTCGGCGATGCGGTTCCACTGCAGGCCCTCGTCCTCCAGCAGATCCTCGATCTCGGCGCGCTCCTTCGTCAGTTCGTCATGCTCGCGCTTCAGCTCCAGCTCTTCCAGCCGGCGCAACGACCGCAGCCGCATGTTCAGGATCGCGTCGGTCTGCACCTCGGTCAGCTCGCCCTCGCCCGGCGGCGGCGAGACATAGTCCTCCTCCGACGTCGCCTTCACGAAGTCGCGCGACCAGTCCTCGCGCATCAGCGCGGCCTTGGGCGCGTCGTCGTAACGGATGATGTCGATCACCCGGTCGAGGTTGAGGAACGCGGTGATGAAGCCTTCCAGCACCTCCAGCCGGTGGTCGATCTTGGCCAGCCGGTGCCGCGACCGGCGCAACAGCACGTCGCGGCGGTGGTCGAGGAAGGCGCGCAGCACCTCCTTCAGCGAACAGACCTTGGGCGTGCGCCCGTCTACCAGCACGTTCATGTTCAGGCTGAACCGCAGCTCCAGGTCGCAGTTGCGGTACAGCATGTTCATCAGCACGTCGGGCTGCACGTTCTTCGACCGCGGCTCCAGGATCATCCGGATGTCCTCGGTGCTCTCGTCGCGGATGTCGGCGAGCAGCGGGATCTTCTTGGTCTGGATCAGCTCGGCGATGCGCTCGATCAGCTTGGACTTCTGCACCTGGTAGGGGATTTCGGTGACCACGATCTGCCACTGGCCGCGGCCCAGATCCTCGACGTGATGCGTGCCGCGCAGCCGGAAGGCGCCGCGCCCGGTGCGGTAGGTCTGCGCCATGCTCTCGGGCGGCTCGACGATCACGCCGCCGGTGGGGAAATCGGGCCCCTTCACGTAATTCAGCAGCGTGTCGTCGCGCGCATCCGGCGTCTTGATCAGATGCAGGCAGGCGTTGCACAACTCCTCGATGTTGTGCGGCGGGATGTTGGTGGCCATGCCCACCGCGATCCCGCTCGCCCCGTTCGCCAGCAGGTTCGGGAAGGAGGCGGGCAGCACCTCCGGCTCGGTCAGCGTCCCGTCGTAGTTGTCGCGGAAGTCGACCGCGTCCTCGGTCAGCCCCTCCATCAGCGCCTCGGCCGCGGGGGTCAGCCGCGCCTCGGTGTAGCGGCTGGCGGCCGGGTTGTCGCCGTCGATATTGCCGAAGTTCCCCTGCCCGTCGACCAGCGGGTAGCGCACGTTGAAATCCTGCGCCAGCCGCGCCATCGCGTCGTAGATCGCGGCGTCGCCATGCGGGTGATAGTTGCCCATCACGTCGCCCGAGATCTTCGACGACTTGCGATAGCGCCCGTCCGGCGACAGCCGCAGCTCGCGCATCGCGTAGAGAATCCGGCGATGCACCGGCTTCAACCCGTCGCGCGCATCCGGCAGCGCCCGGTGCATGATCGTCGACAGCGCATAGGTCAGATAGCGCTCGCCGATGGCCCGGCGCAGCGGTTCGGCCAGCTCCGGTGGGTCGATATTGGGGTCGTCGGTGGGATCGCTCATAGATGCTGTGATACGCCTCTCGCGCCGGCCGGACAAGCGGCGATCACCGGGCTGAGTCCTCGCTGCATCAGGTTGTGGAAAAGTCATTCATCATGAGAAATTCGCCCTCCGGCGCCGCGGCGGACCGCGTTAGTCTTCGCCCCGCGCAGAAGGGCCCGCACGAACAGAGGCCCGAAGTCGCGGGGTTGGGGCAGATGCTGAAGAAATTGACATTGTTATTGGCCGTGGGACTCCTGGCCGCCATGCTGCATTGGGGACGCGGCCGGCCCGACGGGCCGCCGGACGTCGCGGGATCGGATCCGTCCGACAGGCCGGAGATCGAGGTCACCTCCCTTCCGGACGTGGCGCCGGTGCCGGGCCACGACATCGCGGCGGCGCGGATCGAGCGGCCGGTGCCGCTGGTGGCCGAACTGCCCGCCGTCGATACGCCCCGGGTCGCGATCGTGGACACCGCCGGCACCTCCCGGCCGATCGCGGTTGCCGCCCCGGCGGAGCCGGTCCTGACGGTCGAGGAGACCGCGCCGGAAGATACCGCCGCCCTGCCCGTCACGGAGGCCCCGGCGCCCGCGCCGCCGCCCGAGACAGAGCCGGACCCGGCGCTCGCCGTCGCCCGCTCGGCGATTCCCCGGCCGCGCCCGCTGCGCCTGACCGCGCCGGAGCCTGAGGCCGAGATCGTGGCCGACACGCCGCCTCGGCCGGAGATCGAGCTGACCGCCGTCGAACCCACCGCCATGGCGCTCGCCGTCGAAAAGGCGCTGGCGCCGCTGGAGGAGACCGAGACCCCCGTGACCCTGGCCGTGGTCGAGGCGCTGGCCGACGCGCCGCCGGTGACCGCCGAGACGCTGTATGTCACCGGCAGCCGGGTGAACCTGCGCGCGGCGCCGGATACCGACGCCGGGGTCGTCCTGCGGCTCGACAAGGGCGATGCGGCCGAGCTTCTGGCGCGCATCGGCAACGGCTGGCTGCGGATCCGCGACATCGCCACCGGCGAGGAGGGGTTCATGTCCGCCGACTACCTGTCGGCCGATATGCCGGGCTGATCCGGCGACGGCTTTCGCCGGCCGCCCGCATGCTCTAATCGAGGGGCGAAGGGGGCGATCATGGCGCAGAAATCCGTTCTCATCACCGGCTGTTCCTCCGGTATCGGCTATGACGCGGCGCAGACGCTGAAGGCGCGCGGCTGGCGCGTCTTCGCCGCCTGCCGCAAGGCCGAGGATTGCGCCCGCCTGCGCGACGAAGGCTTCGAGGCGCCGCGGCTCGACTACGAGGACACGGCCAGCATCGCGCAGACCGTCGACGAGGTGCTTCAGGCCACCGGCGGCACGCTGGACGCCGTCTACAACAACGGCGCCTACGGCATCCCCGGGCTGGTCGAGGATCTGCCGACCGACGCCCTGCGCACCATCCTGGAGGCGAACCTGATCGGCTATCACGACCTGACGCGCCGGCTGATCCCGGTGATGCGCGCGCAGGGGCACGGGCGGATCGTCAACTGTTCGTCGGTCATGGGCTACACCGCCTATCCCTGGCGCGGCGCCTATGTCGCGACGAAATACGCGCTGGAAGGGCTGACCGACACGCTGCGGCTGGAGCTGCACGGCGAGCCGATCCACGTCGTGCTGATCGAGCCGGGCCTGATCACCACGAAGTTCGGCGAGAACGGCCGCCTCCAGTTCGACAAGTGGATCGACTGGCGGGCCTCGGCCCACGCCGACCGCTACGAATCCGACCTGATGCGCAAATGGCGCGGCAAGAACCCGCACGGCGCGCTGGAAGTCCCGGCCAGCCACGTCACGGCCAAGCTGATCCACGCGCTGGAAAGCCCGCGCCCGCATCCGCGCTACAAGGTCACGCGGCTGGCGCATGTGGCGAAGCTCCTCACCCGCCTCCTGCCGACCCGTGCGACCGACTGGGTGATCCGCCGCGCCTCCTGACCGGCGCGGCGCGCGCCCCCGCGCCAAAATGCCGGTTTGGTTTCCCGCTCATTCCGGCTACATCGGCCGCAGTCGAAACGGAAAGGACCGCGCCCATGTGGCAGGACCCGCTCTTCATCCTCGTCGTCGTCGCCTGCCTGGTGGTGCTGGTCATCCTGATGATCGGCGTGGGCAGCTTCGGCAAGGGCGGGGACTGGCACCGCAGGAACGCCAACCGCATCATGCGCTGGCGCATCATCGCACAGGCGGTGGCGGTGCTGCTGATCCTGCTCTTCGTCGCGGTCCGGCGGATGGGAGGCAACTGATGGTCGTTCTGTCGAAGATCTACACGCGCACCGGCGACGCCGGCGAGACCGCGCTGGGCAACGGCACCCGCGTCGCCAAGCACAGCCCGCGCGTCTCCGCCTACGGCACGGTGGACGAGCTGAACGCGGCGCTCGGCGTGGCGCGGCTTCATGCCGAGGGCGACCTGGCCGAGCAGATCGCGCGCATCCAGAACGACCTGTTCGACGTGGGCGCCGACCTCTGCCGCCCCGACATGGAAAGGGACGGCGAGGCGGAGTACACGCCCCTGCGCATCGTCGACGCCCAGGTCGCAAGGCTGGAATCCGAGATCGACGCGATGAACGCCCGGCTGGAACCGCTGCGCAGTTTCATCCTGCCCGGCGGCACGGCGCTGGCCGCGCATCTGCACGTCGCCCGCACCGTCGCCCGGCGGGCCGAGCGCGAGACGATCGAACTTGCCGCCGTGGAATCGGTGAACCCCGCGGCGGTCAAGTATCTCAACCGGCTGTCCGACTGGTTCTTCGTCGCCGCCCGCGTCGCCAACGACGAGGGCCGCGCCGACGTGCTGTGGCAGCCGGGCGCCAACCGCTGATAGCGCTCGCAGCTTCCAAACGCGGCGTTCCGGGGCGGGTATCTGTCGATTTTGCCCTGTTTCCCGCCGTCCGGAGCGGCTAACACTCGGCGCGATAACCTGTGGCCCGCCGCGGCGGGCAGGAAACCGATGGGAGATCCCGCATGAAGGTGCTCGTGCCTGTGAAGCGCGTGATCGACTACAACGTGAAGGTCCGGGTGAAATCGGACGGAAGCGGTGTCGATCTTGCGAACGTGAAGATGTCGATGAACCCCTTCGACGAGATCGCGGTGGAAGAGGCGATCCGCCTGAAGGAATCCGGCGCGGCCGAGGAGGTCGTGGCGGTGTCGATCGGCGTGAAGCAGGCGCAGGAGACGCTGCGCACGGCGCTGGCGATGGGCGCGGACCGGGCGATCCTGGTCGTGGCCGCCGAGGACGTGCACCAGGACATCGAGCCGCTGGCGGTGGCCAAGATCCTCAAGGGCGTGATCGACGCGGAGCAGCCGGGCCTGGTGCTGGCCGGCAAGCAGGCCATCGACAACGACATGAACGCCACCGGTCAGATGCTCTCGGCGCTGCTGGGCTGGTCGCAGGCCACCTTCGCCTCGAAGGTCGAGATCGAGGGCGAGCACGCGAAGGTGACCCGCGAGGTCGATGGCGGGCTGCAGACGATCAAGGTGAAGATGCCGGCCATCGTGACCGTCGACCTGCGGCTGAACGAGCCGCGCTATGCCTCGCTGCCGAACATCATGAAGGCCAAGAAGAAGCCCTTGGACGAGAAGACGCCCGGGGATTACGGCGTCGACGTCGCGCCGCGGCTGGAGATCCTCAAGACCGAGGAGCCGGCCGAACGCAAGGCGGGCGTCATGGTGGGCTCGGTGGACGAGCTGATCGAGAAACTGAAGACCGAAGCGGGGGTTCTCTGATGGCTGTTCTTCTTCTGGCCGAAGTGACGGGCGGCGAGCTGAACCTCGACGCGACGTCCAAGGCGGTCGCGGCGGCGGCCCAGCTGGGCGAGGTCACCGCGCTCTGCGCCGGCGCCTCGGCGGCGGCCGCGGGCGAGGCGGCGGCGAAGATCGACGGCGTCGCCAAGGTGCTGGTCGCCGAGGATGACAGCCTGGGCCACCGGCTGGCGGAATCGACCGCGGCCCTGATCGTCAGCCTGGCAGGCGACTACGAGCATATCGTCGCCCCGGCCACGACCGACGCGAAGAACGTGATGCCGCGGGTGGCGGCGCTCTTGGACGTGATGGTGATCTCGGACGTCTCGGGCATCGTCGACGGCGCCACCTTCGAGCGGCCGATCTATGCCGGCAACGCGGTGCAGACGGTGAAGTCGAAGGACGCGACGAAGGTGGTCACGATCCGGACCTCGACCTTCGACGCCGCCGGCGAGCAGGCGGCGGCGGCGGTTGAAACCGTGTCGGCGGCCGCGGATCCGGGGCTGTCGGAATGGGTCGAGGACCATGTGGCCGAGAGCGACCGGCCGGAGCTGACCTCGGCAGGCCGGGTCGTCTCGGGCGGCCGCGGCCTGGGGTCGGAGGAGAACTTCGAGCTGATCGAGAAGCTGGCCGACAAGCTGGGCGCCGCCGTGGGCGCGAGCCGGGCGGCGGTGGACTCGGGCTATGCCCCGAACGACTGGCAGGTGGGGCAGACCGGCAAGGTCGTCGCGCCGGAGCTCTACGTGGCCGTGGGCATCTCGGGGGCGATCCAGCACCTGGCGGGGATGAAGGACTCCAAGGTGATCGTGGCGATCAACAAGGACGAGGAGGCGCCGATCTTCCAGGTGGCCGATTACGGCCTGGTGGGCGACCTGTTCGACGTGGTGCCGGAGCTGACCGAGAAGCTGTGACGGGGTGTCCAAGGTTGGGGTGTCCAAGGTTGGACGGGGGTCCAAGCCACTGATATTCCTTCCGATAGCGGTAACAGACCAAGCCCCGCCCGGGCCGTCCAAAGCGAAACCAGAGGCCCGCCAAACCGGCGGGCCTTTTGCTGTTCCGGGGCCGGTACCGCGACCGGCGCGCGTCAGACGGCGGTGCCGAAGATCTGCGCGGCGTGCTCGGCCATGTAGATGCGCATCCAGGGGGTGAAGCGCTCCGGCCGCTCGGCGATCTCGCGGCGCAGGTCGTCCAGACCCACCCAGCGGACCGCCTGCACCTCGGCGGGGTTCGGCTCGACCCTCAGCCCGGCCCCGGCCGCGCAGGTGAAGACCTGCACGACCTCGTCCTCGACCATGCCGTCCCCGACATCGGCGCGGTAGCGCAGCTCGCCGCGATGCACCGGCGTCAGCCCGCCGATCCCCAGCTCCTCGGACAGGCGGCGCAACGCGCAGTCGGCGTCGCCCTCGCCCCACAGCGGATGCGTGCAGCAGGTGTTCGCCCAGAGCCCGGGCGTGTGGTACTTGCCCGCCGCCCGCTGCTGGATCAGCAGCCGCGCGCCGTCGAGCACGAAGACCGAGACCGCCTTGTGGCGCAGTCCCTGGCGGTGCGCCGCAAGCTTGTCCACCGGGGTCAGTTCGCCGTTCACCCAGGCCGGGATCCTGTCCTGCATCGGACGGCAGATAGGCGGTTTCGCCGGCTCTGACCAGAGCGGCCGGTGCGCGGACGACCTCCGGGGGTCACTTCGCCGCAGAAGTTTTGCCTTGATCTGGGCGCTGCCTCCGACAGATTGTCCCCCGCATCCCCGACGGGCGGCGGTCCCGCGACCGTCGCGCGACCGGGGCGATCATCGGGCCTTTCGAGACCCGGAACCGACAAGCGAGGAACCCATGAAACGCATTGCAGCCACCTGTCTGACCGCCTCTGTCCTGGCCGCCCCGGCCCTGGCACAGGATCTGTCCGAGGAAGCCGCCTATGCCGCCGACGAATTCCGCCAATGCGCGACCTGCCACGTCATCGCCAACGAGGACGAGACGCTGTACGGCCGCCGGGCGCGCACCGGGCCGAACCTGTACTGCGTGATCGGCCGTCAGGCGGGCAGCGTCGAGGACTTCCGCTACAGCAACTCGCTCGAGGAGGCCGGCGAGGCGGGGCTGGTCTGGGACGAGGAGCACATGACCAGCTATCTGCAGGACCCCCGCGCTTTCCTGCGCGACTACCTCGACGACAGCGGCGCGCGGTCGAAGATGACCTACAAGGTCCGCAAGGACGGCGACCGGTCGCCCGAGGACGTCGCCGCCGCCTTCGCGACCTTCCTGGCCGAGGTCTGCCCGGAAGAGGCCGACGCCGACTCCTAAGTCGCGACCCCATTGCCCGGCCCGGATGCCTCGGCACCGGGCCGGACGGCGCGGCGGCCGGCCGGCCCGGTCACCGCAGCACCTCCTCCAGCGCCGGGACAAGCGCCTGCGCCACCCGGCGGTGGACCACCGGGCCCAGCATCTCCTGGGCCGCCGGCCGCTCCAGCTCTCCGAAATACATCTCGTCCAGCCCCTCGAGGCGCTCGCGGTCCGTCGCGACCACCTCGATCACCCGGGCCACGTCGCCGGTCAGCGACCGCAGCATCGCGCGATCGACGAAGATCGGATCGCTGCCGCACCTCTCGAACACCTCGGACCTGGAATCGTCGGGCGCCATCGGCGCATGGTCCGACAGCCACAGCAGGACGACCTTGCCGTCGATCTGCGACAGCAGCATCCGCATCCGGGCGGCCCACGCCTCCTTCAGCTCCTGCCGGAGCAGCGCGAATTTCTCCGGCGATCTCCGCATCAGCGAGGTCAGCAGATGCCGGGTAAAGCTGAACTCGGTGAAGTCGACCTCGGGGTAGATCTTTTCCAACAGCGGCGAGGCGCGCAGGAACCGGTCGTTGCGGCGCGGATGCACGGCGTAGAACCGGTTCGACATGTTCTGCGCGCCCATCACCTGCACCACGGTGACCTTCGCCCTGTTGCAGATGTCGATCAGCGCCTTGTCGTTGAAATAGGCGTCGATCCCGGCATTGATGCAGCCGAGGTTCACCGCGCGCAGGCCGCTGTCCACCTCGACCAGCGCGGGATAGGGCGTGTCGATGAACTTGCCATAGGTTTCGGTCCCGCCGAGAAAGACGGCGAAGTCGCCGTCCAGGCGCCGGCGCGGCCCCCGGAACAGCTGTTTCGAGGTGCCGTAGCGGCACGGGAAATAATCCAGCGCCGGTTGATCCAGGTTCGCGTAATCCATTCCACCCACACTCTTTGTGTCATCCACCCGTCGGGCAGATTCGCGGAAACCTCTTGCGATCCGGCTAAACCCGGCATTTTCGGTAGATTCGACGCACCTTTGGCCCTTGCACGCCGGCGAAACCGGCGCATATGGTCGCGCGCAATCAGGCAGAGGGGCAAAGCGCCATGGAGATTTCGCGGATCGGCGTCGTCGGGGCGGGGCAGATGGGCAACGGCATCGCTCATGTCATGGCGCTGGCGGGCTACGAGGTCCTGCTGAACGACATCAGCGAAGAGGCGCTGAGCCACGCGCTGGCGCTGATCGGCAAGAATCTCGACCGCCAGGTGTCGCGCGAGAAGATCTCCGAGGCCGAGAAGGACGCGGCGCTGGAGCGGATCGGCACCACGATGACGCTGACCGACCTGGGCAAGACGGACCTGGTGATCGAGGCCGCGACCGAGCGCGAGACGATCAAGCAGGCGATCTTCGAGGATCTGGTGCCGCATCTGCAGCCGCACACGATCCTGACCTCGAACACCTCGTCGATCTCGATCACCCGGCTGGCCAGCCGCACCGACCGTCCCGAGCGGTTCATGGGGTTCCACTTCATGAACCCGGTGCCGGTGATGAAGCTGGTGGAACTGATCCGCGGCATCCAGACGGACGAGGCGACCTATCAGGCCTGCCTGAAGGTGGTGGAACGGCTGGGCAAGACCGCCGCGAGCGCCGAGGATTTCCCGGCCTTCATCGTCAACCGCATCCTGGTGCCGATGATCAACGAGGCGGTCTATACCCTGTACGAGGGCGTCGGCAGCGTACGGTCGATCGACCAGTCGCTGAAGCTGGGGGCGAACCATCCGATGGGGCCCCTGGAGCTGGCCGATTTCATCGGGCTGGATACCTGTCTGGCGATCATGAACGTGCTGCATGACGGGCTGGCGGATACCAAGTACCGGCCCTGCCCGTTGCTGGTGAAATATGTCGAGGCGGGGTGGCTCGGCCGCAAGACCGAGCGCGGCTTCTACGACTATCGCGGCGACGAACCGGTGCCGACGCGGTAGGCGGGCGGCACGGGGGCACGATCTTCTAGAAGATCGTGCCGGGCAGAATTTTCTAGAAAATTCTGTTACTTGGCGGCCAGCGGCCGCCAGTCGTTCAGATCTGCGCGTCGGGCAGGTGGACGGTCAGGCCGTTCAGCGCCGGCGTCAGCCGGATCTGGCAGGACAGCCGGCTGGTCTCGCGCAGCTCGGTCTCGGCGAAGTCCAGCATGTCGCGTTCGTCCTCGCAGGCGGTGCCGACCTTGCCGGCATCGGCGTCGTCCACGTAGCAATGGCAGGTGGCGCAGGCCATCGCGCCGCCGCATTCGGCGCGGATCGCCTCGATGTCGTGGTCGCGGGCGGCCTGCATGACGCTGGTGCCCTCGGGCGCGGTCACGGTCTTCCTCGCGCCGTCGGCGCCGACGAAAGTCAGTTCGATCATGTCTTCCTCCTTCAGTTCAGCCGGACCGGCAGGTTCAGCGGGCCGCGGAAGCCGAAACCCTTCCAGACCACGGTTTCCGGCGCGACCAGCTCGATGTTCGGGAAACGCTCGAAGATCAGCGGCAGCATGATCTTGCCCAGCATCATCCGCGCGAGATGCGTGCCCAGGCAGTGATGCGGGCCGCTGCCGAAGGACTGGTGCGGGCTGCGCTTGCGCAGGGCGTCGTATTTCTCCGGCGCGTCCCAGATGTCCTCGTCGTGGTTGGCCGAGGCCTGGATCGTCATCACCACGTCGCCCTTGGGGATGTCGCAGCCGCCGACCACCGCGTCCTCGGTCGCGCGGCGCGAGGACACCTGGATCGGCGCGACCCAGCGCACGCCCTCCTCGAAGGCGTCGCCCCAGGCGCCGGTGCGCTTGACCTCTTCCAGCTGCTCGGGATTGGTCAGCAGGCCGTAGAGGATGGTCAGCAGCGCGTCGCGCGGTTCGTTGATGCCGCCGCCGATGGCGATCTTGATGTTGCCGAAGATCTGGCTGATGCGCAGCGGATCCTCGGCGTTGATCATCACCGACAGCGCGGTCTCGTCCGGCTCCGCCTTGAGCTTGGGGATCATCCGCTCGATCTCGGCGTTCATCGCGACATGGGCGTGGTCGACCCGCTCGAACGGCTCGCGGTCCCAGCCGAAGTTGCCGGCGCCGTCGATCAGCGCCTGGCTCCAGTGCTGCATCTGGTCGTCGGACGCGCCCGGGATGCCGAGGATCACCGCGAGGATGCGCGCCGCCAGCGGGCCGGCGAGGGTGGGGAACAGGTCCACCACCTCGTCGCGCGGCAGGCGGTCGAGATACTCGTTGGCCAGCTTCTCGTAGGCCGGGCCCCAGATGGTCTTGAGGTTCTTCGGCGAGAAGGTCGGCGCCATCGCCATGCGCTCGCGCTTGTGCTCTTCGCCGTCCTTGCGCATCAGCGTGTGGGCGTGGAAGGCGCGCTCCATCGGCGTGTTCGGGTCGTCGGAGCTCCACAGCGCGGCGTCGTCCTTGATCGCGCGGGTGTCGGCCGCCTTGGTGATCATGGTGCGGCCGACGGCCTTGACCCGGACCACCGGCGTTTCGGCGCGCAGGCGGCGATAGACCGCATAGGGGTCGTTCACCAGCTGGTTGTAGGTGATCGTGTCGTCGAACGGGGCCTGTGGCATGGCCGTCTCCTCCCTCTGGCCTGGCTGGCAGGAGAGTTAGACGCGACGCGCCAACCTGACAATCTGATGCAATTGATGCCCCCTATCGGAAATTCTGATAGTATCGCGCCATGCAGACCGATCCCCATTCCATCGACTTCGCGGCCTTGCGCACCCTGCGGCTGGTCTACGAGACCGGCTCCTTTACCGCGGCAGCGCAGGCGCTGGAGGTCAACCAGTCCGCCGTCAGCTATACCATCGACAAGCTGCGCCGCTGTCTGGGCGACCCGCTCTTCGTGCGCCAGGGCGGCGGGATTGCCGCCACCGACCGCTGCGCCGCCATCGTCGCCGAAGCGGTGCAGATGCTGGAGCGGCTGGAGGCGATCACCGCGCCGGCCGAGTTCGATCCGGCGCAGGCCCGCGCCACCGTCGCCATCGCCTGCAACTACTATGAACGCCAACTGATCCTGCCGCCGGTGATCCGCGCCCTGCGCCGCGACGCGCCCGGGCTGACAATGTCCCTGATCCAGTCCAGCGCCCAGGGGCGCACCCAGCTTCTGCGGTCCGAGGCCGACCTGCTGATCGGCCCGATCCGCCCCGAAGAGGACGGCTTCTATTGCCGCAACCTGCTGGGCGACCGCTATGTCTGTGTCATGGACCCCGAACATCCGCTGGCGGGGACGGAGTTGACGCTGGCGCGCTACACCGCCGCGCGCCATGCCGTCATCACCTATGCCGGAAGCTGGAAGTCGGGGTATCTGGTGCAGCTGGAAGCCGCGGGCCGCAAGCTGGCCGAAGTGCTGACCGTGCCCAGCCCGTCCGGCATCGAGGCGATGCTGGCCGGGACCGACATGGTGGCCACCCTGCCGGAGCGTCTGGCGCGGAACCTGCCCGGCCGGGTCCACATCGCGCCCTGCCCGGTCCCCGCGCCGTTCGAGATCGACCTGGTGTGGACGGCGCGGACCCATGCCGCGCCGATGCATGTCTGGCTGCGCGACCTGATCCGCCGGACCACGCGCGCCACCCTCGGCCCGTCCTAGGCACGTCCTAGGCGCCGCGCTCCTCGGTCAGCATCACGAGATTGCCGTCGGGGTCGCGCAGACGCAGCACCATCCGGTCGCCGCCCAGCTCCACCTGGCCGGGGCCGATGCCGCGCAGCCGCTCGTGCTCGGACCGGACGTCCTTGACGATCAACTGCACCGTGCCGTCGCCGGCGCCCTCGGCGTCCTCGTAGAGCTGGAAGCCGCAGCCGTTCCGATGGCGCCCTTCCAGCAGCCCGGGCATGGGCTTTCGGTCCGGATCCCGGTTGAACAGGGTCTCGAACCAGCGCGCGCTGCGCTGGATGTTCGTGCAGCACAGATTCGCATATATCGCGGATATTTGCATGTCGGATGCCTCGCTACTCATCCTTCGAACACGCGCGCCCGCCGGCGTGTTCCCGACGCTTGACAGGATGTGAACGCGGTGTGGGCGAAATGCCTCAGCCGGCCGAGCGCAGGCCCAGCGTGTGCGTCCGCAGCCACGCCATATAGGCGCGGGGATCCTTGATCGGCTCCTGCCACTCTTCCGGCGGGATCGGATGGCCGATCACCGGGGCCTGCGGTTTCTTGCAGGCGGCCACGATCTCGTGCAGCAGCAGGCCCTGGCGCAGCGCCGGCGAGACCTGGTGGGCCATCTGGTAGATGCGCGAGTTCGAGCCTGGAAAGTAGATCGGCAGGATCGTGGCGCCGGAGCGGCGGATCATCTTGGCGGTGAAGACGTTCCACTCGGCCTCGATCGCGGGGCCGAACATGGATTCGGAATGCGCCACCACGCCCGAGGGGAACAGCGCCACCGCGCCACCGGCGCCCAGGTGATCCATCGCGGCGGCGCGCATCTCGATCCCCTTGCGCTGCGAATCCTCCTCGTGCGGGAACGGCACCGAGATCAGGAACGAGGCCGCCATCTCGTCGATGCCGGTCAGGAAGGCGCGGACCAGCAACTTGTAGTCCAGCCGCCGGCGGCTGAGCAGATGGGCGAGGACCATGCCATCGACCAGACCGTGCGGGTGGTTGGCCACGACCACGAGCGGCCCCTCCTTCGGGATGCGGTCCAGCTGGTCCTGCGGGGTCTCGATATCGACCTGCATCACGTCCAGCGCATCGGCCCAGAAATCGGCGCGGTCGTGGGGCGCGCGGCGCTGGAACTCGCGCAGCATCCGGATGATCGTGATCTTGCCGGTCAGCCATTCGGTCGCGCGGATGGTGAAGGCGCGCAGCGGGCTGTCGAAGGTGTTGGCATAGGTCAGCCGGCGCCGGTCGTAGCCCTGCGCGCCCGGCGGCTTGCTGGCGTCCAGGCCGCGCACCGCTTTGCTCTCGCCGCCCGCGCGCATCAGCCGATGCCTTTCGGGCGTGGGGTCGGACAAGCCAAACTGCCTCCTTGCGGGACTGGACTACAAGTCCTCGCCGAACCGGTCGGCCACGAGCGCCTCCAGCGCGTCGGCGAGCTTTTCCGCCTCCGGTCCGCTGGTTTCGACCTCAATAGTGCTTCCTTTCGAGGCTGCCAACATCAAAAGGCCCATGATGCTGTCGCCCGAGGCGCTCTGCCCGTCCTTCGACACCGCGGCCGTCGCGTCATGTTCCTCGACCACCTCGACGAGCTTGGCGGAGGCGCGGGCGTGGAGGCCCTTTTCGTTCACGATCAACAGGGTGCGTTTGGTGGCAGCGCTCATGACGGGGCCGGTTCTGTCACGCGACGTCGTAGCTGTCGATATATTTCCGGCCGGCGCGCAGCGCCCCGTCGACGGCGTCGCCCAGCGCCAGGTGGCGCGACTTCGCCAGCTTGATCAGCATCGGCAGGTTGGCGCCGTACATGATCTTGCGGTCCTGCGGCGTGCAGGCCCGGAGGCTCAGGTTGCTGGGCGAACCGCCGAACATGTCGGTCACCACGACCACCCCGTCGCCGGCATCGACGCTGTCGGCGGCGGCGCAGATCTCGGTCTGTTTCAGGCTGCGGTCGTGGTCGGGTTCGATGGAGATCGCGCGAATGCCGTTCTGGCGCCCGACGACATGCTCGACGGCGCTCAGGTATTCGCGGGCCAGGCCGCCATGTGCGACGATCACGATGCCGATCACGGTACGCTTACCCCATGGGCGCCTGCCGTGCTCGTCGGCGCCCGGCGCTCCAGTTCCCTGTGCCTCTTAGAAACCTGCCACCCCTGCTTTGCAAGGGCATTCGCCAGTTTCTCGGTCAGCGCGACCGACCGGTGTTGCCCGCCGGTACACCCGATGCCGATGGTCAGGTGCGCCTTGCCCTCGTCGCGGTAGGCGGGCAGCAGCAGCGTGATCAGGTCGGTGACCTTGGCGAAGTATTCGTCGAATATCGGATCGGCCTCGACATAGGCCAGAACCTCGGGGTCGAGGCCGGTCATCCCGCGTAGGGCCGGCTCCCAGTGCGGGTTGCGCAGGAAGCGGCAGTCGAACACCGTATCGACCCCGCGCGGCACGCCGCGCTTGTAGGAAAAGCTCTGGACCGAGACGGCGAGCCGCGCCTCGGGCGTGCCGTCGAACCAGGTCTGCAGCTCGTCGCGCAGGTCGTGGACCGTCAGTTCGGAGGTGTCGATCAGGATGTCGGCGATGGCGCGGATCGGCGCCAGCAGGTCGGCCTCGCGGGCGATGCCCAGCCCCGGATCCTCGGCCGGAGCCAGCGGGTGGCGGCGGCGGGTCTCCGAGTAGCGGCGCAAAAGGACGTCGGTGCTGCAGTCGAGGAACAGCAACTGCACCGTCGGCGCGGCCGCGTGGCCGCGGCGGGCGAGGTCGAGGATCGCGTCGACGCTGAAGTCGCGGTTGCGCACGTCGAGGCCAAGCGCCATCGGCCGGTCGATCGGCGGGCCGTCCAGCAGGCGCGGCAGGAGGCGCATCGGCATGTTGTCGATCGCCTCGTAGCCCAGATCCTCCAGCACGTTGATCGCGGTGGAGCGGCCGGCGCCGGAGGGGCCGGTCACCAGAACGATCCGGTTGGTTTGCGGATGATCGTCGGGGTCGGGAAGCACGGAGGTCACATCATTGCAGGTCCAGCCCTTAGATACTGCAGGATTGCCGGCGCGAAATGAAGGCTCTCCACCTTGTGAAACAGCGGGAGCGGCACGCCGAGCAGGTCGGTGTGGCGTTCCGGCGGCAGGCGGTCGGTCTCCACACGGTCGAGGTCGACCACGAGGCGCACGACGGCGGGCGGCGCCGGGTCGGCGGCGAGGAGGCCGAGGCCGCGCGCCTCGATCCGGCCGCGGATCGCGGCGGGACAGGCGGCGACGGGCCAGCCGTCATGCAGCGTGATCTCGGTGCGGTCGTCGGCGACCAGCGCGGCGCCCAGCGCCATGAGCTGCAGCGCGAGGCCCGACTTGCCGCTGCCGGCGGCGCCGCGGATCAGCACGGCGCGGCCGTCCAGGGCGACGCAGCTCGCATGGATCAGCATGGCGGTTCGTCAGCCCCGTCGGGGCCTTCCTCACCGGTGAAGAAAGCCCGGCAGGGATTGATGAACCGCCCCGCCCGGCCCGGCATCCTCAGACCGGCAGGCCGACGACGAAGCGGGCGCCCAGCGGGTCCGAGGTGACGTCGGCATCGGTGGGGCGGATGTTCTCGGCCCATATCACGCCGGAATGCGCC
Source organism: Psychromarinibacter sediminicola (assembly GCF_029168335.1). Lineage (GTDB taxonomy): Bacteria > Pseudomonadota > Alphaproteobacteria > Rhodobacterales > Rhodobacteraceae > Psychromarinibacter > Psychromarinibacter sediminicola. Next base: position 19,830 of record NZ_JARGYC010000018.1, read on the forward strand.
TCGACGATCTGCTTGGAGATGGCGAGCCCCAGGCCGGAATTGTTGCCGAACTGCCCCGCCGGCCGCTCCGAGTAGAAGCGGTTGAAGATCTTGGTCAGCGCCTCTTCGGGGATGCCCGGCCCGGTATCCTCGACCACCACCAGCACGCGGTTCTCGCGGCGGCGCACCCAGACGCGGATCGCGTCGCCGTCCTCGCAGAACGAGATCGCGTTCGAGATCAGGTTGACGAAGACCTGCGCCAGCCGCGCCTCCAGCCCGTGGATCTGGATCGGGTCGGTCGGCATGTCGGTGATGAACTCGATCCCCTTCTCGCGCGCCTCGTTGCCGAGATAGTCGGTCAGGTTGCGCAGCATCGCGAGAAGATCGAAATTCTCCTCGTCCTCCTTGACCAGCTCGCTGTCGAGCCGCGAGGCATTGGAGATGTCGCTGACCAGCCGATCCAGCCGCCGCACGTCGTGCTCGATCACCTCCAGGAGACGCTCGCGCTGATCCTCGCGCTTGGCGACGCGCAGGGTGCCAATCGCCGAGCGGAGCGAGGCGAGCGGGTTCTTGATCTCGTGCGCGACGTCCGAGGCGAACTGCTCGTTCGCGTCGATGCGCTCGTAGAGCGCGCCGACCATGCCGCGCAGCGCCGCCGACAGCCGGCCGATCTCGTCGGGCCGGCCGCTGAGATCGGGGATGCGCACCCGCGCCGGGCTCTTGCGCCGGGTCGCGCTGCGGTCGCGCCCGATCTCCGCCGCGGCGGCGAGGTCGGACAGCGGATTGGCGATGGTGGAGGCCAGCACCAGGCTCAGGCCGATGGAGACGAGGATGGCGATGACGAACATCTGCAGCACCTGCTCCCGCTCCGAGCGGACCAGCTCGTCGATCTCGCCCGCGGGCGAGGACAGCGCCACGACCCCCACGGCGTCTCCGCCCTGCAGCACCGGCGTGGCCACCGAGAAGATCGTGCCGCCGTTGCGATAGATATCGCTCTGCACCTCGGTCCCGCCGGTGGCGGCCCGGACGGCCATGGTGCGCAGCGTCGTCTCGATGTCCTGGGCGGCGATATCCTCGTCATTCGCGTGGAACAGGCCCGAGAGCGCCTCCCAGACCCAGTTCAGCGAGTCGGTCAGGACGGTGGAGCCGCGGGCGTCCGACATGTCCGGCAGACCGTCGATCGGCGGGCGCGTCTGGCCCACGGTATCCGCGATCAGGCTGCCGTCGGGCGCATAGACGTAGACGTCGATCCCCGAGGCCAGGCGCAGTCCGGCCAGAGTGGCGGGCACGTCCGGCTGCGCCCCGGCGCCGAGCTCCCTGGCCGCGCCCTCGGGAAGCTGCGCCTCGAACACGTCGGCGACGAGATGCGCCGCGGCGACAAGCTCCGCCTCGCGCTGCAGCACGAGGTTGTCGCGCACCGGGTTGAGATACAGCACGCCGGCCACCAGCATCAGCATGGCCAGCAGGTTGAAGGTGATGATCTTGCGCGCCAGCGGCGAGCGGTTGATCGAGATGAAGCCGCGTCGGCGCCGGCGTTCGCGCACGTCGTCGCCGACCTCCGACTCCGGGCGGACCCAGTCCTCTCCGAGAACCAGATCGTCGAGGTCGGCGTCGGCGGCCCGCTGGGACTCGTTCACGTCGATGTCTGACGCGGCGTTCATTATTCCTCGTTGTAGCGGTAACCGATGCCGTAGAGGGTCTCGATCGCCGAAAACTCGGTATCCACCGACCGCATCTTCTTGCGCAGCCGCTTGATGTGGCTGTCGATCGTGCGGTCGTCGACATAGACCTGATCGTCATAGGCCACGTCCATCAGCTGGTCGCGGCTCTTCACGAAGCCGGGGCGCTGGGCCAGCGCCTGCAGCAGCAGGAACTCGGTGACCGTCAGCGACACGTCCTGGCCCTTCCAGGTCACCGCGTGGCGCAGCGGGTCCATCGTCAGGTTGCCGCGCTGCATGACCTTCGAGGCTTCGGTCTCGCCCTGCTCGCCCGAGTCGATGGCCTCCTGCCGGCGCAGCAGCGCGCGGATACGCTCTACCAGAAGGCGCTGCGAGAACGGCTTTTTCACGTAGTCGTCGGCGCCCATGCGCAGGCCCAGCACCTCGTCGATCTCGTCGTCCTTCGAGGTCAGGAAGATGACCGGCATCGCCGTCTTCTGCCGCACCCGCTGCAGCAGGTCCATGCCGTCCATCCGCGGCATCTTGATGTCGAACACGGCCATGTCGGGCATCCGCTTGTTGAAAGCGTCCAGCGCCGCCTGGCCGTCGTTATAGGTTTCGACCTCGAAGCCCTCGGCCTCGAGCGTCATGGATACCGACGTCAGGATGTTCCTGTCGTCGTCCACCAAAGCAATCCGCGACATGAGAGGGTCCCTCTACTGCTCAATTCTGCCTGCTTTTTCGAGGCATAGTCGCCACTCCGCGGCAGCAAATCAACAACCAATTGCGAATCGGCAGGCGCGCCGCCCCAATTGGGACACAAAAAGTGGTAACCAATTGCTAATATGTCTCACCCGACGGCAGTCAACTGCCGATCCACCGGGTGATTGCGCTAACCTGGGGGTGGTTGCGCTAACTGTGCGTATGCGTCCTGTTCATGTCTGAAAACGACGTGATATAGCCGCAGGGCACGGCCCGTTCCTGGGCCGGGCGGCGCATTTTTCACCAGCGCCGGGAACGTTAGCCAGACGCCGATCTCAGTGGCGAGGGAGACACATCGCATGGAAACCGGACGGGTCAATCCGAACCAACGCTTGCAGGACCAGGGCATGACGGGGCTCGGCCATGTGTATTACAACCTGACCGAACCCACGCTCGTCCAGAAAGCCCTGGAGCGGAAGGAGGGCGACCTGGGCCAGGGCGGCACGCTCCTGGTGAACACCGGCAAGCACACCGGCCGCTCGCCGAAGGACAAGTTCGTCGTCCGCACCCCCGCCGTCGAGGACACGATCTGGTGGGAAAACAACAAGCCGATGGCGCCGGACGCCTTCGACCGGCTCTACGCCGACATGCTGGAGCACATGAAGGGCAAGGACTATTTCGTCCAGGACCTCTATGGCGGCGCCGACCCGCAATACCGGCTCGACGTGCGCGTGATCAACGAGATGGCGTGGCACAACCTGTTCATCCGCCACATGCTGCGCCGCCCGGCGCGGGCTGAACTGGACGACTACGCGCCGGAGTTCACGATCATCAACTGCCCGTCCTTCAGCGCCGATCCCGAAAAGCACGGCTGCCGGTCCGAGACGGTCATCGCGCTGAACTTCGACAGGAAGCTGATCCTGATCGGCGGCACCGAATACGCGGGCGAGAACAAGAAGTCCGTCTTCACGCTGCTGAACTACATCCTGCCCGGCGACGGCGTGATGGCGATGCACTGCTCGGCCAACCATGCCGAGGGCAACCCGGTCGACACCGCGATCTTCTTCGGCCTGTCGGGCACCGGCAAGACCACCCTGTCGGCTGACCCCGACCGCGTGCTGATCGGCGACGACGAACACGGCTGGTCGCCGCGCGGCACCTTCAACTTCGAGGGCGGCTGCTATGCCAAGACCATCAGCCTGTCGCCCGAGGCGGAGCCGGAGATCTACGGCACCACCTCGATGTTCGGCACCGTGATCGAGAACATGGTCTACGACGACGAGACCCTGGAGCTCGACTTCGAGGACGATTCGCTGACGGCGAACATGCGCTGCGCCTATCCGCTGCACTACATCTCGCATGCCTCCGACACGGCGCTGGGCGGGCACCCGAAGAACATCATCATGCTGACCTGCGACGCCTTCGGCGTGCTGCCGCCGATCGCCCGGCTGTCGCCGGCGCAGGCGGAATACCACTTCCTGTCGGGCTTCACGTCCAAGGTCGCGGGCACCGAGAAGGGCGTGACCGAACCGGAGCCGACCTTCTCCACCTGCTTCGGCGCGCCGTTCATGCCGCGCCGGCCGGAGGTCTACGGCGCGCTCCTGCGCGAGAAGATCCACAAGCACGGCGCCACCTGCTGGCTGGTCAACACCGGCTGGACCGGCGGCGCCTATGGCGAGGGCTCGCGGATGCCGATCCGGGCGACCCGGGCGCTGCTGACCGCCGCGCTGGACGGCAGCCTCGCCGACTCGCAGTTCCGCAAGGACCCGAACTTCGGCTTCGAGGTTCCGGTCTCGGTGCCCGGCGTCGCGTCGATCCTGCTGGACCCGCGCCGGACCTGGGACAACCACGAGGCCTATGACGTACAGGCGCGCAAGCTTGTCGGCATGTTCGCCGAGAATTTCGCGCAGTACGAGGCGTATATCCACGAGGATGTGAAGGCCGTCGCGATCGGCTGACGCTTTTCGCGCAGGTACGGCACGGTTAGGCTGGGTCCATGTTCGGACCCGGCCTTTTTCATGACCTGACCCTTCGCGCGCGCGCCGCGATCCTGTGCCTCGCCGCCGCCTGCCTTCTGCTCACCGCCGCCGCCGCCCGCGCCGCGCCCGAGACGCCCGGCGCCGCGCGTTTCGAATACGGCTATTTCTGCGCGCTGGAACCGGTGGATCACGGCGTGGCGGAAGAGACCGTCGCCGGCGTGGTCAACCTGATCGAGGGGCGGCCGGACTTTCTGAAGACCGGGCCGCTGGTGCCGGCGCAGATCGGGCTGGGCTTCGGCGTGCTGGTGGAGGCCAAGCCGAGCCATGCCGGCGTGGCCGACATGCTGGTGACGCATCCGCCGATGGGGCCCGAGGGCGTGACCGAACAGCGGTGGGTCACCGAGGTGTCGGGCGATCTGGACTATTTCGGCTACACCTTCGACGAGGATTACGAACTGCTGCCCGGCGAATGGGTGCTGTCGGCCCGGTCGAACGGGCGGCTGATCTACCGCGTGGCCTTCACCGTGCTGGATCCGGCGCTGATGCCGCCGGCCTCCTGCGGCATGGTGCCGATGTCCTGAGAGGCGGCGGTCGGACCGCTTGCGCGGTCTCAGTCGAGCAGGCCCGCAACCCCGCGGCGGATCAGGTTGAGACCGGCGACGACCAGCACGACCAGCGTGGCACGGCGGAACCGCACCGGATCCAGCCGGTCGTGGACCCAGTAGCCCAGCGCCATGCCGATTCCGGTGGGGATCAGCATCGCGAAGGATAGCGGCAGCGTCTCGGCGTTCAGCACGCCCGAGCGCAGGTGCGACGCCAGCAGCACGACCGATCCGGCGCCGTAGACCACGCCCTGCATCCGCATCGCCTCTTTCTTCTCGACCTCGATCGCCGTGAGATAGGCCACCGTCGGCGGCCCCCAGACCCCCGACAGCCCGCCGATGAACCCGGCGACGGCGCCGATCACGATCTCGGCGCGGCGGCGGTGGCCGGGCGCGATACGCAGGCGCCAGCCGACGATCTGCATCAGCGCGAAGCCGGTCACCGGGACGCCGAGGGCGATGTAGAACACCCAGTCCGGGATCACCCGCACCAGCTGGGCGCTGCCGGCGATGAAGACCAGCACGATGGCCATGTAGAGGCGGAACCGCTTCACCGAGGCCAGCGCGGCGCCGAGGCCGTCGCGCAGGGACTGATACAGGTTCGCGGCCACCGTCGGGACGATCAGTGCCGCCAGCGCCACATCCGGCGCCAGGACCGAGCCCAGCCCCGAGATCATGATCATCGGCAGCGCAAAGCCGACCGCGCCTTTCACGAAGCCGGCGAACAGCGTCACGATCACCGCAAGAGCCATCAGAACCGGCCCGATCTGTGCGAAAATCTCCAGCATTCCGTCCCTTTCGCCGCACTGCGCCGCTCATACCCGCTTCCGGCGGGCGGTGCATGCGGGAATTCATGGCGACATTTTTGGTCGTTCTGAATGTCGATTTGGAAATCTTGTTGCGCTGCGCCTGCGAAGACGATATCCGGACGCAACCCGCCTTGAAGGAGTTGCCCGATGCCTCATGATGGACAGGACATGCCCTCTGCCCCCGCGATTCTGCCCGACCTCCTGTCGCTGACCGGCGCCGCCGTCGCCCCGGCGCAGGCGCTGCTGGACACCGCCCGCACCCGCGTGCGCGCCGAGGTGGAGGAGGACGGCCGCGTGGCCCCCGCCCTGCTGGAACGGCACCAGACCGCCGCGCATGCGCTGGCCTGGCTGGCGACCTATGTCGAAAGCCTGAAGGAGATGCAGGGCTGGGCCGAGCGGCTGAAGGCCGAGGGCCGGTTCGGTGAGATGGAGCGGCTGATCCTGCAGATCGCCTTCGGCGAGTACCTGTGGCAGATCTACGGCGGCCTCCCGATGAGCCAGGGCGAGATCGCGCGGCCGCAGGACATGTACCTGACCCAGGACGACCAGCGCGCGCTGATGGCGCCCGAGGTGATGACGCTGACGCAGTCGGGCAACTCCCAGGCCGCGCGAATGCGGCTGGTGGAGCTGATGCGCGCCAACCACGGCCACGCGACCTTCGGCGCGACGGGACTCGACGACGAGCTGGAGATGATCCGCGACCAGTTCCGCCGCTTCGCCGACGAGCGCGTCGCGCCCTTCGCCCATGACTGGCACCTGAAGGACGCGCTGATCCCGATGGAGATCGTGTCCGAGCTGTCCGAGATGGGCGTGTTCGGGCTGACCATTCCGGAGGAACATGGCGGGCTGGGCCTGTCGAAAGCGTCGATGGTGGTGGTCAGCGAGGAGCTGTCGCGCGGCTATATCGGCGTCGGCTCGCTGGGCACCCGGTCGGAGATCGCGGCCGAGCTGATCCTCTGCGGCGGCACCGACGACCAGAAGGCGCAGTGGCTGCCGCAGATCGCCAGCGGAGAAATCCTGCCGACGGCCGTGTTCACCGAACCCAACACCGGGTCCGACCTCGGCGCCCTGCGCACCCGCGCGGTGAAGGACGGCGACGACTGGCGGATCACCGGCAACAAGACCTGGATCACCCACGCCGCGCGCACCCATGTGATGACGCTGCTGGCGCGCACCGACCCCGACACGACCGACCACCGCGGCCTTTCGATGTTCCTCGCCGAGAAAACGCCCGGAACGGATGACGCCCCGTTCCCCACCCCCGGCATGACCGGCGGCGAGATCGAGGTGCTGGGCTATCGCGGCATGAAGGAATACGAGCTGAGCTTTGACGGCTTCGAGGTGAAGGGCGAAGACCTGCTGGGCGGCAACGAGGGCCAGGGCTTCAAGCAGCTGATGCAGACCTTCGAGAGCGCCCGGATCCAGACCGCCGCCCGCGCCATCGGCGTGGCGCAGAACGCGCTGGAGGTGGGGCTGCAATACGCCGAGGACCGCAAGCAATTCGGCAAACCGCTGATCGCCTTCCCGCGCGTCGCCTCGAAGCTGGCGATGATGGCGGTCGAGATCATGGTGGCCCGCCAGCTCACCTACTACTCGGCGCGCGAGAAGGACGAGGGCCGCCGCTGTGACCTGGAAGCGGGGATGGCCAAGCTGCTGGGCGCCCGCGTGGCCTGGGCCGCGGCTGACAACGCCCTGCAGATCCACGGCGGCAACGGCTTTGCGCTGGAATACCAGATCAGCCGGATCCTCTGCGACGCGCGCATCCTGAACATCTTTGAGGGTGCAGCCGAGATCCAGGCTCAGGTCATCGCACGAAGGCTCCTCGGGTAGCCGATGTCAGGCGGCGTCCAGTGGACGGCGCCCTCGGCTGCACGCCGAGATCCAGGCGCAAGTGATTGCGAGGAGGCTGCTGGGCTGACCCTCCGCGGTCGCGCTTGCCGTCGCCGGGGCGCCATTTGCGTATTTGGAACGAGAAGAAGCAGGAGCGCGCGCCCGGACTTCTTCTCGTCGGCAAGTACGCCCGCCGGAGGCACGGCCCGAAGGGGCGTTCACTTCGACAGAAACGCCTTCATCCGCCCCAGCGCCTCGCGGATGTTGTCCTGCGAATTGGCATAGCTCAGGCGGATGTAGCCTTCACCCAGCACGCCGAAATCCGGGCCGCCGACGGTCGCCACGCCGGTCTCCTCCAGCAGCGTGGAGGCCAGCGCCTTGGCCTTCCAGCCGGTGTCCTTGATGTTCGGGAAGGCATAGAAGGCGCCCTTGGGCGTGATGCAGGATACCCCCGGTAAATCATTCGCCAGGTCCACCACCAGCTGGCGGCGCGCGTCGAACGCCGCCACCATCTCGGCCACCGCGTCCTGCGGGCCGGTCAGTGCTTCGAGCGCGGCGTATTGCGCCGGCGTGTTCACGCAGGACCAGGCATTGACCGCCAGCTTGCGTACCTTGTCGTAGAGCCCGTCGGGCCAGACCGAGTAGCCCAGCCGCCAGCCGGTCATCGCGTAGGTCTTCGACCAGCCGTTCAGCAGGATCAACCGGTCGCGGATCTCGGGGTAGTCAAGCAGCGTGACGTGCTTCTCGCCGTCATAGAGCATCTGGTCGTAGATCTCGTCGGACATCACCGCGACCTCGGGCCAGTCGGCGAGACCCGCGACCAGCCTGTCGACCTCGGCCTTGGGCGTGACCCCGCCGCAGGGGTTGGCGGGCGAGTTCACGATGATCAGACGGGTGCGGTCGGTGATCAGCGACAGCGTCTCCTCGGCCGAGAAGGCGAAGCCGTTCTCCTCGCGGATCGGGATCGGCACGGGTTTCGCCCCGGTGAACTCGATCATCGAGCGGTAGATCGGAAAGCCCGGGTCGGGATAGAGGATCTCGGCCCCCGGCTCGCCGAACATCAGGATCGCGGCGAACATCGTCACCTTGCCGCCCGGGACGACCAGCACGTTGCCCGGGTCCACCTCGGCGCCGAAGCGGCGGTGCAGGTCGGCGGCGACGGCCTCGCGCAGGGGCGGGATGCCGGTGGCGGCGGTATAGCCGTGCTGGCCGTCGCGCAGCGCCTTCACCGCGGCCTCGACGATGTTCGGCGGTGTCGGGAAATCCGGTTGGCCGATGCCGAGGTTGATGACATCCATGCCCCCGGCGGCCAGCTCCCCGGCGCGGGCCAGCACGGCAAAGGCGTTTTCCTCCCCGATGCGGTCGAAGGCGGCGACGGTCTGCATGGGCATGTCCTCCTGTTTGGCCCCTTCATTTCGGACCGGGGCGCCGAAGACAAGACCTGCGGTCAGCCCTGCCGCGCCTGCAGGTCGGCGAAGCGCTGCCGCGCCGCCGGCAACGGGCGGTCGCCAAGGGACGGGGCCAGGTTGGTTTCCAGGAAATACCCGGTGACGCGCAGCGCCTCGGCGATCTCGGCCGCGGGCGCCGGGCGCAGCACGCGCAGGCAGCCGGGCAGCGGCAGCAGCCGGTCCTTCCAGTCCCCCGCGCCTTCGGCGGTCACCGCCCGGCCCGAGCGGGGCGAGACATAGGCCAGCCCCTCGGTCGCGCCGGTCACCGCGCAGGCCGACAGGTCGAGCCCGAAGCCCATCTCGTCCAGCAGCGCCAGCTCCCAGTGCAGATAGGCGAGTTGCCAGAGTTCGGACGTGCCCAGCATGTCGAGCAGCGCCACACTGCGGTGGTAGAGCGGCGGGTGCGGCTCGCGTTCGGGCAGCGAGAAGGACAGCAAAGCCGTGACGGCGTTCAGCGCGGACAGCGCCAGGCGGTCGCCCATGACGGCGGCGGCGCGGCTTTTCACCGGCTCGACCGTGAAGCTGCCCAGGTGGTCCTCCAGCCGCGCGCGCCAGTGAAGGTCGAGCTGGGCGCCGGGCTGCAGGATGGGCGCGATCCGGCGGCCGGCGCCGCCGCGCACGACGCCCATGTGGCGGCCGTGGTCGGGCGTGAACGCCTCGATGATCGCGCTGGTCTCGCCGTGGCGGCGGGACGACAGCAATATCCCCTGATCGCGCCAGTCCATGGCGCCACTATCCGGCTTTGCGACACGGCGGCAAGGGGGCGCCCCCTGGGCTGCAATCGCCCGGCACGGCGGCCCGTGGCAGCGCGGGCATGTGGCGGAAACGGGACACGCCGGGCCAGGAAATCTCGGCCCGGCCCTTGTCGCGGGCCGGGGGCGACGCATGATTCGACCATGCTGCTTGCCCCGCCCGCCCGGTTCTGCGCCGCCGCGACCGCCGTTCTGGCGTTCCTCGCGCTTGCGATGAAATACGCCGTGGCCGTGTCGGAGACCGGCGGGACGCTGCCCGACATCGTCTGGAGCCTCGCCCGCTACTTCACGATCCTCACCAACGCGCTGGTGCTGGCGGTCTTCGGCTATATGGCGCTGACCGGGCGGCGCATCGGCGACCGGCTGGCGGCGGGGCTGGTGGTGTGGATCATGGCGGTGGGGCTGGTCTATCGCCTGCTGCTGGCCGAGCTGTGGGAGCCGCGCGGGCTGGAATACCTGGCCGACCTCGGGGTTCACACGGTGGTGCCGCTGGCGGTGCTGGGCTGGTGGCTGGCCTTCGCCGGGACGGCGCGGCTGTGGTGGCTGGACCCGGTGATCTGGCTGGCCTGGCCGCTGGCCTATCTCGCCTACGCGCTGGCCCGCGCCGGGGTGGACGGGATCTATCCCTATCCGTTCCTCGATCCCGGGCGGCTGTCCTCGACACAGCTGGTCTGGAACGTCGCCCGACTGATGGAGGGGTTCGCCGCGGCCGGCTACGTGCTTCTGGGCCTTGCCCGCCTGCGCCTGCGGCTGCTGTGGCGGGCGAAGCGCGCTCAGGCGTCGAGGCCGGGCTCGTCCAGCAGGTGACGGCCGGCGCGGTCCTCCACCTCGATCACCCACAGATCCGGGTCGAAGCCGCGCTGTTTCGCGACCGAGGCGTCGACCCCGGCCTCCGGGCCGTCGGCCAGCACGACCCAGGTGCGGGCGCCGGTCATCAGGTCGACGGACCGCTGGAACAGCCGGGCCGTGCCGTCGAGCGGGTTCTGCTTGACCAGCACGGCGCCGGCCGTCGCGTCGCCCTTGGCCACGACGAAGGCCGGGATGTCCGCCAGCCGCAGGCGGGTCAGGTAGGCCTGCACCCAGAGCTCCGCGCTCAGCCGCGCCATCGCGCCCCGCGCGTCGGCCGTTGCGGGATTTGTCCCTGCCGGTGGCGTGGCTCAGGCATTGCCATCGGAGAAGTCCAGCCCCATCGCGGAATACCGCTCCGCCTCGTCCAGCCAGTTCGGCCGCACCTTCACTTGCAGAAACAGGTGGACCGGCCGGTCCAGCATCGCCGTCAGCTCCTCGCGCGCCGCCTTGCCCACGGCTTTCACCGTCTCGCCCCGCTTGCCCAGAACGATCCCCTTGTGGCCGTCGCGCGCCACATAGATCGTCTGGTGGATCGCGGCGGCGCCGTCCTTGCGCTCCTCCCACGACTCGGTCTCGACCGTCAGCTGGTAGGGCAGCTCCTGGTGCAACCGCAGGGTCAGTTTCTCGCGCGTGATCTCGGCGGCGATCATCCGCATCGGCAGGTCGGCGATCTGGTCCTCGGGGTAGAGCCACGGCCCCTCGGACATCTTGCCCGCGAGCCAGGCGCGCAGGTCGTCCACCCCGCGGGCCTTCTCGGCCGAGATCATGAAGGTCTCGTCGAAGGCGAACCGGTCGTTCATCTCCTTCGCCAGGCCCAGCAGCTTCGGCGCCTCGACCCGGTCGATCTTGTTGATCACCAGCGCCACGCTGCGATCGCCCGCGCGCTCCTCCAGCCCTTCCAGGATCGCCTCGACCCCCTCGGTCAGGCCGCGATGCGCCTCGATCATCAGGACCACCACGTCGGCATCGGCCGCCCCGGTCCAGGCGGCGGCGACCATCGCGCGGTCGAGCCGGCGGCGCGGGCGGAACAGGCCCGGCGTATCGACGAAGACGATCTGCGCCTCGCCCTCGATCGCCACGCCGCGGATGCGGGCGCGCGTCGTCTGCACCTTGTGGGTGACGATGGAAACCTTGCTGCCGACCATCGCGTTCAGCAGGGTGGATTTGCCCGCGTTGGGCTCTCCGATCAGGGCGACGAATCCGGCGCGTTGGGTCATGGAAGGTTCCGTGTCGGTCAAAGGCGTGCCTCTACATGATGGCGTGCGCCGGCGCCAGAGGCCAGTGAGGGGGGACGCGGGACAAGGCCGAAGGCCGCCGCGCGAGCGGCGACGGGTGTGGAGTGGTGCATGTGCGATAACCCCTTTTGATCGATGGCCGCGCGGAACGAGGCGAAGCCGCCGCGCGAGCGCCGCCTCTCGGCGATTGCTCTGCAATCGCCTGTCGGCAGGGCATTGCATAGCAATGCCCGAGAGACGCGCCCACACGCGGCGGCGCTGTGGTTGACGTTATCGCAGAGTTCCGAGGTCGCCCGCGTTTGGCAGCCATAAAGCGCACCGCTCACCGGCCCGTGCGCCACCGCGCGCGTCGGCCCTTGTGCGGCTCCTCACATCGCTCGAACGCGCTGAACGGAACCCAGCGCCTCCGGGGCTCCGCCCGTTCGCACCGACCAACGTCCACTGCATATTCTCTTCATCGCCGCGAACCCTCGCGCGCGCCGGTGCGAGACGTATGGGGCATGCACGATAACCCCCTTTGAACGATGTCCAGCGCGGAACAAGGCCGGAGGCCGCCGCGCAAGCGCCGCCTCTCGGCGATTGCTCTGCAATCGCCTGTCGGCAGGGCATTGCATAGCAATGCCCGAGAGACGCGCACCCACGCGGCGGCGCTGTGGTCGACGTTTTCGCAGAGCTCTGAGGTCGCCCGGACCTGGCAGCCATAAAGTGCAAAGCTCACCGGCCGGTGCGCCACCGCGCGCGTCGGCCCTCGCGCGGCTCCTCACCCGGCCCGTGCCGCGCCTACACCCCCTGCACCCGCTTCAACAGCGCCTGCGCCGCCGCCTGCTCCGCCCGCCGCTTCGACGGCGCCTCGGCGCGGCCGGTCTCGCCGCTTTCCAGCCGGACCTCGATGGTGAAGACCGGCGCATGGTCCGGCCCGCTGCGGGCGACCTCGTCATAGCTCGGCGGCTTCTGCCCCTGCGCCTGCGCCCATTCCTGAAGCGAGGTCTTCGGGTCGCGCGCATCCTCCTCGACGGTGCTCACCCGGTCGCCCCAGGCCGCCAGGATCACGCCGCGCGCCGCCTCGAACCCGGCATCCAGATAGACCGCCGCGATCACCGCCTCCATCGCGTCGCCCAGAAGCGCCTGCTTGCGCCGCCCGCCCGACATCATCTCGGACCGGCCCAGCCGCAGCACCTCGCCCAGCCGCAGCTGCCCGGCCACCTCTGCGCAGGTCTCCTTGCGCACCAGCGCGTTGAAGCGCGGGGCCAGCTGGCCCTCGGTCGCCTCCGGATCGGCGGCGAGCAGCGCCTCGGCCATCACCAGCCCCAGCACCCGGTCGCCCAGGAACTCCAGCCGCTGGTTGTCGGGCCGCGTCGGCGTCGACATCGAGGCATGGGTCAGCGCGCGCTGCAACAGCCCCGGGTCCGCGAACCGATGCCCCAGCCGCTTCGCAAAGGCCGCCTGTTCCGCCGACAGCTTCACCGCACGGCCCTCAGGAACCGTCCGTCGCGCCAGCTCCCGGGCGCCAAGAGGCTCGCCCCGGACGAGGAGAACACGACCCAGCGCACCCGGCCGCGGATCGCCTCGACCGGCACGAAGCCGACCCCGCCGCGATCCGACGCGAAGCGGCTGTCGACCGAGTTGTCGCGGTTGTCGCCGATCACGAAGACATGTCCCTCCGGCACCGTAAAGACGGCCGTGTCATCGGCCGGGCCGTCGCGGATGTCCAGCACGTTGTAGCGGCGCCCGTTGGCCAGCACCTCCTCCGCCTGCCGCTTGTGGCAGGGCGCGCCCGCCGCCACCGGCGCATCGCAGCGCGGCCGCAGCCCCGCCGGCCCCTGCGGCGCATAGGGCTCGACGAAATCCGCCACCGGCGTCGCCGCCACGGCGACCTCGTTGACGAAAAGCGTCCCGCCTCGCATCTGCACCCGGTCCCCGCCGACGGCGATCACCCGCTTGACATAGGCCGTCCCCTGCACCGGATGGGTGAACACCACGACATCCCCGGGCGTCGCGCGCGTCGCGGGCAGGACCGCGACATAGTCGCCGGGCAGAAGCGTCGGTTTCATCGAGCCGGCGGGGATCCAGTAGGTGTCCCAGACGGCCAGCGACCAGAGGACGAAGGTCAGGTAGTGCAGCATGGATCGGTCTCACGCGCAGCGGCCGGGCGGCTCGGTCGACGCCGGGGAAGACCTGCCGGGCCGCCAGGCCTCCACCGCGCGTCGCCCGCCCGTCGAAAGAGAACAGGACGCGGCGCGCCCGCGCAACCACATTCGCGACCGGCGGCCGGCCGGTGCCGCAGCGAAAGACCAGCGACCTCGGACAGGTCCGCCCGCCCCGGTCCAACCGGCAAGAAGCCTGCCTACTCAATCGCCTCGAAGAACCGGTCGCTCCGCCAGGTCCAGAAGAACAGCATCGACCGGCCCGCCGAGGAGAACATCACCCGATCCGCGCGGCCGATCAGGTTCTCGAACGGAACCATCCCGACGCCGCCGGCGCCCTGCGCCACGCGGCTGTCGGTCGAATTGTCCCGGTTATCGCCCATGAAGAAGAAATGCCCCTCGGGCACGGTGAAGACCGGCGTGTCGTCGAGCCGCGTGTCGCCGATGTTCAGCACCGAATGCGCGATCCCGTTCGGCAGCGTCTCGACCGCCTTTTCCTTGATGCAGTCGGCCCCCAGCCCCGGGCTGGGATTGGAGCATTGCGGCAGGCTTCCGGCCGGGCCCTGAGCCTCGAACGTCTCCACGAAGACGCCGTCGGGCTCCTGCGGCACCTCTTGGCCGTTGAGATACAGGATCCCGTCCTGCACCTGCACCTTGTCGCCCGGCAGGCCGATCACCCGCTTGATGAAATCCGACCCCGTCGTGGGATGCCGGAACACCACGACATCGCCCAGCTCCGGCTCGTCGCCCAGGATGCGGCCGGTGAACGGGCACATGGCGAACGGGCAGGAATATTGCGAATAGCCGTAGGCCATCTTGTTGACGAACAGGAAGTCCCCGATCAGCAGCGTGTCCTTCATCGACCCCGACGGGATCCAGAAGGGCTGAAAAAAGAGCGTGCGGAACACGCCCGCGATCAGAAGCGCGTAGACGATCGTCTTGACCGTCTCCACGATCCCGCTGCCGATGCCGGTCTTCTCAGCCATGGTAATGCCCTGCCTCTTTTCTGTCGCGGTGGTGATGGGCGCGCCGGCCCGGGCTGTCAAGTCAGCGGACGCGCCTCGATCACCACGAAGGCTTGAGCCCAGGGATGATCGTCGGTCAGGGTGACATGCACGATCGCCTCGTGCCCCGCCGGCGTCATCCCGGCCAGGCGGTCGGCCGCCCAGCCGGTCAGCGCCATCACCGGCTGCCCGGTCTCCAGGTTCGACACGGCCATGTCCTTCCACGCGATCCCCATGCGCAGGCCGGTGCCCAGCGCCTTGGAACAGGCCTCCTTCGCCGCCCAGCGCTTGGCATAGGTGCCGGGGGTGTCTCGCCGCCGCTCGGCCTTGGCCTGCTCCACCTCGGTGAAGACGCGGTTGCGGAACCGGTCGCCGAACCGCTCCAGCGTGCGCTCGATCCGCTCGATATTGGCGAGATCCGTGCCGATCCCCAGGATCATGGCACCTCGAACCGCGGGGTGATCGCGCCCGTCGCCTGGTTGATCGTCACCGCCAGGATCGCCGGGTCGTAGCCGCCGGTCGCCGGGGCATAGCGCTGCGCCGGAAACCGCAGGGTCAGCCCGGTCGCCGGGTCATAGCTCGCCCCGACATTGCCGAAATCCAGCCCGGCGAGCCCCATGCTGCCCCCGTCGGCCGCGACCAGCCCGCAGGTGCGGCTGCCCAGCTCGCCATAGGGCGGCGTCAGCACGAGCAGATAGAACGCCCCCGCCGCCGGCTCGATGGTGTCCAGAAGCGCGACGCGGACATCGCCGTTGGCGAAGGTACGGGTATGGGCCGACCACGGCTCGGCGATGTTGCGGGCCGAGGCCTGCCAGCCGTCGCAGGGAATGACGGTCTGCGCGGCGGCGGGCAGGCCGCAAAGCGCGACGGCGGCGGCAAGAACGAACTTCAGCATGGCAATTCCTTCCGGTTGCGATGGACCAGCTTTTGCACGGAGCGGCCGCGCTTGGCAAACCCGGGCCGTTCCGCCGTGAGAAGGGCCCGGCGCCCCGCGAGGGGCGGCAGGGGCCGGCGAACGGGGGGCGGCCACGCGGAAAAGGGCTGGCCGATCCGGCCGCGATCCGGTTTCCTGAGCCGGCGCCCGGAAGGAGACCGCAATGACCGCCTCGACCCTCGGTGTATTCCGCGTCGCCTTGGCCCGGTGCTCGCCCCCCTGCCCTGCGCGGAACAAGGCCGACAGGCCGCCGCGCAAGCGCCGCCTCTCGGCGATTGCGCAGCAATCGCCTGTCGGCAGGGCATTTCGGAACGAAATGCCCGAGAGACCCGCCCCAGAGCGGCGGCGCTGTGGTCGACGTTATCGCAGAGCTCCGAGGTCGCCCGCGTCTGGCAGCCATAAAGCGCAAAGCACAACCACCGGAGCGCCACCGCGCGCGTCGGCCCTCGCGCGGCTCCGCACGTCGTTCCAACCGCCATCGCAACCCGGCTCCACCGAATGACCCCCGGCCGCATCCCCGCCACCGAGATCGACCCGCGCCTCCGCTGGGCCGCCGCCGCCCTGCGCGCCCGCGGCCTGTCGGTCGACGGCCCGATGCAGCCGATCCACAAGGCCTGGTCCGTCATCGTCCCGATCCGCACCGGCGAGGGCGCCGTCTTCCTGAAATACGTCCGCGGCGCCTTCCGCCACGAACCGGGCCTGACCCGGGCGCTGCACGCGCTCGCGCCGGATTACGTGCCCGAGGTGCTGGCCGAGAACGCCGATCTCGGCTGCTGGGTCGTGCGCGACGCGGGCAACGATATCGACCTGCGCGCCGCCCTGCGGGACGGCCTGCTGCGCGACCTGCTCTCCCGCCATTCGGCGCTACAACGACAGACGGAAAGCGCGCCGGAGCGCTGGCTGGCGCGCGGCGCCAAGAACCTGCGCATCGCACGCTGGCCCGGCTATCTCGAAGACATCCGCGCCGCCCGCGCCGCGCTGGACGCCGACAAGGTGACGCAGGAGGTGGTGAACGGGCTGGCCCGGGCCGGCCCCGCGCTGGAACGCCTCTGCGCGCAGCTGGAGACGCTCGCCCCGCCGGAAACGCTCGCTCACATGGACCTGCGGCGGATCAACGTCCTTGAGCGGCGCGGCCGCGTGGCGGTGATCGATTGGGGCGATGCCGGGCTCGGCCCCGCCTTCCTGGACCCGGTGCCGCTCTTCAGCGAGATCGCCACGCTGAACCTGCCCCAGGCGGAAAGCCGGGCGCTGGTCGACGCCGCCGTCGCGCCCTGGACCGACCGCGCGGCCGCACCGGCGCTCCACGCGGCCCGCCGCCTGTGCCGCGTGGCCTATCCGCTGCTCTACGCCCACGGCCTGATCCACGCCCGCCCCACGGCCGACCCGACCCTGCCCCCGACCTATCACGGCCTGCTGCAGTTCTACCTGGCCACCTTCCTGACGCGGCTCTCCGACAGCGCGGACGAGCGCGGACAGGCCGTGGACAGTTACCGCTAACTATAACGATTTCAGGAACTTGAGGGGGCGTCCAACCTCGGACACCCCTGTGAAAAGAAAATCGACCGGCGCCCCCGTGCCGGCCGATTTCCCCCTTCGATGATGCGGACCCCTCAGGCCGACATCATCGCCTGGGCTTCGAAGGTCCGCAGCACCGGGCGCGCCGGGGCGCCGAAGGCATCCACGTCCTGCTCGAGATGCGGGAAGATCTGGAACAGCTCTTCCAGCGTCGCCTGGTCCAGGGTCGAGAGCCCGAAGTCGCCCGGATGGAAGCTTTCCGATTCCACCCCGTTCGCATAGACGATCTCGTGCTGCTCGAACATGAAGTGGAAGTATTCCACCTCCTCGGCCGCGTGATCCACCGTGACCGTGTGATCGTTCACCAGCGCCTTCGCCGGCGCCAGCATCTCGGTCTCGCCGAACAGCGCCTCGCAGCGCCAGTCCTTCACCAGCATCCGGTGCTGCGGCGACACGGTCAGGTCGGCCTCGGGCAGGTTCTCGCCCAGCGCGCCGGCCTTGATCGTGATCGGCCGGATCTTGGGGTTCCGCGCCAGGTCGGCCCGGCCCAGCTTGCGCGAGGCGATCCACTGCAGCGGCTGATAGCCGCTGTCCTTGGTCATCACCATGTCGCCCGGCGTCAGCTCCTCGACCCGCTTGAAGCCGCCCTCGACCTCGATCAGCGTGCCGCGGGCGAAACAGATATAGTCGATGGAGATGTTCGTCGTGTCGCCATAGTCGACATGGACGTTCATCTGGATCGTCTTGGTCTCGCCGTTGCGGTCGATATAGGTGATCTCGTAGTAATCCGGGTTCGACCCGCCGTCGGTTTCCTTCAGCTCATAGCTGCCGTCGCCGAATTCGCCGCCGTTCTGGTCCCCGGTCTCGCCGCCGCCAAAGACGTTGTTCGCCGAGTAGACGGGCGTGATCGGGTTGCCATGCTCGTCGAGGCCGGTGAAGGACACGACGTTCGACATGTACAGCTTGTCGATCGTCTGGATGCTGTGCACGCTCAGGCAGAAGTCGCCCTCGAAATGGCTGGCATCGACGGTGACGGTATCGACGTCGTCGCCCTTCGAGTCCCACTTCAGCTCCACGAACTCGCCGGCGTCGTGGCCGGTGCCGTCGAGATAGACGTTGGTGTCCTTGTCCACGTTCTGCTGCATGGTCCGAATCGACTTGTCGTCGAAGGATCCGCCCGGATTGTCGATAAGGACCTGATCGGCGGAATTGATGTCGGCCTCGTAGACGCCCGAGCCCGAAACCGGATCGCCTTTCGAGTCGCACCAGCCCTTGGAATCCCCACCCCAGTACCAGTGGCCGAAAAGTGAATAAGTCATGGCAGCGTTTCCCCGTTACATATGGAGAAACTTATATGCCGCAGGGTGGCCCCAACAAAGCCAAGATTTCGCCCGATTTCAACGTCAGGGGCTCATTTCCCTCATGAAATCAAGAATTTGCAGAAATCTTTATCTCAATAATCAGTTACCTCCACCAGCGCACGCACCGCGGCCTTGGTTGCTTCCTGATCGTCAATGTCGCGCACGGTTGCATATTGTTGCACAACCACGTCCGTCATCGCCTCAATCGATTCGCCGGTGAGCGACGCGAGGCCCCGAATCATGCTGACGAGATCGTATTCCTTGGCGCGATAGGCGGCGCCTTCGAAATCGAGTCCTATGGCGCCGTTCTCGTTGAACTTGAAGTTATGCGCGGTGCAGTCGCCCTTGGTCAGCACGTATTCGGTCAGCGGCACCGACTGCAGCAGGCCGCGCAGGTCGGCGAAGGCGGCGTTGCCCTCCAGTTCCTCGTACTGGCTGAAATGGTCCCAGAGCGTCTCGTCGCGCGGCTGCGGATCGGCCGAGGCGTGAAAGCCCGCGATCCAGCGCGCCATCATACCCAGCGCCTCCAGCGTCCGGCCTTCGTCCATGAAATGCTTGAACCCGTGGCCCGGCACCTCGCGCGTGACGATCACGCGCTCGACATCGGCCGAATAGACCATGGTCGGGGTCGGCACCGGCCAGCGCTGGGACAGGATTTCCTTCTCGCGGTCGTAGCGCAGGTTGGCATCCAGCGCGTTCAGGTCGGCATCGGTGTAGATCTTGGCAAAGAACACCTGCCCGCCGCCGCGCAGCAGCATCGTCATGTTCGAAGCGGACCGCGCCATCGGTTCCACGTCCAGGTGGTTGATGCCGACGGCCTTGGTGATGTCACCGGCGAGTTCGCGCAAAACGGCCATGTGGGTCTCCTGCTCTTGTTATGTCGCGGACCGTGCGCGACGAATGCGGCACGCATATGGCGCCGATGTCGCGAGTGGGCAACGGCCCGGCGCTCGCGCCGCGCCTACTTGGCGTCGGCCGGCGCGGGCGCCGGGCCGCGGCGCCAGTGCCAGATCAGCAGCAGAACGGTCGCGGCCAGGGCGACGCCCCATATCGCTGGCAGCTTGGCGACCACGAGCGCGGCGAGCGCCAGCCGGAGAATGGCCTCGACCCGCCCGATACGCCGGGCGTCGAACCGGGCCAGCACGGTGGCCAGCAGGTAAAGCCCGACGGCCACGCGCAGGGCGATGAGCGCGAGCGTCCCCCAGTGGACCGTGCCGTCCAGCCCCGGCAGATAGCGTTCGCCGCCGCCCGCCGGGTTCAGCTGGGCCGGCTCGATCAGCAGAAGCTCGGGGTAGAAGGCGAAGACGAAGGGGATGACGAACATCACGATGCCGGCCTTCACGGCGGCGAAACCCGTCGACATCGGGTCGGCCTTGGTGATCGAGGCCGCGGCGAAGGCGGCCACGGCCACCGGCGGCGTGATGGCCGAGGCCACGGCGAAGTAGAAGATGAACATATGCGCGGTGAAGGTGGCGATGCCGAGGCCCACCAGCATCGGCCCCATCAGCAGCGCCACGTTGATATAGGCCGGCACGGTCGGCATCCCCATGCCAAGGATGATCGCCATGACCATCGTCGCGCCGAGCGCGGCGAACAGGAACAGCCCGCTTTCCCCGATCAGGCCGCCGGAGCCGCGCAGCCAAGAGATGATGTCGACGGCGATATAGTTCGACAGCCCCGTGAGGTTCAGACAGAAGTCGATGACCGACACCGCCAGGAACATCAGATAGAGCGTGCTGACGAGGATGCCCGCCTCGGCCAGCGCCGCGACGATCTTGCCGGGCTGCCGGCGGATCTCCCGGTCGAGGAAGAACAGCACGATCAGCAACGCGGTCGCCCACCAGCCGGCCGAGCCCGCGTCGCCCGCCGAATTCTGGATCAGCTGCAGCAGCCAGGGCAGGTTCTCCGCCCGGCAGCCGGTGTCGGTGACGATCTGCGTCACGCCCCAGAGCCCGGCGAGGGGGCCGCAGCCGATCGCCTCCTTGGGGGTCAAGAGCAGGATCAGGATCAGCAGGATCGGCGCGAAGATCATCAGCAGGTGGATCTTGTCCTCGCGCGTCAGGCGCATGTCTTCGGTGGCCTCGCCCACGGCTTCGATCCCCTGCTTGCGCGCCTGGAAGACGACGGTGAGGAACAGACAGCCGAAATAGGCGACGGCGGGAATGGCGGCGGCGATAATGACCTCGCGGTAGGGCACGACGGTCATGGCCGACAGCACGAAGGCGGCGACCCCCATGACCGGCGGCATGATCTGTCCGCCGGAGGACGCGGCGGCCTCGATCCCGCCGGCGAAACGCCGGTGAAAGCCGCGTTTCAGCATCATCGGGATGGTCAGCACGCCGGTCGAGAGCACGTTGACGACCGGCCCGCCGGAGATCGTGCCGAACATCGCCGAGGACACGATGGCGGCATGCGCCGGGCCGCCGCGCAGGCGCCGGGTCCACAGGAACGCCACCTTGATCAGCGAGCGCCCCCCGGCGGAGACGCCGAACAGCGAGCCGAGCACGATATAGGGAAAGACCGTGTTCAGCAGGATGCCCATGAACCGGCCCAGGAGCCCCTGGCCGTTGTTGACAAGGATATCCTCGACATTCGGGCGCCCGTCGATCAGCCGGCGCGGTTCGCCGCCGAGCTTGGTGACGAGGTACTTGTTCATGTCCTCGGCGCCCTGGAAGTACCACACCAGCACGGTCAGCAGCGTGTAGGCGGCGATCACGATGGCGACCATGACCAGCGACAGGCCCCAGACGCGGATGTTGTAGCCGAGAAAGACCGCGACCGCGGCGGCAATCATCGGGAAGATCCACAAGCCCAGCGTGTTGATGCAGGACGGGTCGTCGACGGTAGTGGGCGCGGGCAGGCCCATCATCTCGGCGAACTCGATCTCTTCGCGCAGCGACTTCTCGATCAGCGCGGCGCGTTCCCCGGTGATGCGGTCCACCAGGCAGACGGCGTCGATCTCGATCAGGTAGCCCAGCGCGACGAGCGTGGCCATGGCGACGAGTGCGGCGTCCATGAACAGGCCGAAGCCGCGTTTCGCCGGGGCGGCATCGCGGAACTGGCGGGCGAAGGAGTGCTCCATCGCCACGACCGTCATCATGACGACGAAGACCAGCGGGAACAGGTATTCGTAGGGGAAGCGGCGGATCGAGACGTTAGGGCCGAAGGCCGCCGTCACCGCGTCGTCCAGGCCCGGGATCGCCGGCAGCGTGTTGAGCATGCCGATGACCACCAGGATCAGGCCGAGCACGCGGGCCAGCGTCCGGAACAGGTCGCGCGTCTGGGTCTCCGTCATGGATGCCTCCCCGGGGGATGGGCCGGGCGCATGCGGCGCCCGGCCGGGTCAAGCGGTCAGGACGCTTCGGGCTTGGCGCAGTCGGGCACGTCGTAGCCCGCTTCCTCCCACGCGGCGACGGCGCCGGCGTGGTATTTCAGCGGGTTGACGCCGCAGAAGCCGCTGAGCTTCGGATCCAGGACGCCGACGCCGATATTGCCGGCATAGGGCGTCTTGCTCTTCAGCTCTTCCATCGACTCGATATAGGCCGTCGTCAGCGCCTTGGCCCTGTCGAAGGGCATGTCCTTGTGGACGAGGTCGGCGAAGGCGGTGCCCAGCCCGCGGAACGTCGCGTCCTCGGAGATCAGGCGCACGCCGTCGGAATAGCCCATATCCTCCCACGCGACGACGATCGGCACGTTGCCGGGCGCGTTGAACAGGCGCTGATAGGCGTCGCCCTCGAACACGTCCTTGGGCGTCGAGACGATGACGACGTCACCGGCGGCCTGCATCGTGGTCACGCGGGACGACGGGAAGGTGAGCGGCACGACGAAGGCGTCCATCGAGCCGTCGACCAGCAGCGTGGCGAGCTGCGCCCAGTTGGACTGGTGCCCGGTATAGTCCTCGCCGTCGGCGAAGCCGGTGACGCCGGCGATGGCCTGCCGCGCGTTGACCAGCGCCGCGCCGCGGGGCGGGCCGTTCCAGACGTTCTTGCCCTCGAGGTCCTCCCAGCTGTCGATGCCCTCGCTTTCCAGCGCGATCAGCCCGAAGGCGCCGGCGTTGTAGGGGTAGAGCGCGCGGACGTTGGAGGCGAGCTCGGCCCCGCGCTCCTCGCCGATCGACGAGAACGGGCCGCGCCCGGCGTTCAGCAGGAACGGCAGGATCAGCGGCATCGCCGTGATGTCGGTCTTGCCCTCGGCCACGTTGACCAGCGAGTTGGTCAGGGTCTGGCCTTCCTGCACCTGCAGGTTGGCGATTCCGTTCGCGCTGGCGATTTCGGCCAGGTGCAGGATCGAGACGTGCGGGCTGTTGCCCGGGCTGGAGGTCTCGGCGGTCAGGTTCGCCTGGGCGAGCGCGCCCGTGGCGGCGACGGCCGCGATGCAGGTTGCGGCCAGTCCTTGCAGAATGGGTTTCATGTGGTCCTCCCTTTGGGTTTGCCTTGCGGCCCGCCCTCCCCGACGGGCCGTTCCGTCAGCCTTGCGGCCCTTGCTTCATGTCCGGGGCCTTGCGCCCACGATAATGCACCGTGAGCTCCAGTGGTATGTCGTTTTCGTCATAGACCCCGATGACGACGCCGCGCTTGCGGGTCTTGGTGCGCATCTCCTTGAGCTGCGCTTCGGTCCGCGTGGTGCGCTGCGACGGGCGGCGCGCCCAGCGGAACAGCTTGTCGTACATCGCCTCGATCACCTCGGCATATTCTTCGCGGTCGCCCAGGTCGGTCAGTTCCTGCGGATCGTTCTCCAGGTCGAACAGGATCGGCCGGAACCCGCCCTCGGCATGCACCAGCTTCCACCGCTTGTCGGCGACCATGAACAGCACCGCCTCGCGCACGCCGAGGCCCAGCTTGTCGGCCAAGGGCGTGGCGGAATAGTCGTATTCGCAGATGACGCTGTCGCGCGGCATCTCGGTCGCCTGCCCGCGCGGGATCGGCAGCAGCGAGTGGCCTTCGAGGATATGCCCCGGCACCTCTCCGCCCGCGACCTCGACGAAGGTCGGCGCAAGGTCGATGCATTCCACCAGCGCGTCCGAGACGGTGCCGCGCGTCGCGTCCGCCTCGGGCGAGGGGTCGTAGACGATCAGCGGCACCTTGGTCGAGGTGTCGTGGAAGAACTGCTTCTCCCCCATCCAGTGATCGCCCAGGAAATCGCCGTGGTCGGAGGTCAGCACGATCATCGTGTCCTCCATCCGCCCGGTCTCCTCCAGCCAGTCGAACAGGCGGCCCATCTGGTCGTCGCACTGCTTGATCAGGCCCATATAGGCCGGGATCACCGCCTCGCGCACCTTGTCGGAGGAAAACGCCGCGCCGACCGGGCTTTCCATCATGCCCTTCAGCACGGGGTGGGCGGTGTCGTATTCCGCCTGGCTGCGGATCGGGGGCTGGATGTGTTCCGGCCCGTACATGTCGTGGTAGGGTTCGGGCACGATATAGGGCCAGTGCGGCTTGATATAGGAGAGGTGGCAGCACCAGGGGCCGTCGTGGCTCTCGATGAACTCCATGCCGCGCGTGGTCATGTAGGGGGTTTCGCTGTCGCGGTCGAGGATGTTGGCGGCCTCGTTCGAGTATTTCAGGAACCAGCCCGACAGGACGTTGCCCTCGGCATCGACGCCGGAATTGGCGAAGTCGTGCCAGGGGTTTTCCGAGTCGTAACCGCGTGCCTTGAGATAGTTGGTGTAGTTGTGCGGGTTGTTCAGGCCGCCTTCGGAATAGCTGCCCTCCGGCCCCACGGCGACCATGCCGTCGTCACGCTCCCACACGTCGAAGCCGCATTCGGCCACGCGGGCGCCGATCTTGCTGTCGGGGTCGAGGCCGAGGCGGGCCATGCCGTCTTCGTCGGCTTCCATGTGGGTCTTGCCGACAAGCCAGCAGTCCATGCCGGCCTCGCGCAGGTGGTCGCCCATGGTCTTCTCGCCGACCTTGAGCGGAATGAAGTTCCAGCTGGCGCCGTGGCTGTGGACATAGCGGCCGGTATAGGTGGACATGCGCGACGAGCCGCAGATCGGCGACTGGATGTAGGCGCGGTCGAACCGCACGCCCATCGCGGCCAGCCGGTCGATATGCGGCGTGTGTAGGTGCTTGTGACCGTAGCAGCTGAGATAGTCCCAGCGCAGCTGGTCGAACATGATGAACAGGATATTCTTGGGCTTGGCCATACGTGTCGTGCCGGCGCCGCCTGACACGGCCGCCGGTATCCTCCTCCCCTTTTCGCTGCCCGGCACCGTAACCGGCGGGTCCGGCACTGGGAAATAGTCATTTCGCCCGCATCATAACGCGATCGCTATGACAGACCGAGCGCCTTCACCTCGTCGCGGATCGTCTGGACCATCAGCTGCGCGGGTGCCGAAAGCTGTTGGTCGGCCAGCGAGGTGATGCCGACCGCGCCCATCAGCTGCGGCGCGCCGAAGTCCAGCGCGGCGACGCGGCCCAGCTCCATCTCGCGCCGGAAGCCGCCCAGCGGCAGGCAGACGATGGCGTCGGTGGTCTGCAGGTAGTTGCGCGCGAACTCGAAGGACACGGTCTCGATCAGGTTGCTGAACCGGCTGATCCCCTGGCCGATGACGAAGCGGTCGATCTCATCGCGGATGATGGTGTTGGTGGACGGGATGACCACCGAGTAGCGGTCGATATCGCTGATGTCGATGTCCGGCGTCCCGATCAGCGGATGCCCGGCCCGCACGAAGAAGGCCAGCGGCTCGCTGTAGAGATGCTCGAAGTTGAGGCCCGCCATCCTCTCGGGCGACTGCAGCCGCCCGAAGGCAAAGTCGATCATCCCGTCGCGCAGCCGGTCGGCGGATCGGCCGCTGGCGACGGTGTCGAGTTCGACGTCGATCTCGGGGTAGAGCGCCTTGAACCGGCGCACCGCCCCCGGCATCACCACGCGCACCACGTTGGGCATGGCGAAGACCACGACCTTCTCGGCGCGAAGCTGGCCGCGCATCGTGTCGATGCCGCGGTCGACCTGCCCGAGCCCCGCGCTGACATAGGAGAACAGGGTGCGCCCGGCCTCGTTCAGCTCCAGCCCGGTGGCCGTGCGCTCGAACAGGGTGGCGCCCATCTCCTCCTCGAACTCCCGCAGGCTGCGCGAGACCGAGGGCTGCACCGTGCCCAGCGCGTCCGCCGCGCGGGTGGCCGAGCCGAGGCGGGCGACGGCGAGGAAGCAGCGCAGGTGGCGCATGCGAATGCGGCTGGAACTCATGACGCCATTATCCGCGGACCGGGGGCGGAGGCAAAGGGCTGTGGGCAACTTTGTGGACAGAGACCGCCGCGCGGCGAGTGTCACAAAAGCTTCGCCGGCCTTTTACAGCATCCACACACCGGGGGCCGATGGAGCAGGCCGGAACCAACCAGGGGAGCTTCCGATGAAAACTCTTGCGATCTCCGCATTCGCGCTTGCGGCCGCGACCGCCGCTTCCGGCCAGACGGTCGTTCAGACCGACAACGACTGGTACGTCGCCGGCCAGGACCGCCTGCAGGCCGAAATCGAGAGGATGATGAACACCGGTCAGGCCAAAAACGTGATCATCCTGATCTCGGACGGCAACGGCGTCGGCACCAACTATGCCTCGCGCGTGTTCGCCGGCCAGCAGGACGGCGGCTTCGGCGACGAATACGTCCAGCATCATGAGACCTTCCCGGAACTGGCGCTGGTCAAGACCTACAACGTCAACGCCCAGACCCCGGACTCCGCCGGCACCGGCACCGCGATGATGTCGGGCGTCAAGACCAAGGCGGGCATCATCGGCGTGACCGCCGACGTCGACCGCGGCGACTGCTCGACCCTGCCGGGCAACACCGTCACCTCGATGAACCAGATCGCCGACGAGATGGGCAAGGCCACCGGCATTGTCTCCACCGCGCGGATCACCCACGCGACCCCGGCCTCGGCCTATGCCAAGACCGTCGACCGCAACTACGAGGCGTCCGTGCCGGAAGGCTGCGACACGCAGACCGACATCGCCACGCAGCTGATCGAGGCGATGGAAGCCGGCTGGATCGACGTCGCCCTGGGCGGCGGCCGCCGCAACTTCATCGGCGAGGACATCACCGGTGACGAGGGCGGCAACGGCCGCCGCGCCGCGGGCGAGAACCTAATCGAGGACGCGACCGGGATGGGCATCGCCTATGCCTGGAACGACGAGACCTTCGCCGAGCTGCCGAAGGACGGCACGCCGCTGCTGGGCCTGTTCGAGGACAGCCACATGATGTACGAGGCCGACCGCACCGGCGAGCCCTCGCTGGCCGAGATGACCGCCACCGCCATCGAGGCGCTGACGGCCTCCGGCGGCGACAACGGCTTCTTCCTGCAGGTGGAAGCGGGCCGCGTCGACCACGCCAACCACGGCGGCAACCTGGCCCGCGTGGTGCGCGACCAGAAGGCGTTCGCCGAAGCCGTCGCCATGGCCGACGAGATGACGGACGACGCGGACACGCTGATCATCGTCACCGCCGACCACGAGCACGCGATCGCCTTCAACGGCTATTGCGGCCGCGGCTCGGACATCCTGGGCCTGTGCATGGGCATCGACGGCGCCGGCATCGAGCATACCGGCGAGCCGAACACGGGCAGCGACGAGAAGCCCTACACCGTGGCCGGCTACCTGAACGGCGCCGGGTCGGTCCTGCGCGAGGACAAGGACTGGACCGGCACCCGCTCGGCGATGACCGAGGACGAGGCGACCGATATCGACTATACCCAGGAAGCGCTGATCCCGCTGTCCTCCGAGACCCACTCGGGCGAGGACGTCGCGGTCTACGCCAAGGGCCCCTGGGCGCACCTGCTGGACGGCACCATCGAGCAGAACGTGATCTTCCACGTGATGCTGCACGCGATGACCGCCGAAGAGTAGTAAACCCGGCCCTGTCACAAAAAATTCGCGGAGGGCCCCCTGAACCCGGGGCCCTTCGTCGTTAATATCGCCGGGACCGCTCGGCGACCGAATGGAGGATCAAGAGCATGCTCTCCCGCCGCACTTTCCTGACCACCGCGGCCGCGCTGCCGCTCGCCGCCCCGGCGCTGGCGCAGGACGGCCCGATCAAGCTGCGCGAGCTTTACAACCGCGATCAGAGCTTCTCCGACCTGGCGCAGACGATGGAGGGCCAGCGCGTGACGGTCGAGGGCTACATGGCGCCGCCGCTGAAGGCCGAGACCAACTTCTTCGTGCTGACCAAGATGCCGATGGCCGTCTGCCCGTTCTGCGAGACCGAGGCGGAGTGGCCCGACGACATCCTGGCGATCTACGCCAAGCGCACCATCGACGTAATCCCGTTCAACGTGAACATCGAGACGCGCGGCGTGCTGGAGCTGGGCACGTTCAAGGACCCCGAGACAGGCTTCGTCAGCCGCGTGCGTCTGACCGACGCCACCTATTACGAAACCTGAGCCGGCGCGCATGGCCCTTCCCCTCCGCGTCACCGGCCTCGACGTGCGCAGCCCGCGCGGCCGGACGATCCTGTCCGTCGAAGACCTGCAGCTCCCCGCCGGGGCGCTCCTGGGGGTGCGCGGCCCGTCCGGGGCCGGCAAGTCCACGCTGCTCTACGCCATTGCCGGGCTGTGGCCGCAGGCGGCCGGTGCGGTGCATTGGGGGGACACCGACGTCATGGGGCTGGGCGAAGCGCGGCGGACGGCGTTCCGCGCCGCCAATATCGGCATGATCTTCCAGGATTTTCTGCTGTTCGAGGAGCTGTCGGCGCAGGACAACGCCGCGCTCACGAGCCTGTTCCGCCCGCGCGACAGGCGCCGCCAAGTGGGCGAGCGCGCCCGCACCCGGCTGGCGGCGCTGAGCCTGCCCGAAACGGCGCGGCCGGTCGCCAGTTTTTCCGGCGGCGAACGCCAGCGGGTCGCGGTCGCGCGGGCGCTGGCGCACGATCCGGCCATCCTGCTGGCCGACGAGCCGACCGCCAGCCTGCACCGCGAGGCGGCCGACCGGCTGATCCACGACCTGACGGCGCTGGCGAAGGACAGCGGCACGACGTTGATCGCGGTCAGCCACGACGTGGCGCTTCTATCGCGGATGGACCGGGTGCTGACCGTGCAGGACGGGCGGATCGCGCGTGGCGAAAGCGGGGTAGCCTGATGCGGGATGTCTGGGACGGTCTTCCGGTTCTGGCGCAGGACCTTTTCATCTCGGCGGTGCTGTTGCTGCCGATCCTGATCGTCGCGCTCGTTCTGTTGCGCGGCTATGCCCCCTTCCCGCTGACCCGCGCGATCCTGTGGCGGTTCCGCTGGGCCAACCTGCTGTTCGTGCTGCTGATCGCCGTGTCGGTCGGCATGGGCATCGGCCTGATCGCGCAGGAGCGCGGGTTACGCCAGGGCATGGCGCAGGCGGCCGACAAGTTCGATCTCGTCGTCAGCGCGCCGGGCAGCGAGTTGACGATGATGCTGGCGGCGGTGTTCCTGCAACCCTCCGACGTCGGGCTTCTGGACGGGGACGCCTATGCCGAGATCGCCGGGCACGAGAACGTGGATATCGCGGCGCCGCTCGCCTTCGGCGACAGCTACGGCGACGCGCCGGTGGTCGGCACCACGGCGGAGTTCGTCCGCTACCTGACCGACGACCGGCTGGAGGGCCGGATGTGGGAACGCTCGGGCGAGGCCATTGTCGGCCCCGCGGTGCCGCTTGGCCTCGGCGACGGCTTTGTGCCGGCCCACGGTGTCGGCGCCGCTGCCGAGGCCGGGGCGCATGCCGGTGTCGAGATGCAGGTGGTCGGGCGGATGCCGCGCACCGGCACGCCCTGGGACCGGGCGATCCTGATCCCGGTGGAAACGGTCTGGGAGGTCCACGGGCTGGCCAATGGCCACGCGCCGGAGGCCGGCGACCGGATCGGCCCGCCCTTCGACGCGAAGTACTTTCCGGGCACGCCGGCGGTGATCGTGCGGGCCGAAGAGCTTTGGGCGAACTACGCGCTGCGCTCCGAATTCACCCGCGACAGCGAGATGATGGCGTTCTTTCCGGGCACAGTGCTGGGCAACCTCTACCGGATCATGGGGGACGTGCGGCAGGCGATGTCGCTGATGTCGGCGGTGACGCAGGTGCTGGTGGCGGCCAGCGTGCTGCTGGGCCTGTTCATCCTGTCGCGCCTGTTCCAGCGGCAGGTGGCGATGCTGCGGGCGCTCGGGGCGCCGCTGCGATTCGTGGCGGCTGTGGTCTGGCTTTACGGCGCGACCCTGCTGACGCTGGGAGCGGCGCTAGGCGTCGGGCTGGGGTTCGTCGCCTCGGCCGTGCTGTCGCGGATCGTGACGGTGCGCACCGACATCCTGGTCAACGCCTCGCTGGGCTGGAGCGAGGTGCCCCTGGCGCTGGCCTTCCTGTCGGCGACCTCGGTCCTGGCGCTGATCCCGGCGCTGGCGCTGCTGCGGCAGCCGATCGTCGCCAACCTGCGCGCCTGACGGGGCCGGATCCGCATCTGTCACTCCCCTGTTGCACCCGGCCGCTACCCCCGTCGGGCTGAACACTTTGTCAGTCGGCGAAGCCAAGCCGCGACAGGGCGGCGCGCGCGGCGCTCGATTGATCGGGGACGCGCGACAGCACCGCGTCGTTCAGCTGGCGCACGATCAGGTGCAATTCGCGTTCGTACAAACGCGCCTGCACGAATTCATGCAGTTCGCTTGCCGTAAGATCGTTGATCCTGCGCGCAAGCCCGAGCGGGGCGCCCTTCGCGAGTGTGTTATCCTTCATCACGAATCTCGTATGGCCCGCTTTCACGATTCGGTAAAGCGGGATTGCCCGCCTCGGCCCCGAGGTCAACGAAGGGAACCGCGTCGCATATCGCGCGTTATGAACACGGCGGCCCGGGACGGGGCCGACGTCGATCGGAGTCAGGAATGGGCGAGTTGAGCATGTTCGAACTGAGCGGTATCGGTGGGCTGATCCTTCTGGCCCTCGACATCTACGCGCTGGTCCAGATCTTCTCCTCCCGCGCCTCGACCGGGAAAAAGGTTCTCTGGTCGCTGGGCGTGATCGTCTTCCCGCTTCTCGGCTTCATCATCTGGCTGCTTTTCGGCCCGCGCGGCGCCGAACGGCATGTCTGAGCACGACCCGGACCGCCCACTCACTCTGCCCGGTTTCCTGATCGTCGTCCTGGTCGCCGTCGGCGCCGTCGCGATCGGCGCGATCCTGCACCTGGCGGAACCGGTGCTGGCGCCGATGACGCTGGCGCTGGTGACCGGCGTCATCCTGTCCCCGATCGCCGTGTCGTGGGAGCGCATCGGCATTCCCTCCGCCCTCGGCGCAACGCTGAATCTTTTCGTGGCGCTCGTCGCGATCGGCGGCATCCTGTTCCTGCTGCAGCCCGTCGCGATGCGGTTGGTCGAGCAGGCTCCGAAGGTCATCGCCGATGTCGAGGAGACCCTGGAAGACGTGCGCGACGCCATGCGCGGGGTGGAGGAAGTGTCGAAGGACGTGGCCGATGCCATCTTGATGGAAGAGGGCGAAGGCGAGGGAGACAGCCCGCCAGCAAGCGCTCCGCCGGAGGAGACCGCCGAGGACTCGCCGAAAGAAGAAGCGGCCGACGCGGTGCCCAGCGTTGCCGATGCGTTATGGCTCGCACCGTCGATCTTGGGCCAGATGGCCGTTTTCGCGGGCACGCTGTTCTTCTTCCTCGCCACCCGAGGGGACATCTATCGCTGGACCGCCCGGCGCCTGCCGCTGGGCAAATCCCCGGAAGACCGGGCCGAGATGCTTCTGGAAGCAGAGCGCCGTGTGTCGCGCTACTTCCTGACGATCTCGATGATCAATGCCGGGCTCGGCCTGGCCGTCTTCATCGCGCTGCGCCAGCTCGGCCTGCCCGGCGCGCCGGTCTGGGGGCTGGTGGCGTTTCTGGCCAATTTCGTGCTGTATCTCGGGCCGGCCTGCTTCTTTTTGGCGATGCTCTATGCAGGGGTCGCGAATTTCGACGGGCCGATGGCTCTCGTGCCGGCGCTGTGCTACGTCGCGCTCAACTTCACCGAGGCACAGTTCGTCACGCCGTCGCTCGTCGGGCGGCAGATGCAGCTCAATCCGCTGGTCGTGTTCCTGTCGGTGGTGTTCGGGATCTGGATGTGGGGCCCGGTCGGGGGGATCGTGGCGATCCCGCTGCTCGTGTGGCTGCTGGTGCTGGGCGACGCCGATCCGGAGCCGGAGGCCGAGACGGAGCGCGCCGAAGGTCTCTAGCCTTCGAACCGGGGAAGGTTTTCCAGCGCGGCCTTCTCCTGCGCGGCGTGCAGCACATAGGTCTCATCGCCGGGCGCCCCGGTGTCCTTTACCGTCAGCCGGTCGAACCCCACGACGATGCGCTCGCCGCTGAGCCCCAGCGGACCGCCGGTCAGGCGGACGACCGCATCGGTGATCTGGCCCGTGCCGCTGACCATGAGTTCGGCCACGCTGCCGACGACCCGGTCCTGCGGGTCGATGACCGGCGCGCGCATCATCGCGTCGACATCGACGGTGGTGAAATAGAGCCGGTCGTCGGGCACGATGTCTGTCTGCGCCCCGGGCGTATCGACCGCCATCGACGCCTCGACCTGCTCCTGCACAGCATCGGAGCCGGTCATGAAACCGGCGGCGGCCGGCATCGCCAGTGCGGATAGAAGAACTGCGGTTCTGGTCAGCATCTGTCACCTCTTCCAAAACAATCGGATCGTTGCAGGCGAAACGCGGACGCGGTCGAGGATGTTCCTTTAGATTCCATGGCTTGGCCTGGGAAAAAAACCGCGCCGGAAGGGCGCGGTTTGCCGGTAAGGGGAGCCGCCCGATCAGGGCCGGCGCCGCGATGCGAGGCCGGCGCCCACGCCCTGGAGGAACGCCGCCGCGACTCCCACCAGGGCCGGCGCCAGGGCCGGCTGGGCCGCCGGCGCCGCGGCCGGGGCCGCGGGAGCGGGCGGCCGGGGCCGCGCCAGACGCGAGATCACCAGGACGATCAGACCGAGGCCGGCATAGGCCCCGCCGATGACCAGGGCCGCGGTCAGGGCGTCCGCCGCCACGGTCAGCGCGATCCAGGCCGCGACCGTAAGGAAGCCCAGCCCGACGCACAGGCAAAGCGCGCCGACCAGCCCCAGCGAGGAGCGCAGGGCCGCCCGGCGCGCCGCGTAGGCGAGGTTCGCGGTGCCCGGGATCATTTGCGGCTAAGGATCAGGCCGGTCAGAAAGCCGACGCCCGCGGCGATGCCCACGGCCGTGGCCGGGTTCTCGCGGATCGACGCCTCTGCGGATCCATAGGCCTCCTGGCCCTTCGCCCGGGCGCGCCGCACGGCCTCTTCGCCCTGGCCGCGCCAGGCATTCGCCTGCTCGCTCGCCGCACCGCGCAGCGCTTCGGCGCGGGTGCGGCCCATGTCCCGCACCGTGCCGGTGAGCGAGGACATATCCGCCTTCAGCGTCTCGATCTGCGCTTTCAGTTCGTCGATGTCGCTCGTCTTGACCGGCGACGCTTGCGGACCGTTCGTCGTCGTGTTGGCCATCTCTTCACTCCTTCGTTGCGTTTCGGGCGTTGCGTGTCGTGCGTTGCATGTCGGACGGGCAGGCCGAAGCGACCTGTCCCGGCTGTGTCTCGCGGGCCAACGCGCATGCGAACCGCTCGGTTCCGTCCCGCGCCCGAACGGGCCGGAGATCTGCCGGACGACAATCCCCGAAGTCGGCATTGGCTGGGAACCAGGCGTCCTGCGGCGCGTTGATCCGTCAAACGAAGCGCCGAGAGGTGCGGGAAATCGAACCCTTTAGGAGGTACTCGCCATGCTTGGTTGGGCCCTGACATTTCTGGTGGTCGCATTGATCGCGGCCGTATTCGGCTTTGGCGGCGTCGCATCGGCGTCGGCCGGCGTCGCCCAGGTTCTGTTCTTCATCTTCCTGGTCTTGTTCGTGGTCGCGCTCATCGCCCGCGCGGTCCGCGGCAAACCGCCAGTGTAGGGTGAAGAAAGCGCGGAGCGGTTCGCCGCTCCGCGCAACTACGATTCACGCGAAACGCCTCCCCGTGGTGGGAGGTGTTTCCGTTCGGGCCGTTCGATCACGCTTGGAGCGTCTCGGTGCTGGAGAAGAACATCGCCTGGCTGATGGCGGAGCGCACCTGATCCTCGGAATAGGGCTTGGTGATGACAAAGGCCGGCTCGGGCCGCTCCCCGGTCAGCAGGCGTTCCGGGAAGGCGGTGATGAAGATCACCGGAATGTCCGCCGCCGCCTGCAGGATCTCGTTCACGGCGTCGATGCCGGAGGAGCCGTCGGCCAGCTGGATATCCGACAGGATCAGGTCGGGCTTCTCCTTGCTCGCCAGCTGCACGGCGCCGGACGCGGTGCGCGCGACGCCGGTGATCGCGTGCCCCATCTCGGCGACGATGTCCTGAAGGTCCATGGCGATGATCGCCTCGTCCTCGATGACGAGCACGCGGCCCTTGACGCTGTCTTCCATCTCGCGGCGGGCCACGTCGATCAGATGCGCGACCTCGGACACCTCCAGCTGCATCACCTGCGCGATCTCTTCGGTCGAGAACTCCTCGACCGTGCGCAGCAGCAGCGCCTCGCGCGTGTTGGTCGTCAGCTTGGCCAGATGGCGCTGAGCCCGCTTGGCGATGCCCTCGTCCTCGACGTCGACAGGTGCGCCGGCGCTGCTCCAGATCAGGTGGAACGCGCGAAACAGCGCGACCTTGTCTGAATACCCCTGTTCGAACACGGCGCGATCTTCGAGCAATGCCTCCAGCGTCGCCGCCGCATAGCTGTCCCCTGTTTTCTGGCTTCCGGTCAGAGCCCGAGCGTACCGTCTCAGATAGGGCAGCAGGCCGGCCACCTTCACCGACAGATAATCGCTTTCCTTGTCCATTGGCATGGTCTGTCCTGTTTTTTACATTTTCTACGGAACCGAACGCTACGTGGCGCGTTTGGTTCCGCACTGTGATGAAAAAATTGTGCGGCACCTATGGTTCGAAAGAAAAAAGAATCGGCACAGGAAAACGAGATGGACGGAGAACGGGACCAGTCTCACCTTGAGCAGCAGATCGACGACAATCTGCGCAAGGTGTTTCAGCGGACGATGGACGAACAGGTGCCAGATCGCCTGACCAGCCTTCTGCAGCAGCTCAAGGAGCAGGACACGCGCAATGACCAATGAAACCCACGGGCAGGACCCGCGCGAAGAGGTGGTGGCGCATCTGCCCGCCATGCGCGCGTTCGCCGTGAGCCTGACGCGCGACGCGGCCAGCGCCGACGACCTGGTGCAGGATACGATCGTCAAGGCGTGGAAGAACTTCGACAAGTTCCAGGAAGGCACAAATCTGCGTGCCTGGCTGTTCACGATCCTGCGCAACACGTTCTATTCCGATCTGCGCAAGTCGAAGCGCGAGGTCGCCGACGCCGACGGCGCGATGGCCGCGACCCTGTCCGAGAAACCCCACCACGACGGCCGACTCGCGATGGCCGATTTCGAGAAGGTCTTCGGCGAACTGCCGGTCGAGCAGCGCGAGGCGCTGATCCTGGTGGGGGCGTCCGGCATGTCCTATGAGGATGCCGCCGAAACCTGTGGCGTGGCGATCGGCACGATCAAGAGCCGCGTCAACCGCGGGCGCGCCCGGCTGATCGAACTGCTCGACATCGGCGACGACGAGGCGCTGGAGATGACCGACAGCGCCACGATGGCAGTGGTCAACGGAGCGCTGCAACCGCGGAAGAACATCGCTTGATCAACAGGCTTCGGGAATCGAGTCAGTCGCTCACGTTTCGGATCGCGGCGCTGCTTGCGCTTGCGCTGCTTCCGATCGGGCTGATCTCGGTTGCCACGACGTTCCAGTTGCTCAGCCAGGCCGACCGCAAGGCCGAGACCAACCTGCTGGCCCTGACATCCGAGGCCGCGGCGCCGGAAGAGGCGCATATCCGCACCGGAATCGGCGCCGCGAACATGCTCGCGGCGATGGTGCCGCGATTGCGACGGTCGAACTGGGACTGTGCCGAGCCGCTTGGCGATTTCGTCCGCGACTCCCAGGCGTTTTCGTTCGCCGGCTACGTCAGCGCCGAGGGCACGATCCTCTGCGCTTCCGAAGGTCAGGGCACCGACGTGTCGGACCGGCGCATCTACAAGACGATGGCCGCCGACCCGCAGACCCGCATCACGGTCTCGCCCGACGCGCTGGTCAGCCAGACCTCGGTGGTCATGGTGACCGTTCCCGTCCGCCGGAACGGCCGGTTCGACGGGTATGCCGCGGTTTCCCTGCCGCACGGACAGCTGTTCCGCCCGCTCGACCAGCTGTCCGAGGACCGGCCGCTCGACCTGATCACCTACAACGCCGAAGCCGAGGTACTGACCTCCAGCCGCGGGCTCGACGACGTGGAACGGCACCTGCCGGCGAATTACGAGCTGTCCGACCTGCTCTACGCCCAGGACGGCGCCTTCATCGACGAGACCCGCGCGGGATTCCTGCGGGTCTTCGCCGTCGTGCCCATCGTCCCGGGCCAGGTCTTCGCCCTGGGCAGCTGGGAACACCGGCGCAACGATTTCATCGAGGGGCTCAGCATCACCTCGTCGATGCTGTTCCCGGTGGCGATGTGGCTCGTCTGCCTGGCGGTCGCCTTCTTTGCCGTTCAGCGCATGGTGATCCGCCCGACCCGCAACTTGCGGGCGAGAATGCTGCAATTCATGCGCAGCCGCCGGATCACCGAACCGCGGCACGAGGCCTCGACCCCGCGCGAGCTGCGCGAGATGGAAGAGACCTGGATGCGGCTGGCCGAGAACGTCCTGCACGACGAGGCGGAACTCTACGACACGATCCATCAGCGCACGGTGCTGCTGAAAGAGGTGCATCACCGGGTGAAGAACAACCTTCAGCTCATCATCTCGATCCTCAACATGAAGGTCCGCAAGGCCCGCGGCGCAGAGGTGAAGGACGCGCTCGCCGACATCCGGCAGCGGGTGATGGGCATCGCCCGCGTGCACCAGGAACTGTACGAGACGTCGACGGCCGAACGGGTTCAGGCGGGCGAGTTGCTGCGCGCGATCGTGGGACAGACCGTGCGCACCGCGCTGGACGACAGCAGTGCGGTGAACTTCGTGGAGGAGTACGACGATATCGTCGTCTACCCCGACCAGGCCGTCCCACTGTCGCTGGCCGTCACCGAGCTGCTGACCAACGCGCTCAAGAATCTCGACGCGCCCGGGAACGAGAAGCCGACCCTGTCGATCCGGCTGACGCGGGACGAGACAAAGGGCGCGCGCGTGGAGCTGTGCAATTCGCTAAATCCCGACGGCCCGCACGAGCAGGAGGAAGCCCGCAGCAGCGGACTGGGCATGGCGCTGGTCACCGCCTTCGCGCACCAGATGGAGGGCTTCGCGGAAAGCGAGGCCACGCCGGAACAATACTGCGCGATCCTGCGTTTCCCGATCGCCGATTTCGACGACACCAAGATGCCGGGTGAGCTGGCCTTGGCGTAGGGACGTTCCGGAACATGGGGGCCGGCATCCATGGACGACGCAGCGACGCCGCGGCTGGCCGACCCGCAGATCCTGATCACGGCCGCCGAGGCCTATCCGGCCTTCGAACGCCGCGTTCTGGCCGCCGAGCGCGAGGTAATCCTGGGCTTCCGGATATTCGACCCGCTGACCCGCCTGCGCTCGTCCGAGGCGCGGGAGGTCGGCGAGACCTGGCTGGACCTCTTGGAGCACACGCTACGGCGCGGCGTGCGGGTGGAGATTCACCTGTCCGACTTCGATCCCATCGCCGCGACCCAGCTGCACGCGCTGTGCTGGCGCAGCGTTCGCATGCTGTGCGCCCTGTGGGAGCTCGCGGGCCCCTCGGCCGGCGCCCGCCTGTCCCTGTTCCCGGAAATCCACCCGGCCAAGACCGGGCGGATCGCGCGCATCTTCTTCTGGCCCATCGTGGCCGCCAAGATGCGCCAGATCGTCCGGCACGAGGAGACCGGGGCAAAGCCGTCGCACCGGCGGCGAGTCCTGAAATACCTGCCGGGCATCGCCTATCTGCGCGACCGCTACAAGGGGCGGCCGGCCCTGTCCTTCCCCGCCACGCATCACCACAAGCTGGCGGTCATCGACGACCGCTGGCTGTTCATCGGCGGGCTGGACGTGAACGAGCGGCGCTGGGACGACTGGGACCACAACCGCCCGGCGCAGCTGACCTGGCATGACGTGCAGGTTCTGGCCGAAGACCCGGTCAGGGCCACCTCCGCGCGGCGGCACCTTCAGACCTTCAACGACGCCGCCGCCGGCCGGCACGAGGTGGTCGACGCGCCGGGCCTGCTGCGCACGCTGGCGCGCGACCAGAGCCGCCGGAGGCCCTGGACGATGGGGCCGGGCACGGTGGCCGACGAGATCGCCACCTGCCACCGCGAGGCGATCGGCCGAACCGAAAAGCTCGTCTATATCGAGACGCAGTTCTTCCGCGACCGGCGCATCGCGCGATGGCTCGCTCGGCGCGGACGCGAAGAGCCGGATCTGAAGATGATCCTCCTGCTTCCCGGCGCCCCCGAGACCGTGGCCTTCGAGGAGACGCCGAAGCTCGACGGCCGTTTCGGCGACTTCCTGCAGGCGCGCTGCATCCGCCGGATCCGGCGCGCCTTCGGCAAGCGCCTGCTGATCGCAAGCCCGGTTCAGCGCCGCGCGGCCAACGGCGTCGACATGGACGCCGACCGCGCCACCCTGCGCGGCGCGCCGATCGTCTATCTGCACGCGAAGGTGTCGGTGTTCGACGACCGCCTCGGCCTCGTGTCTTCGGCCAACCTGAACGGCCGGTCGCTGCGCTGGGACACCGAAGC
This sequence comes from Psychromarinibacter sediminicola, assembly GCF_029168335.1. Classification (GTDB taxonomy): domain Bacteria; phylum Pseudomonadota; class Alphaproteobacteria; order Rhodobacterales; family Rhodobacteraceae; genus Psychromarinibacter; species Psychromarinibacter sediminicola. The sequence goes on from NZ_JARGYC010000018.1 coordinate 58,338, forward strand.
CGGGATCGCGCTGAAGGATCCGGCGCAGGTGGCCGGCCTCCGGCAGCGGTTGAGCGCCCACTGGTGGCCCGAGGTGCCCGGCATCGACGCGCTGCCGGTCGACCGGATGTTCGGCGTCTGGCGCCGGCTTTTGCGCGAGAACGCGGCGGAGGAGCCGGACGAGCGCACCGGCTTTCTCGTCCCCTACGATCGCAGGGCGGCGGAAGAGACCGCCATCGCGCTGCCGGGCGTGCCGGAAGAGATGGTCTAGGCGTTCAGCCCTCGCCCATCCGGTCGCCCGGCCCGATGGACCAGCCGCGCAGCACGTCCTGCGCCGATTGCGCGCCCCGGCCGGCCCGTTGCAGCCGGGTGATCCGCACCGCACCGGAGCCGCAGGCGACCGTCAGGCGATCGTCCAGCACCGCGCCGGGGTCGCCCTCCGCGTCGACCACGTGGGCGTTGAGCAGCTTCAGCCGTTCGCCGCGCAGGCCGGTCCAGGCCCCGGGAAAGGGCGACAGCCCGCGGATCAGCCGGTCGACCTCCGCCGCCGGGCGGGTCCAGTCGATCCGCGCCTCGGCCTTGTCGATCTTATCGGCATAGGTCACGCCCTCCTCCGGCTGCGGTTCCGGCGCCAGCGCGTCCAGCCGATCCAGCGCCTCGACGATCAGCCGCGCGCCCAACGCCGACAGCCGGTCGTGCAGCGTCCCGGCGGTCTCGTCCGGCGCGATCTGCAGCGCCTCGCGCAGCAGGACCGGCCCGGTGTCGAGCCCCGCCTCCATCCGCATGATGCAGACCCCGGTTTCGCGGTCTCCGGCCATGATCGCCCGCTGGATCGGCGCCGCCCCGCGCCAGCGCGGCAGAAGCGAGGCGTGGATGTTCAGACAGCCGTGATCCGGCGCATCCAGCACCGGCTGCGGCAGGATGAGGCCATAGGCGACCACGACGGCCACTTCCGGCTTCAGATCCGCAAAGGCCTGCTGCTCGGCCGGATCGCGCAGCCGCTCGGGGTGGCGCACCGGCAGGCCCAGCGCCTCGGCCCGGGCCTGCACCGGGGAGGGGCGGTCCTTCTTGCCGCGGCCCGCCGGGCGGGGCGGCTGGCAGTAGACACAGGCGATGTCATGCCCCGCCGCCACCAGCGCCTCCAGCACCGGCACCGAGAAATCCGGCGTGCCCATGAATACGACGCGCATCGTCAGCCCTTCTCCGTCCCGGTCGGCGCGCAGCAGGCGCGCACGGCGGGATGCCCGCCGCAGCAATCCTCTATCAGGTAGCCCATAAGCCCGCCAAGCGCAGCAAAGTCCACCCGGTAGATGACGCGGCGCGACACGCGCTCCGGCCGGACCAGCCCCGACGCGGCCAGCGCTGCCAGATGGAACGAACTGCGCGACGGGCTGGAGCCCACGGCCGCACCGATCTCGCCCGCCGCGGCACCGTCCGCGCCCGCCTGCACCAGAAAGCGCAGCATTCGCAGCCGCGTGCCGTCCGACAGGGCGGAGAGAGCCTTCAGGGCTTGCGTCTCGTCCATATTTCAACCATACTTGAATCGTTGAGATATTCAGGAACCCTATGCCATGACCGACCGCCCCGCAACGCTCGACGCCTTCCTGACCACGCTCCGGTCCGCGGACCCGAACCTGCCGACCCGGTTTCGCACGCCCGGCGGCGACCTCGGCGCCGGGTTCCACATCACCGAGCTGAAGCACGCCGACATAGAGAGCATCGACTGCGGCGGCCGGCGCAGCCGCTTTCGCGAGGCCGTGGTCCAGGTGCTGGACGGGCGCGGCCCACGGGCGATGCCGGCGGGCAAGATGGCCGCGATCCTCGCCCGCTCGCTCACTGAGATCCCCGGGCTGGGCGACGCGCCTTTCGCCGTGGAATGCGCCCCCGCCAACCGCGGCCTGACACGCTACCGGGCGGATGTGCCCCGGATCGAGGACGGCCACTTGGTGATCGCCCTGTCGCCGGAGCACGCCGTCTGCAAGCCGATGGCCGACCGGGCCGGCTGCGCCCCGAAGACGCCGTGCTGCGCCTGATCAGGCCCGCTTCTGCGCCCTCTTCAGCAGCATCCTGCGTTTCAGCGGGCTGAGATTGTCGAAATACATCCGCCCCGCGAGGTGGTCGATCTGGTGCTGTACGCTGGTGGCCCACAGCCCCTCGAACGCCTGCCGGTCCCACTTGCCGCGCGGGGTCAGATACCGCACCACCACCTGCGCCGGCCGCTCCAGCCGCGCCGAGGCGCCGGGCAGGCAGGGGCTGGCCTCCTCGTGCGCGCGCAGTTCCGGCGACGCCTCGATCACCTCGGGATTGGCCAGCCGCACCGCCTGTCCCCGCGCGTCCGAGGCATCGACCACGGCAAGCCGGAGCATCACTCCGATCTGCGGCGCGGCAAGGCCGACGCCCGGCATCGCCTCCATCGTGTCGATCATGTCGTCCCAGACGGCGCGGACCTCGTCGGTGATCTCCTCCACGGTGTCGGCGGTCGTGCGAAGCCGCCGGTCCGGCCAGCGCAGGATCGGCCGTACCATCACACCATGCCCCCGCGCGCCGCCAGCGCGCGAAGCTCGGCCTCCGTCGCCACCCGGTCTTCCTCGCTCATCCGGTCGGGGATCATAATCCCGTCCAGATGATCGAACTCGTGCTGCGCGCAGACCGCTTCGAACCCATCCAGTTGCCGCTCCTCGCGGAAACCGTCCAGCGTTGTCCAGCGCATCGTGACCTCGGCCGGCCGCTCGATCTCGGCCGGCACGCCGGGGATCGACAGGCACCCCTCCTGGTGGACGGCGGTCTCCTCGGACCGCCACAGGATCTCGGGGTCGATGACGATGTCGGGGGCCCGCGCGACCCCGTCCTTCCAGTGACAGTCCATCACGAACATCCGCAGCCCCACGCCCACCTGCGGCGCGGCCAGCCCACGGCCCGGCGCGTCGTACATCGTGTCGACCATGTCCCAGGCCAGATCGCGCACCTCCGGCGTGATCTCGCCCACGGGCCGCGCCACCGCCCGCAAACGCGGGTCGCCCCAGACGAGGATCGGCAGGCGGCTCACGCCCGCGCCCGTTCGCGCTTCAGCTTCTGCATCTTGCGGGTGATCATCTGCCGCTTCAGCGGCTTCAGATAGTCGATGAACAGCTTGCCGTTCAGATGGTCGATCTCGTGCTGCACGCAGGTCGCCCAGAGGCCCGAGAAATGCTCCTCCTGCGGCTTGCCGTCCAGATCCATCCAGGACACCGTCACCTCCGCCGGCCGCTCCACGTCGGCATATTGCTCGGGGATCGACAGGCAGCCTTCCTCGTAGACGTTCGTCTCGTCCGACGACCACGTCACCTCGGGGTTCAGCAGGACCATCGGCCGCGGCGGCTTGTCCTCTTCCTTGACGCAGTCCATCACCAGCATCCGCGCCATCTCGCCCACCTGCGGCGCGGCGAGCCCGATGCCCGGCGCCTCGTACATCGTCTGCAGCATGTCGTCGGCCAGCCTGCGCAGCTCCGGCGTGACCTCCGTCACCGGATCGCAAACCTTCTTCAGGCGCGGATCGGGGTGGATGATGATATTTCTCAGCGTCATGAAGGTCATTTAGGCGAAGCCCGGCAGCCGCGCAATGTCACTTGCACCCGGGGCGTGAAGGCGTAGCTTGCCGCATCGAAGCAGTCGCACGGAGGGCCCATGGATTTCGACCGCATCCCGAACCGCATCGGCACGCACGCCTCCAAGTGGGACAACATGGAGGGGTTCTCCGGCGTTTCGCCCGAGGACGGCATCTCCATGTTCGTGGCCGACATGGACTTCGACGCGGCGGACTGCATTCGCGACGCCATCCGGCAGGAGGCCGAGAACGGCTATCTCGGCTATTTCGGCAATGTCGAACCGGTGACGCGCGCCGTCTGCGACTGGATGCACGGCACGCACGGCTGGGACGTGCAGCCCGACTGGGTCAGCTACAGCCATGGCGTCGTGTCGGGCTTCGGCATGGTGCTGGAGGCGTTCTCGGATCCCGGCGAGGCGATCGTCCTGTTCACGCCGGTCTACCACGCCTTCTTCCGCAAGGCCGAGGCCAAGGGCCGCAGGATCCTGCAATCCGAACTCGTGCAGCGGGACGGCCGCTACGAGATGGACCTCGACGCGCTGGCCGGGCAGCTGACCGGGGAGGAGCGGATCGCGGTCCTGTGTTCGCCGCACAATCCCGGCGGCCGAATGTGGGAGCCGGCGGAGATCTCGGCGCTGGCCGACTTCTGCGCCGAGCACGATCTGCTGCTGCTGTCCGACGAAATCCACATGGACCTCGTCTTTCCCGGAGCCAGACATGTCCCCACCGCCCTGGCCGCGCCGCAAGCCACCGACCGGCTGGTCACGATCACCGCGGCCTCCAAGGGCTTCAACATCGCCGGCGGCGAGACCGGGTTCATTATCGTCGAGGACGCGGAGCTGCGCGCGAAGATCGACGCGGTGCAGAAATCCTTCGGCGGCACGCCCAACCGCTTCGGGATGCTGATGACCAAGGCCGCGCTGACCGAGGGCCGCGCCTGGAGCGAGGCGTGCCGCGCCTACCTGGCCGAGAACTTCGCGATCTGGAAAGAACGGATCGGCGCGCTGCCGGGGGTCGAGGTGATGGACATGCAGTCCACCTACCTGTCCTGGGTCGATTTCTCCAACACCGGCATGACGCCCGAGGAGACGAACCGCCGCATCCGCCAGGACGCCCGCATCGCGCAAAGCCCCGGCGCCCAGTTCGGCAAGGGCGGCGAGAGCTTCCATCGTTTCAACCTCGCGATGCCGCGCGCGCGGCTGATGGAGGCGATCGACCGGCTGGAGAAAGCGTTCGGCGACCTGCAGTAGCGGCCGGTTCAGTCCCGCCCGATCAGCGCCACCGGCGCCGTCTCGTCCCGCGCGAAGTCGAGCGGTGCCTGGTCCACGGCGGCCGTGTTGCGCTTGAACTCGTAGACCATTTCGCCGTCGTCCTCGGCGCTGGCCACGATCAGGCACTGGTACAGGTGCCGCCCGCCCGAATACAGATCCACCAGCCCGCGCAGGTGCGGCGCGTCCTCGGCATCCAGCGCGAAGCCGCCGTCCCAGAACCGCAGCACGCGGAACACCTGCTCGCCCACATGCACGCGCAGGCGGCTGTTCTTGCGCAGGTCGGCCTTGCGCGCGGCTTCGAGGCCGTCGAGGATCTCCTGGGGCAGATAATCGGTCATGGCAGCACTCCACCGGTCAGGGCAAGTGAACGACGCTCTTGCAGATTCGGTCAAGCGAACTTTCGGTAAATCCGAAACTCCGGCGGGGGTCAGCTCGCCCTGGCGATCTTCGGACGCAGCACGTGCGGATGCGCCGGATCGTATAGCGCGCTGTCGCGGAAATCGCGCCCCCGGGCCAGCGCGGGCCCCACCAGGATCAGCGCGGTGCGCGTGATCTTCTCGGCGCGCACCTTTTCGCGAATATCGGCCAGCGTGCCGCGGATCAGCATCTCGTCCGGCCAGCCGACGCGATAGGCCACCACCACGGGACAATCGGCGCCGTAGTGCGGGACCAGCACCCGCTCGATCTCGCGCAGCGCCCGGACGCCCAGGTGGATCGCCAGCGTCGCGCCGGTGCGCGCGAAGTTCTCCAGCGTTTCGCCCTCGGGCATCGAGGTCGACTTCATCGACACCCGCGTCAGAACCACCGACTGCGCGATCTCCGGCACGGTCAGTTCCTGCCCCAGCGCCGCGGCGGCCGCGGCATAGGCCGGCACGCCCGGCACGATCTCGTAGGGGATGCCGTCCGCCTCCAGCCGCCGGACCTGCTCGGCGATGGCGCCGTAGAGCGACGGATCGCCCGAATGCACCCGCGCCACGTCCTCGCCGCGCCCATGCGCCGCAACGATCTCGGCATGGGTCTCGTCCAGCGTCATCGGCGCGGTATCCATCACTCGCGCCCCCTCCGGTGCCCGCGCCACGACCTCGGCCGGCACCAGCGAGCCGGCATAAAGGCAGACCGGGCACCGTTCGATCACCTTCGCCGCCTTGATCGTCAGCAGGTCCGGATCGCCCGGCCCCGCACCCACGAAGAACACCGTCATCCACAGCCTCCTTTCAGGCGCCGCGCGAAGGCCAGGCGATCGTCCAGACAATCTGCCCACCCATCGCCACACTGCCCGCGCCCCGAACTTCTTCTCGTTGCAAATACGCCCAGCGGAGTCGTCCATCGAGGCGCCATCCGTTCGAACCAGATGGACGACCGCAACGGCCTCCCCCCAGCCGCCCGAGATCCCACGTCGTCCGGACCCGACCGCAGCCTCGACGCAAGACCCGAGCCCCAGCAATCGGCACCGCCCCGATCAGACTGGGTCGGCCCGCCACAGGCTCCCCTCCCCCGGCCACGGGGGAGGGCCAGGGAGGGGGCCGAGGCATCTCTTGGCGCGGCACGCGCCGCAATCGGATCACGACACATCCGACAAATCCCCGTCGATCTTCCGCGCATAGCCGCGCGGCGTGTACATCCGCGGCCCCTCGCCCGATTGCCAAAGCCGCGACTGCGACGAGCCGACCAGTACCACAGTCAGCATGTCGACCTCCTCGACCTCCAACTCGTCCAGCCGCCTGTACCGCAGTCTCTCCTCCGGCCGCCCAAGCGAGGTGGCCAGCAGCACCGGGCACTCCCCCGGCCGATGCTCCAGCAACATGTCCCGCGCCAGCGCCAGCAGCTCGCGGCGCCGCTTCGACACCGGGTTGTAGAAGGCGATCACGAAGTCCCCCTCCGCCACCGCCCGGATGCGCCGCAGGATGTCCGCGCGCGGGGTCAGCAGGTCCGACAGCGAGACCGCGCAGAAATCGTGCCCCAAAGGCGCCCCGGCCCGCGCCGCCGCCGCCTGCAGTGCCGACACGCCCGGCGCCGAGATCACCTCGACCCGTCTTGCCGCATCGCTGACACCTTCGGCCTCCCGGTCCAGCAATTCGAAGACCAACGCGCCCATCGCGTAAATCCCGGCGTCGCCCGAGCAGACCAGCGCGACCGACTTGCCCTCGGCCGCCCGCTCCAGGGCGAAGCGGCACCGCGCCTCCTCGCCGCCGAGCGGGAAGTCGTGGCGCGGCTTGCCCGCCGCCAGCGGCCCCAGCAGGTCGATATAGAGCCCGTAGCCCACCAGCTCGTCCGCCTCCGCGATCAGCCGCGAGGCCTCCGGCGTCCGCCAGGCCGCCTGCCCCGGCCCGATGCCGACCAGCGCCACCCGGCCGCGGCCCCGGCCGGCCGGGGCCGCGATGGGCGTCGACGCCAGCGACAGGGCGGCCGTCGCCATCGCCGACTTGCGCTTGGGATACCAGAGCGCCGCCTCCGGCCCCGCCGCCGCCAGGCCTGCGTTCTCGGCCACGCCATGCGTGCCGATCTCGGAGAACACCACCTCCGACGGCGTCTCCGTCCGCCCCGTCTCGGCCTCCAGCTCCGCCGCCGGGAACATCCGCAGCGGCACCCCGAGATGCGCGGCCAGCGCCAGAACCGCCGGCTCGTCCGCCTTGATGTCGGCCGTCGCGATGGCGGCCAGCGCCTCCGGCGCCAGCTCCGCCTCGGCCAGCAGCCCGTCCACCAGCGCGATCAGCTCCTCCGGCGGGCAGTCGCGCGACGCGCCCACGCCCAGGACCGCGCGTCGCGGCCGGTAGATCAGCGTTTCCGGCTTCGCCGCCGCGCAAGGCGCCATCGTGCAGAAGATGTCCACGGCGTCGCCTGCGGGCAGATCCCCGAGCCACTCGGCCTTCGCCGCCTCGTCTCCCATGACCCGCGCGCCGCCGCCCGCCAACAGCGCCGCCATCGCCGGTTTCGCCGCCTCCGGGTTGGCCAGCGCCCAGCCCGCCGGCGGCGCGTCCAGCGCCACGCCCAGCGCCACATCCCCCGCCGTCGTCACCGCCGCCGTCCCGTCCAGCGCGGCGGCGATCTGCCGTGCCAGCCGGTTCGCGCCGCGATGTCCGCCCAGAAGCGGCACCACGACAGCCCCGTCGTCGGAGACCGAAACCACCGGCGGCTCGGCCCGCTTGTCCGACAGAAGCGGCGCGACGGCCCGGATCAGGATACCGCTCGCGCAGACACCCACCACCGGCACGCCGGCGGCGAACAGGTCGCGCGCATGCTCCAGGCCATTGCCGAACCAGGCATCCGCCCGCTCCACGCGCCCCTCGCGCCCATGCACCGCCGCGCCCAGCGCATCGGCGACACGATGCGCCACGGGCTCGCCGGAGTGCGACAGAGCCAGCACCACAGGTTTCACAGCCACGGATCGGCCCCCTTCGTCAGCAGGATCATCGAGAAATAGGGCGCCGCCTCCGGCGCCTCGGCCAGCGGCAGAACGCGCTCGTCGGCCAGCGTCGCCCGCTCCACATACACCGCCTGCCCGGTCAGCCCCAGCCGGTCCAGCACCGCGCGGATGCGTGGCAGGTGCCGGCCCACTTTCATGATCGCCAGGCTCTCCGCGCCGGCGACCCGGCTTTCCAGCTCCGCATCCGGCAACGGCCCGGGCAACACCGTCACCCGCTCGTTCCGCGCGGCAAGCGGCATGCCGGCCCGCGCCGCGCAGGCGGTCAGCGAGGTCACGCCGGGCACCACCTGGACATCGAAGTTGCCCTTCAGCCGCGCGTGCAGGTACATGAACGAGCCGTAGAAGAACGGATCGCCCTCGCACAGGCAGACGACGTCGCGCCCGGCCACAAGCTCGCCCCGGATCGCCGCCGCGCCGCGGTCATAGGCGGCCTGCGCCGGTTCGCGTTCGCGCGTCATCGGCACGTCCATGACGATCTCCTGGGCGCCCTCCGGGATCAGCTCGGCCGCGATGGACCGGGCAAAGCTGCGGCCGCCGGCCAGGGTCGGATAGGCGATCACCTGCGCCTCCTCGATCAGCCGCGCCGCGCGCCGCGTGATCAGGTCGGGATCGCCCGGCCCCAGCCCAACGCCGTAGAGGGTGCTCATCGCTTCACCAGGCTCCATTGCGTTACCGGCATCAGCGGACGCCATCCGGTCAGGCCGCCCACGGGTTCCGCCCGCTGCACCGACAGCTTCACGAGCTGCCCGCCATGCGCCCTGTGCAGCGCCAGCAGTTCCGCCTCGCTCTCCAGCGTCACCGCGTTCGCCACCAGCCGGCCCAGCGGTTTCAGCGCCGCCCAGGCGGCCGAGAAGACGTCGCCCGTCAACCCGCCGCCGATGAAGATCGCGTCGGGCGGCGCCAGCCCGTCCAGCGCGTCCGGCGCCTCGCCTCCGATCAGCTCCAGCCGCGGCGCGCCCAGCGCCAGCGCATTGGCCGCGGCCATCTCGCGCCGGTCGGCGCGCGGCTCGATCCCGATGGCCCGGGCGTAACGCGCCGCCCGCATCCACTCCACCGCGACCGAGCCGCAGCCCGTGCCGATGTCCCATAGCAGCGCGCCGCGCATCGGCATCAGCTTGGCCAGCGTCGCCGCGCGAACCTCCTGCTTGGTCATCGTCCCGTCGTGGCGGAACAGCTCGTCCGCAAGGCCCGGCACCCGCGGCAACAGGGCCGCGTCCGGCGCCGCGATGCACTCCACGGCCATCGTGTTGAAGGCCGGCACCGCGTGCGACCAGGTCTCGGCGATGCCGTCGAACCGTTGCTCCTCCGCGCCGCCCATGGCCGCCAGGACGGTCATCCGCGACTGGCCGAAGCCGCGCTCGGTCAGGAACGCGGCGATGCGGGCCGGCGTGTCCTCGCCGGTCGTCAGGATCAGAAGGCGCGCGTGCGGCTGGATGAAGGCGATCATCTGCTCCACCGGCCGGCCATGCACCGTCAGCGTCTCGACATCGGCCAGCGACCAGCCCATCCGCGCCGCGGCCAGCTGGAAAGCCGACAGCTGAGGGTGATAGACGATCTCGGACGGGTCGATGGCGCGGCCGATCCGGGCGCCGACGGAGAACCACAGCGGATCGCCGGTGACAAGGATCACCGCGCGGCGCCCCTTCAGCGAACGGATCGTATCGATCATCGCGTCGAAGGGCGACGGCCAGGCGATGCGCTCGGCCGTCACGGTCTGCGACAGGGTGTGATGCCGGTCGCCGCCGACGATCACCTCCGCCGCCTCGACGACGGCGCGGGTGGCGGGGGTCAGCCCGTCCATCCCATCCTCGCCGATCCCCACGATATGCAGCCAGGGTGCGCTCATCGGTCCCTCCGGTCCCTCTTCGCGGGCGAGAAGCTCCCGAATGGGAGCGCCGAGCCGTCCATCATGCCCCGTCCTCCGGCAATCCCGCCGCCAGCGCGTTCACGGCGGCCGAGGCCATGGCCGACCCGCCGCGCCGCCCGCGCAAGGCGACGAAGCCGCAGCCGCGCGGGTTCGCGGCCAGTTCCGCCTTCGACTCCGCCGCCCCGACGAAGCCCACGGGAAATCCCAGGATCAGCGCCGGCCGGGGCCAGCCCGCCTCCAGCCGCTCCAGCAGGTGGAACAGCGCCGTGGGCGCGTTGCCGATGGCCACGACGGCGCCGTCCAGCCGGTCGCGCCACAGCTCCACGGCGGCGGCCGACCGGGTGGTGTCTAGATCGCGGGCCAGCCCCGCGACGGAGCGGTCGTTCAACGTCACGACGATCTCGTTCTCCGCCGGCAGAGCGCGCCGGATGATCCCGGCGCCGACCATCTCGCAGTCGCACAGCACCGGCGCCCCGGTCTGCAGCGCCATCTGCCCGGCTTCGAACGCGCCGTCCGAAGCGGCCAACCGGTCGGCGACCTCGACCATCCCGCAGGCATGGATCACCCGCGTGGCGAGTTGCGCCATGCCGGGGCCGAACCGGTCCAGCCGCGCCTCGCGCCGCACCGTCGCGAAGCTCTCGGCATAGATGGCGGCGGGATCCTTCAGGTAGGGGCGCATGATCGGGCGGTCTTTCCGGTGGCCCGCGCGGGACACCTCCGGCGGGAGTATTTGGTCCAAGATGAAGATGCGCTCATTTCCGGCCAACCCGCGCGCTTTCCGGGCCAAGCGGGTGATCCGCATGGGGATAGGGCGCATGGTGGTGGTGATGATGGTCGTGATCGTGGTGGTGGTGGTGATCGTGCCCGTGCGCGTGGTGGTGATGTCCGGCCATCTCCAGCCGGCACGCACCGGTGCAGAACGTGTCGCACAGGGCGCAATCCTCCACGTTGGAGCCGGGCGCCGAGGCCCCCTGCCCCTCGACGTGGTGATGGTGGCTTTCCTGCACCGCGCCGACCTCGGCCTCGAAGCCCAGGATCTGCGTGCGGTACTTGCACAGCACGCAGGTGGGCGGCGGCATGTCGGCGAAGGCAGGGTGGTTGCGCTCCTCCGGCCGGATATGGCGGTGACGTCCGTTCTCCAGCGCCAGCACCTGTTCCCGGTAGGCACAGACGCCGCAATTGGGAATCGGCGCATCGCCGGCGATCTCGCGCACCCGTTCGGCGAAGGTCTCCAGCACCTTGTCGTGATCGTTCAGATATCCGGCCTTCACGAAATCGGTTTCCGGATGCGCGGCGGCGACCTTGTCGGTGAAACCGTAGATCCGGTCGATCAGGATGCCGGTGAACAGGAAATACGGGAACACGATGACCCGCTTGTAGCCCAGCCGCGCGACATGGGTCAGGCAGGGCTCCACCAGCGGGAAGGTGACGCCGGAATAGCCGACCTCGCACCAGCCGAAGCCCATGCCCTCCCACAGCATCCGCGCGATCTTGGCGACGTTCGCGTTGGCGTCCGGGTCCGACGCACCACGCCCGATCACCACGAGGCAGGTGTCGTGCAGCGGTACTTCGCCGGCCTCGGCATTGGCGCGATCCACCGCCTCCTGCACCCGCGCCCCGGCGGCGGCGATCATCTTCGGGTCGACGCCCAACTCGCGGCCATAGCGCAGCTCGATCCCGTGCCTGGCGGCATAGGTGTTCAGAACGGTGGGGATGTCGTTCTTCGCGTGCATCGCCGCGAACAGCATCCCCGGCACCGCCAGGATCCGTTCGCAGCCCGCCTCGCGCAGGCGGTCCAGCCCGTCGCGGATCACCGGGTTGGCGAATTCGAGATAGCCGTAATCGGTGAGCCAGTCCTCCGGCAGATACGCCGGCAGCTTCCGCGCCAGCACCGCGAACTCGTCGACGGCGGCCTGGCTGCGCGAGCCGTGGCCGCAGATCATCACGCCCGTCCTGCCCATGGCTCAGGCCTCCTGAGGGGTCTCCTCCTCGGACACCTCCTCGTCGCTCTCCGCCTCCTCGTCCGCGTCCTTGCGCCCCTTCAGCCCGGCCCAGGCGGCGACGGCGATGGCGGCGCCCAGCGCGGCCAGGCCGATCCAGTGCCCGTGACCGGCGACCTCGGCCAGATGCCCGGGATGCGCCAGCGCGGGACCGGCGGCGAAAGTCGCGGTGATGAAGACGATACGCATGGGTCTCTCCCCTTTCGTTTCGATCTCGTCGGAAAGGGCAAGCCCGCCGCTTGCGGCGCTGACGACGCGGCGTCGGGCCCCCTGGTTGGGTCGGCCGTCCGGCGCTCTCCTCTCCGGCCCCTGTCGGGCTTCGTCGTGGCGCGGTGTAGCCCGGCGCCGGCCGCATCGCAAACGGATTTGCGGCATCGGCCCCCTCCGCAGCGACCTGTGCAGCCTTGCAGCCCGCCTGCGCGGCGGAAATCCGTGTCCTGCAAGGCACTTCGCCCTATGTGACGTACCAACACCGAATTCAGGAGGAGCAAATGGGCCATCTCGACAACGGCCAATGGGTCGAACAGAGCCTGGCGGAGCGCGCCAAGGGCGGCGCCTTCAAGCGCGCCGACACCGCCTATCGCAACTGGATCACGCCCGACGGCAGCCCCGGACCCAGCGGCGAGGGCGGCTTTCCGGCCGAGGCCGACCGCTATCACCTTTACGTCTCGCTGGCCTGTCCCTGGGCGCATCGCACGCTGATCTTCCGCAAGCTGAAAGAGCTGGAAGGCCTGGTCGGCGTGTCGGTCGTCCATCCCGACATGCTGAAGGACGGCTGGAGCTTCGACACCGACTTCGACGGCGCGACGGGCGACGACCTCTACGGCCTGTCCTTCCTGCGCGAGCTTTACGTCAAGGCCGACCCGCAGGCGTCCGGCCACGTGACCGTCCCGGTCCTGTGGGACAAGAAACGCGAGACCATCGTGTCGAACGAATCGGCCGAGATCATCCGCATGTTCAACTCCGCCTTCGACGGGCTGACCGAAAACACCGACGACTACTGGCCCGAGGCGCTGCAGGGCGAGATCGCGCCGGTGAACGAGCGCATCTACGACACCGTCAACAACGGCGTCTACAAGTCCGGCTTCGCCACCGGCCAGGACGCCTATGACGACGCGGTGCACGCGCTGTTCGAGTCGCTCGACTGGCTGGAGCAGCGGCTGTCGCAGAACCGCTACCTGATGGGCGACCGCATCACCGAGGCCGACTGGCGGCTGGTCACCACCCTGTTCCGCTTCGACCCGGTCTATCACACGCACTTCAAGTGCAACCGCAACTACCTGCGCGACTTCCCCAACCTCTGGGGCTATGCGCGGGAACTCTACCAGTGGCAAACGCCGAACGGGCGCGTGTCGGACACGGTGAACTTCGACCACATCGTGCGCCACTACCACTACAGCCACGAATCGGTGAACCCGTACCGGATCATCCCGATCAACCCGGTGCTGGACTGGGAGGCCCCGCACGGGCGCGACGCCGGCGCCGACGGGCAGCACCTGCGCGCCGTCTGACCCCCGCGGGCTCGCGGTCAGCCGGCTTTGGGGGCGGCCGCGACGCCCCCAACCGCGCCCGCCTCGCCATAGTGATCGACCACGGCGGCAAGGTCCTCCGGCGGCATGCCGCTGGGCAGGAAGGCGCAGGCGTTGGGAATGTGCTGAAAGATCGAGCCGTCGGAGAAGAACGAGGTGTTGGTCACGAAGACCACCCGCGCCGACGGCTGCCGGTAGCTGGCGAAATCGGCCACGGCAAAGGCGCTGCCGCCCTCCAGCACGAGATCCAGGACGATCACGTCGATCGCGCGCTCCTGCAGGATGCGCACGGCCGCCTGCTCCGACAGGGCGACCGTGACGGCGGCGCCCTGACGGCACAGATGGCACCGCCACAACTCGGCGAGGCCGGCTTCGCTCTCCACTATCAGCACGTCCATATCGAATCCCGGATATACGGGCCCGCCGCGGCACGGCCGCTTCGTGTCGCGTGCAACCCGATAACAAAATGCTACCAAATTCCTAACAGGGCGTTAACGACAGGCCGGCAACGGGTCGGTCACCGAATTCCGCCGGCGGGAAACTTGCGGATTGCCGGCGGATCGGTTTCAAACGCGCCGATGAACGCGAGGATCCGATGACGACCTGGATCACGATCTGCGAGACCTGCAAACGCGAAGGCTGGGAGGAGTCGGGCGCGACCGAGACCGACGGCGCCCGGCTGGCCGAGGCGATCGAGGCGCGGCCGGTGCCCGAGGGCGTCCGGCTGCGGCGCCACGCCTGCCTGATGGGCTGTGGCAAGGGCTGCAACGTGGCGATCCAGGCGGCGGGCAAGCTCTGCTACACGCTGGGCGGCTTCGAGCCCGGGGCAGAGGCGGCGCAGGCGCTGCTCGACTACGCCGCGCTGCATGCACAGAGCGACAGCGGCCAGGTGCCCTACCGGCAGTGGCCGCAAGGCGTGAAAGGGCATTTCGTGACCCGTCACCCGCCCCTGCCCGATACATGACCGCTGGGCGCGACGCCCCCGGGACGGCGGGCGGGGCGTCGCCGCTTGCGGCGCGCGTCCGCCCGGCGGCCCGATGACCCACGCCGCGGCGCTGGTCTGCGCCCTGCTGCTCGATGCCCTGCTGGGCGAGCCGCGCTGGCTCTGGGCGCGCCTGCCGCATCCGGCCGTCCTGATGGGCCGCGCCGTCGGCGCCGCCGACCGGCGGTACAACACCGGCGCGCGGCGCCAGCTCAAGGGCACGGCCGTCCTGGGCGCGCTTTGCGCGGGCGCGGCGCTCGCCGGGCTCATCATCGCGCAGCTGCCCGGCGCCTTCCTGATCGAGATCGTCGTCGCGGCGATCCTTCTCGCCCAGCGCAGCCTCGCCGATCACGTCGCCGCCGTCGCCGCCGCCCTGCGCCTGTCCGTCGCCGAGGGCCGTGCCGCGGTGGCCCGCATCGTCGGCCGCGACACCTTCGCCATGGACGGCCCGGCCACCACTCGCGCCGCCATCGAGAGCGCGGCCGAGAATTTTTCGGACGGCGTCGTCGCGCCGGCCTTCTGGTTCCTAATCGCCGGGCTGCCCGGCCTGCTGGTCTACAAGCTGGTCAACACCGCCGACAGCATGATCGGCTACCGCACGCCCCGCCACGCGGCCTTCGGCTGGGCCGCCGCCCGGTTCGACGACCTGCTGAACTGGATCCCCGCCCGTCTGACGGCGCTCGTGATCTGGCTGGTCCACGGCTGTCCGGCCCCGTGGTCCGCCATCCGCCGTGACGCCGGCCTGCACCGGTCGCCCAATGCCGGCTGGCCCGAGGCCGCGATGGCCGCCGCGCTGGACGTGGCGTTGTCCGGGCCGCGCGCCTACGACGGCGAGATGCGGGCGTTCCCGTTCGTGCATCCGGACGGCAACCGGCATTCCGGCCCCGATCACATCGACGCGAGCGTGGCGGTCCTGTGGCGCAGCTGGGCGGCGCTGCTGGCGCTTTCGGCGCTGTTGGCCGTTGCCTGAGGCGGGTCCGCTGATACATTGCCGCCAAACAGGTAAGAGGTCTGAAATGCGCATACTCAAAATCCTTTCGATCGCCGCCGCGCTCGCGGTCGGCGGCGGCGGCCTTCAGGCGGCGGAGACCGAAAAGCTCTATGTCGAATGCGGCGGCAGCTTTTCCGGGTTCGTCGCCAAGATGAAGGCGCAGGCCGAGGCGATGACCTATCCGCCGCAGGTCACCGATCCCTTCTTCGGCGCCGCCAACTACCTGCAGCGGACCATCAACGCGGACCGGCGGCAGGGCATCTTCAACACCGATTTCATCGACTTCTCGCGCAAGCTGATCGCGCAGTACCGGCTCGACAAGGGCCGGCAGAACGCGCAGAAGTACGACGCGATCTTCTCCCGGATCGAGCAGGAGCTGGGCGTGCCCCGCGGCATCCTGCTGTCCTTCTGGGCCTTCGAGACCGATTTCGGCGCCTTCACCGGCGACTTCAACACGCTCGACACGCTGATGACGCTCAGCCACGACTGCCGGCGGCCGGAGCTGTTCCAGCCGCAGGTCTTCGCGGCGCTGGAGCTCTATGCCCGCGGCCAGTTCTCGGTGAACCAGCAGGGCGCCTGGGCCGGCGAAGTGGGGCAGGTCCAGATGCTGCCCATGGACATCATGCAGCGCGGCTATGACGGAGACGGGGACGGGACCGTGGACCTGGACAACTCGGTCGCGGATTCGCTGTTTTCCGGGGCGAACATGCTGCGCAGCTTCGGCTGGCGCCCGAACGAGCCCTGGATGCAGGAAGTGGTCGTTCCCGACAGCATGCCCTGGGAAGAGAGCGGGGTGCAGCCGGAGGATTACCGGCCGGTCGAGGAGTGGGCCGCCTGGGGCGTGCGGCCGCGCTCGGGCTCGTGGCAGGGGCCGGACCTGGAGGCCGCGCTGATGCTGCCGATGGGGCACGAGGGGCCGGCCTTCATCATCTATCCGAACTATCAGGCGCTGTTCGAGTGGAACCAGAGCTTCGTCTACGTGGCCACCGCCGCCTATTTCGCGACCCGGCTGGAGGGGGCGCCGGTCTACGACCCGGGCAATGCGCCGGCCCGCCTGTCGGATGCGGAAATGAAGGCGCTGCAGCGCAAGCTGGTGGCGCGGGGGCATGACGTGGGCGAGGTCGACGGCATCCTGGGGGCCGGCACCCGGGCCGCGGTTCAGGCGGAGCAGGAACGGCTGGGCCTGCCGGCGGATGCCTGGCCGACGCGGGAGCTTCTGAACCGGCTGTGACGGGGTGCCCAAGGTTGGACAGGGGGCCAAGCGTCTGACATCGTTATATTTAGCGCTAACAAGTCCGGCGGCGTCCGCAGATCCTGTCCGACCGCGAGCGATCCGGGCGGCGGGATGATCGAGGGTCGAGAAAAAGTCTAACGATTTACCGGAGGCAACGCCGATCTCCGGCACGCATGGGGCGTTTACCGGAAGTTAGGTTTCGTGCTATCTGATGGACCTACGGAAGGTTTTTCAGTCTCATCACTGAAAACGGCCCCGCAGAGGTGCTTCTCTGCGGGGCCACTCTTTCAGGGCCGCCTTAGCGACCGATCCAGAGCCGGACGATCGCGACGATCAGCGTCAGGAACGCGATCAGGACCATCCATTTTCGGAAGGCTTTCTCCTCCAGCCTCATCACCTCCTTTCGCCGCGAGGTATCGCGGCAGGGGGACGCTATGAGGAGAAGTCGAATAAAGGTTTAGAGCGTTTGCCCACCGACATGAATCGATTGGGGATTCCCATTCGGCCGAGGGACTGATTCACTGACCCTGGGGCAGATACT
This sequence comes from Psychromarinibacter sediminicola, assembly GCF_029168335.1. Classification (GTDB taxonomy): domain Bacteria; phylum Pseudomonadota; class Alphaproteobacteria; order Rhodobacterales; family Rhodobacteraceae; genus Psychromarinibacter; species Psychromarinibacter sediminicola. The sequence continues at coordinate 75,739 of NZ_JARGYC010000018.1, forward strand.
GGGGGCAGCG
>NZ_JARGYC010000190.1 GCF_029168335.1 Psychromarinibacter sediminicola
AACATCGGCCCGAACCGGTGCCACCAGAACCGGACCGCTTCGTGGCTCACGTCGATCCCACGTTCGTGCAGCAGGTCTTCGACATTCCGCAGCGACAGCGGGAACCGGACATACATCATCACCGCGAGCCGGATGATCTCGCGCGACGTCTTGAAGTACTTGAATGGGCAGGGTCGGGTCATGGCCGCACGCTACCCGACGCCCCTGCCCCGCCTCAAGCCGAGTTCCTTTGACACCACCCGTTAACGCCCTCCGCGGGCTGCTCTACGAGTTCGGGCACACCGTCCCTCAGGGCATCCGCCATCTCAAGGCCATCGAGGCCATAGTCAGGGACTCCGCCACGTCCTTGCCGGAACTCGTCCGCGACGAATGCAAGGATCTGCTGCTTCAGATCTTCGAGAAGACCACCCGCATCGAGGCGCGCACGAAGACCGCCAGGAAGCTCGCAGAGACCACGGACACCGCGCGCCGCCTCCAGACGATGCCCGGCGTCGGCCCGATGACCGCACTTGCCGTCGAAGCTTTTGCGCCGAACATGGGAGGCTTCCGGCGCGGCCGCGATTTCGCTGCCTGGCTGGGTCTCGTTCCGCGGCAGCATTCCTCGGGCGGCAGGGAACGTCTCGGTCGGGTTTCCAAGGCGGGCCAGGCCGACATACGAAAATTGCTGATCATCGGCGCGATGGCAAGGCTAACGGTCCGGGGTCGCAAGTCAGTGCGCGAAGGCAGTTGGCTGGCCCGGATGCTGGCACGCAAGCCGAAGATGCTGGTGGCGATCGCTTTGGCCAATCGGATGGCGCGGCAGCTTTGGGCAATGATGACGAAAGGCGAGGACTTCAGGGATCCGGTGTCGGCAAGCGCGGCGTGACCAAACGCGAAGCGATCGGTTGATATCGGAGCGAGGGGTGTAGGAAGGAGACGACCCAAATGGGCAGAACGATCGGTCAGATCGGGACGAGGGAAACTAGCGTAAGCGCCAGAGCTGCCAAGCTCGCAATCGGGATTGGAGCCTTGTCCGCAGATCACCATATCGGCCAGCGGCTTCAGGACATGCCGCACAGAAAGGCCTGACAGAGGACCGCGCTCGATCACTCGCCAAAGGGGGTCAGAAACTTCTTGCAAAACGGACGGCAACCACAGAGGCGCTTACGGTCTTGGCAGAGGAAATCATGGAGAACCTTCGGTCTGCACTGGCGAGCTTTGAAGCAGTTTCTGCTGAGTGAGAGCCCCGTCCTGTGCGACATGGCGTGGAGAGCTTTGGGCTTCGGTTCCATCTCGGGCGCGAGCGACTGGAATCGAAGTGTTCAGCTGCAGCCCCGGAAATTTATAGCAATTTCATATTGTTGCAAGCTGTTTACCAAACCCGCGCAGTCATGAGGTCCAGAGAATATCGGCCCTAAGAGACCGCTTCCGGGCCACCTGGCAGCAGGGGCAGTGCTGAGCCCCTCCCGCATAACCCTCTAAAATAACGAAAAAATCCGGCCGCAGCCGGATCGGGAGAATGATTTCG
>NZ_JARGYC010000191.1 GCF_029168335.1 Psychromarinibacter sediminicola
GCTGGCCGTTCTCTACGGCCGCAGCCCATCATGTGCACAGGAAAAGGCCGCGGCGTGACGCTCATGAGCGTTGCCAGCCATAGTTCACGGATGACGAGATATCCTAGATGTCTCTGACCGAGATGTTCGGGAGCCTGCACTTGCGCTCGAGCAGCGGCATGCTCATAGAGAGGATTGGCGAATATTTTCGGATCGCATTGAGCCAATCCAAGCGGTCTTCGGTACGCATCGCCACGAGGCCATTACCCGTGGGAATTTGGAGTTTTACCTGAACGACGAGGAGCTGGATAAGTCCGAACTTGAAGCCGTTGCAAGAGTGATTTCAGCCCGATACTTCGACCATTATAAGAGGTATAGCGCTTCAGTCATTTGCACTGGAATTGGCGATGTGGGTTTCGTTGAGGATTACGACCTCTTTCCGCACTACGACATCCCAATATTGTCATCAGTACTTAACGCGCTGTCGTGGGATAAGCTAAAGCGCGACAACCCGGATTTGCGGGAGCAGTTGTACGGCTCATATGGAAACCAGTCTCACGTCAACTTTGTTGCGCATCTACAGTCGTTTGTTGGCGCTTGCTGCGAGGCTATTCGCGAACAGTTGAATTACCCCGAGGGAAGCATTGACTATTTTGCTTCGCTTCGATCGCAGACAGAAACGCTTTGCTCCCACCTGATTTTTACCTCAGTTGAGGGGGACAGAGGTACTTTTCGGAATATTGATGACTACTTTGATTGGTCGGTCGGTGTAATTCAAAGGGTCATAGATCAAGAGGGAAGCGCAAGCTCAAGAGTGTTTAGGGGTTGGGAGAAACTGATGAACATCAAAGATCGCTCAAAAATCCTTCTTCTTACGGCAACTGACACGGAGGACGACGCGCTTGATGATGCCTTGGCGGCTGAGGGCTATCGCAACGCTGGCTATGTCAGAACAGCCGCCGGTGTATGCTCTCGGTTCACGCTCGGTCAGAACAAAGAGATCCTCCACGCTCGAAGTAGCGCTGGTTCTGTTGGCTCAAGTGGATCGGAGCTAGTTGCCGCCGAGGCGATGCGTGATCTGGATCCAGACTTTGTAATGGCTGTTGGAATATGCTTTGGGATGAAACCTAGCAAAGAGGAGCAAGAGGCGCTTGGTAAGAGCCCAACTGACAAGGGAGAGCAGTCTCTGGGTGACATCTTGTTCTCGGAAAAAGTGACCGACTATGAGACAGTTCGACTTTGCTTTGAGGATGGAGAGGAGAGCATAAGAGAACGTGGCTTCCGGGTTCCTAGCGGTTCTGTACTCCTAGATGCCGCTAGAATCGTTAGACGAGACTATCGCACTGGAAGAACAAACGTCTATCCCGGGGAGCTGCTTTCCGGCCTCAAGCTCTTGGACTCTCCGCCGTCAGTAGAAGACCTAGAGCGTTTGCCCACCGACATGAATCGATTGGGGATTCCCA
>NZ_JARGYC010000192.1 GCF_029168335.1 Psychromarinibacter sediminicola
CCGACAGGATCTCGAGCTTCTCGTCCTCGCTCCAACGCCGGCGCCGTTCAACGCCCAGAACCTCGCCCAGCATGGCTCCTCCGAATAAGACACGTTCTCTAATTGCGGCTTCGTCAAGTGCGGATCGCGACGTCCGTCCGGGGTCATGGTTCTCTCCGAGGTCGCAGCCTTTGCGCCTCACAATGGCGTTCGAGGGCGGATTGTCTCCAATGTCGTTAGCGGGGTTATGATGATCGTTCGCCCCAACGTGTCTTGCGAGATCAATCTGCCTCCGTCCCATCAGGACTTCGCTTCCCGCCCTTCCGGCGAGAATTCAGATCAAGCAGCGGCCTCCTTCGTCCAGTGATACTCGGTTTCGTTCTTCCAGAGCGTCAGCATGAGGACGGCGATCTTGCGCGCCGTCGCAACGGCGGCTTTTCGGAAGCCGCGCCGGCCAGCCAAGCGTACGGCCCAACTCTTCAGGGCCGAGAACCGTTTGACCTGTCGGATCACGGACGCAGCCGCTTCGAACAGCAAGCCGCGCATGGTGCTATCGCCGCATTTCGAGACCCGTCCGGACCAGTCGATCTCGCCGGACTGGTGCCGCTTCGGCGTGAGACCGAGGAAGGCGCCGACATCCGACGTCCGACCGAACCGGCTCGGATCATCGATCAGGGCGATGAAGCTGAGCGCATTCACTGGGCCAACGCCCGGAATGGTCATCAGCCGGCGCGCGACGGAATGATCTCGCGCCTTTCGTTTCAAGGCGGCATCAAGGTCAGCCGCGGCCTGGCAGAGGGTCGCGTGGGCGGCGATGAACCCGTCCGCGATGACGCGCAGCACCGGGTCTGTTTCGCCCGCCTCGGCGAGCTGATCGCGGAACGCCTGGCGCTGCCGCCCTTGACTGATCCCGGTCATGCGGATGCCAAAGGTTTTCAGGACGCCGCGAATGTGTCCCTCCAAGTCCTTGCGCAACCGGAACAACCGTTCGCGCGCGCCGATCAAGGCGCGCAGCCGGTCGGACGCTTCAGTGCGGATATGAACGGGTGTGAACCAGCCGGTGCGCGCCAGCTGCGCCAGACCTTCGGCGTCGCCTGCATCGGACTTGTTGAGACGCGCTGACAGGCTCTTGTGCGCCTTCCGGGCATCGATGCAGGTGGCTGCCAAGCCAATGCGCTCGAGACCGCGCTGCAACCAGATCGACAACATCCCGCTCTCATGCACGATGCGGTTCGGCTCGAGCGACCGGTTGCGAAACCAGCCAGCGACGCCCTCGGGATCGGCGGGACACGTGCCACGCGCCACCATCCGGCCGTCCCTGTCCACGACACAGATTGAAATCTCTTTCAGCGACACATCCAAACCAGCATAATGTTCCAAGGTCGTTCTCCTCACGGCTAATATCCATGAGGCCACCATACCGGACCTCGTTCGCCACCGGAGAGCGACCGC
>NZ_JARGYC010000193.1 GCF_029168335.1 Psychromarinibacter sediminicola
GCTGGCCGTTTTCTACGGCCGCAGCCCATCATGTGCACAGGAAAAGGCCGCGGCGTGACGCTCATGAGCGTTGCCAGCCATAGTTCACGGATGACGAACTACCTGATCCTTGAGCGGAAGGGCGGCGACTGGACGAGTCGTTGGGATTTGGAAACGAGCGGGATGACAGGACCATTGGCTTTGGGTCGACCAACTCAACAATGACGACCAATGATCATTGCCAGCGATGACTTCCTGGCTGGGTGACTTCGCCAACGTCTCAGAAACCAGTACGCCAATGCATGATCGTGTGGTCATATCTCGTCATCGATCTGCGTGACGTGCCGAAAATAGCCGTAGGGCTCGAATGCAGCGCCGAGTGCTCCGATGACCACGCTAACACAGGCCGCGAGCGCGGCGAGGCGAACGCGGACCGAAACCGCCGCAGCGTCAGAAACACCGGTCCAAGTAGCTATGAGATCATTGCTGAAGAGCGCCGCGGCGAAGACAGAAGCGACAGTGAAAATGCCGGCGTATGTCACGGCCAAACCCATGAGGACGGCTGCGACGGTGCCCGCGTTGCTCACTGCTCGCTGCTCGCGGAGCGGCCCTTGCCGGGAGGCAAGTAGGCGCTGGGCACGGATTAGGTAGCCGCTCGTCCCGACGATCGCTGCAACCGACAAGACCGTGATCGTTGACGCCGAGAGATTGGCCGCCACTTCCCAGGACTCTGCGGTCATGACGAGGACCGCGAGCGCCGAACCAGCCGCCGTCGTCAGCCGATGCAGGCGCAGCGGAAAGTTCCAAGGGCGCATCCGGGATATCACGATCGGCAGGGCGCCCCGGTTCTGCCAGAGCGAACGAGCATAGAAGCCGAGCCATCCCTTCCCCGCTTCTTGCGTTTCCTCCACACGCAGGTCCGCGACTTCCTCCATGCGCAGTGACAGGGCGTCGACGGCTGACGGAGCGTAGCCATCCGTCGCGTCGAGGTCGTCGGGCCTCTCGACGCGACGCATCCAGGTCGGGGTAACCTCGGGCGCGAGTCCATTCAGCCGGCCGAAGAGATGCATGGAGAGTGCGTGGAGGCGCGGGGCGAGCGGCCTTTGCTCGTGCGCAGCATCACCGAGAAAGGCGGTCGAGACGAGTGCACTGGCGAATAAGCCTGCGGTCACTCCGAGGAGACGCTGCCGTTCGCGTCCGCGCATCTCGCGCGTCGTGACCACGAAGACAAAGTCCCAACCGCGCTGGTGCCGGTCGATCTCGGCCTCGTCCAACAGACGCACGGGTTCGACGATGTCACGCTCGGTGGTGACAAGTCGCTCGAGCGTTTCGATCACCCAGTGGAACCCCGGCATTAGATCGGCGAGCGACCGCTCCATCTCT
>NZ_JARGYC010000194.1 GCF_029168335.1 Psychromarinibacter sediminicola
TCCAAGGTCGTTCTCCTCACGGCTAATATCCATGAGGCCACCATACCGGACCTCGTTCGCCACCGGAGAGCGACCGCCGCAATCACACCATGTCGGTAAGGACGTCGCTATGCACGTGTCTTAGCTCGGAATTCCGCCGTCAGGCAGGCGGCTCCAATCGGTCGGTTACTATGATCCGCATGGCGTCCTCGTTAATTTCGCTCAGAAAACATTACCTTCCCTTACGGCAAAGCGTCCTGGCGCGGGCCGGAGCCGGTGGCCAGTCGTCTCGCTCAATGGTGCGTTTTCCGCTCCGCCCGGCGCCCAGGGAGGAATGGCGCCGGGCGGATGGTCGGTCCTCAGATCATCGCCCAGTCGGTAAACCGGAATGTCTCGGGACCGGTGTTCCTGTTCGGTTCCTGCTGGTCGTCCATGCTGTCAGCCTCCGTTCTTGATGGAGTCAGTATTCCCGTGTCTGAGGCAGCGCGGAGCAGTTCGTAATAATTGCGTGGCATTCGGCAGAGCGGCCGTACTGCCCCTTCCCTCGTCTGACTGCGCTGGTAGTGTGCGCTTCAGAACAGGAGTGCTTTGATGTCACAAAGCTTTTTCGACGCCCCTATCTTGAATTCGCCCTACCGCGTTCCGGAGCGGAATTGGGAGCTGGACAAGGATGGCCGTCCGACCGACCGCATCATCGAGCGGCGAAGAAAGTCAGATCTGATTTCGGCGATGCCGGGGGCGAAGGCAAAGGTTAGCAAACAGGCGAGCCTGGCTTTCGATGACCTGTCGACGGAGGACGTGGATTACAACCCGACACCCTTCATTAACGAATTGCGGGATGCAGTCGACACCTGGCGCAACCTTCCCAACCCCGCGCAATGGCGGGTTTCTCCGGTCACCCAAAGGCTGCTGCAGCATTGGCGAGCAATTCAGGCGGACGAATCCGTCCCGATCCGGCCATTCTTCTGCCAGCTTGAGGCGGTCGAGGTTGCAATATGGCTGGCCGAGGTGGCGCCGAAGGACGGCAAGCGCGGCAAGCGGTTCCTCGACTGGCTGAAAGTGTCGAATGCGGCGGCCAATCCGGACCTTTTCCGCATCGCGCTCAAGCTCGCGACCGGGGCAGGCAAGACCACGGTCATGGCGATGCTGATGGCCTGGCAGGTCCTCAATGCGGCGCGCTCTCCGTCATCCAAGAGCTTCGGGAAGGGCTTTCTGATTGTTGCGCCGGGGATCACGATCCGTGACCGCCTGCGCGTTCTTAACAGGCTGCTGAAAAACTCTGCCTCGACAGGGGTTTGAGAACGTGATTCACCCTTTGCACGGCATGCTGGAGGTGATGATGCGCGGGACGGA
>NZ_JARGYC010000195.1 GCF_029168335.1 Psychromarinibacter sediminicola
CTCGACGGCCGCGCCGGGTTCGAGACCTACGCCCCGCGGCTGTCGCGCTACGGCGGGTTCTTCCTGAACCAGCTGCACGGGCATCACCAGATCGAAGACATGCACTATTTCCCGCAGCTCGTCGGGCTGGAGCCGCGCATCGACCGGGGCTTCGAGATGCTGGAGAAGGACCACGAGTCGATCGACCCGATGCTGCAGGACTTCGCGAGTTCGGCCAACGCAGTGCTGCAGCCGGCCGATGACACGGCGGCCCGCGACGCGGCCCGCACGTTCCTGGAACGGCTGGACGGGTTCGGCGCGCTGCTGGAGCGGCACCTGACCGATGAGGAGGACATCGTGGTGCCGGTGATCCTGAAAAGCGGCTTCACGGGGTAGGGGCGATGGGCGATCTTCCGGTGGTCGGCGCGCAGTTCACGGCGCTTCTGCTCGACAGGCACCGCGACTGGCTGTTCGACAAGCACCGCGACCTGGAACTGCCGGAATACGCCATGGCCGACATCCTGCGCGCGCCCGAGCCGTTCATCGACATGGCGCGCAAGCGGCTGGACGGCTGGCACGGGCGGCTGGGCGTGCACGGGCCGTTCAGCGGGTTCGAGATCGACACGACCGACCGCGACGTGCGCGCCGTGGTGCAGGCGCGGCTCGACGCGTGTCTCGATGCCTGCGCCGGGCTGGGGGCGGTGCAGATGGTCCTCCACTCGCCCTTCGATTCCTGGGACGCGGCCAATTTCGTAGGGCATCCCCGCGCGCTGGAAAAGCGGATCGGGGCGATCCTCGACACGCTGGGCCCGGCGCTGCGGCGGGCCGCGGACCAGGGCGTCACGCTGGTTCTGGAGAACATCAAGGACGTGGACCCCGCCGCCCGCGCCGCGGTCGTGGCGGCCGCGGACAGCCCGGCGCTGAGGCTCAGCGTCGACACGGGGCATGCCAACTGGGCGCATACGGCCTGCGGCGCACCCTCGCCCGCGGGCTTTGTCGCGGCCGCCGGCGAGTCGCTGGCGCATGTCCACCTGCAGGACACCGACGGCACGCGCGACGCGCACTGGGCGCTGGGCGATGGCAACATCGACTTCGCCGCGGTCTTCGCGGAACTGGGCAAGCTGGACGCGCGCCCGCATCTGATCGTCGAGATCAACGATTTCTCGCAAGTCCCGCAAAGCGTCGCCCATCTGGAAGCGCTCGGCCTGGCCCAATAGCCCGACGTCCTGCTTCTTCTGGCCGGCAATACTCCGGGGGGTCTGGGGGGCTGG
>NZ_JARGYC010000196.1 GCF_029168335.1 Psychromarinibacter sediminicola
CTTACTCGATGATCTCGGAGACGACGCCGGCGCCGACGGTGCGGCCGCCTTCGCGGATGGCGAAGCGCAGGCCCTGCTCCATCGCGATCGGCGCGATCAGCTCCACCGAGAACGACACGTTGTCGCCCGGCATCACCATCTCGGTGCCCTCGGCCAGCGTCACCGTCCCGGTCACGTCCGTCGTACGGAAGTAGAACTGGGGCCGATAGTTGGCGAAGAACGGCGTGTGGCGGCCACCCTCTTCCTTGGTCAGGATGTAGGCCTCGGCCTTGAACTTGGTGTGCGGCGTCACCGATTTCGGCTTGCACAGCACCTGGCCGCGCTCCACCCCGTCGCGGTCGATACCGCGCAGCAGCGCGCCGATGTTGTCGCCGGCCTCGCCGCGGTCCAAGAGCTTGCGGAACATCTCGACACCGGTGCAGGTCGTCTTCTTGGTGTCCTTGATGCCGACGATTTCAAGCTCGTCGCCCACGTTGATCACGCCCCGCTCGACCCGGCCGGTCACCACCGTGCCGCGGCCGGAAATCGAGAACACGTCCTCGATCGGCATCAGGAACGGCTGGTCGATGGCACGTTCCGGGGTCGGAATGTACTCGTCGCAGGCTGTCATCAATTCCTTGATTTTCTCTTCACCGATCTCCGGGTTCTCGCCGTTCATCGCCGCCAGCGCCGAGCCGGCCACGATCGGCACGTCGTCGCCCGGGAAGTCGTATTCGGACAGAAGTTCGCGCACCTCCATCTCGACGAGCTCCAGCAGCTCCTCGTCGTCCACCTGGTCGACCTTGTTCAGGAACACCACGATCGCCGGAACGCCCACCTGGCGCGCCAGCAGCAGGTGCTCGCGGGTCTGCGGCATCGGCCCGTCGGCGGCGTTCACCACCAGGATCGCGCCGTCCATCTGCGCCGCGCCGGTGATCATGTTCTTGACGTAGTCGGCATGGCCCGGGCAGTCGACATGGGCGTAGTGCCGCGCCTCGGTCTCGTATTCCACATGCGCCGTCGAGATCGTGATCCCGCGCGCCTTCTCTTCCGGCGCCCCGTCGATCTTGTCGTAGGCCTGGAAGTCGCCGAAATACTTCGTGATCGCCGCCGTCAGCGTCGTCTTGCCGTGGTCAACGTGACCGATCGTCCCGATGTTCACGTGCGGTTTGTTACGTTCGAACTTTGCCTTTGCCAT
>NZ_JARGYC010000197.1 GCF_029168335.1 Psychromarinibacter sediminicola
GACTTAACGGCGATGGAGCGAGGATTTGGCGGCGAACGCGACGGGTGAGGCAGAATTGGGGCCTCTCCGGCTGGGATTTGATCGCTCGGTGAAGGTGCAATTCCGCGGTTCGGCGATCAGTTCGGACGGCGGGCTTTTGCTGTATCGTGACCTGGACGACGCCCTCGGCCTGACCGACATGGCCGCGGCTCTGATCGGCGATCCGCGCACGGGCCGGAACGGCCGCCATCGCTTCGCTGGCTTTCTGCGGCAGTCGGTCTTCTCGCGCCTGGCTGGATGGGAGGACGTCAACGATGCCGACCGTCTTTGCCGCGATCCGGTGATCCGCCAGCTTGTCGGCGGGCGGGCGGTGATGAACGGTGCAGCCTCGGCGAGCGCCATGGGTCGGTTCGAGACCGAGATGCTGGCCCAACCGGACAACCTCGCAGCGCTGATCGATTTACCGGGTCGCTGGATCGACGCGGCGCATGACCGGCGTCCGCCGAAAGTCATCACGCTGGACATGGACAGCTCCGAGAGCCCGGTGCATGGCGATCAGGAGGGCGCCGCCTGGAACGGCCATTTCCAGTCGAAGTGCCTGCACCCCTTGTTCGTGTTCAACCAGTTCGGCGACCTGGAGCGCTGTGCCCTGCGTCCCGGCAATGTCCACAGTGCCGATGGCTGGGAAGACGTATTGCGCCCCGTACTGAGGCGCTACTCGGCGAAGGCGCGGCCCTCGATCAAGCGGCGCCGGTTCCGAGCCGATGCCGCCTTCGCTATCCCCGCGCTCTTTGACCTGCTGGAGGCCGAAGGCTGGGATTACGCCATCCGCATCAAGGGCAACGCGAAGCTTCATGAACGGATCGACTTCCTGACCAAACGGCGCCCCGGTCGGCCGCCGAACCGCATCGTGCGCCACTACACCAGCTTCCACTACCGCGCGAAGAGCTGGTCGAAGCCGCGGCGTGTCGTGGCCAAGGTGGAGTTCCATCCCGGTGAACTGTTCCCACGCGTCGGCTTCATCGTGACCAACCGCAGCCTGCCGAACGAGCGGGTGCTGGCCTTCTACAACGGTCGAGGCACAGCCGAACAGCACATCAAGGAGGGCAAGCACGCGCTGAAGTGGACGCGGCTGTCTTGCATGAAGTTCGCGGCCAATGCCGTGCGCCTCC
>NZ_JARGYC010000198.1 GCF_029168335.1 Psychromarinibacter sediminicola
GGATTTCCACGGGCCGAGGAAGTTGATGACCTCGGTCTTGAACAGGCCGATGGTGCTTTCGGCGAGGGCGTTGTCGTAGCTGTCGCCGACGCTGCCCACGGAGGTATCGATGCCGGCCTCGGCCAGACGGTCGGTATACTTGATCGACAGGTACTGGCTGCCCCGGTCGGAATGATGGATCAACGCATCTGCATCTGACGGCGTTCTCTGGCAGATCGCCTGGTTCAGGGCATCGAGCACGAACCCCGTGGTCATCGAGGTAGAGACACGCCAGCCCACGATCCGTCGGGCGAAGACGTCGATCACGAAGTCGCCGTAGACCATCCCCTGCCAGGTCGAGACATAGGTGAAATCGCTCACCCAGAGCTGGTTCGGTGTCTGCGCCGCGAAGACACGGTTCACCTTGTCGTCAGGGCAAGGAAGAGCCGTATCCGGATTGGTCGTGATCACCTTCTTGCCGCGCGCAACACCCTGTAATCCCATCGCTTTCATGAGCCTTTCCACGGTGCAGCGGGCGATGTCGTATCCGTCCCGGCGCAGGGCATGCCAAACCTTGCGCGTGCCATAGCGACCGCCGCTTTCGCTGAAGACACGCCGGATTTCCCCGCTGTCGCGCATATCCTGCTGCGCCCGTTTCGATGCCCTGGACGGATCGCGCCGAACGGCCAGCTGTGCGTAATAGGACGAAGGCGCGATCGGCAGCACGCTGCAGATCGACCCGACGCTGAACTCGTCCCGGTACGCATCGATGAAGGAGATCATTTCCTGAACGGGCGGTCGAGTTCCGCCTGGGCGAAATACGCGCTCGCCTTCTTCAGGATCTCGTTCGCTGTCCGTAACTCCCGGACCTCGCGCTCCAGTTCCTTGATCCGGTCCCGCTCGGCACTGGTCAGACCGGGCCGTTCCCCGGCATCGCATTCGGCACGCTGGCACCAGACGCGCAGGCTGTCCGGAGAACAGCCGAGCTTCGGCGCAATCGCCCGATAGGCTGCGTTGTCGCTCGCGTAATCGGCGCGGTGTTCCTGGAAAAGCCGGACGCCGCGCTCACGCAGCTCGGCCGGGTAGGACGGGGTGTAAGATCTCTTGCTCATCACAGGTATCCTTCGAGCTTTCTGCTCTCCGGTAAACCCGGGGCGGTTCA
>NZ_JARGYC010000199.1 GCF_029168335.1 Psychromarinibacter sediminicola
GGGGCAACTGTGTTCTCAGGTCGGATTCGGCGGGGCGATTTCGCGGAACGGCACGCCGTCGCGCAGGACGGCGTTGGCAATGGTCAGGAGCTTGCGGGCGATGGCGATCGCGATGACCTTGCCGGGCCGGGCCTCGGCCCGCATCCGCGCCACGAGGTCCGGCGCGATGTGGCCGCTCCGGATCACGCTCAGCGCGGCCATGTAGAGCGCTTGCCGCACCCGCCGCCGGCCGTCTCCGACGAAGCGGCGGCCGCGCCACTTGCCGCTCTCGCGCGCCCGCGGCGCCACACCGCCGAGCGAGGCGATCTGGCGCCGGTCGCAGGCCCCAAGCTCCGGCATCAGCGCCACCAGCACCACCGCAGTGACCCGGCCGACGCCGGGAATGCTCTCGATGAGCCGCAGCGGCGCGGCGAGATCCGGGTGGTCTTTCAGGAAGGTGTCGATGGCCGCCTCGATCCGCGCGATGCGGCGCGCCAGCCCCCGCAGCTGGTCGCGGATATCGGCCCTGACCGCCGCCGAGAAGGTCTTCTTCAGGCGGTTCTTCTCCTGCGTTTCCATACGCTTGAGCTGATCGTGCCGGCCGCTGAGCTCGGCCAGCTCGGCCCGCGCCGCCTCGAAGGCGGGCGACGGCGGCAGGCTGCGTTCGGCGCCCAGGCGGGCCAACATCTTCGCGTCGACCCGGTCGGTCTTGGGCAGGTTCAGCGACCGGGCGAAGTGCCAGGCATGGCCCGGGTTGAGCCGGTGGAAGACGTGCCGGCGCGCGTCGAGGCAGCGCAGGATCACGCCGTCGCAGAGAGAGGTTGCCTCGAACACCACGAGCTCGGTGGGTGCGAGACGGGCGAGCCAGGCGCGGATCGCCGGGGCCCTGTTGGCCACGCGGTCGGGGCCGGTTTCGGGGTGGTAGATGTCGAGCCAGTCCTTCGAGAGGTCGACGCCGATATAGGTGTATGCCATGCTGGTATCCTGTCCATGTCTTCGTGCTCGGGTCATCCCGGCACATGCAACTGTTCAGGCTGGTCAGACCAACCGGCGGCGTCCCAAACCCCACGACGGGTTCATGTCCCGGGGCGGGTCACGGGATCGCCGCCGGACCCAGTATGGCACAATCGCGATAGACAGGG
>NZ_JARGYC010000019.1 GCF_029168335.1 Psychromarinibacter sediminicola
ATCGCTGCGCGATCCGACCCGCCGGGGGCTCCGCCCCGCCGTCCTTGTCGCTCGGATCAATGGCGCGGCAATGACGGCCCCCGGAGTATTTCCGCCAGGATGAAGCCTGGAATCGCCAGAGATCATACCGCGCAGCACCGCCCCGAAGCCCCCCGGACACCCCGAACGGACGCGCGGGCAGTTACCGCTATCATGAACGAAACCAACATCTTGACACCCCGTCCAACCTTGGACACTCCCTCCGGAGGCCCCACATGACCCACCCCGACGCGATCGTCATCGGCACCGGCGTGATCGGCGCCGCCACCGCCTTCGAGCTGGCCAAGGCCGGCTACAAGACCCTCTCGCTCGACCGCAACGCCCAGCCCGGCCACGGCTCCACCGCCGGCTCCTGCGCCATCATCCGGATGCACTATTCCACCCTCGACGGCACCGCCTTCGCCTGGGAGGGCTATCATTACTGGCGCGACTGGGCCGACTATCTCGGGCTTCCCCCGGGCACCGATCTCGCCCCCTTCAAGGAATGCGGCTGCCTGGTCATGAAGACCCCGGCCAACGACCACCTCGCGAAGCACCTGAGATTCGCCCGCGAGCTGTCCATCCCCCACGAGGAATGGACGCCGCAGGACATCACCGCCCGCCTGCCGGTCTATTCCCTCGACAGCTTCGCGCCCCCGAAACGCCCCGACCAGGAGGGCTTCGGCGAGCCCAATGGCGGCCATCTCGCGGGCGGCGTCTACTGGCCCCATGCCGGCTATGTCACCGACCCCGCCCTGTCCGCCAAGAACCTCATCGACGCCGCCAAGCTGCACGGCGCCGAGACCCGCCTCGGCGTCGAGGTCACCGAGATCCTCGCCGAAAACGGCCGCACCAAGGGCGTCCGGCTCGCCACCGGCGAGGAGATTCACGCCCCCGTCGTCATCAACGTCGCCGGCCCCGGCTCGGCCCGGATCAACGAGATGGCCGGCGTGACCGACGACATGACCATCGCCACGCGGCCCCTGCGGCAGGAGGTCGTCCATATCCCCGCCCCGCCGGGCTTCGACTTCGAGAGGAACGGCACCATCGTCTCCGACAGCGACATCGCCTGCTACTGCCGGCCCGAGCACGGCAACCATATCCTGGTGGGCTCGGAGGATCCGGACTGCGACCCGCACGACTGGGCCGCGTCGGACACCGACTATAACCGCGAATTCACCGACCAGTGGACGACCCAGGCGCTGCGCTACGCCCAGCGGGTGCCCAGCCTCGGCATCCCCGGCCGCGCCCGCGGCGTCGTGGACCTCTACGACGCCGCCACCGACTGGATCCCGATCTACGACAAATCCGCCCTGCCCGGCTTCTACATGGCCTGCGGCACCTCCGGGAACCAGTACAAGAACGCGCCCATCGCCGGCAAGCTCATGGCCGCCCTGGTCGACTATTGCGAGGCCGGCGCCGACCACGACGCCGATCCGCTTCAGTTCGAGCTGCCCTATATCGGCCGCACCGTCGATGCGGGCTTCTATTCGCGCAAGCGGCCGATCAACGAAGACTCCTCCTTCTCCGTCCTCGGCTGACCCCGAAACGCAAACCGCCCGGCCATTGGACCGGGCGGCACGCGGCACCCCGGGCCCGGGGCGCGATCGGGAAAGCCGTCATGGCAAGAGCTGTATGCCCTCGACATCGCCCAACCCGCAGCGCGCGCAGCAGTTGGAGCAGTTGTAGCTGTCGTTCGGCCCGACGCCCCAATAGGTCCGCGACGACCCACGCACCCAGGCCCCGTAACAGATCAGCTCGTTGTAATTGCACGACAGGTTGAACTGCGCGTTCCCCTCGTTGGGGTCGATCACGTAGACCTGCCCGTTGCCCGGCCATACATGGCCGCGATCCTGGCTGTAGAATTCCAGGCTGACGGTCCGGTTGTAATCATTGTCGATGGTCCACAGCAGCGTCGCCGCCGACGCCGCGGCCGGCAGGAGTGTCGCAAGCAGCAGTCCGGCCAGCAATGTCTTGAGATTATTCACGTCGTATCTCCTTTACCTCTCTCTCTGCCCCAAGAGCACCGCCGCATTTGCGGCTGCAGCATGACCGGCCCTTCGGGGGCGTCCGGTGCGTGGGCGATCGCCCGGCAGCGCCGCGCGACCGCGCGCCCACCCCTACATTTCCGCAGCGCCCGATTCAGGTCAACAAATAACGACCTATAAACTCTCACAAATCGCCCCGAATCCGCACCGACCCGGCCCGGTCCGCGCCTCCACATTCGCTCTGGTTGTTTCAGGCCGGGGCCCGCGGCCCGGGCGGCAGGGGTCAGCCGCGAAACCCGGTCGCCACCACGAATTTCTCCGAACTGTCCGACCGGCTCGCCGGCGGCTTCACGTTCGCTACCGTGTCGAAGCGCTGCTTCAGAAGCGTCTGCAGGCTGCCCTCGGCGCCGCCCGCCAGCACCTTGGCGACGAAGGTGCCGCCCTCTTCCAGCACGTCGAAGGCCAACTCCGCCGCTGCCTCGCAGAGCGCGACGATCCGCAAATGGTCGGTCTGCTTGTGCCCCGAGGCCGAGGCCGCCATGTCCGACATCACCACGTCGGCCTTGCCGCCCAGCCAGGCCTTGACCCGGTCGTCGGCGCCCTCCTCCATGAAGTCGAGCTGATGGATCTCGGCCCCCGGCACCGGCTCCACCGCCTGCAGGTCGACGCCCAGCACCCGGCCGACGGCCTTGCCGGACTTCTCCCCCAGCGCGTTCACCCGGGTCACGGCGACCTGGCACCAGCCGCCGGGCGCGCAGCCCAGGTCCACGACCCGCGCGCCGGGGACGAGAAAGCGGTACTTGTCGTCCAGCTCTAGGATCTTGAAGGCGGCGCGGCCGCGATAGCCCTCGTCCTTCGCCCGCTTGACATACGGGTCGTTCAGCTGCCGCTCCAGCCAGCGGGTGGAGGACGCCTTGCGCCCCCGCGCCGTCTTCACCTTCACCCGCAAGTCGCGCTGCCCGCGCCCGCTCGTCTTCTTCGCCATGGTCGTGCGTCCCAGATGCTGTCTTCCAATAAGCGCCCCGCGCGCCGCTTTTCAACCGCGGCGGCGGGATTGAAGCTCGCGGCAAAAATGACTAAGCTATGGCTAAGTCAGAAAGGCCGATCCGATGCAGGCATCCGTCCACGAAGCGAAGACCAATCTCTCCAAGCTCATCGAGGCGATGGAGCGCGGCGAGCGCGTCGTCATCACGCGCCACGGGCGGCCCGCGGCGGAACTGGTGCCGGCCCGCGCCCGCCGGGTGCGGCTGGGCAGCCTTCAGGGCAAGGTCGCGCCGCCGCCCGACGACTTTCTCGCGCCGCTGGACGAGGAGGCGCTGCGCGACTGGGGCGCGGCGTGAGCGGCCTCCTGCTCGACACCAACGCCTTCGCGATGGCGCTGACCGGCGATGCGCGGCTGCCGGAGGCGGCGCGCGTGCGGATCGAGACGGCCGACCGCGCCGCGCTCAGCGTCATCACCTTCTACGAGATCGGGCAGAAGGTGCGGCTCGGCAAATGGCCGGCGATGGCGCCGCACGCCCCGGGCCTGATCGACCTGGCGCGCGAGGACGGGTTCGACCTGATCCCGCTGACGCCCGCGGCGGCGCTGGAGGCGTCGCTCATGGACTGGGACCACCGCGACCCGTTCGACCGCATGATCGCGACGGTCGCGCGGCACGAGGGCCTGCCCGTCGTCTCCTCCGATGCCGCCTTCGATGCCCTGGCGGTCGGCCGCATCTGGTACTGAGGTCCGCCCGAACCGGGCGCTCAGTACGGCCCGTCCTCCAACACCCCGTCGCGGCTCATCTGGGCGTAAAGCAGCCCCTCGCGCAGGCCGCGGTCCGCCACCGACAGCCGGTCGGTGGGCCAGACGCGCAAGAGCGCCTGCAGGATCGCCGCGCCGGACATGATCAGCGCGTGGCGGTCGCGGCCGATCCGCGGGTCCGTCCGCCGCCCCACCGGCCCCAGCGCCAGGTATTCGCGGATCACCTTGTCGATCTGGTCCGAGGTCATGCGCAGGCCGTCGACCTTGTTGCGGTCGTAGCGCTTCAGCCCGAGATGCGAGGCCGCAACGGTCGTCACCGTCCCCGACGTGCCGATGATCTGGAAGCCCTTGCGCTCCTGCATCAGCTCGTAGGGCGAGAAATCGGTCAGCTTCTCCTCGAAGAACCACGACATCAGCGCATAGCGCGCCGCATCGTCGTCGACATCGTGGAACTGGTCGCGCAGCGTGGCGACCCCCAGTGGCACCGAGATCCAGTCGACCACCTTGGCATGGGCGAACGGGCTCTCGGTCGGCTTGAAGCCGGTATGCAGCCGCATGATCGCCTTCGGCCGCTCCAACCGCGGCACGCGGGTGAGGTCGAGCCACACCAGCTCGGTCGAGCCGCCGCCGATATCGACGACCAGCAGCTGCTCGGTCTTGGTCGAGACCAGCGGCGCGCAGGACACGACGGCGAGCCGCGCCTCCTCTTCCGGCTCGATGATCTCCAGCACCAGCCCGGTCTCGGCCTTGATGAAGGTCATGAACTCGGCCGCGTTTGTGGCGCGGCGGCAGGCCTCGGTCGCGACCAGCCGCATCCGCTTGACGTCGTGCTTGACGAGCTTGCGCTTGCAGATGCGCAGCGCCTGCACCGTCCGCGCCATCGACGCGCGCGACAGCCGGCCCGACCGCTCCAGCCCGGCGCCCAGCTGCACCGACTTGGAAAAGCTGTCGACCACGTGGAACTGATTGCCCTTTGGCTGGGCAATCAGCATCCGGCAACTGTTTGTTCCCAGATCCAGTGCGGCATACAGCTCCGCCGGATCGGGGCGCGCGGGTGCGGGTGGCTCGACCGGTACGGGCCCCGGGAGCGCGCCCCGACCCGCGGGACGCTTGGGCGCCATGGAACCGCCCTCCAACTCAGGTTGCGGCAAGAGTAGGCCGCGCCGCAGCGGCGCGCAAGGAAAACGGCGCCGGCGGTTTCATGTTCATCATGAGAATTTTTCAGCCCCGCCGCCCTTTTCTCTCTTCCGGCCAGCGGGTAGGCCATTTCGCATCCGTCGCATCGCGCCCATATGATGTCGAAATCCGGCGCAGCGGAACGTCATGTTGCGCGTAGAAGCGGCCAAGGTACACGGGAATCGCATATGGCGCAGGTCACCATCGTCTACTGGCGGGACATCCCCGCCCAGGTCATCGCCGGCAAGGGACGGCGCGGGGGCGCGAAGGCGCCGCTGCCCGAGCGTTTCGAGCAGGCGATCGACCGCGCGGCGATGAAGGTGGGGGCGCGCGACACCGATGCCTATCTGGCCGAGTGGCGGAAGGGCGACCCCTATCAGGTCGATGCTCCCGATGCCGAGGCCGCCGCAGCCGAAGCGCTGCGGATCGACGCCGAATACGACAGCGCCCGTCTCAAGGCGCTGATCGACAACGACGGATGGGCCTGAGCCCGGGAGACATATGGAGGGCCGTGATGGCTTTGCTGAAATTCCGCCGCCCCGCCGAGGCCGCCCGCCCCGGCACCCCCGCCCTGCAGGATTTCGTGCGGGGCTACTCGATCGAGGTGATGCCGCGCACCGCCGAGAAGGTCGAGGATTTCCGCGCGCTGCTGCCCGCCGGCACCCGCGTCTACATCGCCCATATCGAGGGCACGCCGATCGAGGACATGGTCGCCACCGCCCGGCGGCTGGCCGATGACGGCTTTCCGGTCATGCCGCATTTCCCGGCCCGGATCATCCGGGACGAGGCGATGCTGGCCGACTGGATCGCCCGCTACCAGGGCGAGGCCGGCGTGACCCAGGCGCTGCTGCTCGCCGGCGGCGTGACCGAGCCGCACGGGGCGTTCCATTCGTCGATCCAGCTGCTGGAGACGGGGCTGTTCGACAAGGCCGGCTTCACCCGGCTGCACGTGGCCGGCCACCCCGAGGGCAACCGCGACATCGACCCCGACGGCTCCGACGCCAACGTGGCGCAGGCGCTGCGCTGGAAGCAGGCGTTCTCGGAGCGGACCGATGCCGAGATGGCCCTCGCCACGCAATTCGCCTTCGAGGCCGACCCGATTATCGACTGGGCCGAGCGGCTGCAGGCCGAGGGCATCGCGCTGCCGATCCATATCGGCATCGCCGGCCCCGCCAAGCTGCAGACGCTGATCCGCTTCGCGGTGGCCTGCGGCGTCGGCCCGTCGCTGAAGGTGCTGCAGAAGCGCGCGATGGACGTGACCAAGCTGGTGATGCCCTACGAGCCGACCGACGTGCTGTCGGCCCTCGCCGCGCACAAGGCGGCCAATCCGGGCTTCGGCATCGAGCAGGTGCATTTCTTCCCGCTGGGCGGGATCAAGACCTGCGCCGAGTATGCCAACGGGCTGCTGGCGGCCGCCCCGGCCGAGCGGGCGGCGACCTGATGGGCCTGGCCCTCCTCTTCGACCTGGACGGGACGCTGCTCGACAGCGACCCGATCCACGAGGCCGTGTTCGCCGATCTCTGGCGCGACCACGGCCGGCAGCTGGAGGAGGGCTTCTACCAGACCCATGTGCATGGCCGGCTGAACGCGGATATCTTCCGCGCGCATCTGCCCGAGGTCGCCGACCCCGAGGCGCTGAGCGCGGCGAAGGAGGCCGAGTTCCGCCGCCGCCTGCCGCGCCCCTACCCGGCCACGCCGGGCGCGGCGGCGCTGCTCGACCGCGCCGCGGCCCGCGGCTGGAAGGTGGCCGTCGTCACCAACGCCATGCGGCCCAATGCCGAGGCGATGCTGGAGGCGACGGGCCTGCGGCACCATTTCGAGGTTCTGGTGATCGGCGAGGAATGCCCGCGCGGCAAGCCCGATCCCTATCCCTATTCGGAAGCGATGCGCCAGCTGGGCGCCGCGCCCGCCGACTGCATCGCCTTCGAGGACAGCCCTTCGGGCGTGCGCTCCGCCGCCGGCGCGGGCGCGCGCGTGGTGGGTATCCGGTCGTCGCTGACCGACGCCGCGCTGAAGGCGGCCGGGGCGACGCTGACGCTCAAAGACTTCACCGATCCCGCGCTCGAGCCGCTGCTCGATGCCCCAACAGGAGCCCTTGCATGACCCGCACCGTTGTCGAGTCCAAGTCGAAAACCGTTACCATCGGCTTTGACGAGCCGTTCTGCGTCATCGGCGAACGCATCAACCCCACCGGCCGCAAGAAGCTGGCCGCCGAGCTGGAGCTTGGCGACTTCTCCACCGTCGAGCAGGACGCGCTGGAGCAGGTGGCCTGCGGGGCCATGGTGCTGGACGTGAACTCGGGCGCGGTGTTCACCAACAAGATGGCCGAGGATCCGCGCTACGCCGACAACAACTTCGTCGAGCCGGAACTGATGAAGGAGCTGGTGACGCGGATCCAGTCGATCGTCGACGTGCCGCTCTGCATCGACAGCTCGGTGCCCGGCGCGCTGCAGAACGGGCTGGAGATGGCCGAGGGGCGGCCGCTGTTGAACTCGGTCACCGGCGAGGAGGAGCGGCTGGAGCTCGTCCTGCCGCTGGTCAAGAAGTACAACGTGCCGGTGGTGGCGATCTCGAACGACGACACCGGCATTTCCGAAGACCCGGACGTGCGCTTCGCCGTCGCCAAGAAGATCGTCGAGCGGGCGGCCGATTTCGGGATTCCCGCGCACGACATCGTGGTGGACCCGCTGGTGATGCCGATCGGCGCCATGGCCACGGCCGGGCACCAGGTGTTCACCCTGGTGCGCAAGCTGCGCGCCGAGCTGGGCGTGAACACGACCTGCGGCGCCTCGAACATCTCCTTCGGCCTGCCGCACCGGCACGGGATCAACGCGGCCTTCCTGCCGATGGCGATCGCCTCGGGCATGACCTCGGCGATCATGAACCCGATGCGCCCCGTCGAGATGGAGGCGATCCGCGCCGCCAACTTCCTGATGAACAACGACCCCAACGGCGCCGCCTGGATCGGCTTTTCCCGCATCCTCGACGCGGTGGAGTCCGGCACGCCCTATGTCGAAGCCTCCAAGGCCGCGATGTCCTCGGGCGCCGGCCGCGGCGGGCGCCGCGGCGGACGCCGCCGCGCGGGTTAAGCCGCCCTTAACCGACTCTGGGCCACGATGCGTGCATGAGACAGCGCATCGTGGAACGGCCCCTTGGCCAGGACTGGATGGACCAGATATTCCGCAGCCGCGCCGCCATGACCGGCGGCGTGGTACGCCGAAGGCGCGCGGATGTGGAGCGCGAGATCGGGCTCGGCACGCTGGAGCTGGAAGTGCGGCGGCGCGGCTTTCACATGATCGAATGCGGCGATCACCTGGTGATCGCCTGCTGCGCCGCCCCGGTGAAGGTCATCTGCTAAGCCGCTGACAACACGATCTTCTAGAAGATCGTGCGTTGCAGGAATTTCTGGAAATTCCTGCCAAGCGAAATCTTCTGGAAGATTTCGCTACCCGGTTTCGGCCTTCTTCTCCCAGCGCCCGCCTTCCTCCGACCAGTACTGCGCCGCGCAGCCCGCCTGCGTCAGCGCCTTCCACTGGTCGCGCGCCCGCTGCACCGCCGCGCCGTCATTGCCGTCGAACAGCACGCAGACCCGCTCCAGCGCCTGCACCTCCCCGGGCGTCACCTCGGCGCCCTCGACGGTCATGATGCAGTGCGGGTCGTTCGCACTCTCGGGCGAGGTCGTCAGCAGCACCGGCTGATCCGCGTCGAACGCGCCGCCGGCCAGCCCGTGCGGCAGGAACTGCTCCTCCGGCCCCAGCCACAGCTTCTGGTCGAGCCAGGCCATGCGCTCGGCCGAGGTGCCGCGCACCGCCACGCGCCACCCCGCCTGCCGCGCCTTGCCCAGCAGCATCGGCAGCGTCACTTCCAGCGGCGCGCGGGTCAGGTGATAGAAATAGGCCGCGCCCATCACGCCTCGGGATCGTAGTCGCCGAAGGTCCAGACATGGCCCTCGGGATCGGCCAGCGAAAAGCTCACCCCGCCCTGCGGCTGCGGCTCCAGCGGCACGAGGATCCGCGCGCCGGCGGCCTCTGCGCGGCGATGAACCGCCGCCACGTCCGACACCACCGCATAGATCGTCGTGGTCTCGCGCCCGCCGATCTCCTCCGGCATGACCATGGATTGCTGGAAGGCGTTGTCCTGCGGCGGGCCGAACATCATCAGGCCGCGGCCCAGCCGCATCTGTACGTGCAGGATTTTCCCGTCATCCCCGCGATATACGGCGTGTTCCTCAAGTCCCAGCACGTCGCGCAGGAACACCAGCGCCGCCTCCGGGTCGCGGTACCGTGTGGCGGGGATCAGCATTGCCTACACCTCGTACTTGTCCGCGATCAGCCGGTTCAGCGCCAGCACGCCCCAGCCCGTCGCCCCCTTGGGCGCGAAATCGGTGCCGCTTGCAACCTGCGCCACGCCGGCGATGTCCAGGTGAATCCAGGGCACGCCGTCCTTCACGAACCTTGCCAGAAACTGCGCCGCGGTGATCGAGCCCGCGGGCCGGCCGCCCACGTTTTTCATATCCGCCTTGTTCGACTTCAGCATCTTGTCATAGGCCGGCCCCATCGGCAGCCGCCAGGCGCCCTCGCCCTCGACCTCGGCCGCCTTCAGGAACGCCCCCGCCAGCGCATCGTCGTTCGCGAACACGCCCGCCATCTCGTTGCCGAGCGCGATGATCATCGCGCCGGTCAGCGTGGCGAGATCCACCATGCCGGTGGGCTCGAACCGCTCCTGCGCGTACCACAGCACGTCGGCCAGCACGAGCCGCCCCTCGGCGTCGGTGTTGATCACCTCGATCGTGTCGCCCTTCATCGAGCGCACGATGTCGCCCGGCCGCTGCGCGCGCCCGTCGGGCATGTTCTCGACCAGCCCGACAAGCCCCACGACATTCGCCTTCGCCTTGCGCAGCGCCAGCGTCTTCATCACGCCCGAGACGACGCCCGCGCCGCCCATGTCCATCGTCATGTCTTCCATGCCGGCGGCCGGCTTGATCGAGATGCCGCCGGTGTCGAACACCACGCCCTTGCCGATCAGCGCGAAGGGGTTTTCGTCGCCGCCGCCCTTCCACTGCATCACCACGACCTTCGACGGCGTCTCGCTGCCCTCGCCCACGGCCAGCAGCGTGCGCATCCCGAGCTTTTCCAGTTCCGCCTCGTCCAGCACCTCGACCTCGACGCCCAGCTCCTTCAGCCCCTCCAGGCGGGACGCGAACTCGGTCGTGGTCAGCACGTTCGCGGGCTCGTTCACCAGGTCGCGGGTGAAGAACACCCCTTCGACCAGCGCCGTCACCGCCTCGGCCGAGACCTCCTCGGGCTTCGACACCATGACCGTCACGCCGCCCTCGGGATCCGCGTCCTTCGTCAGGTGGTCGGCAAAGGCATAGACGCGCAGCGCGAGGCCCAGGATCAGGTCCTCGACCGCCTTAAGATTGCCTGCCAAGATAAGCAATTCCTTGCTGTTTTTCGCCGCGCCCACCGCGGCGCCGGCCTTGCGCGCGATCTCCGGCGCGGCGCGGCGCGACAGCTTGACCACCTGCACCGCCTCGGCCGCCATGCCCGTCGGAAAGGCCAGATCGGCCGCCTCGCCCTCCTTCAGCTTGCCGAACCGCTCGGAGCCCAGAAACCGCTCCAGCGCGCCCTTGGTCAGCCGGTTCACCCGGCGGGCGGGCTGGCTCATCTTGCCGTCCGGCTCGGCGATCAGCACTACGCGGCCCTGCGCGCCGGCGATGGAGTCGAGGTCGAGGGCAGCGATGTCGAGGGCGATGGGTCGGGTCATGCGTGACTCTCCTGGCACTGTTTGCCCCGTACCTAGCCCCGGTTTCGCCCGTTGGCCAGTTAGGAGTTTGCCCATCGCGCAACATCGGATAACGTCCCACAAAAACATGGGCAGAGCGGCGGTACGTGTCACGTTTCGACAGATATATCCTGTCCCAGCTGATGATGCTGTTCAGCTTCTTCGCGCTGGTTCTCGTGTTGATCTACTGGATCAACCGCGCCGTCGTGCTGTTCGACCAGTTGATCGCCAACGGCCAGTCGGCCGCCGTGTTCTTCGAGTTCACCGCGCTGACGCTGCCCAACGTCATCCGCATCGTCCTGCCGATCGCCGCCTTCGCCGCGGCGGTCTACCTGGGCAACCGCCTGACGACCGAGAGCGAACTGGTCGTGGTGCAGGCCACCGGCTTCTCGCCCTGGCGCATGGTGCGCCCGGTTCTCGTCTTCGGGGTCATCGTCGGGCTGCTGATCGCGATCCTCACCAACCTGCTGGTGCCGCTGTCCTATATCCGGCTGAACGAGCGCACTGCCGAGATATCCGAGAACATCACCGCCCGGCTCCTGACCGAAGGGCAGTTCCTGCACCCGGCCGACGGGGTCACCTTCTACATCCGCGAGATCACGCCGCAGGGCGAGTTGCAGGACATCTTCCTGTCCGACCGCCGCTCCGACAGCGAGCATGTCACCTACACCGCCCGGCAGGCGCTGTTGCTGCGGCGCGAGGACGGGCCGAAGCTGGTGATGTTCGACGGCATGGCGCAGGCGCTGAACCAGGACAGCGGGCGGCTGGCCACCACCACCTTCGCGGATTTCGCCTACGACATCTCGGGCTTCGTCGAGGGGTTCCAGCCGGAGGGCCGCAGCTATCGCGAACTGACCACCGCAGAGATGCTGCGCCCCACGCCCGAGACCGTCGCCGAGACCGGCGAAAGCGCCTCGGAGCTGATGTACGAGGGCCACGACCGCATCGCCCAGGCGCTGTCGGCGGTGCTGACCTCGCTGATCGGCTTCTCGGCCATGCTGATCGGCAATTTCAGCCGGTTCGGCCGCTGGCGCCAGATCGTCGGCGCGCTGGTCAGCCTCGCGGTGCTGCAAAGCCTCGACAACGCCTTCGCCGACATCGCGCGCAGCGACACGGCGCTGTGGCCGCTGACCTACGGGGCGGCGGTGCTGGGGCTTCTGCTGTCGCTCGGCATCCTGTGGGTCAGCGCGCGGCCCGCGCTCTTCGCCCGCCGCCGGCCGCCGCCGATGGGGGTGCCGGCATGATCCTGCATCTCTATTTCGCGCGCCGCTTCCTGATGAGCTTCCTGCTGGTCTTCACGGTGTTCCTGGGCCTCTACGTGCTGATCGACATGGTCGAGCAGATCCGCAAGTTCGACAGCGACACGGTCGGCTTCTGGCAGATCGTCAAGCTGACGCTGCTGAACATGCCGCAGGGGATGTACCAGATCCTGCCGCTGATCATGATCCTGGCCACGCTTTTGCTGTTCCTGACGCTGGCGCGCACCTCGGAACTGGTGGTCACCCGGGCCTCGGGCCGCTCCGCCCTGCGCAGCCTGGTCTCGCCGGTGCTGGTGGCCATGGCCATCGGCGCGGTGTCGGTGGGGCTGTTCAACCCGATCGTGGCGGCGACGTCGAAGCAGTACGAGCTGCTGGCCGGCCGGCTGACCGGCGACGCGGCCTCGGTCCTGTCGATCAGCCGCGAGGGGCTGTGGCTGCGCCAGGGCGGGCCGGAAGGACAGACCGTGATCCACGCCGAAAGCGCCAACCTGGAAGGCACCGCGCTGTTCGGCGTGACCTTCCTGGCCTTCGGCCCCGAGGGCACGCCGCAGCAGCGGATCGAGGCGCAGAGCGCGCGGCTGAGCCCCGGCGCCTGGGAGGTGCAGAACGCCAAGGTCTGGCGCCTGTCCGGCACCGACAACCCCGAGCGCGACGCGCGCAGCCTGGCCGCGATGGAGGTGCCCTCGGACCTGACGCAGGAGCAGATCCAGGACAGCTTCGGCGCCCCGGCCAGCGTGCCGATCTGGGAGCTGCCGGGCTTCATCGCCCAGCTGGAACGCGCCGGCTTTTCCGCGCGCACCCACAAGGTCTGGCTGCAGATGGAGCTGTCGCAGCCGCTCTTGATGGCGGCGATGGTGCTGGTCGCGGCGGGCTTCACCATGCGGCACACACGGTTCGGGCGCACCGGGCTGATGGTGCTGATCTCCATCGGCATGGGTTTCGGCATCTACTTCCTGCGCAACTTCGCGCAGATCCTGGGCGACAACGGCCAGCTGCCCGTGGCGCTCGCGGCCTGGACCGTGCCGGTGGCCGCCCTGATGCTGTCGCTCGGCATCCTCCTGAACCTGGAGGACGGCTGAGATGCGGATCCGGCTGCGCTATATCGCCCGCCTGCTGGTCGCCGGCTGGATCGCGCTGATCCCGGTGGCCACGGTCCACGCGCAATACGCCACGCTGATCGCGGATTCGGTCCAGTTCGACGGGCGGAACACGGTCAGCGCCTCGGGCAATGTGGAGATCTTCTACGAGGGCCAGCGCGTGCTCGCCGACCGGCTGGTCTATGACCAGGCCGCCGACGAGCTGCAGGTGTTCGGGCCGATCACCTTGATCGAAGCGTCAGGCCAGGTGCTGACCGCCACCTTCGCGCAGCTGTCGGGCGACCTGAAGGAAGGCATCATGCGCGGCGCGCGGCTGGTGCTGGAAGAGCAAATGCAGATCGCCGCGACCGAGATCAACCGTGTCGACGGCCGCTACACCCAGCTTTACAAGACCGTCGCGTCGTCCTGCCGGGTCTGCGGCGACAACCCCACGCCGCTGTGGCAGATCCGGGCCGAGCGCATCGTCCACGACCAGCAGGAACGCCAGCTCTATTTCGACAACGCCCGGTTCGAGGTGGCGGGCGTGCCGGTCTTCTGGCTGCCGCACATGCGCCTGCCCGACCCGACGCTGCGCCGCGCCACCGGCTTCCTGGTGCCGTCGCTGAAGCAGACCTCGGCGCTCGGGCTGGGCTTCCGTTTTCCCTATTTCCTGAAGCTGGGCGATCACGCCGACGTCACCGTCACCCCCTTCATCAGCGGCAAGACCCGCACCATCGAGGGCCGCTACCGCCACGCGCTGCGCTGGGGCAACATCGAGTTCAACGGCGCCGTCTCGGTCGACGACATCCTGCCCGACGAGGTGCGCGCCTATCTGTTCGGCCGCGGCGAGTTCAACCTGCCCGGCGACTTCACGCTGAACCTCGATGTCGAGCTGGTGTCGGACCGCGCCTACCTGGAGACCTACGACTATTCCGACAAGGACCGCCTGTCGAACGGCGTCGAGATCACGCGGACACAGCGGCACGAATATATCTCGGCCGGGTTCGAGCAGCTGCGCACGCTGCGCGACAACGAGATCCCGATCGAGGACACGCTGGCCACCAACCTGGTCAGCGGCACCTACGAGCGGCGCTATCCGGGATTCATGGGCGGCGAGGGGCGGTTCCTGTTCGACCTGCAGGGCTTCGAGCGCGAGGCCGAATCCGTGACCCCGGCGCTGCTGAGCGCCTGCGCCTCGGTCGATCCGGTCGTGCCGGCGTCGGAATGCATCGCCCGCGACGTGTTCCGCTCCACGCTGGAGCTGGGATGGGAACGCGACTGGACCTTCGGCAACGGCCTGATCGCCGAGGTCGAGGGCCAGCTTGCGGGCGATTTCTACATTATCGGGCAGGACGTGGCGCTCGACAACAAGCTGACCCGCGTCACCCCCGCCGCCGCGGTCGAGCTCCGCTGGCCCTTCGCGCGCACCGCCCCGAACGGCGCCCGCGACGTGATCGAGCCGGTGGTGCAGCTGGCCTGGTCGGAAAGCTACGGCGACGCGGTGCCGAACGAGGACAGCCGGCTGGTCGAGTTCGACGAGGGCAACCTCTTCGCCCTGTCGCGCTTTCCCGGCAAGGACGGGCGCGAGACCGGGGCGCGCGCCGCCTTCGGCCTGAGCTGGACGCATTACGGCCCCACGGGGCGCGAATACGCGCTGACCATGGGCCGCATCGTCCGCGACGACGATCCGGGCCTCTACGGCGGCGCCTCGGGGCTGGGCGGGGGCAGCTCGGACTGGCTGGTCGCCGGGCGGCTGGAATTCACCGACACGCTCAGCGTCACCAACCGCTCGCTGTTCGATCCCGAGTTCGACTTCACCAAGTCCGAGACCCGCCTGGTGTTCCGGGGCGAGAAGGTGATGGCCGCCACCTCCTTCATCTGGGTCGATGCCGCGCCCGTCGAGGGCCGGTCCGAGGACGTCGCGGAATGGAACATGGACTTTGCCTATGCCTTCGACCGGCACTGGACCGGCAAGGTCGATTATCGCTTCGACGTGAACGCCAACCGCGCCGCCCGGGCCGGGGTGGGGCTGGAATACCGCAATGAGTGCGTGAATATCGACCTTTCCCTCTCGCGTAGCTTCACGTCCTCCACTAATGTGGAGCCGTCGACGGATGTGGGGCTCACCGTGTCGCTGAACGGCTTTGGCCGGGACGGGCGGCCATACGCCCGCAGCTGTCCGATCATCAAGGGCTAGGGCCGCCCGGAACGGCCCGGCCGAGAGACAGAGCAGACGACGGAAAGCAAACGCCCATGCCGATCTCCCGCCTCGTGTCCGCGATCCTCTGCGCGGCGCTCGCCCTCATCGCCCTGCCCGCCGCGTGGCCCGCCCAGGCGCAGGGCAACCTCTTCGCCCCCGTGGTGAAGGTGAACGACCGGGTGGTCACGCAATACGAGGTCAACCAGCGCGCCCGCTTCTACGAGGTGCTGAACGCCCCCGGCGACCCGGTGGAGCAGGCGATGAAGACCCTGGTCAACGAGCGCCTGCAGCTCGACGCCGCCGAGAGGCTGGGCGTCGAGGCGACGGAAGAGGAGATCGAGGCGGGGCTCGATGAGTTCGCCGCCCGCGCCAACCTGTCGGGCGAGGAATTCGTCGCCCGGATCGGCGAGGCCGGGGTCGCCCCCGAGACGATCCGCGACTTCGTGCGCGCCGGGGTGCTGTGGCGCGGCGTGGTGCGGGCCAAGTTCGGCCCCCGCGCCCAGGTCACCGAATCCGAGATCGACCGCGCCATCGCGCTGGCCAGCCAGACCGGCGAAGAGACCGGCCCCAGCGGCGTCCGCGTCCTGTTGTCGGAGATCTTCCTGCCCACCAACTCGCCAGAGAACGAGGCGCGCGCCCAGCAGATCGCGCCCCAGATCGCGCGCATCGACACGATCGAGGAATTCGCCGCCGCCGCGCGCCGCTACTCCGCCGCGCCCTCGCGCGAGCAGGGGGGCCGCCAGGGCTGGATCGACCTGAACAACCTGCCCTCGGAGATCCGCGGCCAGGTGGTGGGCCTCGCGCCCGGCGACGTGGTCGGCCCGATCCAGGTGCCGAACGCGCTGGCCTTCTTCCAGCTGCGCGCGCTGGAGGAAACCGGCGCCCCGGCCGAGAACGCCGTCGCCATCGAATTCGCCCGCTTCTTCATTCCCGGCGGCCGGACCGAGAAGGCCCTGGCCGAAGCCCGCCGCATCGAGGCCGAGGTCGATACCTGCGACGACCTCTACGGCATCGCCAAGGGCCTGCCGGAAGAACGGCTGATGCGCGACACGCTGCCGGTGGACCAGATCGCCGGGGACATCGCCATCGAGCTGGCCAAGCTGGACCAGGGCGAGGTCTCGACGGCGCTGACCACCGCGGACGCGCAGACGCTGGTCTTCCTGATGCTCTGCGGCCGGACCATGGCGCTTGAGGCGGAGATCGACCGCGACCAGATCCGCCAGCAGCTGATCAACCAGCGGCTCGCCTCCTATGCCAGCGGCTACCTCGCCGAGCTGCGCGCCGACGCCTATATCGAATATCCGTGACCGCGCCCGTCGCCCTGACGGCGGGGGAACCGGCCGGCATCGGGCCGGAAATCGCCGTGGCCGCCTGGGACGCGCTGCGCGCCGGCGGCGAGGCGTTTTTCTGGATCGGCGACCCGGCCCACCTGCCGCCCGGCACGGCGCTGCACGAGATCGCCGATCCGGCCGAGGCGGCGGCCGTATTCCCCGACGCCCTGCCGGTGCTAGCGCATCCCTTCGACGGCCCGGCGACGCCGGGCACGGCCAATCCGGCCCACGCGCAGGGCGTGATCGACGTGATCGCCCGCGCCGTGGACCTGGCGCGGTCCGGCGCGGCCTCGGCCGTCTGCACCTGCCCGATCCACAAGAAGGCGCTGATCGACGGCGCCGGCTTCGCCTATCCGGGCCACACCGAATACCTCGCCGCGCTGGCGGGCGTCGACAGGGTGGTGATGATGCTCGCCTCCGACCAGCTGCGCGTGGTGCCCACGACGATCCACATCCCCGTCTCGGCGATCCCCGGCGCGCTGACGGCGGAGCTGCTGGAGGCGACGCTGCGGATCACCCACGCCGCCTTGCAGCGCGACTTCGGCCTGGCGGCGCCGCGCATCGCCGTGGCCGGCCTCAACCCCCATGCCGGCGAGGGCGGCGCCATGGGCCACGAGGACGCCGCGCTCATCGCCCCGATTCTCGGCGCTCTTCGCGACGAGGGTCTCGACCTCACCGGCCCGCACCCGGCCGACACGCTGTTCCACGCCGCCGCCCGCGCCCGCTACGACGCCTGCGTCGCGATGTATCACGACCAGGCGCTGATCCCGATCAAAACACTGGATTTCGACCGCGGGGTGAACGTGACGCTGGGCCTGCCCTTCATCCGCACCTCGCCCGACCACGGCACCGCCTTCGACATCGCCGGCACCGGCGCGGCCAACCCGTCCAGCCTGATCGAGGCGCTGCGCCTGGCCCACCGCATGGCGCGGACCCGGAGCGCGGCGCGATGAAGCTTTCAAGCCTCCGGCGGGCGTATTTTCACCGAGAAGAAGCGGGGGCGCGACCAGGGCTTCTTCTCGTTCCAAATACGCACATCCGGCCGGCCCGCCCGCGCCCCCGTCCGGCACGATGAGCGCGATCGACAGCCTGCCCCCCTTGCGCGAGGTGATCGCGGCGCACGGGTTGCGGGCGAAGAAGTCGCTGGGTCAGAACTTCCTGCTGGACCTGAACCTGACCGCCCGGATCGCGCGGGTGGCCGGCGATCTTTCGCGCTGCGACGTGCT
The DNA here is from genome assembly GCF_029168335.1 of Psychromarinibacter sediminicola. Lineage (GTDB taxonomy): Bacteria > Pseudomonadota > Alphaproteobacteria > Rhodobacterales > Rhodobacteraceae > Psychromarinibacter > Psychromarinibacter sediminicola. The sequence continues at coordinate 17,803 of NZ_JARGYC010000019.1, forward strand.
GGAGGTCGGGCCCGGCCCCGGCGGGCTGACGCGCGGGCTTCTGGCCGAGGGAGCGCGCAAGGTGCTGGCGGTGGAGAAGGACGGCCGCTGCCTGCCGGCGCTCGCCGAGATCCAGGCCGCCTATCCCGGGCGGCTGGAGGTGATCGAGGGCGACGCGCTGGCGGTCGATCCGCTGGCGCATCTGATGCCGCCGATCCGGGTGGCGGCAAACCTGCCCTACAATGTGGGCACCGAGTTGCTGGTGCGCTGGCTGACGCCCAAGGACTGGCCGCCCTTCTGGGAAAGCCTGACGCTGATGTTCCAGAGGGAGGTGGCGCAGCGGATCGTGGCGCAGCCCGGCTCCAAGGCCTATGGCCGGCTCGCGGTGCTGGCGCAGTGGCGCTGCGACGCGCGGATCGCGCTGGACCTGCCGCCCGAGGCGTTCACCCCGCCGCCGAAGATCCGCTCGGCCGTGGTGCATCTGACGGCCCTGCCCGCGCCGCGTTTCCCGGCCGATCCGGAGATGTTGCAGAAGGTCACCGCCGCCGCCTTCAACCAAAGGCGCAAGATGCTGCGCGCGGCGCTGAAGGGGCTGGCCCCCGATATCCAGGACAGGTTGCGCGCCGCCGGGATCGCGCCCACGGCCCGGGCCGAGGACGTGCCGCTGGAGGGGTTCTGCGCGCTGGCCCGCGAGCTGGCGGGCTGATCACTCCGCCGCGGTGGCGTCGGTCTGGCTGTCGTCGCCGGAGGAGTCCTTGTCGGAGGTGCTGTCGTCGCCCTCCTCGGCCTTCTTGCGGGGCTTGCGGCTGCGCGGCTTCTTCTGCGGCTTGCTCTCCGGCGTCTCCACCAGGCCGCTATCCTCCTCGCCGCCCAGGTCGATCACGTCGCCGGCCCCGTCGGATTGCCGGGCCTCGGATTGCCGGGCCTCGGATTGCTGGGCCTCCGCCTGCGGCTGGTCGGACTGCGCCTCGGGCTGCTTCTGCGACGGCTGGTCGCCCCCGCCCTTCTGCTCGCCCTTCTGCTGCTGCGGCTGCTGCTGCTGATCGCCGCCGCCCTGGTTATTCTTCTGCTGGCGGTCGCGCTGCTGCTGTTCCTGCTGCTCGCGCTTCTGGTCCTGCTCGCGCTGCGCCTCGGCCAGCATCCGCGTGTAGTGTTCCGCGTGCTGCTGGAAGTTCTCGGTCGCGACGCGGTCGCCGCCGAGCTGCGCGTCGCGGGCCAGCTGGTTGTACTTGTCGATGATCTGCTGCGGCGTGCCGCGCACCTTGCCCTCGGGGCCGGACGAGTCGAAGACCCGGTTGACGATGTTTCCGACGGACCGGTTGCGCTGCTTGTTGCGCGAACGTGACTTGGACGATCTCATGTTAATTCTGGTTTCCAGCCTGCGTTGTGGCTTTGTCTGGCCGCGCCGCGCGGTTCGCGGTGGGTCTATCCCAGGAAGGCCAGACGTCTTGTAAGGCTTGTCGGCGAGGGGGAGCGCAAAGGTTCCCGCCGCCCGCTTGACACCCGAGTAAGCACGGGATTTCCGCCATGACAAGCCAAAATCCGCAAAATCCGGTAAATATTCAACGGATTTTGTGCCTCTGCGGCCGCACGGCCCGTCACCTCCTTCGTCCCGAGACGACGCGCGGCCTGTCTTCAAGATCGGCGTGATGCGCCACGTCGTCAAGCCCCGCGGCGCCGAAAATCTCCCGCACGGCCGCCCCCTGCCCCGCGCCGATCTCCACGAGAAGCCGCCCGCCGGGGGCCAGATGCGCCCCGGCGCCGGCGGCGATGGCGCGATAGGCCGACAGCCCGTCGCCCCCGTCGGTCAGCGCCGCGCGGGGGTCGTGCTCGCGCACCTCAGGCGCCAGCCCCGCCATCTCGGCGGCGGCGATATAGGGCGGGTTGGACAGGATCAGGTCGAAGCGGCCGGCCACGCCGGCATACCAGTCGCTCTCGGTCAGCCACAGCCGGTCCGCCACCCCGTGCGCCGCCGCGTTGCGCGCCGCCACCTCCAGCGCGGCCGGCGAGATGTCGGTCGCCACGCCCGTCGCCCCGGGCCGCTCCGCCAGCAGCGTGACCGCGAGGATGCCGGTGCCGGTGCCCAGGTCCAGCAGTTGCGAAAACGGCTCCGCGAGCGCCAGCGAGACCAGCAACTCGGTCTCCGGCCGGGGGTCCAGCACGTCGGGCGTCACCGTGAACCAGCGGTCCCAGAACTGCCGCCGGCCGAGGATGCGGGCCACCGGCCTCCGCCCGGCGCGCAGCTGGACCATGTGGAAGAAGTCGGCCTCCGCCACGTCGCTCAGCGCCTCGGGCAGGTGCAGCGTCAGCCGGTCGCGCGGCCACCCCGCCGCCTCGGCCAGAAGCGCCCGGGCGTCGCGCTCCGGCGTCTCCACCCCGGCGTCGCGCAGCGTGGCGATCCCCGCCGCCAGCGCCGCCTGCCCGGACATCGGGCCGGCGCTCACGCCTCGATCTCGGCCAGCTTCGCCGCCTGGTCGTCGGAGATCAGCGCGTCGATCACCTCGTCCAGATCGCCCTGCATCACCTGGTCCAGCTTGTAGAGCGTGAGGCCGATCCGGTGGTCGGTCATCCGCCCCTGCGGGAAGTTGTAGGTGCGGATGCGCTCGCTGCGGTCGCCCGAGCCCACCTGGCTCTTGCGGTCCGAGGCGCGTTCGCTGTCGATCCGGCTGCGCTCGATGTCGAAGAGCCGCGCGCGCAGGACACCCAGGGCGATCTCGCGGTTGCGGTGCTGCGACTTCTCGGAGCTCGTCACCACGATCCCCGTCGGCACATGGGTGATCCGCACCGCCGAGTCGGTGGTGTTCACGTGCTGGCCGCCCGCCCCGGACGCCCGCATCGTGTCGATCCGCAGGTCGTTGGGGTCGAGGGTGATATCGACCTCCTGCGCCTCGGGCAGCACCGCCACCGTCGCCGCCGAGGTGTGGATGCGCCCGCCGGATTCCGTCGAGGGCACGCGCTGTACCCGGTGGACGCCGGATTCGTATTTCAGGCGGGCAAACACCCCCTGCCCCTGCACGTTGGCGATCACCTCCTTGATGCCGCCCAGCTCGGTCTGCTGCTCCTCGACGATCTCGAAGCGCCAGCCCTTGTCCTCGGCATAGCGCTGGTACATCCGCAACAGGTCGCCGGCGAACAGCGCCGCCTCCTCGCCGCCGGTGCCGGGGCGGATCTCCACGATCGCCGGGCGGTCGTCGGCCGCGTCCTTCGGCAGGAGCGCCAGGCGCAGCGCGTGCTCCACCTCGGGCAGCCGCGCCTTCAGCACCGGCAGTTCCTCTTCCGCCAGCGCCCGCATCTCGGGGTCGTCCAGCATCGCCTCGGCATCGGCGATGTCGGATTGCAGCTGCCGGTATTCGGCGATCTGCTCGACCACCGGCTTCAGTTCGGCATATTCCCGCCCCAGCGCGGCGATGTCGCCCGAGCCTTCGGACATGCGCGCCTCGATATACTCGAAGCGCTCCCTGATCTGGGCGAGTTTTTCCATCGGAACCATGGCGCGCGGTGTTGCCGAAAGCGCGCGCCCCGTCAAGGCTGACAGCCGCGCCGGGCCGGGCTATCCTTTTGCGATGAAGCGCTGTCTCGCCGCTCTCCTCCTGCTGCCGGGCCCTGCGCTGGCGCAGGCGGCCCCGGACCCGGCCGGCCGCCCCGAGGGTTTCGCCCCGATGGAGGGCGTCGAGTACTACTGCACCGATGCCGACGGCGCCCGGCACGAGATCGGCGCCGTGATCTGCATCACCGCCGGCTGCGATACCTGGCTGGCGCGCTGCGGCATGTCGCTGAACAACCCCACCTGGCGGTGGGTGCAGGACGGCTGCCCCGGCGTATCACTCCACGACCGTCTGAAGCTCCTCCAGCCACCGGTCTAGCCGCTTGCGGTTCACCCCCATGTCGCCGCGCCCGTAGCGCAGCCGCGAATAGACGGCCAGCTGCGCCCCGCCCTCCGCCGGCACGGCCGTGACCGTGATGTAATCGGGAAAGCCCAGCCACTTGGTGCGCGCGATATAGGTGATCCGCCCGGAGCCGACGCTGCCCGCCAGCTGCTCCACCCGCGGCGCCTCCATCGCGACGCGGTCGAAGGCCGAGAGCAGCGACTTCGGCGTCGCCTTGTAGGTCCTGGCCTCCTCTCCCGGCAGAAGCAGCACCCCGCCGCGCCCCGGATCACCGGCTTTCAGCGGGTCGACATGCCAGTCGTCCGGATCGCTTGGCGCGAGACGCACCCACGCCAGCAGCATGAGCGCCGCGAGCGCGAGCAGGAGCAGCAAGAGCTTCATGGGTGCCCATTCTAGGGCGCGCCGATGGTATCACAAGCCGCACCGGCGCTGGCATTACCCAACGGTAATCGCGCCCGGCGTTCCGCTCGACGTCGTGTCGTGGCGCGCGTCCGAGCCCCACACTACACGACACCACTTCCTCGGCCTTGCCCGATAGCGCCCCCGGTCGAACGGAACGCCGTGCAGCGCCGACCCGCCGGGGCGCGGTCGAACGTTGCGCTGTCGGAGACATAAGCATGAATGTCGGGCCCTTGGCACGATCCTCGCCAGATGCGCCGCCCCGGGGGGGCGGGTCTCTCGGGCATTTCGAAACGAAATGCCCTGCCGACAGGCGATTGCAGAGCAATCGCCGACAGGCGGCGCTGCACGGCGTTCCGCCGCGCGGCGCAGGTGGAAATGTCCCACGGATAATCCAGTGTCGTGTAGTGCGTCCAACCCCGAACCGTTACCGCTATCTATAACGATTACAGCCGCTTATACCCCTGTCCAACCTCGGACACCTACCGCCGTGTCCAGGCCCAGAGGCACAGAAGCTCCACCGCCACATGCGCCCCGGCCACCGCCGTGATCCCCGCCGGGTCGTAGGGCGGCGACACCTCCACCACGTCGCCCCCCACCAGGCTCAGCCCGGCCAGCCCCCGCAGCATCGCCGCCGCCTGCGCCGAGCTCAGCCCGCCCCAGACCGGTGTGCCGGTGCCGGGGGCGAAGGCCGGGTCCAGCGCGTCGATATCGAAGCTCAGATAGCACTTCGCCCCGCCCACGATCCCGCGCACCTTCTCCGCCACGGCCTTCGGACCCGTCTCGTGCACCTCCGCCGCGTCGATGATCGCGATGCCCAGCGGGTCCGGGTTGTCGGTCCGGATGCCCACCTGAACCGAGCGCGCCACGTCGATCAGCCCCTCGCGCACCGCCTTGTAGAACCCCGTCCCGTGGTCGAACCGCCCCACATCGTCATCGGCCCAGGTATCGGTATGGGCGTCGACCTGCACCAGCGCCAGCGGCCCATGCACGGCCACATGCGCCCGCAGAAGCGGCAGCGAGATCGAATGGTCGCCCCCCAGCGTCACCATCGCTGCGCCCTGCCCCAGGATGCCGGCCGCATAGGCTTCGATCGCCGCCGGCACCTCGCCCGGAGCGGCGTAGTCGAAGGCCATGTCGCCGTGATCGGCGATGGCGACCTCCTCCATCACGTCGAAGCCCCAGCCATAGGGCGCGTCCGGCGCCTGCAGCGCGCTCGCCTCGCGGATCGCCCGCGGGCCCAGCCGCGCGCCCGGCCGGTTCGTCACCGCCTGGTCGAAGGGAATGCCGGCGACCGCGATATCCACGCCCGCCAGATCCTTCGCATACCGCCGCCGCAGGAACGACGGCACGCCGGCGAAGGTGTTCTCGTAGGAATGCCCGCGGAATCCCTCGGCCGTGACCGCCCGGTCGACCTGTTTCTTCGCGTCTTCCAGCGCCATCGCTCAGCCCGCCGGCTGCGCCCGCTCCACCAGGCGCGCGAAGAACGACGCGCCGACCGGCGCGATCTCGTCGTTGAAGTCGTATTCCGGGTGATGCACCGTCGGCCCGTCGCCCTGGCCCAGGAACAGGTACGCTCCCGGCCGCGCGTTCAGCATGAACGAGAAATCCTCCGCCCCCATCTCGCGCGTCGTCTGCCGGTCCACGTTGTCCGCGCCCACGATCTCCTCGGCCACGCCGGCCGCGAACGCCGCCGGACCTTCCGCGTTCACCGTCGGCGGATAGCCCTCGTCGATCTCCAGCGCCACCTCGACGCCGAAGGCCGCGCGGTGCCCCGCCACGATCTCCTCCAGCCGCCGGAACACCATCGCCCGCACCTCCGGGTCGAAGGTGCGCACGGTGCCGCCGCACCACGCCACCGAGGGGATCACGTTGAACGCCGTGCCCGAATGCAGCTGCGTGACCGAGATCACCAGGTCGTCGAGCGGCCGGTGGTTGCGGCTGACGATGGTCTGCACCGCCTGCACCATCGAGACGACGGCCGGCAGCGGGTCCACCGTCTCGTGCGGCCAGGCCGCGTGCCCGCCCCGGCCCGTCACCCGGATGGTGAACTCGTCCACCGCCGCCATGATCGGCCCGGGCGTGGTGTGGAACGTCCCCACCGGGAATTGCGGCGCGTTGTGGATGCCGTAGACCTGGCCGATCCCGAACCGCTCCATGATGCCTTCCTTGACCATCTCGTCGCCGCCGCCGCCGCCCTCCTCGGCCGGCTGGAAGATCAGCGCCACCTTGCCCGCGAAGTTGCGCGTCTCGCACAGGTACTTCGCCGCGCCCAAGAGCATCGCCGTATGCCCGTCATGCCCGCAGGCATGCATCGCGCCGGGCACCTCGCTTGCATAGTCCAGCCCCGTCTCCTCGGCCATCGGCAGCGCGTCCATGTCGGCGCGCAGCCCGATGACGGGCCCGTCGCCCCGGCCGTCCACGATGGCGACGATCCCGCTCGTCGCGATCCCCTCGTGCAGCGCGTCCACCCCGAACTCCCGCAGCCGCTCGGCCACGAAACCGGCGGTCCGGTGACAGGCGAAGCCCAGCTCGGGATGCCGGTGCAGCCAGCGGCGCCACTCGGCCATCTCCGGCGCGAAATCCCCGATCCGGTTGACGATGGCCATGGTGGACTCTCCCCGAAGGTTTGACGGATAAGCGGGCCAGACGATTGCACGAAGCGGAAAGCCCGACAATGGCGAAAGACGACCTCGTCCACGACCCCCGCGGCGGCCTGCCGCGCCTGCGCGAGATCATGCGCCGGCTGCGCGATCCCGACACGGGCTGCCCCTGGGACATCGAGCAGAGCTTCGCCACCATCGCCCCCTACACGATCGAGGAGGCCTACGAGGTCGCCGACGCCATCGAGCGCGAGGCCTGGGACGAGCTGAAGGGCGAGTTGGGCGATCTGCTGTTCCAGGCCGTCTTCCACGCGCAGATGGCCGAGGAAAAGGGCCTGTTCGACCTCGACCAGGTCGCCGACACGATGTCCGACAAGATGGTCGCCCGGCACCCGCATGTCTTCGGCGACGCCTCCCGCGACAAGTCCGCCGAGGACCAGACCCGCGACTGGGAAACCGTCAAGGCCGCCGAACGCGCCGACCGCGGCGCCCATGGCGTGCTCGACGACGTGGCCATCGGCCTGCCCGCCCTCCTGCGCGCGCTCAAGCTGCAGAAACGCGCCGCCCGGGTCGGCTTCGACTGGCCCGAGATCGGCGAGGTGCTAGACAAGCTGACCGAGGAAGCCCGCGAGCTGGCCGAGGCGGACGACCCCGACCACGCCTTCGAGGAGATGGGCGATTTCCTCTTCGTCGCCGCCAACCTCGCCCGCTGGAAAGGCATCGACCCCGAGGCCGCCCTGCGCGCCGCCAACGCCAAGTTCACCCGCCGCTTCCGCCACATCGAGGCCGAGCTCGAAAACCGCGGCAAACGCCCCGAGGACAGCGACCTCGCCGAGATGGACGCCCTCTGGAACGCCGCGAAGGCCGCCGAAAAGCGCTGACTCCCCCGCTTCTTCTCGTTCCAAATACGCAAAATCCGGCCGCCCCACGCGCGCTGCCGCCCGCCTCGGTGCGCGCCCCGGTGCGATCATGCGCCACAGGCGAAAGGCCCCGCGCCGGGGCGAACTTTCGCCCGACTCTTTCGATCAGCTATTGACCCGACAAAAAGTGTCGGATTTAACCCTGCCGAACGCAACGAGGAGGTTCCGATGATCCGCACGACACTTCTTGCCACCGCTGCAATCGCCGCCACCCCGGCGCTGGCGGAGGTCAACGTCTACACCACGCGCCAGCCCGAGCTGATCGAACCGGTGATGGACGCCTTCACCGAGGAGACCGGCATCGAGGTCAACCTCGCCTATATCGATTCCGGCATCGTCGAGCGCCTGCGCGCCGAGGGCGACCGTTCGCCCGCCGACCTGGTGATGACGGTGGACATCGCCAACCTGAAGCAGATCGTCGATGCCGGCGTCGTCCAGCCGGTCGACAGCGAGGTCCTGCAGGAGAACATCCCCGCCGAGCTGCGCGACACCGAGAACCGCTGGTTCGGCCTGACCACCCGCGCCCGCATCGTCTATGCCTCGAAAGAGCGCGTGGCCGACGGCGAGGTGACCACCTACGAGGATCTCGCCTCCGACACCTGGGAGGGGCGGATCTGCACCCGCTCGGGCACCCACAACTACAACCTCGCGCTGATGTCGGCGATGATCGCCCATCACGGCGAGGAGTACGCCAAGGAATGGGCCGCCGACGTCAAGGACAACCTCGCCCGCAAGCCGCAGGGCAACGACCGCGCGCAGGTCAAGGCGATCTGGGCCGGCGAATGCGACATCTCGCTCGGCAACACCTATTACATGGGCCTGATGGTCAATAACCCCGATCAGCAGGCCTGGGCCGACGCGGTGCGCATCGTCTTCCCCGAATTCGAGGATGGCGGCACCCATGTGAACGTCTCCGGCGTCGCCCTGACCCAGGCTGCGCCGAACGAGGACGAGGCGATCCGGCTGATGGAATACCTCTCCTCGCCCGAGGCGCAGTCGATCTATGCCGAGATCAACAACGAGTACCCGGTGCTGCCCTCGGCCGAGATCTCGGACCTGGTGGCCAGCTGGGGCGAGTTCACGCCGGACGATATCGACCTGACCACCGTGGCCGGCCACCGCGCCGACGCGCTGCGGATCATGGAAGAGGTCAACTTCGACGGCTGATCTCCGCGCGGGCCGTCCGCGGCCCGCTTTACAATCCCCGCGCGGCGGCTCAGGGTCCGCGCCATGAGCCGCCGCAAGATCATCATCGACACCGACCCGGGCCAGGACGACGCCATCGCGATCCTGCTGGCGCTGGCCAGCCCCGACGCGCTGGAGCTGTTGGGCATCACCTGCGTCGCGGGCAACGTCCCCCTGCCCCTTACCGCCGAAAATGCCCGCAAGGTCTGCGAGTTGGCGGGCAAGGTTGATGTGCCCGTCTATGCCGGCTGCGAGGCCCCCATGGCGCGCAAGTTGGTCACGGCAGAGCATGTCCACGGCAAGACCGGCCTCGACGGTGCCGACCTGCCGCCCCCGACGATGCCCCTGCAGGACACCCACGCCGTCGACTTCCTGATCGACACGCTGCGCCGCGCGCCGGCGGGCAGCGTCACGCTCTGCCCGCTGGGGCCGCTGACCAATATCGGCACCGCCTTCGCCCGCGCCCCCGACATCGTGGACCGCGTGCAGCAGATCGTGCTGATGGGCGGCGCCTATTTCGAGGTGGGCAACATCACCCCGGCGGCCGAGTTCAACATCTACGTCGACCCGGAAGCCGCTGACAGGGTTATGACATCCGGCGTCGACATCGTCGTGTCGCCGCTCGACGTCACGCACAAGGCGCTGACCACGCGGCCCCGGATCGAGGCGTTCCGGGCGCTCGGCACCAGGATCGGCGAGGCCGTCGCCGGCTGGACCGACTTCTTCGAGCGCTTCGACATGGAGAAATACGGCCAAGACGGCGCGCCGCTGCACGACCCGACCGTCATCGCCTACCTGCTGCAGCCCGAGCTGTTCACCGGCCGCCGCATCAATGTCGAGATCGAGACGCAGTCCGACCTGACCCGCGGCATGACCGTCGCCGACTGGTGGCGCGTGACCGACCGCCCGGCCAACGCGCTGTTTCTGGGCGATATCGACGCGACCAGCTTCTATTCCCTGCTGACCGAAAGGCTGGCCCGCCTGTGACCGCCCGAATGCACCTCGCGGATGCGGACGATCTCGACCGCCTCCTGCCGCTCGTCGCCGCCAGCCATGCCCACGAGGGCATCGAACAGGACGACGCCACCCGCCGCGCCGCGCTGGCGCCGCTGCTGGAGGGCTCGCCGCACGGCGCGATCTGGCTGATCGGGCCGCGCCGCGCGCCCGTCGGCTTCATCGCCATCTCCTTCGGCTGGTCGATCGAGATGGGCGGCCTGGACGGCTTCGTGGACGAGTTCTTCATCCGCGAAAGCGTGCGCGGCCGCGGCGTCGGGACCGAGGTTCTGATGGGCCTGCTGCCGCAGCTGGCGCAGGCCGGCGTCACGGCGCTGCACCTGGAAGTCGGCCGCGACAACGACCGCGCCCGCAAGCTCTATGAAAAGCGCGGCTTCCGGATGCGCGAGGGCAACAGCCTCATGACCTGGCGCGCGCGACCGATGTCATGAGCGCCTCATAGCGCCATCAGCACGACCATCATCAGGATCAGGTACAGCAGGATCCCGCCGCCGATCAGCACATAGGTGAAGTTGCGGCTGAGCGACGCCCTGGCGATCTGCCGGCCCTGGTGGAGCAGGTCGGGCCATGTATAGCTGACGAAGTCGCCCTGCGTGAACACCGCCTTGATCCGGCCCTCCGCATCCACCACGGGCAGCCGGCGGAAGCGTTCGTTCGACATCATCCGCAGCCAGTTCAGCAGGTCGTCGGTCTCGCGTGCCAGCCGCAGCTCGGTGGTCATCACCTCCGACAGCGGCGTGGTCTGCGGGTCGCGCTTGCCGTCGACGACCTTGCGCATCACGTCGCGCTCGGTCATCAGCCCGACGGGCTTGTTGTCGCCGTCCACCACGATGACCGAGCCGTAGTTATGGGCGTTCATCGCGGTCACGGCCTCGGCGACCGTGGCCTCGGGCGGCCGGGTCAGCGGGTCGGGTTTCGTGTCGTATTCGGCGCGGTCCATCAGCCGCATGCCGGGGCGGGGCGAGTCCTGCATCGGATCCTCCATCATGGTTTGGTGGCTTGTACGGGGCGCCGGGATACATAGATCAGTCATGAGACTGGCCCGGGCCCAAGCGCGCCGGGTCGCATGAAACAACGCCCGCCGGACCGATGAACCTGCACGTCCCCTTCGACAACAGCTACGGCCGCCTGCCGGACCGCTTCTTTACCCGCATCGCGCCCACGCCGGTGACGGACCCGTCGCTGATCGCCCTGAACGATCCGCTCGCCCGCGACCTCGGGCTCGACCCGAAGGCGCTGCGCGCCCCCGACGGGGTCGCCGCGCTGGCCGGCAACGCGGTGCCCGAGGGCGCCGACCCGCTGGCGCAGGCCTATGCCGGCCACCAGTTCGGCGGGTTCTCGCCGCAGCTCGGCGACGGCCGCGCGATCCTGCTGGGAGAAGTGCTGGATTCCAACGGGATACGCCGCGACATTCAACTGAAGGGCTCGGGCCCCACGCCGTATTCCCGGATGGGCGACGGCCGCGCCTGGGTCGGGCCCGTCCTGCGCGAATACATCGTGTCCGAGGCGATGCACGCGCTCGGCATCCCCACCACCCGCGCCCTCGCGGCCGTCGCCACGGGCGAGCCGGTGGTGCGCGAGCGCCCGTTCCCCGGCGCCGTCCTGACCCGCGTCGCCTCCAGCCATATCCGCGTCGGCACCTTCCAGTTCTTCGCCGTGAGGGAAGACGCGGAAGCCATTGAAAAGCTGACGCAATACGTGATCGAGCGGCACTACCCCGACGCCACCGACGCGCTCGACCTGCTGAACCGCGTGATCGCGCGGCAGGCCCGGCTGGTGGCGCAGTGGATGGGCGTGGGCTTCATCCACGGCGTGATGAACACCGACAACACCCATGTCGCCGGCGAGACCATCGACTATGGCCCCTGCGCCTTCATGGATGCCTATCACCCGGGCAAGGTGTTCTCGTCGATCGACCAGTTCGGCCGCTATGCCTATGGCAAGCAACCGGAAATCGCCGTGTGGAACCTCGCCCAGTTCGCCACCGCGATCCTGCCGCTGATCGACGCGGATCGCGACACCGCCATCGAGAAGGCAACCGAGGCGGTCCATCGCTTCCCCGATCTCTATGCCGACGCCTGGGCGGAGATCTTCCGCGCCAAGATCGGCCTGGCCACGGCGGAGCCCGAGGACATCAAGCTGATCGAGCGGCTGCTAACCAGCATGGCCACGCTCGGCGCCGATTTCACCAACACCTTCCGCGCCCTGTCCGGCGACGACCCCGCCGCCGCCTTCGCCGAGCGCGAGGCGTTCGACGCCTGGGCCCCCGACTGGCACGCGCGGCTGGAGCGGGACGGCCAGGGCTGGCCCGCGCAGAAGGCGCTTATGGAGCGGACGAACCCCGCCGTCACCCCGCGCAACCACCGCATCGAACAGGCGATTTCCGCGGCCGTGAAAGGCGATTACAGCCCGTTCTTCAAGCTGAACGAGGTGCTGGCCACGCCCTTCGCGCTGTCCGAGCCCGCCTATGCCGATCCGCCGAAGGCCGACGAGGAGGTCCGCCGGACCTTCTGCGGCACCTGACGGCGCGGGACCGGGACGGGTGCGGCTGGCCAGCTACAACATTCGCAAGTGCATCGGCCTCGACCGACAGCGCGATCCGGGGCGGATTCTGCATGTGATCAACCATTTGCAGGCCGACGTGGTGGTGCTGCAGGAAGCCGACAAGCGCCTGGGCGCGCGCCCCGCCGCGCTGCCGCGCGAGATGGTGGAGGCGGAGACCGACTTCACCGCCGTCGACCTGGCCGGCAACGCCGTCTCGCTCGGCTGGCACGGCAACGCGGTGCTGGTGCGGCGCGGGCTGGAGATCACCGGCACGGCCCGGCTCGACCTGCCCGGCACCGAGCCGCGCGGCGCCGTCGCGGTGGAAATCGCGGGCTGCCTGCGCATCGTCGGCGTGCATCTCGGCCTGATGCGCCGTGACCGGCGGCGACAGCTGTCCCGCATCGCGCGCCGGTTCCACGACGACATGCCCACGGCGATCCTCGGCGACTTCAACGAATGGCGGGCCAAGGCGGGGCTGGAGGCGCTCGACGACCGTTTCCGCGTCCATTCCCCGGGCCGCAGCTTTCACGCCGCGCGCCCCGTCGCGGCGCTCGACCGCGTCGCGCTGTCGCGCGATCTGACGCTGACGGATGCCGGCGTGGCCGAGGATCAGCCCGCCCGCATCGCCTCGGATCACCTGCCGGTCTGGGCCGACATAGCCGATGCCCGCGGCGGCCGGTTGATCAGCACGATCCCCGCGGCCACCAGCGCCAGCGACACCCAGAGCGACCAGGTCACCGCCTCGCCCAGAAGCAGCCAGCCGAAGATCACCCCCACCACCGGCGCCACGAAGCTGAACGACGCCACGCCGGAGGCCGGGTAGAACTTCAATAGCCAGAACCAGGACAGAAAGCCGACCGCGACGACCGCGACCTGAAACGCGATGCCAAGCGTCATCCACGGCTCGAAATCGCGGATGAACGGCCCGAAGAACAACGCCGCGACCATCAGGATCGGCGCCGAGACGGCGACCTGCCACATCAGCTGCATCTCCGGCGCCACGCGCGAGAACGGCGATATCTTGGTCAGCAGCGCGATGCTCGCCCAGCCGAGCGCCGCCGCCAGCGCCAGCATGTCGCCCAGCAGGCTCGCCTCGCCGCCGCCCGGCCGGTCCAGAAGCGCCCAGGCCACGCCCGCCATGGCCAGCGCTAGCCCCGCCGACTTGCGCCGCGTCAGCCGGTCGCCCGGCACCAGCAGATGCGCCGCCAGCGCCAGCCAGACCGGCATCGAGTAGAAGATCACCGAGGTCCGCGCCACCGTCGTCAGGTCCAGCGCGACGAACAGGAACAGGAACTCGACGGCAAAGACCACGCCCATCGCCAGCCCCGAGGGGACCGAGCCGGGCATGACCCGCACCGGCTTGCCGCGCAGCCGCATCCAGACCAGCAGGCACAGCACCACCAGGACCGAGCGCAGCCCGGCGTTGAACACCGGCTGCAGCCCGCCGTTCACCACCTTCACCACGACCTGGTTCAGCCCCAGCGCCGAGGTGAAGCCGATCAGCGACACGGCGCCGAACATGTCGATATGGTCCTTGCGCTCCATGTCGCCTCCCTTGCCGGGCGCGTCGCCGGTTCCGGGCGCCCGCGCGCCGTGCTAAGGGACCGGAAAACGGCAGGCGGGACAAGACATGACGGCCCTTCAGATCGCAGCCCTGCTGATCGTGCTCGCCGCGGCCTTCGGGGCGGTCAATTATTTCGTCCTGAAACTGCCCTCCTCCATCGGCATCCTCGTCGTGGCGCTCTTCGCGTCGGTCGCGGTCATGGGCCTCGACGCCGCGCTGCCGATGATCGACATGACGAGCGCCATCCGGTCGGAAGTGATGGAGATCGAGTTCTCCGAGGCGCTGCTGGAGGGGATGCTGGGCCTTCTGCTCTTCGCCGGCGCGCTGCATGTGAAGCTGTCGGACCTGCGCGACCAATGGCGGGTGGTGCTCTTGATGGCGACCATCGGCGTCGGGCTGTCCACCGTGATCGCCGGGGTCGGCTTCATGTGGATCGCGGGCGCGCCGCTGCTGATCGCGCTGGTCTTCGGCGCGCTGATCTCGCCCACCGACCCGGTCGCGGTGCTGGGCGTGCTGCGCGAGGCGGCGCTGCCGAAGACGCTGGAGACCAAGATCGCCGGCGAATCGCTGTTCAACGACGGGGTCGGCTATGTCGTCTTCCTGGTGCTCGTGGGCATCGCCTTCCCCTCGGGCGGCCACGGCGCGGCCGAGGATCCGCTGGCCGGCGCGGCGCTCCTCTTCGCGCAGGAGGCGGCGGGCGGCGCGGTGCTGGGCTGCGTGCTGGGCTGGCTGACCTTCCGGGTGATGCGGCGCATCGACGACTACTCGCTGGAGGTGCTCCTGACCCTGGCGCTGGCCTTCGGCGGCTACGAGCTGGCCGTCTACCTGCACGTCTCGGCGCCGATCATGGCGGTCTGCGCGGGGCTATTGATCGGCGATATCGGCACACGGCACGGGATGAGCGCCCAGACCCGCGACTATGTCGACGCCTTCTGGAAGCTGATCGACGAGATCCTGAACGCCGTGCTGTTCCTGATGATCGGGGTCGAGGTCTTCGCCGTCGCCTTCTCGCTCGACGCGGTGATCGCGGGGGCGCTGTCGATCGCGCTGGCGCTGGCGGCGCGGCTGGCGGCGGTGGCGGTGCCGGTCCTGCTGCTGAGACCGTTCCGCGGCTTTTCGCGCGGGACGATCCCGATCATGACCTGGGGCGGGCTGAAGGGTGGCATCTCGGTCGCGCTGGCGCTGTCGCTGCCGGACGGCGACTGGAAGCCGCTGATTCTCACCTGCACCTACATGGTCGTGGTGTTCTCGATCATCGTGCAGGGGCTGACCGTCGGCCGCCTCGCCATGCGGCTGGGGCGCGAGCCGGAGATGGTGTGAAACGAGACCGCGCGGCCGGGGGACGACCGGCCGCGCGGTGGGCGCCTGTCGGGCGGGGACGAAACCCGGGCGCCTTGCTGCTCTGCCGATATCGGGGACGAGGGGAGGAGGCAGGCAGCGAAGAAAGGATTAGGTGATGAAATGACTTTGGGAGGAACCTTTCGAACGGTCAGCTTCTGCGGATCGGGCCCGCGGCGCGGCCGGCCTTGCGATCCGGCCGGATCAGCCCGTAGGCGGCGACCAGCGGCAGGCAGCCGCAGCCCAGAAGGACGATGGCGATGGTGGCGGTCATGGCGTGTCTCCCTTTCGGTCTCTCCGGGCCTTCCCGGCCGGTTTCAGGGATAGGACGCGCGGGGCCCCGCCCCGGTTCAAACTTTTTTCGCGGATTTCTTCGCGGGCTTTCCGACCGCCCGCGAGTGTCCTAAACCGAGGCCCGACGCAGGAGGCACGATGTCCGACACCATTCTCGACCGCTGCGAGTCCAAGGGGCTTCGGATGACCGACCAGCGCCGCGTGATCGCGCGGGTGCTGCAGGACTCGCAGGACCACCCCGATGTCGAGGAGCTTTACGCCCGCGCCAGCGCCGCCGACCCGCGCATCTCGCTGGCCACGGTCTATCGCACCGTGAAGCTGTTCGAGGAGGCAGGCATCATCGAGAAGCTGGAATTCGGCGACGGCCGCGCCCGCTATGAGGATGCCGAGCGCGACCACCACGACCACCTGATCGACATGCAGACCGGCGCCGTGATCGAGTTCTGCGACCCCGAGATCGAGGCGCTGCAGGAGAAGATCGCCGACAAGCTGGGCTACGAGCTGCGCGGCCACCGGCTGGAGCTTTACGGCGTGCCGCGGAAGTCGCGCAAGTGAGCGCGCCCGACGCGCCCGCCGTCGAGCGCCCGATGCAGCTGATGCGCGGCATCGGGCTGATGGTGCTGGCGATGGCGCTCCTGGCGCTGTCGGACATGTTCATCAAGGCCGCCACCCGCGGCGGCCAGCCCCCCGGCCAGGTGCTGCTGCTGATGACGGTGGGCGGCACCGTCTTCTTCGTCCTGATCGCGAGGATCCAGGGCGCGCAGCTTCTCAGCCGCGCGATGCTGCACCCGGCGGTGCTCTGGCGCAACCTGTTCGAGGTGGTGGGCAGTATCGGCCTGGTCCTCGGCCTGACCTACGTGCCGCTGTCGCAATTCGCCGCGATCATGCAGATGGCGCCGCTGATCGTCGTCATCGGCGCCGCGACGATCCTGAAGGAACCCGTCGGCGCGCGCCGCTGGATGGCGGTGGCGGCCGGGATCGTCGGCATGCTGCTGGTCGTCCGCCCGGGGATGGAGGGCTTCACCCCCACCGCCTTCTTCGCGCTGATGGGCGTGTCCGGTCTCGCCCTGCGCGACCTGGTCACCCGGCTGTCGCCGCCCGGCATCCCCTCGATCTCGCTGTCGACCTGGGGCTTCGCCGTCACCATACCGTTCGGCGCGGTGCTGATGGCGCTGATGGGCGACGCGCCGCGCTGGTCCGGCCCGGCGATGTGGCATGTGGCCGGGGCCGTCGTGGTCACCGCGCTGGGCTATTATTCGCTCACCGTGGCGATGCGCGTGGCCCCGGTCTCGGTCGTGGCGCCGTTCCGCTATGCCAGGCTGGTCTTCACCATGGGCCTCGGCATACTGGTCTTCGGCGAGCGGCCCGACGCGCTGACCCTGCTCGGTGCCGCGATCATCCTGGTCGCCGGGCTCTACACCTTCCTGCGCGAACGCCAACTGGCCCGCCGCCTGCGCCGAGTCAGCGCGACCGAAGCCAGTCGATGATCGCCTGAAGCTCGGCGTCGGTGCCCTTGAAGGCCGGCGCCTTGCGCGTGCTGTGGCCGGCGCGGAACGCTTCCACGGTCGCGGGCATGCGGAAGCCCACGCCGTCGGCCGTGTGACACTCCGCGCAGGCTTCGGCGAACAGGGCCGCGCCCTCCTCCGGCGCCGGCGCCTCCTGGGCCGCCGCGCCGCCCGCGAGGACGGTCAGACAAACAACCGAAACCATCCGCATGTCCTGCGCCCCTCTCCGCGTCCATCATACCGGCGGCTACCCTTGCACTGCATCCGCCCCCCGGCAAGACGCGCCGATGCCGCAGCGCCGCGGGGGCCGTTACTCCCCCGCCCGTGTTTGCTATAGACGCAAGCGACTCAACCCCGTGCCGGAGAGCTTCATGAGCACCATCATCGACATCCACGCCCGCGAAATCCTCGACAGCCGGGGCAATCCCACCGTCGAGGTCGACGTGATCCTGGAAGACGGCACCATGGGCCGCGCCGCCGTGCCCTCGGGCGCCTCCACCGGCGCGCACGAGGCGGTGGAACGCCGCGACGGCGACAAGGCGCGCTACATGGGCAAGGGGGTGCTGGAGGCCGTGGCCTCGGTCAATGGCGAGATCGCCGAGGCGCTCGTCGGCTTCGACGCGACCGAGCAGGAGGCCATCGACGCCGCGATGATCGAGATCGACGGCACCCACAACAAGGGCCGGCTGGGCGCCAACGCCATCCTCGGGGTCTCGCTCGCCACCGCCAAGGCCGCCGCCGATTACTGCGCGCAGCCCTTGTTCCGCTATGTCGGCGGCACCTCGGCCCGCATCCTGCCGGTGCCGATGATGAACATCATCAACGGCGGCGAGCACGCCGACAACCCGATCGACATCCAGGAATTCATGATCATGCCGGTCGCCGCCACGACGATCCGCGAGGCGGTGCGCATGGGCTCGGAGGTCTTCCACACGCTGAAGAAGGAACTGTCGACCGCCGGCATGTCCACCGGCCTGGGCGACGAGGGCGGCTTTGCGCCGGAGCTGAACGGCACCCGCGACGCGCTCGACTTCATCCTGAAGAGCATCGAGAAGGCCGGCTATACCCCGGGCGACGACATCTGCCTCGCCCTGGACGCCGCCTCGACCGAGTATTTCCAGAACGGCCGCTACGAGATGAAGGGCGAAGGCAAGAGCCTGAGCCCCGACGAGAACGTCGCCTATCTGCAGTCGCTCTGCGCCGACTACCCGATCATCTCGATCGAGGACGGCATGGCCGAGGACGACTGGGACGGCTGGAAGGCGCTGACCGACGCGCTCGGCGACAAGGTGCAGCTGGTGGGCGACGACCTGTTCGTCACCAACCCCACCCGGCTGGCCGACGGCATCACCCGCGGCTGCGCCAACTCTCTTCTGGTAAAAGTCAACCAGATCGGCAGCTTGTCGGAAACTCTTAAAGCTGTCGACATGGCCCACCGCGCCGGCTACACCAACGTGATGAGCCACCGCTCGGGCGAGACCGAGGACGCGACCATCGCCGACCTCGCCGTCGCCACCAACTGCGGCCAGATCAAGACCGGCTCGCTGGCGCGCTCCGACCGGCTGGCGAAGTACAACCAGCTGATCCGCATCGAGGAGATGCTGGGCGAGACGGCGGAATATGCCGGCAAGTCGATCCTGAAAGGGTAATCGCGGGGCCGGGCGCGGGGCCATGCCGTTCCTCGTCCACAGCCTCGCCTTCGGGCTGGAAGCGGTCCTGCTCTACGCCGTCGGCCGCGCGGGCCATGCGCTGGGCCCGGGCGGCGCGGTGTCATGGCTGCTCGCCGCGCTCGCCGTGGGGACGGCCATCGCGCTCTGGGGCGTCTTCGCCGCGCCGAAATCGGCCCGCCGGCTGACCGGCGCGGCGCTGGTGCTGTTCAAGCTGGCGGCCTTCGCCGCGGGCGCCGCCGCGCTGGCCGCGAGCGGGCTGCCGAAGGCGGCGGCGCTCTACGCGCTGCTCGCCGCCTTCTACCTGGCGCTGGCGCTGCGCGAGGACGCGCTGTAGCGGGCTCAGTCGTCGCCCAGCAGCTGATCCTCGACCTCCTCGGCATTCTCGATCTGCTCCCGCGAGAGGCGGGTGACGATCAGGAAGTCCTCGTCGTCCGGCATCTGCACCAGCCGGATGTCGTCGACCGGCAGCAGCACGGTGCTGTCGCCGATCCCGAGGAAGCCGCCCACATCCACCGTGACGCCCACGACCTCGGCCCGGTCGTCCAGCACGATATCCTCGACCGCGCCGATCTCGGCCCAGCCGCTGACCACGGGCTTGAACGGCTGGCCCGAATCCCAGAACGCCTCGTCATAGGTGTCGGCCAGCGTGTAGACCACGGCGTCGGCCACCGCGTCGGCGCGGATCATCGTGCCCTCCGGCGCCATCGGCGGCGCGGTGTCGGCAGCGGCGTCGCCCGTCGTCTCTGTCGTCGTCTCTGTCGTCGGGTCGGTCTCGGCCATGGCCTCGGTGTCGCTCTCCTGCGCGGCGGCGGGCGCGGCGGCAAGGAAGGCGGTGGCGATCAGGGTGGTGCGGTACATTGGAACCTCGTGCAAATGTCGTTCGGGAGCCAACGTCCCGACGCGCCCCCCGGTTCCCGGGCGGTTCGTGCTATGCTTCGAACGGAGCGCGCCGCCATGAAAGGAGCCGTCCCATGATCGTCCGCATCTTCCGCGTCGTCACCGAACCCGGCCAGCGCGCCACCTTCGAGGCGTTCTTCCGCGACACCGCCGTTCCGCTGATGAAAGGCACCGACGGGATCGAGGACATCACCTTCTGCCTGCCGCGCCCCGAGACGCCGGACGAGTTCGCCATCGTCATGACCTGGCGCGACCTCGACGCGCTGAAGGCCTTCGTGGGCGAGGACTGGCAGGTTCCGCATATCCACCCGGGCGAGGCCGGCATCGTGAAGGAGCGCCACCTGCACCATTACGAGCGTCTGCCGACCTGAGCCCAGAACCCGTTTGCGCTCGCCCGCGCCCCGTCGCATCCTGCCGCCGAAAGGAGCGCGCCCGTGAGCTATCTCAGCCGGATCAGGCCGTCGGAATGGATCGTGGCCGCCGTCGTCGCGGTCTATGTGACGGGCTTCACCGCCTGGTTCCTGTCGATCGGCAACACCGAGTTCATCATCTACGTCGTCACCATGCTGGTCCTGACGCTTCTCGTCGGCGCCAGCCTGCGCGTGGCGGAGTATCCGCCCGCCATGCTCTGGGCGCTGGCGCTCTGGGGCCTTCTGCACATGGCCGGCGGCGGGGTGCCGGCGGGCGACGGCGTGCTCTACGGGCTGCAGCTGGTGCCGCTCGTCGCGGATGGCGAGATGACGCTTCTGAAATACGACCAGGTCGTCCACGCCTACGGCTTCGGTGTCGCCGCCTGGGTGCTGTGGCACCTGCTGACCCGGCATTACCCGGACACCCGGCGCAGCTGGACGGCCTATGTCTTCCCCGCCCTTGCCGCCATGGGGCTGGGCGCGACCCACGAGATCATCGAGTTCTCGGCGGTGGTGGCCGTCGAGGACACCGGCGTCGGCGGCTATATCAACACCGCCCTCGACCTCTGCTTCAACGCCCTCGGCGCGGTGCTGGCGATGATCGCCGTTGCCGCCCGCGCGCGCCGAAAGGGAGACCCCGCATGACCGCAGACGAGATCATCACCGAGCTGGGCCTCGCCCCCCACCCCGAGGGCGGCTGGTTCCGCCAGACCTGGATCGCCGAGGCGCCCGAGGGCGCGCGGCCCGCCGGCACCTGCATCTACTTCCTGTTGAAGGCCGGCGAGGCGAGCCACTGGCACCGCGTCGACGCCACCGAGATCTGGCACCACTATGCCGGCGCGCCGCTGATCCTGCGCCTGGCGGCGAGCGCGGCCGGCCCGGCCGAGGCTCGTACGCTCGGCCCCGACCTCGCCGCCGGCCAGAGCCCGCAGGTGATCGTGCCCACCGGCCACTGGCAGGCCGCCGCCACCACGGGCGACTACACGCTGGTCGGCTGCACCGTCTCTCCGGCGTTCCGGTTCGAGGGGTTCGAACTCGCCGCGCCGGGCTTCGACATCCCCGGCGCCTGACGGCGGCTGACGGCGGCTGACGGGGGCCCAGCCGGTCACCGTTTCTTAACGCTATTCCGGCTACGGCCGTTCAATTAAACGCTTTCGCAAGACCACCGGCGCGATGCTGAGCCGCGCCCGCCGATGGAACCGCGACCGATGTCACGCAACGATCCGACAGAGACCCTGGCCGAACAGCTCGGCATCACCGCCGCCGATCTGCGCGAACGCAAGCTGCTCCTCGGTATCCGGGCCGAGGAGGAGGCCGAGCTGTTGCGCCTGCGGCCGAGCGTCGAGCTGATGGTCGACGACATCATCGACGCCTTCTACAGCCGCCAGCTCGACATACCCGCGATCCGCGCGATGATCGGCGACAAGGACACGCTGACCAACCTCAAGCGCGCGATGCGCAGCTACGTGCTGGACCTGTTCGGCGGCGACTACGGCGTGGAATACGCCGAACGCCGGCTGCGCGTCGGCCGCGTGCACGGGCGCATCGGCATCCCGTCGAAATACTACATCTCCGCCGTCTTCCAGCTGCTCTCGGTCCTCGGCCAGTTCCTGGAAAAGGAGACGGGCAGCGCCTATCCCCCGCCCTGCCTGCGCCGCTTGCTGTTTCTGGATATCGAGCTGACCTTCGACACCTATATCCACGGCCTGACCGGCCAGATCCACGCCCTACAGGAAGAGCTCGTCGGCTACTCGCGCGAGCTGGAGGAGGTGGTGCGCGAACGCACCGTCCGGATCGAGACGCTGTCGCGGATCGACGAGCTGACCGGCCTCTACAACCGGCGCGCGCTGAGCGAATCGCTGGAACGCGAATGCGCGGCGGCGGAACGGCGCGGCGGCGCGCTGTGCCTGATGTTCGTCGACCTCGACGACTTCAAGCTGGTCAACGACCGCCAGGGCCACGCCACCGGCGACGCGCTGCTGAAGACCGTGGCCCAGGTGCTGCGCATGACCTGCCGCGTCTCGGACATGGTGTTCCGCTTCGGCGGCGACGAGTTCTGCCTGCTTCTGCCGGAGACCGACGGCGACGGCGCCGCCATCCTCGGCGAGCGGCTGATGGCCGAGACCGGGCGCGCGAGCGAGGGCGCCGTCAGCCTGAGCGTCGGCTGGGCGGTCAGCGGCCCCGACACCTATGCCGGGCCCGAAGACCTGCTGCGGCAGGCGGATGCGGCGATGTATGCCGACAAGAACGACGCCCCGGCCGCCCTGCCGCGGCCGCGGCGCCGCGGGCGGCGGACGGCAAGGCGGCAGGCTGATCCGGGCGGGCCGGCGATCGGGGCGCCGGCCGCGCCGGGCTAGGCCTTGCCCTTGTAGATCTCGATCAGCTTGCCCAGCATCTCCATCGCGTCCTCGCGCGAGCGCTGGAAGCTGTTGCGCCCGATGATCGAGCCGTTGCCGCCGCCGTCGCGGATCGCGCGGGCGTCGTCATAGACCGCGTCGGTGCCCTTCGAGGCGCCGCCCGAGAACACGATGATCCGCCGGCCGTTGAACGACGAGCGCACGCATTCGGCGACCCGCGCCGTCTGGGTCGAGATGTCGATCTTGCCGGCCTCGAACGCCTTCTGCGCCTCGGGCTGCATCACGTGGTCGGTCGACAGCTTGATCTTGATGACATGCGCGCCCAGAAGCGCCGCCATATGCGCCGCGTAGGCGCCCACGTCCACGGCGGTCTCGCCCTCCTTGGTCACCGCCTCGCCGCGCGGGTAGGACCAGATCACGGTGGCCACGCCCTTGGCGGCGGCCTCCTTGCGCATCTCCACGATCTCCTCGAACATGTCGAGCGCCATGTCCGAGCCGGGATAGATCGTAAAGCCGATCGCCGCGCAGCCCAGCCGCAGCGCGTCGTCCACCGAGGCGGTCACCGCCTGGTTCTTGCCCGCCGTGTCCGACATCAGCGAGTTGGCCGAGTTCACCTTCAGGATCGTCGGGATCTGGCCCGCGAAGGTGTCGGCCCCGGCCTCCAGCGGGCCCAGCGGCGCGGCATAGGCGCTGAGGCCGGCGTCGATCGCCAGCTTGTAGTGGTAATGCGGGTCGTAGGCATCGGGGTTGACCGAGAAGGACCGTGCCGGGCCATGCTCGAACCCCTGGTCGACCGGCAGGATGATCATCTTGCCGGTGCCGCCCAGCTTGCCGTGCATCAGCATCTGGCACAGCTTGCCCTTCACGCCGGGCGTCTCGCCCTCGTAGTTTGCAAGGATCTTCTTGACCGTTCCCGTGGCCTTCATCGCGGGGCTCCTCTGCGAAAATACCGTCCCGCCCCCGTCTAAGCGATATGCCGGACGGCGCCAATGACTGGTTGCGCTAACCCGCGGACGGGCGCCGATTTTTCGACGAAAAATCGTTGCCCGCCCCGCGGCGGCGTCTCACTCCGCGTAACGCGCCGGCAGGTTCTGGCCGATCCAGACCTCCATCGCCAGCTTGGCATAGCCCGCCTCGGTCTCGGCCCAGGCATCGCGGCCCGCGGCGCCTTCGAGCCGCACCATCGTGTCGATCTCTTCGAGGATGTCGGCCGCTTCCGGGTCGCCCGCCGCCTTGGCCAGCATCGCCCACATCGCCGCGATGCCATAGCTGCGCGCCGCGCCCTTGCCGGACATGCGCATCGCCGCCTGCTCGCGGATGCCCGCGATGGTGCGCAGCGCCGAGCCGGGATGGCTGTCGCTGCCCGACACCTCGTCCTGCAACTCCAGCACCCGCGCCAGCGGGATGTCGTCCTCCAGCCGGTCGAGCAGCGCCACCGCGCCGGCCTCGCCCGCGCGTCCGGCCCGGAGCGCCCAGAGATAGGCGTCCTCCGGCGCCCGCACCTCCAGCGCCTCGGCCAGGGTCAGCGCCGCCGTGCCGTCGCCGCCCTCGGCCAGCGGCTGCAACAGCGCGAGCCCCGCCTCGACGTTGCGCGGCGCGCCCTCGCCGGTCATCAGCGCCGCGCCGACGGTCCGCTTCTCGTCGTCCGACAGTTCGGCCACGCCCTCGCCGGTGGCCCGGCTCAGCAGATCCACCGGCACCGCCGCGCTCACCCTTGCCGGAGCCAGCGCCGCGACGGGCTTCAGCAGGGTGAAGACCTCGCCGAAATCGTCCTCCATCGCGTAGAAGTCCAGGTAGACGTCCTCGTCCAGCGCGGTTTCCAGCACCAGCGTCTCGGGCTGCGCCACGAAATCCGGCCAGACCGCGGCCGCCGAGGCGATGAAGGCGCGCTGCGCGTCGTTCAGCCCGCCGGCATCGACATCGGCGAACAGACCCTCCAGCATGCCCTGGACGGCCGCCCCGGCATTCTCGCCGGTCAGGTTCGGCGGCAGGACCGGCTGCACCGCCTCCCACAGCCCCTTGTTCTCGACCGAGAGCACGGCGCTTTCCAGGAACCAGACCGGGTAAGGGTCGTCCAGGTCGTCATCGGCCTCGAACCAGAAATACGAGAACGCGCCGGTCGCATCGACCGTCGCCACGCCGTCGACATCGGCATAGACCCGCACCGTCGCGTCCGATTTCGGCATGCCATAGTCGAAATCCACCGTCAGCCGCGGCACGTCCAGCGAGTCCAGTGCCGCCATATCGAACGCCTGGTGGACGTCCTCTGGGAAGCACGCCTTGTCCGCCGACACGCCCGACAGCCGCGCCGTCGCCTTGAAGCGGTCGGTCAGGTCGATCGGCGTGGTCAGCACCGTGATCCGGTCGATGTCGATCTGGCAGTCGCCGCTCTCGTCCCAGTCCAGGAACGGCCAGGCGGTGATGTCGCTCATCGTGATCCGGCTGCGGCGCAGGTCGACCGACAGGTCGCCGTATTGCACGTCCATCTGGGTCCGGATCATCTGGATCCCGGTATGCAGAAAGCTCTGCACGATCCGGTCGGGCGAGAACACGTCCCAAAGCGTCACGCGCTCCTGCGCGGAGAGCGCGGCGGGAAGGGCGGTCAGGGCAAGCGCGGTGGAGGCAAACAGGCGGCGCATGGGAAAATCCTCTCGTCATTGGACTGTGAGCGGATTGGACCCCGGGCGCCGCCCAAAATCAAGCCTCAAGCGCGGCGACGCCCGGCAAGGTCTTGCCTTCCATCCATTCCAGGAACGCCCCGCCGGCGGTGGAGACATAGGAGAATGCCTCGGCCACCCCCGCCTGGTTCAGCGCCGCCACGGTGTCGCCGCCGCCCGCGACCGAGACCAGATTGCCCGCCGCGGTCAGCTCCGCCGCCTTCCGCGCCGCGGCCACGGTGGCCTTGTCGAACGGCTCGATCTCGAAGGCGCCGAGCGGCCCGTTCCAGATCAGCGTCTTGGCTTCCTCGAACACGCCGCCGATCTCCACCACGGTCGCCGCGCCGGCGTCCAGGATCATCGCGTCGGCCGGGCAGGCATCGGCCGCCACCGTCTCGCTCTCGGCGCCGGCCTTGAACTCGCGCGCGACCACCACGTCCGAGGGCAGCAGGATGGTGCAGCCGGTCCCCCGCGCCTTGTCCATGATCTCGGTCGCGGTTCCGGCCATGTCGTGCTCGGCCAGCGACTTGCCCACGTCGATGCCCTGGGCGGCCAGGAACGTGTTCGCCATGCCGCCGCCGATGATCAGCGTGTCGACCCGCTCGATCAGGTTCGACAGAAGCGCGAGCTTGGTCGACACCTTGGCGCCGCCCACCACGGCCACGACGGGGCGCGCGGGGTTGCCCAGCGCGGTCTCCAGCGCCTCCAGCTCCGCCTGCATCAGCCGCCCGGCACAGGAGGGCAAGAGCCGCGCGATCCCCTCGGTCGAGGCATGCGCCCGGTGCGCGGCCGAGAAGGCGTCGTTGCAATAGACCGACCCCAGCGCCGCCAGCGAGGCCGCGAACATGTCGTCGTTCTTTTCCTCGCCCGCGTGATAGCGGGTGTTCTCCAGCAGCACGACCTCGCCGTCGCCCATCTTGGACACCGCCATTTTCGCCGGCCCGCCGATGCAGTCGGCCGCGAAGGTCACCGGCACCCCCAGCGCCGCCTCCAGCGCCGGCACCACCTGGCTCAGCGACATCTCCGGCACCTTCTGCCCCTTGGGCCGGCCGAAATGCGCCATCAGCACCGGCTTGCCGCCCTTGTCCAGGGTGGCCTTCACGGTCGGCACGATCCGGTCGATCCGGGTGGTGTCGGTCACGCGCCCGTCCTCCACCGGCACGTTGATGTCCACGCGGGTCAGCACGACCTTGCCGTCCAGCTCCATGTCGTCGAGGGTCTTCCAGCTCATGCGGGTGGCTCCTGCTTCGGGCTCGTTACCGCAGGTAGTGCACCTCACGGCGAGGTGAAGACAAGGCGCATTCGCGGCTTTTCCTCTGCGTCTTATCCGCCTAGTTTGCCGCCGACCCACCGAAGAGGACCGAGATGGCCGACGACAAGGACCCCGAGAACACCATCCTGATCGAGCTGAAGGGCGGCACCGTGATGATCGCGCTGATGCCCGACATCGCGCCCGACCACTGCGCCCGGATGAAGGAGCTGGCCCGCGAGGGCGCCTATGACAACGTGATCTTCCACCGCGTCATCGACGGCTTCATGGCGCAGACCGGCGATGTGCAACACGGCAACACCGAAAGCGGCTTCGACCTGCGCCGCGCCGGCACCGGCGGCTCGTCGAAGCCGAACCTGAAGGCCGAGTTCTCCCGCATCCCCCACGACCGCGGCACCATCGGCGCGGCACGGGCGCAGAACCCCGACAGCGCCAACTCGCAGTTCTTCATCAACTTCAAGGACAACCACTTCCTGAACGGGCAATACACGGTCTATGGTCGCGTGACCCAGGGCATGGAGCTTGTCGATGCGCTGACCCGCGGCGAGCCGCCCGCCAACCCCGACAAGATGCTGTCGATGAAGGTGGCCGCCGATGCGTAGTGCGATGTCTCGTTCGATTCCCAATCCGATGCGCAAGCTCGCCCTCGCGCTCGCCGTTCTCGCCGCCACCCCCGCCGCGGCCACCGGCCTGCGCATCGCCGTCGACGGCGAGGCCCAGGGCACGATCGAGATCGACCTTCTGGAGGACGTGGCCCCGAACCATGTCGAGCGGATCGCCACGCTGGCCGAACAGGGCTTCTACGACGGCGTGGTGTTCCACCGTGTCATGGAGGGGTTCATGGCCCAGACCGGCGACGGCCAGTACGGGCTGATCGAAGGCGGCGACATGCGCCGCGCCGGCACCGGCGGTTCGGAGCTGCCGGATCTGGAGGCGGAGTTCTCCGATATCCCGTTCGAGCGCGGCGTGGTCGGCATGGCGCGCAAGCCCGACCCGGATTCGGCCAATTCGCAGTTCTTCATCATGTTCGACGCGGCGACGCATCTGAACGGGCAGTACACCGTGGTCGGCCGCGTGACCGACGGCATGGAGGTCGTCGACGCGATCAAGATCGGCCGCGGCCCGAACGGCGCGGTGATCGGCCGGCCGGACGTGATGACCGAGGTCACGGTGACCGAGTAGGCCGCCGGGCCGGGCGCAAGGCGCCGGCTGACGCCTTGCGCAAGCGCCTTGCAAGGCGCTTGCACGCCCTGCCGCCGCGGGCGGCGCATCGGGGTCGGGCCGGCGATGGTGTCGCCGGCGGCCGGGTTTCCCTCCGAAATGTGACCGGCCCGGCGCTTGCCGGGCCGCCCTCCCCCGGGCCATCCTCATGGCGGAGGAGGATCCCGTTCATGCGCCTGTTGTCCCTGATCGCCGCCCTTGTCGCCACCTTTGCCGTCGCCCTGCCCGCCTTCGCCAGCCCCGACGCCTGGCGCGCGGAATGGCCCGATACGGACTTCTCGACCGCCACGGTCGAGGACTGGTCCGAGATCATCTCGGGCGGCCCGCCGAAGGACGGCATCCCCGCCCTGTCCAACCCCGCCTTCGTGCCCGCCTCGGAGACATCGGGCCTGTCGGACCGCGAGCCGGTCATCACGCTGGAGCTCGACGGCGCCCGGCCGCGCGCCTACCCGATCCGCTATCTCACCTGGCACGAGATCGTGAACGACGAGATCGACGGTACCCCCGTCGCCGTCACCTTCTGTCCGCTCTGCAACTCCGCCCTGGTCTTCGACCGCCGCGCCGACGGCCGGGTGCTGAGCTTCGGCGTCTCGGGCAAGCTGCGGCATTCGGACATGATCATGTACGACCGCCAGACCGAGAGCTGGTGGCAGCAGGCCCTGGGCCGCGCCATCGTCGGCGAGCTGACCGGCACCGAGCTGACCCAGCTGCCCTCGTGGATGGAAAGCTGGGCGCAATACCGCGACCGCCACCCCGAGGGGCTGGTCATGGCCGAACCCGACTGGCCGCGCCGCTATGGCCAGAACCCCTATGTCGGCTACGACAGCGCGGCCCGGCCGTTCCTCTACAACGGCGAGATGCCGCCGCACGGCATCCCGCCGCTGGTCCGCGTCGTCCGGGTCGGCGACCGCGCCTGGCCCCTGCCCCGCCTGGCCGAGGCCGGCCGGATCACCGAGGCCGGCGTGACGATCGACTGGGAGGCCGGCCAGGCCTCGGCGCTCGATGCCCGCGAGATCAGCGAGGGCCGCGACGTGGGCACGATCCGCGTGCGCGACGCCGACGGCAACGACCTGCCGCACGACCTGATGTTCGCCTTCGCCTTCCATGCCTTCTTTCCCGACGGGACCTGGATGGTGCCGTGAGCGATGGCGGTTCGTCGTGCCGGCCGGCTTGCGGCTGGGCGATGGCGCGGTTGCGTATTTTGAACGAGAAGAAGCCTGTTGCGGGAGCGCCCTGTCCGGGACGGGCGCGGCATCGTCCCGGGCGGGATTTGTGGCGTGCGGCGTTCGTCGTGCCGGCCGGATCGCGTCTGGTGGGTGCCGCTTGCGTATTTGGGACGAGAAGAAGCCCCTCAGGGGAGCACCCTGTCCAGCACCGGCGCGGCGTCGAAGGCGGCGAAGGCGCCGGCGGTGAGGCCGCGGTCGCCGAGGCGGGTGGCGATATAGGCGCCGGCGACGGCCGGGGCGGCCTCGGTGAGGATCGCGGCGGTCAGGAGCGTCGCCGTCCGTTCGGCGTAGAGCCGCGCCTCCGCCTCTTCCGGCAGGCCGGGCCAGCGCGCGGCATGGGCGGCGAGCGCCGCGTCGAGCGCCGGATCGGCGCCCTTGGCGCGGATCAGCTCGGCCTGCAGCGCGGCGCCGGCGGCCGGGTCGCGGGCGAGCGTGCGCAGGATGTCGAGGCAGATGACATTGCCCGAGCCCTCCCAGATCGAGTTCAGCGGCGCCTCGCGGTAGAGCAGCGGCAGCGGCGTATCCTCGACATAGCCGATGCCGCCCAGCGCCTCCATCGCCTCGTAGATCGTCCCCGGCGCGCGCTTGTTCGACAGGTACTTGGCCAGCGCCACCGCGATCCGGGCGAAGGGCTCGTCGGCCTCGTCGAAGGCGCGGGCGACGCGCAGCCCCAGCGCCAGCGCGCCTTCGGTCTCCAGCGCCAGGTCGGCCAGCACCGCCCGCATCAGCGGCTGGTCGATCAGCTTGCGCTGGAAGGCGGTGCGGTGCCGCGCCCAATGCGCCGCCTCGGCCAGCGCCGCGCGCATCAGCCCCGCCGGCGCCATCGCCGTGTCGAGCCGGGTGTGATGCACCATCCGCAGGATCGTGCGCACCCCCTGCCCCTCGTCGCCCAGCCGATGCGCCAGCGCGCCGCGATACTCGATCTCGGCCGAGGCGTTGGCCTTGTTGCCCAGCTTGTCCTTCAGCCGCATCAGCTGGATCGCGTTGCGCGCGCCCTCCAGCCAGCGCGGCACGAGAAAGCAGGTCAGCCCGCCCGGCGCCTGCGCCAGGGTCAGAAAACCGTCGGACATCGGCGCCGAGCAGAACCACTTGTGCCCGGTCAGCCGGTAGGCCGCACCCTCCGGTTCCGCCCGCGTCGTGTTGGCCCGCACGTCCGAGCCGCCCTGTTTCTCGGTCATCGCCATGCCCAGCGTGGCGGCCGCCTTCTCCGCCAGCGGCACCGGCCGCGGGTCGTAGCCCCGGGCGGTGAGCTTCGGCGTCCAGGCGGCGGCGAGATCGGCGTCCGCGGCCAGCGCCGGCACGGCCGCATAGGTCATCGTCATCGGACAGCAGGTGCCCGGCTCCACCTGGCTGTGCAGATAGACCATCGCCGCATGAGCCACATGCCCGCCCGGCGCCTCCTCCCAGGCGCGGGCCGCATAGCCGTGCGTCGTTCCCGCCGTCATCAGCCGGTGATAGGCGGGGTGGAACGCCACCTCGTCTAGCCGCCGCCCGCCCCGGTCGAACAGGCGCAGCTCCGGCGCGTTGCGGTTGGCGTCGCGCCCCGCCTCGGCCATCTCCGCGCCCGAGAGCGCCGCCGCATAGTCCTGCACCGCCTGCGCATCGCCGCCCTGCGCCGCCACCGCCTCGCGCAAGGGCCGGTCGTCGGCCCAGAGCCGCGGCACACGCGGGACCGGCTGATTCTCGACGTCATGGGTCGGCAGTTCGGCGCGCGGCGGCGAAACAGACATCCCGGCAGGTCCTCCCGCCCGCAGCCTGCCCGCAGATTCGGGATTCCCAAAGCGGAAATCCTGTGCGACAGTGCCCGCGGCCCGCCCGGCAAGAGGCGGCAGCAGAGGCACGGCCATGGGCAGACACCGCAGAACACCGGCATTCGGCGTGATCGCGTTCTTCGCGATCGTGTTCTCGCTGGGCAGCTATTTCACCTTCGCCAGCGTGCAGGGCGATTTCGGCCTGTTCCGCCGCATCCAGATCGAGGCGGAGGCTGAGCTTCTGCGCGAGGAGGCGGAGGAACTGGAGGCCGAGGTTTCCATCCTGCGCAACAAGACCCGGCGGCTGTCCGACGACTATCTCGACCTCGACCTGCTGGACGAGCAGGCGCGCGAGGTCCTGGGCCTGGTGCGCAGCGACGAGGTCATCATCCGCTGATCCCGCCCGAAACGGTCGCGGCCCGGTCGCGGCCCGGTCGCGCCCCGGCGGTGGACAACCTCCACCGGCGCTACAGATATTCCCAAGGCGCATAGCAGATCGGCGGGACGCAACGGAAATTTGCGGTCGCAAATCCGGCACAGCTGCGCTATGGGATTGTTTAACGCTAAACTATTGCCGCGAAGGGAGGAGACGCCGCCATGGCCACCCGTGCTCGTGCGAAGAAACCCAAGGCCTCGAAAGAGGACCTGCTGAGCTACTACCGCGAAATGCTGCAGATCCGCCGGTTCGAGGAAAAGGCCGGCCAGCTCTACGGCATGGGCCTGATCGGCGGCTTCTGCCACCTCTATATCGGCCAGGAGGCGGTCGTCGTCGGGCTGCAGGCCGCGGCCAAGGAGGGCGACAACGTCATCACCACCTACCGCGACCACGGCCACATGCTGGCCTGCGGCATGGACCCCAAGGGGGTGATGGCCGAGCTGACCGGGCGCATCGACGGCTACTCCAAGGGCAAGGGCGGCTCGATGCACATGTTCTCGAAGGAGAAGAACTTCTACGGCGGCCACGGCATCGTCGGCGCCAACGTGCCGATCGGCACCGGCCTGGCCTTTGCCGAGAAGTACAAAGGCACCGACCACGTCACCTTCACCTATTTCGGCGACGGCGCGGCGAACCAGGGCCAGGTGGCCGAAAGCTACAACATGGCCGAGCTGTGGGAGCTGCCGGTCATCTACGTCATCGAGAACAACCAGTACGCCATGGGCACCAGCGTCAAGCGCGCCACCAAGAGCCCGGGCTTCTGGGAGCGCGGCAAGGCCTACGGGATCGAGGGCGAAGAGGTCGACGGCATGGACGTGCTGGCCGTGAGGGCCGCCGGCGAGAAGGCGGTAAAGCACTGCCGCGACGGCAAGGGGCCGTATATCCTTGAGGTCATGACCTACCGCTACCGCGGCCACTCGATGTCGGACCCGGCCAAGTACCGCACCCGCGAGGAAGTGCAGAAGATGCGCGAGGAGCGCGACCCGATCGAGGGCTGCCGCAAGGTGATCCTGGACGAGGGCCACGCCACCGAGGACGAGCTCAAGGCCATCGACAAGGAAATCAAGGACATCATCAACGAGGCCGCCGAGTTCGCCAAGGACAGCCCCGAGCCGCCCGAGGAAGAGCTGTGGACCGATGTCTACGCCGAGGAGATGCCGCAGGAGGCGGCGGTCTGATGGCGCATTTCGAGATTCACGCGGCCGATGTCCCCGCCGCGCGGGATTTCTATGCCGGGCTGTTCGGCTGGCGCTTTCACGCCATGCCGGGCGGCGAGGAGATGGACTATCACCTGATCGAGGGCGACGGTCTGGGCATGGACGGCGCGCTGACCGCCGGGCTGATGCGGCGGATGGGGCCGGCGCCCGCGCCCGGCACGCCGATCCGCGGCGGGACCATGACCTTCGAGGTGAACGACTGCGACGACCGCTATGCCTGGGCGCTGGCGCATGGCGGGGCCGAGGCGCTGCCGCCGCAGGACTATCCGGGCATCGGCCGCTGCGCCTATGTCGAAGACGGCCAGGGCAACGTGGTCGGAATGATCAAGCCGGAGGAGAAGGCGTAAGATGGCAACCGAAATCCTGATGCCGGCGCTCAGCCCCACGATGGAAGAGGGCACGCTGGCGAAATGGCTGGTGAAGGAGGGCGACGAGGTGTCCTCCGGCGACATCCTGGCCGAGATCGAGACCGACAAGGCCACGATGGAGTTCGAGGCCGTCGAGGAAGGCGTGATCGGCAAGATCCTCGTCGCGGAAGGCACCGAGGGCGTCAAGGTCAACACCCCCATCGCGCTGATCGGCGAAGAGGGCGAGGACATGTCGGCGGCCGAGGCGTCGTCCGGCGGCGGCGAAGCGGCCGAGGAGGGCTCGGACGAGACCGACGAGGCCCCGGCCGACAGCGGCGGTCGGGCTTTGGCCGCCGCCTCGTCGACCATGCAGTCGCCGGTCAAGGTGAAGATCCCCGAGGAGACCGAGATCCCCTCGGGCACCGAGATGAAGTCGACCACCGTGCGCGAGGCGCTGCGCGACGCGATGGCCGAGGAGATGCGCCGCGACGAGAACGTCTTCGTCATGGGCGAGGAGGTCGCCGAGTACGAGGGCGCCTACAAGATCACCCAGGGCCTGCTCGACGAGTTCACCGCCAAGCGCGTCATCGACACCCCGATCACCGAGCACGGCTTCGCCGGCCTCGGCGTCGGCGCCGCCTTCGGCGGGCTGCGGCCCGTGGTCGAGTTCATGACCTGGAACTTCGCGATGCAGGCGATCGACCAGATCATCAACTCCGCCGCCAAGACGCTCTACATGGCCGGCGGCCAGATGGGCTGTCCGATGGTGTTCCGCGGCCCCAACGGCGCCGCCGCCCGCGTCGCCGCCCAGCACAGCCAGGACTACGCCGCCTGGTACGCGCAGATCCCCGGCCTCAAGGTGATCCAGCCCTACTCGGCCGCCGACGCCAAGGGCCTGCTGAAATCCGCGATCCGCGACCCCAACCCGGTGCTCTGCCTGGAAAACGAGATCCTCTACGGCAAGTCCTTCGACGTGCCGGTGATGGACGACTGGACCGTGCCGCTGGGCCGCGCCCGGATCTGGCGCGAGGGCGGTGACGTCACCATCGTCAGCTTCGGCATCGGGATGACCTACGCGCTGGAGGCGGCGGATGCGCTGGCCGAAGAGGGCATCGCGGCCGAGGTGGTCGACCTGCGCACCATCCGTCCGATGGACACCGACACGGTGATCAAGTCGGTGATGAAGACCAACCGCTGCGTCACGGTCGAGGAAGGCTGGCCGGTCTGCTCCATCGGCAACCACCTCTCGGCGGTACTGATGCAGGAGGCGTTCGACTATCTCGACGCGCCGGTCATCAACTGCACCGGCAAGGACGTGCCCATGCCCTATGCCGCGAACCTGGAGAAGCTGGCGCTGACCTCTACCAAGGAAGTCATCGACGCCGTCAAGGCCGTCACCTATCGCTGAAGGCATCATCATGGACGAAGACATCCGGTACGATTCGAGCCGCAGGGCCTGGATCATCTCGGGCGCCGACATCGATGAGGGCTACCGCCTCATCGTTCCCCGGGAACTGGCCGAGGACGAGCTGGGCGGGACGCCGGACGACGCCGAGTGCGCGGCCTGGCTGAAGGCCCACCTGCCTCAGATCCTGCAAGCCTATACCGCGCGCACCGAGGGTGGCTGGATGAAGGCGCCCTGGGACCGCGTGCTCGTGGACGTTGTCGAATGATGGAGATCCATGGAATAGATCTTCTGGCCGACGCCTACCGCGTCAGCCTCCCGGACGGGGACCGCACCATTCGCGGCCTCGTCCCGGAAAGCCTGGTGCAGGAATGGTCGGCCGAGGCCGGCCGGCCCGTGCACGAGGACGTCTACAAGTGGATCGCCCGGCACCGCCCCCAGATCGAGAAAGCCCTGAAGGCCCTGTCCCGGGGCGACACCAAGATACGCGCGCCGTACGACCGGCTGTCGCTCGTGGAGGAGTAAGACAATGCCCACTGAAATCCTGATGCCCGCGCTCTCTCCGACGATGGAGGAAGGCACGCTGGCGAAATGGCTGGTCAAGGAAGGCGACGAGGTGTCCTCGGGCGACCTCCTGGCCGAGATCGAGACCGACAAGGCGACGATGGAATTCGAGGCGGTGGACGAAGGCACCGTCGGCAAGATCCTGGTCTCCGAAGGCACCGAAGGCGTGAAGGTCAACACCCCCATCGCGGTGCTGCTGGACGAGGGCGAGTCCGCCGACGACATCGGCGAGGCCTCCTCCGGCCCGAAGGACGTGGACGAGGGCACCGGCGCCCAGCCCGCCGCCCCGGCCGACGGCCAGAAGCCGGCCGGCGGCTATGCCGGCGAGGAGCAGGTGGCCAAGGGCTCCGCCGATCCGAAGGACGTGACCCCGGCCCCCGCGGCCCCCACGGATTCCGACGGCAAGCGCGTCTTCGCCTCGCCGCTCGCGCGCCGCATCGCCAAGGACAAGGGGCTGGATCTCACGCAGATCAAGGGCTCCGGCCCCAAGGGCCGCATCGTCAAGGCGGATGTCGAGGCCGCCAAGCCCGCCGCCGCGCCGGCGAAAGAGGATAAGGCCGCCGCCCCCGAGAAGGCCGCGACGGCCGCCGTCGGCGCCGCCGGCCCGGGCTACGAGCAGGTCGTCAAGATGTACGAGGGCCGCGAGTTCGAGGAGGTCAAGCTCGACGGGATGCGCAAGACCGTCGCCAGCCGCCTGACCGAGGCCAAGCAGACCATCCCGCACTTCTACCTGCGCCGCGACATCTACCTGGACGACCTGCTGAAGTTCCGCAGCCAGCTGAACAAGCAGCTGGAGGCCAGGGGCGTGAAGCTGTCGGTCAACGACTTCATCATCAAGGCCTGCGCCAACGCGCTGCAAGAGGTGCCGGACGCCAACGCCGTCTGGGCCGGCGACCGGATCATCAAGCTGAAACCGTCCGACGTGGCCGTCGCGGTGGCCATCGAGGGCGGCCTCTTCACCCCGGTCCTGAAGGACGCGCACCAGAAGACGCTGTCGGTCCTGTCCGCCGAGATGAAGGACCTGGCCACCCGCGCCCGCGACCGCAAGCTGGCGCCGCACGAATACGTGGGCGGCTCCTTCGCGGTGTCGAACCTCGGCATGTACGGCATCGACAACTTCGACGCCGTCATCAACCCGCCGCACGGCGCGATCCTCGCGGTGGGCTCGGGCGTGAAGAAGCCGGTGGTGCAGGAGGATGGCGGCATCGGCGTGGCGACCGTGATGTCGGTGACGCTCTCGGTCGATCACCGGGTCATCGACGGCGCGCTCGGCGCCCAGCTCCTGCAGGCGATCAAGCAGAACCTGGAGAACCCGGTGGCGATGCTCGCCTGATCTCGCCTGGCCAAGAAAGAAAACGCCCGCGTCCCCTCCGGACGCGGGCGTTTCGTATTCCGGTCCGTTGAAGCGCTTGGCACGACGAGAGCGTGGCCGGCTGAGCCAAATGGCGACGCCTCATCTGCGGAACGCCGTGCAGCGCCGACCCGCTGGGGCGCGGTCGAACTTTGCTACATCGTCGAAATAGGCATGAACGTCCAACACCTGGCGCCGTTCTCGCCAGAAGCGCCGCCCCGGGGGGCGGGTCGGCGCTGCACGGCGTTCCGCCGTGCGGGGTAAGTGACCACGGCTCGCGGCCAACACCGTGCGGTCGTGCTTTCGACGCCCGCCGTCTGCAGACGAGGCTCACGAGTCCCCGTTCAGCAACTGATCCATCATCACCGACGGCTGGTCGCAGCCCGCCTCGCCCACGATCTTCGCGGGCACGCCGGCCACGGTCGATTTCGGCGGCACGTCCTTCAGCACCACGGAGCCCGCGGCAACCTTGCTGCAATGCCCCACGGTGATGTTGCCCAGCACCTCGGCCCCGGCGCCGATCAGCACGCCGCTCTCGATGGTCGGGTGGCGCTTCTGCTCTTCCTTGCCGGTGCCGCCCAGCGTCACCGAATGCAGCATCGACACGTTGTCGCCGACAACCGCCGTCTCGCCGATCACGATGGAATGGGCGTGGTCGATCATGATCCCCTGCCCCACGACGGCGGCCGGGTGGATATCCACGCCGAACACCTCGCTCACCCGCATCTGGATGAAATAGGCCAGGTCGTGCCGCCCCTGGTGCCACAGCCAGTGACCCACGCGATACGCCTGAACCGCCTGGAAGCCCTTGAAATACAACAGCGGCTGCACGAAGCGGTGGCAGGCCGGGTCACGCTCGTAGACCGCCACGATATCGGCCCGCGCCGCCTGGCCCAGCTTCGGCTCGGCGCTATAGGCCTCGTCGGCGATCTCGCGCAGGATCTGCTCCGACATCTCGCCCGAGGCGAGCTTCAGCGACACGCGATAGGCCAGCGTCCGCTCCAGCGTCGCATGGTGCAGGATCGAGGAGTGAACCAGCCCGCCCAGCAGCGGCTCGTCGATCACGGCCTGCTTGGCCTCGTCGCGAATCCGCGACCAGACAGGATCGACCTCGGCGATGTTCGTGCGCGTCTCTGCCATCGGACTACCCTCCGTTGCCGCGGGGTTCTACACCAGATAGGCTCGCCGAACCAAACGCAAAGACGTGATGCAGGATATCGCGGCGATGAATGAGACGCAGATCGCACGCTTCCGCGCCCGCCTCCTGGCCGAGCTGCAGGATCTCGAAAGCCGGGACGACGCTGGTCAGGAAGGCCAGAAGACCGTGACGCTCGACCAGCAGTCGGTCGGCCGCCTGTCGCGCATGGACGCCCTGCAGCAGCAGGCCATGTCCAAGGCCACCGCCGCCCGGCGCGAGCAGATGCGCCACCGCATCGCCGCCGCGCTCGCCCGGATGGACGAGGACGAATTCGGCTACTGCACCGAATGCGGCGATGAAATTCCGCTCAAGCGCCTGGAACTCGACCCGACCGTGCCCACCTGCGTCTCCTGCGCCTCCGGCTGACGTATCGGGCTGTTCCGAATCCCGGCGCCCGTGCCAAGGTGACCGCGACAGCGATCAACGGAGCGACCCATGAAAATAGGAATCGTCGGCGCCGGCATGGTCGGCTCGGCCGCCGGCTACGCGCTCGCCCTGCGCGGCGGCGCCAGCGAGGTGGTCCTGGTGGACCTCGACGCCGACTACGCCCGCGCCCAGGCCGAGGATATCTCCCACGCCGTCCCCTTCGCCCATCCCTGCCGCGTGCGCGCCGGGGAGTACGGCGATCTTGAGGGCGCCGGCGCGGTGATCCTCGCGGCCGGCGTCGCCCAGCAGCCCGGCGAAAGCCGCCTGAGCCTGCTGTCCCGCAACGCCGAGGTCTTCGCCAAGGTGATCGCGGGCGTGCAGGGCGCCGCCCCCGACGCGCTCCTGCTCGTGGCGACCAACCCCGTCGACATCATGACCGAGGTGGCGCTCAAGGCCTCCGGCCTGCCGCCCGAGCGGGTCATCGGCTCCGGCACGATCCTCGACACCGCCCGCTACCGCAGCCTGCTGGCCACCCATCTCGGCATCGCGGCCCAGTCGGTCCACGCCTATGTCCTCGGCGAGCACGGCGATTCCGAGGTTCTCGCCTGGTCCGCCGCCCGCGCCGGCACCCAGCCCATCGCCGATTTCGCCGCCCAGGTGGGCGCGCCGATCACCGACGATGTCCGCGCCCGCATCGACGACGGCGTCCGCCGCGCCGCCTACCGCATCATCGAGGGCAAGGGCGCCACCTGGTACGGCATCGGCGCCGGCCTCGCCCGCATCGTGCAGGCGCTGCGCGACGACCAGCGCACCGTGCTCACCGTCTCCGCCGTCACGCCCAAGGTCGGCGAGACGCGCGACGTGGCGCTCAGCCTGCCGCGCGTGGTGGGCAGCGCCGGGATCGTGGCCACGCTGATGCCCGACCTCGCCGACGACGAAACCGCGGCGCTGCGCTCCTCCGCCGCGATCCTCAAGGAGACCTCCGCGCAGCTCGTCTGACCCGGTCAGCCGGGGACAGACACCGCCTCCCCGGCCACCGCCTCCAGCACCATCGACAGGCACTTGCAGTACTCCGGGTCGCTCAGCCGCGGCTCCGGCGGCGGATCCTCGGTCAGCGCCACCGCCATCAGGCTCCCGTCGCCCCAGTAGGGATGCGCCCGCCGATACCGCCGCCGGAACCGGTCCGCCCAGCCCGCCGCCCGGATCAGCCGGTCCAGCCGCCCGGCCCGCGCGCCCGCGGGCAGCGCGACCAGCACCCGCGCCGCCGCCACGACATCTCCATGCATGACCGGCCGCATCGCCTACACCTCCGGCGGCGTGGCCGAGAAAAAATGCACCGCCACGCGCAGCTCGCCGCCGCTGAAATCGCCCCCGTTCGCGGTCAGCACCAACGGCGCGTCGCTGTAATAGGTCACCGGCTGCCCGGTGATCCCCGACACCCACGACCCCTGCGCCAGCCCCAGCCCGCTGCCGTACCGGTTCGTCGCCCCCGCGACGCCGAAGTCCCAGCCGCTCAGCGTCCCCGAAAACGCCGCCTTGATCCGCGCCGTCACCGCAAAGACCATCGCGTATTTCGGGATCACCACGCCGGTGGTCGAACTCGCGCCGGCGGAGACGACATGATCGAACTCCAGCACGGTCATCGCCGAGACCGCCCGGTTAACCGAGGCCGCCACGCCGTTCTCGGCCCAGCCCGCCCCGTCGAACAGCGCCGGCGCATGCCGGTCCGCGATCCAGCCGCGCCAGCCGGTCTGCGGCTGCACGAAGACCCAACCCCCGTTCGACCAGATCGCCACCTCGCCGGCATGCCCGTCCCAGGCGTTCACCCCGCCAAGCGGCACCCAATACGCCGCGCCATCCTCCGCCGCCACCGGCGGCGTCACCGTATCCACCGACTGCAGCGTCAGATGCGTCAGCCCGTCCAGCCGCACCAGCGCCTCGTTCACGGTGACATGTTTCTGCGCCTGCGCCGGCTGCAAGAGCGGCAGCGCCAGTTGCATGGTCTCACTCATCGATCTCGATCCTCCTGTAAGGTCCCGGCCCGAACTGGACCGACACTTGCGCCACCTCGATGGCATAGGCCCCGGCCACGCCATCCGCCGCCCGCTGGCCCGCGCCGTAGGTAAAGGACGGCTGGCTCACCACCGTCTCCGCCACCACGGCGCCGCCCTGCATCACCCGCACGGCATAGCTCTCGCTCTCCTCGCCCAGGGGCACCTCCGCCCCCTGCCAGCTGTCCCCGTCGATCCGCGTCCGCCGCACCCAGCTCAGGTGATCGTCCCCGGCCGCATCGCGCAGCCAGGCCAGATGCACCGGCGCATAGGGTCGCAGCCCCACGCCGTCGAACGCCTCCACCAGATGCGTGTAGGACGGATCGTCATAGCCCCGCTGCGCCGGCCCGATCCGGTAATGCCGCGCCAGCCCCCGGTTCGACAGCGCCAGGTCGATCTGCGCCGGCGTCCCGTCGAGCAGCACGACGACGCTCCCCGCCGGCCAGACTTCCGGCATGATCCCGTCCGTCCCCGCCTGCCCGCGCAGCCGGCCGGTGATCTCCCAGGTCCGTTCGCCGACCATCTGCGCGCCGGTGAACTGGAACACCTCCCAGTTGCCCGGGGAGCCGTCGCCGATCGCCGCCGCGTTGGCGCCGCCCAGCACCTCCGTCAGGCTCGCCGACGCCAACTCCCCCGACACCAGCCGCACCCGCAGCGGCGCCCCCCGGTCCAGAACCCCGGGCGCCGCCCTCTGCAACGCGGTCTTCGTCTCGCCCACGACCGCCGCGGCCCCCAGCAGCGTGTTCAGCCCATAGCCCTCGTCCGCCGCCGAGTCGTAGACCGCCACCGAGCCGGGCCACGGCCGCGCCGTCGCCGCCACATGCGGCGCATGCGGCACCTCGTCCCCGCGCAGAAGCGGCAGGTCCAGAAACAGCGGATAGACCGGCACCGGCGCCACGAAGGGCCGCGGCCGGGCCGCGACCTCCACCGCGTCCGACGGCACGTAGAGCTCGGGTTCCACGCGCACCGCCTCCAGCATCTGGAACTCGGCCATCTCCACCCTGTCGATCCGGAAATCGGCCGCGCCGCCGGTCTCGTCCGGCAGCCGCACCACGTCGCCCGCGCCCAGACCCAACCGCGACGGTGGCAGCGAGAACTTCGCCGTGTCCCGCGCCACCCGCGCCTCGGCCAGCCAGCGCTCCGCGATCCCGCGCGCCTCGCCGCGCGTCAGCACCAGCGGCAGCTCCGACGCCGCGACCGACCGCGTCGCCTCGTCGGGAAAAATCGCCTCCTCGGCCCCGGTCTCGTAATCGGCGCCGGCCTCGATGAAGCTCAGCCGCACGCGCCCCGCCATCTCGGCCTCCGGTGCCCGCACCATCACGAGATCCGCCTCCGCCTCGTCCGACACGGCCAGCCGGTCAGGTTCAACGTCGCCGTCCAACCGCCCGTTCCGGCTCTGAAATCTCAGAACGCCGTCGCGCTCCACCGCGTCGAAGGCATAGGCCAGCATCAGGGGCTGCAACTCCGCCCGCCCGGTCCCGGCATCGCCCGCCGCATACCCGCGCAACAGCCCGTAAAGCCGCGAGACATCGTATTCCGCCACCCCGCTCTCCAGGCAGACCTCCGCGGCCACCCCGGCCAGCGACCGCGCCGAGGCCCGCCCGTTCAGCCAGTGCCCCCGCGCATAGTTCCCGCCATCGCTCCACACCTCGTCGCGCGCCGGGAAATACGGGTACGGCCGCGCATCCCAGCCCCAGACAGTCGGCGCCCGCGCCGCGCACCGACGCCTGATGCACATAGGGCGTCCCGATCCAGGCCCGCGCCTCTTCCAGCACCGCCGCCCCGCTCATCCCTCCCGGCTCCCGCCGCTGTTCGACGCGCCCGAGACCGGATAGCTCATCAGCCAGTCTTCACCCGGCACATGAGGAAAGCCCCGGAAGTTCAGGAAATTGCCGAACTTCAGCCGGCAGGTCTCGGCCCGCTTGTCGCAGCCCGCCTCGATCCGCAGCATGTCGCCCGGCGCCACCGGCGCCTCCAGCGC
This sequence comes from Psychromarinibacter sediminicola, assembly GCF_029168335.1. Lineage (GTDB taxonomy): Bacteria > Pseudomonadota > Alphaproteobacteria > Rhodobacterales > Rhodobacteraceae > Psychromarinibacter > Psychromarinibacter sediminicola. Next base: position 59,410 of record NZ_JARGYC010000019.1, read on the forward strand.
GGCCCAGGTCTCGATCTCGCGGCCGTCCCCGGTCAGCCGGTCGTTCTTGACCACCGCGACCAGCCCGGCCGCCGCACCGCTCAGCACGCGCAGCGCGCCCTTCTCGAACCACCGGTCGTCGAACCCGTCGAGCGCGGCGAAGCGAAAGACCTTGCGGTCCTGCACCTGCTCCGCCGCCACCTCGGCCGCATAGCCCGGCTGATCCAGGTCGACGCCGCAGGCGGCATCGCCCAGCACCGCCGAACACGGGCTCTGGTACACCCGCCCCAGCGGCTGGTTCAGCCCCTCGGCCAGGCTCCGCAGCTCCGCCCGGAACGCCCCGCCGCCGCGCGTGACCTCGCCCAGCGTGCCGCGGAACAGCACCACGCGCTGCGCCACATCGCGCCAGTTCACCAGCCACGCCGTCACCACGGCCCCGTCGAACCGCCCGGCCACGATATCCGCTTCGGTCACCGCCTCGGCGCTCAGCACGCCGACGGCCTCGGAGTTGTCCACCGACAGCCCGGTCCCCGCCTGGATCGCCGCCGCCGACAGGCCGCTGTCCGGCGCGAAACTCAGGCCCCCGAAGGCCAGCCCCGCGTCATGATCGGTGAACCCGAACACCGCACCATCCGCCCGCGCCACCGACCAGCAGCGGCAGACGGTCGTCGCACCGCGCGCCAGATGCGCCTGCAAGTCCTCGCCGAGCGCCATCACACCCGCACCTCCACGATCGGCACGCTGGGCACGTCGCCCGCCTTGAAGCTCGCCACCGACACCTGGATGCGGTCCGTGTCGAACCGCACCGGCACGTCGAACTCGAACCCGGCATAGACGATGGCGTCCTGCTCCGGCGCCTCGAAGAACCGCACGACGCCGGTGTCGACATCCAGCGCGTAATCCACCGTCTCGGTCAGCGGCAGGCGCTGCACGCCCACCCGCACGGTCCCGGCCACCGGCTTTTTGATCGGCCGCAGATAGGCATGCCCGCCCGAGGCATACCGCTTGCTCAGCTGGAACTCGGTCGTCACGCCGTCGCCCACCCCGATCTCCTGGTCCTCGAAGCCCGGCTCGGCACTCGCCGCACAGGACTTGAAGTCCGACCAGTCCTTCCAGCGAAAGGCGTAAAGCTGCCCCTGCCGCGCCTCGAAGAAGGCGATCAGCGTCTCGACGTCATCCAGCGACCGCATCGCCACCCCGGCGTCGTAGCGCCGCAGCGCATGCGCCCAGGGCGAGTTGCGCTCCTCGTACCCGTTCGCCAACGTCACGATCTCCGTGCGCCGCTCGGGCCCACCCACCGAGCCGAAGCTCAGGCTGGCCGGGAACCGTACCTCGTGAAACTCCATCGACATCACCTCACCTGTTACGCTGCCCGCGGGCGAGCGCGCGGCCCACCTGCGCGGCGACCTGGCTTTGGCTGCGGCGGAAGCTCTCCGCATCGGGCGTCTGGATGTTCATCACCACCTGGATCGGACGTCCCCCGCCATCCGATCGAACACCCAGACGCCCGTCGGCGCCGCGGGACAGCGGCATGATCGCCTCCGGCCCCGCTTCGCCCATCAGCCCCGTTCCTCCGCGCATCGGGAAGGTCACCGGCCCGCTCACGACGCCCCCGGTCGCGAACGGCCGCACCTTGCCCTCGGTAAAGGCCGCCCCCTTCGCGAACGGGGTCACGCCCTGCACCAGCCCCTCGATCCCCTGCGCCAGGAGGCCCCCGAAATGGCCCGTCACGGGCCGCATCGCCGCGTTATACGCGGCATCCACCATCGACTGCGCCACGCCGCGCAGCGCATCCGACAGCTTCATCCCGTCGAAGATCAGCCCGTCGAAGGCCCGCCGCAGCCCGCGGCTGATACCGCCCGACAGCACCCGCACCTCGCGGCCGGTCTCCGAGATGGTCGAGCGCATGCCCCGCAGCTCGCCATCGAAGGCCGCCGCCACCGCGGCCGCCCCTCCCAGCGAGGTCTCCAGCGCCTCGACCTGCTCGTCCAGCGCGTCAATCTCGTCCATCCGATCCTCCAATCTCCGCCGGACCGGCCTGGTCCGGAAACGCCGCGGCCAGCTCCTCCAGCCGCCCGCGCGTGAGCGGCGCCGCGCCCTCGCCGCCGCCCAGCAGCAGCACGAGCTCCGCTGGCGTCAGCGCCCAGAATTCCCGCGGTTTCAGCCCCAGCCCGCGCAACCCGGCCCGCATCAGCAAGGGCCAGTCGAAGCCGCTCAACCCAGCTTCCCGGGCACCGCGAAGGCGCGCGACAGCAGCTGCCGCGCAGCCCCGCCACGATCAGCGCCAGCACGTCGCGGGTCGAGAACCGGCCCTCCTCGAACCGCTCGATCATCGCCACCAGCGTGTCGTCCTGCAAAGACGCCTCCAGCTCCGCCAGAGCCCCCAGCGTCAGCTTCATCTCGCGGCGCGCGCCGTCCACGACCAGCGCCACCTCGCCTGCCCACGGGTTCGCCATGGCTTACAGCGCCGTGAAGCTCAGCGCGCCGGCCGAGGCCATCGACAGCTCGTAGGTCGCCTCGCCGTCGTGGCTGCCGGCATATTCGATCGCGGTCACCTGGAACTTCCCCTCGACCACGCCGAAATCGGGGATGATCACCTGGAATTCCGGCACCTCGCCGTCGAAGAAGATCTGCCGCGCCCGCTCGTCCGTCGTCGCGTCGCGAAACACCCCCGAGCCCGAGATCGCGGCCGATTTCACGCCCGCGCCGCCGAGCAGCTCGCGCCAGCCGCCCTGGCTTTCCAGGCTGGTGACGTCCACGCTCTCGGCGTTGAACGATATCCGCGTGGCGCGCAGCCCCGCGATGGTCTCGAACTGACCGCCGCCGGTCATGTCGAGCTTGATGAGAAGGTCCTTGCCGTTCTGGGCACCCATATCCGTCACTCCGCGTTGTCGCTGTTTCAGTCGGCCTCGACGCGCGCCCGAAAGCGCAGGTCGATCTGCCGCTGCGTGCCATTCTCCGCCCGCCGCGCCCGCGCCTTCAGAAAGCCCAGCCGCACCAGCCGTCCCCGCGCCAGGGTCAGGCCCGCATCCACCAGCGCGTCGGAGACGGCCGCCGCCGCCGCCTTGGCCGCGTGAAAGCCCGCCGCGCCGCTCACCACGCTCACGGTAAAGTCGTGCCGCGCCCCGGCGCCGGTCGCGTCGCCCGCCGCGCGCACGTCCTCCGGCCCCAGCGCCACGTACAGCGCCGGCACCTCGCCCGCCGGCGCCGCGTCGAAGATCGCGTCGCCCACCAGCGCCGCCAGCGCCGCGTCGGCCTGCAGATGCTGATACACCGCCGCCTGCAGGGCAGAGGCCACACCGTAACTCATGACATCACCTCGTCCTCGCGGGCGAAGCACATCAGGTACCGCGCGCGCATGTCGTATTCGGTCACCGCCATCACCGCGAACCTGCGGTTCCCGTCGCGCAACCGCTGCCCCGCCACCGGCCGGCGCGGCGAGCCCACCGGAGCCCCCCGCACCGTGATCCGGTAGACCACCTTGGCCAGCGACAGCGCCCCGGCCTCGTCGGCGCGGCCCCGGCGCCCGTCGACCTCGGCCCACAGCTCGCCCAGCGGCGTCCAGACGGTCGTGTATCCGCCCGCCCCGTCCGGCGTGCGCACCGCCTCTTCCAGCACCAGCCTGCGGGACAGATCCGGCCGCCGCCTCATCGCGCGCCCTCCCCGAACAGCCGCACCGTCCGGTAGCGGTCGATCAGCAGCGACACGCCGAACGGCATCGGCACCTCGCCCGCCAGCACCGCCGAGCGGTTCTCGTAGTAGTGCGCGCCCAGCAGGAACACCGCCTGCCCCAGATCGGCCGGAATATCCGCCCAGCCCGGCCCGAACCCGGCCACGAAGGACACCTCCGCCTGGCCGTGCATCGGGATCAGCGGCAGATGCCGCCCCGTCGACACCAGCTTCGGCCGCTGGCTGTCCATCTGCAGCCGGTAGGTCTCCGGCGCCACGACCGTCTCCTGCCCGTGCCGGTCGACGATCTTCACCTCGGCGATCTCCGTCACCGGCGCCACCGGAAGCGCCTGCCGCCCCAGCTCGCGCCAGCCCGTCAGCGTCCAGCCGAAGGACCGCGCCAGCAGCACCTTGCCGGTCCGCGCCTCGATCGCGGCCAGCGACGACCGCAGATAGCCCTCCAGCACCGCGTCCTGCACGCCACCGTCGGAAAACCCGCTGCCCAGGCGCAAATGGTCCTTGAATTCCTCGACCGGCAGCGCCGCCGAGGGCACCGTGGTCTGCTCCACCAACATCATGGATTGTCTCCGAATTCGGGTCCGCCTGGTCCGGCGGCGTTCTACCTGGTCCGCACAGCGCGCCCCCCGTCAGGCGCGGGCCCGAGCGGCGGGCGCGCGCCGGGCGCGCCCTCGCCGGCCCCGCCGGGCACACCCCGGCGAGGCCCGTGTCGCCCGACGGATCAGGCGGCGAACTTCAAAAGCTTGATCGCCTTGAAGTCGCTGACATCGCCGCCCACGCGCTTAGTCGCGTAGAACAGGACATGCGGCTTGGCCGAGAACGGATCGCGCAGGATGCGCAGGTCGGGACGCTCGGCGATGGTGTAACCGGCCGCGAAGTCGCCGAAGGCGATCGACAGGCTGCCCACGCCGATATTCGGCATGTCCTCGGCGATCAGCACCGGATAGCCCATCAGCCGCGCCGGCTCGCCCGCGGCCAGCCCGTCCGACCACAGAAACCGCCCGTCGCCATCCTTCAGCTTGCGCACCGTGCCGGCGGTCTTCGAGTTCATCACGAACGTCGCGCCGGCGCGGTACTCCGCCCCCAGCGCATAGACCAGATCGACCAGCGCGTCGGCCGGGTTCACGCCGGCGAAATCGCCGTCGACGCCGGTCTTGATGCAGCCCAGCTCGCCCCAGGTCTCGCTGCCGCTGTCCGCCGTGGGATGGGTCAGGAAGCCGGTCGGCTTGTCGCTGCCGTCGCCGTTGACGAAGGCATTCGCCTCGGCCCGGATGAACTTCTCGGCGATCCGGCCCGACAGCCAGCCCTCGATGTCGAAGGCGCTGTCGTCCAGCAGCCGCTGCGACACCTTCGGCAGCGCCGACAGCTCGTGCAGCGGTATGGTGATCCGCTCGATCGCCGGCGTGCCGGTCTCGGCCGTGGCCGTCGTCTCGTCGGCCCAGCCGACGCCCGCATCGCTGGTGTCGATCAGCACGTCGTAAGAGGTCGCCTCCACGTTCACCACGCTGGCGATCCGGCGCAGCGAGGCGGTGTCGTTCAGCACGCCCTTGATCCGCTCCGAGGTCTGCGGATCGACCAGATAGCCGCCGTCGCCGGCCACCGCGGTCGACATCGCCTTGCCTTCCAGCTCCAGCCCGCGCAGGCCGTCGTCGTCGCCGTTGCGGACATAGGCCGCGAACGCCTTCTGGTGCGGCGCCTCCGCCTCGGCGGCGGCGGCAAGGGCCGGGCGCGCCCGGGTCAGGGATTTCCGATCAAGCATCATCAGTCGCTCTTCCTGTTTCTGAAATTTCGAGTTCATCTCCGCCTGGAACGTGCCCAGGTCCTTCACGAAGCCCGCCAGCGCGGTCTTCACCGCCTCCGCCGGCGACAGCCCGCCGGGCCCGTCCGGCCCTCTCTCGGTCTCGCTCATCCCGCCTCTCCTTCATGTTGGGAACAGCTTCGCTGGCTCACTCCCGCGCCAGCCCCTGCCGCGCCGCCTCCAGCGCCGCCGCCACGTCACGCAACAGGCCGTCCTCCTGCCCGCCGGGGGAATCAGTCCCGGCCTCCCCCTTGGCGCCGACCCGCGCGTCCGGAAGCATCGGGAAGGTCACCAGCGACACTTCCCAAAGCTCCAGCTCCTGCAGAAGCCGCCGGCCCTTGCCGTCCTTCTGCGCCTTCACCGTCCGATAGCCGATCGACAGCCCGTCGATGGCGCCGGCCGCCAGCAGCGCCGCCGCCTCGCGGCCCCGCGCCACCTCGGTCAGCACCCGGCCCGCCACGTAGAGGCCGCGCGCGTCCTCGCGCACCTCGTCCCACACGCCGATGGGCTGCGCCGGGTCGTGCTGCCACAGCATCTTCACCCGCCCGCACCGCGCCGCCATCGCCTCCAGCGACCGCGCATAGGCCCCCTGGCCCACCACGTCGCCGCCCTGGTCGGCCGCGCCGAACACAGAGGCATAGCCCTCGATCAGCACCCCGTCCGTCACGCTCAGCTCGTCGCCCAGCCGGCAGAACTTGTGCTCCAGCCCCGACGCCAGTCCATCCATCATCCGAACCCCTTTCTTGCCCGTACCGGGGCGCCCCCGGCAGCTTCATCTTGGCGAAAACACTCCGGGGGGCACCGCAGGCGCGGGGGCAGCGCCCCCTTCGCCGTCTCCCCCCCCCACGCCGCCGGAGCCGCTCACGCCGCCCCGTCCAGCGGCGGCAGCCCGAGAAGCGCCCGCTTCTCCGCCTCCGTCAGGAACTCCGCCTCCGCGACCCGCGTCCACTGCTGGTCGCGCTCCGCCGCCAGCGCCGGCAGCTGGTCCGGATCGGGCCTCAATTCCACCGCCGCGCCCGCGAACTCCCCCAGCCAATGCGCCAAGGCCGCCGTCACCTTCGCCACCAGGGGCAGCACCGTCAGCCGGTAGAACGCCCGGTGCGCCTCCTGGTAATTGGCGTAAGTCGCGTCGCCCGGAATGCCGATCAGCATCGGCGGCACCCCGAAGGCCTGCGCGATCTCGCGCGCCGCCGCCTCCTTGGTCTTCTGGAACTCCATGTCCGACGGCGAGAACCCCATCGGCTTCCAGTCCAGCCCGCCCTCCAGCAGCATCGGCCGCCCGGCATTCGCCGAACCCTGGTGATAGGCCTCCATCTCGTGCTGCAGCCGCTCGTACTGGTCGGGCGCCAGCGCGCCCTGCCCGTCCGCGCCCCGGTAGACGATCGCGCCCGAGGGCCGCGCGGCATTGTCCAGCAGCGCCTTCGACCAGCGCGAGGCCGCGTTATGCACGTCCACCGCCGTCGCCGCCGCCTGCATCGGCGAGAACCCGTAATGGTCGTCCTGCGGATGGAACGCCCGCACATGGCAGACCGGCGACACGCCCTCGCCCACCACGAAGCGGTGTGTCTTCGCCCCCACCGCGTATTCATAGGCCACCGGCCAGCCGTCGGCCCCCGGCACGACCGACATCCGGTCCGATCGCAGCACATGCAGCTCCACCGGCAGGTCCGTCTCGCCGCCCACGGCCTCGACGAAGCCGTTGCCGCTCAACAGCAGATGGGCATAGAGCGCCTCGAACAGCTCCGCCCGCCCCTGCGCCGGGTTCGGCCGCCCGATCAGCTCCAGCACCGGATGCGTCTCATAGCGCTGCCCCGCATCCTGGCAGACCAGCGGCACCGCCGCCGCCGCCTCCGCGATCAGCCGCACCGCGCGGAACCCCACCGGGTTCGCCGCGAAGCCCGTCCGCGTCAGGCTCCCGGTGTCCCGCGCGCTCCACGCCACCCGGCCGCCGCCCGGCCAGGCCATCACCCGCCCCGTCGCCGAAGCCTTGCGCTCCGGCGCCTCTTCGTCGCGCCGCTTCAGAAAGTCGAACATGCCAGCCCGCTCCTCTTCGTCTCGTGCCCCGGACAGACCTCTCCCGTCCGCCCAAGGGCGCCGCAAAGGTCGTTCTTCTGGTTCCAAATATCCCCGCCGGAGGCACCCGCCCGACCCACGGGCGCCGCGCTCCGGATGCCGGGCGCTACCCGCCCAACCCACGGATCCGCGGCCGCATATAGGTCGCAGCCGGCTCGATCATCAGCTCATGCAGCGCCCAGACCAGCGCGTCGGCCCGGTCCGGCGAGCCGCTGCCGCGATAGCCATGCGCCGTCATCCGGCACATCTGGTCCTCCAGCGCGGCCAGCCCGCCCAGGTGGCCGACCCGCCCCTGCTCGTAAAGCGCCGCGGCCGGCTCGGCCCGCGCGCCCTTGCGCCGCCCCGCCCGGACACCGCGATAGGACACCATCGGGTCGATGCTCCGCAGCACCGTCTCCACCATCTCGCCGCCCTGGTTCACCTCGGCCACGACCCGCTCCGCGCCCCAGCGCGCCGCGGCGTCCAGCGCCGCCTGCGCCCAGGCCGTGGGCGAGGCCGCGCTCACGCTCGCATCCTCCAGCACCACGGCCCGCCAGTCCTGCGGCGGCCCCTGCGTGACGGCGCCCGCGACCACGATGCCGCAATCGTCCGATTTCGCGTGCCCCGAAACCGCCGGGTCCACCGCCACGACCACGCGGTCCAGCTCCGGCGCCGCGTCGACCCGCACATCGTCCAGCATCTCCAGCGTCCACAGCGCGCCCTCGACATCCTCCAGCAGCTCGCCGTCCAGCTCCTGCCGCCCCTGATGCGTGCCGCCATAGCGCGCCGCCATCTCGGCCAGGAAGCTCTCGGCCAGGAACGCCCGGTTCGCCTCGGTCGGCGCATGGGTCGTCACCGTCGAGCCGACCTGCAGCAGCGTCTTCAGCACGCCCACATTGCGCGGCGTGGTGGTCACCACCTGCTGCGGCTGCGCCCCGAGCCGCAGCGCGAACTGCAGCATGTCCCAGGCCTCTTCCGCCCGTTTCCATTTCGCCAGCTCGTCGACCCAGGCCGCGTCGAATTGCGGCCCGCGCAGCGAGTCCGGGTCATGCGCCGAGAACGCCTGCGCCACCGCCCCGTTCGGCCAGACCAGCCGCCGCCGCGTCGCCTGCCATTCCGGCCGCCGGTCGGGCGGCGAGCAGGCCAGGATGCCGCTGTCGCCGAAGATCATCACCTCGCGGACCTGGTCCAGCGTCTCGCCGACCAGCGCCACGCGCCGCGCCCGGCCCTTGTCCAGCGGCAGCGCGCCTTCCACCTGCGCCCGCACCCATTCGGCCCCGGCGCGGGTCTTGCCCGCGCCGCGCCCGCCCAGGATCACCCAGCTGCGCCAGTCGCCCTCGGGCGGCAGCTGGTGCGGCAGCGCCCAGAACTCGAACAGGTAGGGCAGCGCCAAAAGCGTCCCCTCGCTCAGCTCGGCCAGGAATTCCTCAGCCGTCTCGGGCGGCGCGGAGGCAAGCCAGGCGGCGCCCGATTTCAGCGCGTGCGGCATCGAAGTCGATGGCGAAGTCATTGACAACACCGGATTTTCGTTTCTGCTGCTCGTAAACACGGTCTTTCTCCGCTAGCAATTGTTTCCGCGCCGCCGTCGCATGCGCCGCCACCTTCGGCACCTCCTGCAGCGCATCCAGCTCCTGCGCCTGGATCTTGCGCGTGACCTCCGCCACCGCGATCAGCGCCTCCAGAGACTGGTCCTCCGCGATCCCGACCGAGATGTCGGGCTCTTCAGCCTTCTCCGGCTTGATCAAAGTCATGATGAAATGGCCCCCTCATGCCATTGGCATGGGAGAAACGAAAAAGCGGCCCACGGGATGCGCCCCGGAGCCGCTGCCTCATTTCTTCCAGCTTGCCCTTGTTCTACACAAGACCGTCCGGAAGGTCACGAAGTTTATTGTTTACAAGGGGTTACGGGACCGTGCGTTAACCGCACCTTAACCATTCCACCGGCATCGGCCCGCCCCGGACCCCACACCGCGACGGCCCCCGCTACCCCGCCGGCTCGAACGGCAGCGGCGCGAACTCCGCCTCGTCGGCCGCCGCCGCCGCCTTCAACTCCGAGATCAGCCCGGGATCGGCGGCATGCACCCGGCTCCAGTTGGGAATGAACGGCGTCTCGTTGGGATTCTTCAGAAAAATCTCGCCCGCGCGGATGATGTTCTCGGCAAACAGCTCGATGGTCTGTTCCTCGACATGCCGGTCGGTGGTCAGCCCGTTCATCCGCGCGTCGTTGGCATAGACCTCCACCAGATCCAGCGCGCGGCGGTAATAGGTGGCCTTGAGCGTCCGGAAGATGTTCATGTCGAACACCGTCCCCTCGGCGGCCAGCTTGCGGAAGATCGCCTTGCAGATATCGGTCGACATCCGGTTCAGCCCGGCGGTCGCGTCGTCGGGACTGACCGTCTGGTGCTTGTGGTCGTACTCGTCCGCGATCTCGACCTGGCAGACGGCGTTGCGGCCCAGGTTGCGCCACGCCTCCGACAGCACCCCGATCTCCAGCCCCCAATCCGACGGGATCCGCAGATCCGGCAGCATGCCCGTGCGCAGCGCGAACTCGCCCGACAGCGGATAGCGGAAGGCCCGCAGGTAATCGATATAGTCGGTGTCGCCCACCACCCGCTTCAGCGCGATCAGCAGCGGCGAGACCAGAAGCCGCGACACCCGCCCGTTCAGCTTGCCGCCGCCGACGCGCGGATAGAAGCCCTTGGACAGCTGGTAGGAGAAGTTGGGGTTGGCCACCGGATAGACCAGCCGCGCCAGCATCTCGGCCTCGTAGGTGACGATATCGCAATCGTGGATCGCCATCACCGCGCTGTCGGCGCAGGCGATCAGATAGCCGATGCAGGACCACACGTTCTTGCCCTTGCCCGGCTCCAGCGGCGCAAGGCCGAGATCCTCCAGCTTGCCCCCCAGCGCCTTCATCCGGGGGCTGTCGTTCCAGATCACCACGTGGGTCTGCGGCAGGCGCGCAAAGTAGTCGCGGGCCATGCGGAACTGCCGCTCGTCGGCGCGGTCCAGCCCGATGATCACGCGATGCACGTAACGGACCTTTGACAGCTCGTCGAGAATGCCCGACAGCGCCGGCTGCTCCAGCTCGGAATAGAGCGACGGCAGGATCAGGCTGATCTTGCGGGTCTGGGCAAAGGTCTCCAGCTCATAGACCAGTTCCTCCACCGGCCGTGTGCGCAGGTTGTGGAACTGGGCGATGTTGCCGTTCTGGTGAAAATCCGCCATCTCCGCTGTCCCGTCAGCCGCCGATCTCTTCAAGTAACCCCAGCACGGCCGCGTTCCAACCCTCCGGCCCCGGCCGGTCGGTGCGGCGGATGCGCCCTGCGGGTTTTTCGGGCAGCGGCGGCACCGGCGGCGCGTGATCGTTGCGCACGACGACGGCGTAATCGGCCGCCGCCAGCATTTCGGCATCGTTCGGCGCGTCGCCGAGCGCGACGGTGGTCTCCGCCCCGAGCCGCGCCGCCACGGCCCGCATCGCGTCGGCCTTGGTCCGGCCGAGCGACAGGGTCAGGAACCGCCCGCCCGCGCGGGCGTGGATGCCCCTTTCGGCCAGAGCCGCCTCGAAGGCCGCGCGATCCGCCTCCGAACCGGCCCACAGGCCGGGTTCGGAATGGCACCGCCGGCGCGCCCGCGCCGCCTCCTCCCGCGACAGCCCGGTCAACTCCGCGACCTCGGCATCGCTCATGTCGCCGAAGCCCCGATACCGCGCCCGGGGCCCCGGCGGCACAGCGTCGAGCGCGGCGCGGATACGGGCGTACTCGGCCGCATCGCCCCCCTCCGGCGCGGCCGGCTCCAGCAGCCCGGCGCCGTTCTCGACGATGGCGGGCGCGGCGCCCAGGCCCAGCTCGGCATGAAGCGGCGCGATCTCGGCCGCGGTCTTGGAACTGGCCAGAACCAGCGGGATTCGGCGCCGCCGCAATTCCGCCAGCGCCGGGGCGGCGGCGGCATGGGAATAGGTGGCGTGGTCCAGAAGAGTGCCATCGAGATCGGTGAAGACGACAAGTTGCACGCCGGCGGCTCCGCTCCGGTATCGAATGCCCGACGCCTCGTTAGCGCCGAACGCCCGCCAGGGGAACAACCATCGCGCCCCAAGGCCCGGCAAAACGCGCACGGTTGAAATCGGCGCCGAACAGAGCGATAGTCCGCGCATTCGCGGCGCCGCGCGCCCGCGGATCGCAGTCGGTGACCGGGCCCCTCTGGCGAAAGTGGCGGCGCTTTCGTGATGTCGGCACCGCGATGCTTTCCAGCCGCCTGGACCCAAATTCGACATGACAAAGGACCACACGCTCGAGTCGGGGGCGGGACGCGGACGGTCGCGGACCGGCCAGATGTTCTATTACTTCAGCTGGGCATTCGCCTTCACGGCCGCGGGGCTGGCCCTCGGCGCCCTGCTCGGCTGGCGCACCACCGGCACCCTCGGGGGCACGCTGGAGATCTTCTTCATCTGCGCGGTGCTCGCCGTGCTGGAGATCTCGCTGTCCTTCGACAACGCCATCGTAAACGCCAACAAGCTCAAGGACATGACGCCGAAATGGCAGCGGCGATTCCTGACCTGGGGCATCCTGATCGCCGTGTTCGGCATGCGGATCATCTTTCCGCTGCTGATCGTGGTGATCGCGGCCAAGATCGGCCCGTGGCAGGCCGTGATGCTCGCCGCCACCGATCCCGACGAATACGCCCATATCATGCACGAGGCGCATCTGCCGATCGCGGCCTTCGGCGGCACCTTCCTGATGATGGTCGGCCTGAGCTTCTTCTTCGACCACGAAAAGGACGTCCACTGGGTGCGCTGGCTGGAGGGGCGGATGGCGAAATACGCCACGATCCGCTCGATCGAGGTGATGCTGGTGCTGGTGCTGATCCTGGTGTTCAGCCGCGTGCAGGATCCGGCGATGCAGCAGCTGTTCTTCAGCTCGGCGATCTGGGGGCTGGTGACCTTCCTCGCGGTCGAGGTGCTGGGCGGCATCCTCGACAGCTCGCAGGAGGCGCTGGAGGGCGCGGCCAAGGGCGGCCTCGGCGCGTTTCTCTACCTGGAGGTGCTGGACGCCTCGTTCAGCTTCGACGGCGTGATCGGCGCCTTCGCGCTGTCGCAGAACCTGTTCGTCATCGCCATCGGCCTCGGGATCGGCGCGATGTACGTGCGCTCGATGACCATCATGCTGGTCGAGAAGGGCACGCTCACGGAATACCGCTTCCTCGAACACGGCGCCTTCTACGCCATCGTGGCGCTGTCGGTCGTGATGTACGCGCAGACGCTCGTGCACATCCCCGAACTGATCACCGGCCTCGGCGGCGCGGCGCTGATCGGGCTGGCGCTATGGTCCTCGATCCGCTGGAACCGCGCCGAGCTGGCCGCGGAGTCGGCCGACAGCTGACCCCGCGTCACAACGCTTGGATCGCGCCCCGCGCCGGAGACGCTCCGGCGCGGGGCGCGGCGTTCCGGCCACTTGAAAAATGTTCGAATTAGTCTAGTTGTTGCTTTTGGTGTCAACCTGATTTCAAATGGCTGTGCGAGGCGGCCCGGACCGGGGCAAGGCCTTGCCAAAAAACAAAGACCTTTCGAGGCGCAGTATGACAGACTTGACGGATCAGATCGCGGCTTTGCCGGTTCATTTCGATGCCAAGGGGCGCGTGCGCGTGCTGATGGTCACCTCGCGGGACACGGGGCGCTGGGTGGTGCCCAAGGGCTGGACGATGGACGGCAAGAAGCCCTGGGCGGCGGCCGAGATCGAGGCGCTGGAAGAGGCCGGGGCCACCGGCTGCATCTCCAAGCAGGCGCTCGGCGTCTACCACTACGACAAGGTGCTGGACGACGGCGCGCTGCAGCCCTGCCGCGTCACGCTCTACCCGATGATCGTGCAGAAGCTGAAGCGCCGCTGGAAAGAGCGTCACCAGCGCAAGCGGCACTGGTTCTCTCCGAAATCCGCCGCCAAGCGCGTGAACGAACCGGAGCTGTCCGACCTGATCCTGCGGCTGGAGAACAAGCCGAAGAAGGAGCCGGTCCTCAAGGCGCTCCTGAAGGCGGCCTGAGACCACACTGCACGACACTGGGTTTTCCGTGGGACATTTCCACCTGCGTCGCGCGGCGGAACGCCGTGCAGCGCCGCCTTTCGGCGATTGCTCTGCAATCGCCTGTCGGCAGGGCATTTCGTTTCGAAATGCCCGAGAGACCCGCCCCCGGCGGGGCGGCGCTTCTGGCGAGGATCGTGCCAAGTGTCCGACATTCATGCTTATGTCTCCGACAGCGCAAAGTTCGACCGCGACCCGG